>CP076053.1:2400282-3000353 GCA_018672315.1 Nocardioidaceae bacterium | reverse complement strand
GGGCTGCTGCGCACGGGCAGGTCCTCGTCGCTGGCGCGGGGTTCGAAGAGCTCGGTCATGGGTTCCCTCCGGAGGTGTCAACGGGTGAGTCGATGGCGGCGTCGGGGTCGAGCACCAGCAGGGACGACCCCGCGTGGCCGATGACGCCGGAGACCACCGCGCGGATCCGCGCGGGGACGTTGCTGGGGACCGCGACGGGCGCCGCGTCCACGGGGACGACGTCCCCGATGTCGTCGACGACGAGGCTGACGACCTCGCCGCGACTGCGGACCACGATGTTCATCGCGGGTCGGCCGGTCGGGCGCGGCCTCAGACCCAGGCAGCTGCGCAGGTCGATGGCCGTGACGATCTGTCCGCGCAGGTTGATCAGGCCCAGGACCGCGCCGGGTGCCCGCGGCACCGGGGTGAGCGGCTGCTCGCGCAGCACCTCCTGGACCCACTGCACGGGGACGCCGAAGAGCTGGCCGTCGACCCAGCAGGTGCAGACCTGCTCGATGTCGGAGGTCATCGGGGCCGCGCTCATGCGACCACCTCCGCCGCCCGTACGACGTCGTGCAGGTCGACCAGGTCGGTGACCTGGTCGGCGACGACCGCCGAGCCGGTGACGCCCGGGCGACGCCCCACCGAGGAGGGCACCGCTGCGCTCTCGACGACGTCGACGACCTGGTCGAACACGAGCCCGACGCGGGTCCCGTCGCCCTCGTGCACCACGAGGCTCAGCCGGTCGCGGCCGTCCGAGGTGTCGGGCAGGCCGATCGCCGTCGCGAGGCGTACGAGGGGCAGCAGGCCGTCGCGGTACTGCACGACCTCCCGGTCGCCGGTCCACTCGACGGTGTCGGCGGCGATGTCCTCCAGCCGTGCCACCTCGGCGAGCGGCAGGGCCGCCCGTCGGCCACCCGCGACCTCCAGCACCAGCAGCGACCGCGAGGTCTCGAGGGTCTGCGGAGCCGCGGTCGACGCCGTGACCGCGACGTCGGCGTGCAGGCCGTGCAGGCCGTGCAGGCCGTGCGAGGCGGCGATGCCGGCGACGTCGAGGATCAGCGAGACCCGGCCGTCGCCCATGATGGTGGCGCCGGCGTAGGTCCCGAGGCCCTTGAGCGCACGGCCGATGGGCTTCACGACGATCTCCTGGGTGTCGTGGACGTCGTCGACGGCCAGGCCGAAGCGGGCCCCGTCGGCCTCGACGACGACCACGACCAGGGCGTCCGGCCGGGTCGGTGGCAGGCCGAGCTCGTCGGCGAGCCTGACCAGGGGCAGCCGGTCGCCACGCAGGTGCAGCACCGGGGCGCCGGCGACCTGCTCGACCTCGGGGGCGTCCTGACCACCCTCCAGCCGCACGAGCTCGACAAGGTCGCTCTGGGGGATCGCGTACCGCTCGCCCGCCTCGGCGACGACCAGCGCCGGGATGATCGCCAGGGTCAACGGGATACGCACCCGGCAGGTGGTGCCCCGACCCGTCTCCGAGGTGAGGTCGACCGTGCCGCCGATGCGCTCGATGTTGGTGCGCACCACGTCCATGCCGACGCCTCGGCCGGAGACGTTCGTGACCTCGGCGGCGGTGGAGAAGCCGGGTCGGAAGAGCAGCTCGACCAGCTCCTTGTCGGTCATGCGGTCGGCCTCGTCGCGACCCACGACCCCACGCGACACGGCTGTCCGGGCGATCCTCGCCGGGTCGAGGCCGGCGCCGTCGTCGCTGATCTCGATGACCACGAGGCCGTTCTCGTGACTGGCGCGCAGGAGCAGTCGACCGGTGCGGGCCTTGCCCAGCTGCTCCCGCGTCGACGGGGGCTCGATGCCGTGGTCGAGCGCGTTGCGCACCAGGTGCGCCAAGGGGCCCTTGAGGGCCTCGAGCAAGGAGCGGTCCAGCTCGGTGTCGTGCCCCTCGAGCCGCAGGTCGACCTCGCGGCCCAGCTGACGCGCGAGGTCGCGGACGACGCGCGGCATCTTCGCCCACACCTGACCGATGGGTTGCATCCGCGTCCGCATCACCGACTCCTGGAGCTCCGAGGCCACGAGGTCCAGGCGCTGCGAGGCGCGCAGCAGCTCGACGTCGTCGGTCACCGAGGTGCGCTGCAGGATCTGGTTGCGCGTGAGCACCAGCTCACCGACGAGCTGCACGAGGTCGTCGAGCAGCGCCACGTCGACGCGGATGCTGGCGTCCACGACGCTGCCCGGTGGGTCGACCTCGGGCGGGGGATCGTCGGACTGCAGCTCGGGCTGCGGCGCGGACTCGGGACGGGGCTCGGGACGGGGCTCGGGCTGGGACTCGAGCTCGGGGAGGGGCTCGGCTCGCTGCAGGTCGGTCGCCGGGGGCGGCGTACGGCCCTCGAGCGCGGCCTGGAGGGCGGCCACGACCTCGTCGACCTCGGGGACGCCGTCGGCGTCGGTGCGGTGCTGCTCGACCTGCACCAGCAGGGCGCGGACGGTGTCGACCATCCGCAGCAGCTGCTCGCCGATGTCGGGGGTCAGCTCCATCTGCCCGTCGCGCAGGCGCGAGAGGAGGTTTTCCCCGACGTGGGTCAGGTTCTCCAGGCGCGTCAGCGCGAGGAATCCGCTGGTGCCCTTGATCGTGTGGATGGCGCGGAAGATCCCGCTGAGCAGCTCGCGGGAGGACGGGTCGCGCTCCAGCTCGACCAGGTCCCGGTCGAGCTGGTCGAGCTGCTCGTGGCTCTCCACGAGGAACTCCTCGACGATCTCCTCGTCCTCGTCCATCGTGTGCCTCCCCCGGCTCCGACTGCGTCACGGCGCGGTTGCCGGGGTCGGACGACACCGGGAGCCGCATCGGGACCATCGGCGGTCGGAGGTCTCGGCTGAGACGAACGCGTGCGTGCCGCGGGAAAGCGGCGAATCTTTTGCCCTCGGGACGTTTGCCCGAGCGCCCCTCAGGGCTGGGAGGACGGGCCTGCGTCGCCGCCCCGGCCCGGGCGATCGGCGCGGGGCAGGTCGAGGCCGCCGCGGCGACCGAGCAGCGCGCCCTTGAGCTGGTCGACGGCGGAGTCCGCCGGCGAGGCCGCGTCGCGGTTGGACTCGCCGATCTGCTCGAGCAGCTCGGCGCGGTGGACCGCGACCGAGCGCGGCGCATCGATGCCCACACGCACCACGTCGCCACGCACCTCGAGCACGGTCACGGTGACGTCGTCGCCGATGACGATGCTCTCTCCGATGCGACGGCTCAGGACCAGCATGGGGGCACGCTACCCGCCCGCCCGCGGTGCGGGGCGGAGGTGAGCGGCGCTCACGGCGTGGCGAGTCCCGCCTTCACCGGCCAGGCGGGGTCCTCGAGGATCACCTGCGCGGCCTGCATCGTCGAGGCGTTCACGACGATGGGTGCCGCCAGGTTGACGGTGGTCTCCGCGAGCGACTGGCCGGCCGTGACCACGAGGAGCAGCATCACGTCCTCGGCGCGCTGCACGCCGAGCTCGCCGACGGTCTCGTCGTCGATCACGGGGGCGTACTCGGGGAAGAAGGGGTGCGGCGGCACGACCAGGAAGCGCAGGGCCTCCTCCTCCAGCGACTGCAGGCTGCACAGGAGACTCGCGTCGTCGAGCGCCACGAGGGTGAAGTGGCGGTGCTCGGGGAAGCCCGGCATCGGCCGGGCGAGCTCGATCACGGGCAGGTCCACGTCGGCTCCCTCGGTGGCGGTGTGGTGGGCTGGGGCGGCAGTCATCATCGCAGGAAGTCCAACAGGCTGGGCTGGATCACCCGTGCGGTGGAGGCGAGGGCGGCCTGGTACGCCACCTCCTGGGTGCTGACCTCGATCGAAGCCTCGGCGAGATCTGCGTCCTCGATGTCGGAGAGCCGCGTACGCAGCGAGATCTCGATGTCGGTGGACTGCTGGTATGCCTTCTCGACCTGGGCGTACCGCGTGCCCGCGTCGGCCTGGGCGGTGACGACACGCTCGACCCCGGCCTTGACGGCCGTGATGCCCTCGCCGATGGCGGTGGTGTCGCCGGCACGGACGGCGTTGGCCAGGGCGGCGAGCTGGGTGAAGATCTGCCCGCCCGGGCCGACGACCTGAGTCGCGTCGAGGTTCACGCGCACCTTGATCCCCTCGCCGATGGTGCGGACGACGGCTCCGCTGTCGCCCGCGACGCTGCCGTCGGGGTTCACCGCGACGCCACCGGCGGTGGTGCCCCCCAGCACCGGGCGGTCGAGGTAGGTCTGGTTGGCGGTGGCGATGAGGCTGCTCCTGAGCACCTCGAGCTCCGTGGCGATGGCCTCACGGCCCGCCACCGACAGACCGCCGGTGTTCGCGCCCGCGATGGCCAGCTGGTGGGCGCGCTGCAGCTGGCTCGTCATGGACTGCAGGGTGGAGTCGGTCTGCGCCAGCCAGCCGAGGCCGTCGGAGGCGTTGCGCTCGAACTGCGCCTGCTGCCGGAGCCCGGCGCGCAGCCGCATCGCAGCAGCGGTGTCGGCCGGGGAGTCCGAGGGCCGGTTGAGCACCTTGCCGGTGGACAGCTTCTCCTGGGCGTCGGCGAGTCGACCGAGGCTGCCCTGCAGACGGTCGACCGACCGCTGCGTGAGCATGGTGTGGGTGACGCGAGAGATGCCCATCAGCGGATCCCGGTGCGGTTGATGAGCGTGTCCAGCACCTCGTCGAGCGTACGCATCAGCCGCGCGGCCGCCTCGTAGCCTCGTTGCGCCGCGAGCATGTTCGTCATCTCCTCGTCGAGGTTCACCCCGGCGCCCTGGTCGCGGGCGGCGTCGACCTGGTCGGTCAGCACCCGCTGGTTGGTGGCGAGCCGGGTCGTGGAGGCCACGGTCGCTCCGAAGCCGGAGACGAGGCGGCGGTAGTCGGCGTCGACCCGCACCGCGTCGGCGAGCGCGTCGGCGTTGCCGGCGTCGAGGTTCGCGGGGCCGGAGACCGAGGACGCGGCGACCTGGCGAGGGTCGCTCACGACGACGCGGAGCGTACGGGCCTCGTCCCCGGCGGTGACCGCGACGAGGTCGCCGCCCGGGTTGCCGTCCTGGTCGTGGCCACCGCGATGAGCGGTGTTGACGGCAGCGGCCAGGTCGGCGGCGATCCGGTTCAAGCCGTCGAGGTGCGCGGCGAGGTCGACCTGGACCAGCGCCGTGCGGGCGGCGATCTCGCCGGAGCCCGGCGGCACGTCCGTCGCGGTGAGGGTGGCGGTCTGCTGTCCCTGCACGAGCGCGACGGAGCCAACGGTGAAGTCGTAGCCCCCGTCGGGTCGCAACGAGGCGGAACCGCCGGTCAGCTCGGCGAGGCGCAGGGCGATCCTGTCGCGGTTGTCCATCAGCGTGCTGGCATCGACCTCGGTCAGCGTCGCGGTGTTGATCGCCTTGTTGGTCGCCGCGAGGTCCGAGGCGAGCGTCTCGACCTCGCTCAGCGCCTCGGTGATCGCGACCTGCTGGTCGGTCATCTCGTCCAGCACGTTGCCGGCCTGGCCGCGCAGCGCGTCGCCCACGATGGCGGCCTTCACGAGCACCTGCTGGCGCGCGGCCTGGTCGCCGGGGTTGTTGGCGAGGTCGTCGAAGGAGGCCTTGAGGTCCGCGAGCGCCGCGGCGAGGCCGTCCGGGCCGGGCTCGCCGATCCCGGACTCCAGCCGGCTCAGCGACGTGGCGCGGGTGTCCAGGAAGGTCTGGGAGCCGTGCTCGCGCCGGCTGCGTACGTTGGCCTGCTCCTCGACCATCCGGGTCAGGCCCGCCACGGCGACACCGTCGCCGCCGACCCGGTCGTAGCGCGACCACAGCGCGGGCTGCACGGGAGCACCCACCGAGGCTCCCTCGACGCGGCGGCGTACGTAGCCCTCGGTGCCGACGTTGGCGATGTTGTTGCCGGCGACGTCCATGACGCTCTGGCTGTAGCGCATCGCGCTCAGGGCGATGCCGAGGGAGCCGAAGGTGCCGGCCACGTCACAGGCTCCGGTCGACGAAGTGCTGGCGCGAGGACTCGGTCGTACGCGCCCGGCCGTCGGCGGCGTAGCCGTCGAGGGTCTCGGTGACCGCCATCAGCGACTCCCGCGCCGAGCGCAGGCCCCCGGCGATGAGCGCGCGGTTGGAGTCCGCGGACTCGCCGATCTCACGCGTGAGCTGCTCGAAGGCGTCGCGGTGCTCCAGCAGGATCGACTGCCACGGCTCCTCGCACGCCTCGGCCAGGTCCTTCAGTGAGGCGTTGACCTCCAGACCCACCTCGGCCGCGGCCTGGTCGGCGGCGGCGGAACGCACGATCTCGGTCTGCCGCAGCTGCTCGAGCACGGCCTCGACCTCGCGCGCCGACCGCATCAGCCACCGCGTCCTGCCCGAGGCGAGCACGAGTGTCTCCTGCTCGAGCTTGAACAGCAGCGTCTCCATCTGCTCCCGCTCACGCCACAGCACCAGGGACAGTCGCTCCACGATGGTCCTCCTGGGCTCGAGTGGTGAGTGCGGGTGCGCCGGGATCCGGCGGACGGCGTCGGTAACAGACGAATCGGACGTCGACAGGAAGCCGATCGGCCGGGCCATGGCCCACCTGAGTCATTCGCCCGAGGAGAACTCCGTGCCGAGGTAAAGAAAAGCCGGTTCCGCCACGAAAACGATGACGTCCGCACGAATCTCGCTCCCGTGGACATCACCTCCCGCGCCGACGAGGACGCCGCCGAGCGCTGCCGGGTCACCGCGCACATGCCGCTGGTCGGCCACGTCGTCCGCGAGACGATGGGTCGCGTCCCGAGCCACGTCAGCCGCGACGACCTGACCTCCGCCGGACTGACCGCCCTGGTCAGTGCCGACAGGTCCTTCGACGGGAGTCGCGGGGTGCCGTTCGCCCGCTACGCCGCGACCCGCATCCGGGGCGCCGTGCTGGACGAGCTGCGCAGCGTCGACTGGGCGTCCCGGTCGGTGCGTCGCCGCGCCCGCGACCTGGACCGTACGCGCTCGGAGCTCGCGACGGCACTCGGACGGCCCGCCTCGACCGCAGAGGTCGCCTCGGCCCTCGGCCTGAGCGCGGAGGAGGTGCTCGCCAACGACGAGGACACCGCTCGCGCCCAGGTGATGAGCCTGCAGGCCGGCGAGGGATCGCCCGTCGAGCTGCTGCTCGTGGACAACGCCCCCGCGCCCGAGGAGGTGCTCCTGCGAGGCGAGCAGGTGGCCTACCTCCACGAGGCGATCGCAGAACTGCCGGAGCGGCTGCGCACGGTGGTGGAGCAGTACTTCCTCGCCGAGCGCCCCATGGCCGAGATCGCGGCCGAGCTCGACGTGACCGAGTCGCGGGTCTCCCAGATGCGCGCCGAGGCGCTCGCCCTGATCCGACACGCCCTCGCGACCGCTCTCGAGCCCTGGCTCGTGATCCCCCACCAGCGGCCCGACGGATGCGCCGCGCGCCGCAAGGACGCGTACGTCGCCGCCGTCGCGGCACGCCACGCCGCCGGGGCTGCGGCCGGGGTGCGGCAGGCGTACTCCTCGGTGAACGCCGCGGGCTGAGCCCTCGGTTCGCCCCAGGTCGCGCCAGGTCGCCCCAGGTCGCCCCAGGTCGCGCCCGGGGCCCCTGAACGCCCGCGTATGCGGGCGTCCAGGTGCTTCTGCGGGCTTGCATGCCCGCGCAAGCACGGGAACGCCCGCGTACGCGGGCGTCCAGGGGCCGGCTGACTGGCTGGATGACTGACTGGCCAGCCGGCCGGCTGGCTGGACCGGCAAGGCCCGGCCATGACCCCGCGTACGCCAAGTCGTTGCTGCACCCGGGGACGTCCAGCGAGGCGCACCGGCGTACGCCGTCCTCCGCGGGGGGAGGCAGCCGTGCTGCTCGGGGTACGCCACAACGCACCTGCGTGGGCGGCATCCCACGCACTCGGGGCCCATGCGTCCGACCGTCAGGTCGCCGCGGCACGGCTCGCGTCGGGGCTGCGCATCGCCACGGCCGCCGACGACGCCGCCGGTCTCGCCGTGTCCGAGGGGTTGCGCTCGACCATCGGGGGCAGCAGGGTCGCCCTCCGCAACGTGCAGGACGGCATCGGCATGGTGCGTACGGCCGAGGGCGCCCTCGGCTCCGTCCACCAGCTCGTGCAGCGGATGCGTGACCTGGCCGTTCGGCGCGGCAACGCCGACGCGCTCGGCCCCCAGGCGGTCGCCACGATCGACACCGAGCTGCAGATGCTGCGTGCCGAGGCCGGACGGACCCTCGCAGCCGTCAGCGGACCCGCACGCCGGATGCTCGACGGGTCGACGTCCTCGCTGCAGGTCGGGCCGGCCGCCGACGACCACCTGCTGATGCGTACGCCGGGCCTGACGGTGCTCGCAGCGTTTCTGGCCGGAGACCACGTCGGCGCGACCGGCACCCTCTCCCCTGCTGCCACCAACGCGCCCGCAGCGGTGCAGCCCCACAGCCCGGCCGAGCCGGGTGGGCCGACGGCGACCGCAGCACCGGCGGCGTCGACGGAGCAGGAGGAGCCGGCCGCCACGAACCCCGTGCTGACGGCGACGTCGACCGCGGCAACGACGACGACCGGCTCCACGGTGCGGATCTCGGGTGTGGACCTGCGCGATCCCGACAGCTACGACCGGCTCAACGGCACGATCACCTACCGCGGTGCCGCTCTCGACCTCGCGACGGTGGTCTTCGCGGGCGGCACCTCGGCCGAGACCCGGCTCGCGAGCTTGCAGCAGGCTCTCGACGGCGCCCTCGGAGCCGGCGCCGTCACGGTCTCGGCCGACGGGGTCGATGCCGTCTTCACGGGAGCGGGCGTCGTCGTGCCTCCGGGCAACGGAGGTCCGGGCAACGGAGGTCTGGGCGGTCTGATCGGCGGAGTCGTCGGGGTGATCGGCGGCACCGGCGGCCGTCCCGGCGTCACGGCGCAGGAGGTGCAGGTGTCCTTCACCCCGGCGTCCGCCCCAACGCCGGTGCGGACCCAGCCGGACCCCCTGCCGGACGCGACGCCCCCGCCCGAGAACCCGCCGCCGGCCCCGCAGTCGCCGGAGGATCCCGGAGCGCCGACGGTGCCGGTCACGCCACCACAGGGCGGTCTGATCGCCTCGATCGACGCGGTGCTGGACGACCTGTCCTTGGCTCGTGCCTACCTCGGCGCGGTCGAGAACCGGCTCGGACACACCGCCAGTCGCCTCGGCGCGAGTCTCGGCGCGAGCATCGCGGCTGAGAGCCGCATCTGCGACGCCGACCACGCGCTCGAGGCGTCACACCTGGTGCGGGCGCAGCTGCGGGCGGACGTCGCGTCGGCGATGCTCGCGCATGCCCTGCGTACGCCGGAGCAGCTGCTGTCCCTCCTCCGCTGATCGGGTCGATCCGCCACCTGCGGAGGCGAATGTCGGATTCGCCTCAGGTGCGAGCTCGCGCCGCCGATGGGTGCGTACGAGCGACCACGGACGGGAGCCCATCCATCCACCTCCAGGGACGGCCGGGACCTCCGAGGACACCCCATGGGTCTGCGCATCAACCAGAACATCGACGCCTTCAACAGCTACCGCAACCTCTCGGCGACGCAGGGCGACATGAGCCGGTCGCTGGAGAAGCTCTCCAGCGGTCTGCGCATCAACCGTGCCGCCGACGACGCCGCGGGTCTCGCGATCTCCGAGGGGTTGCGTACGCAGATCGGCGGCCTGAAGGTCGCGGCGCGCAACGCGCAGGACGGCATCTCGGTCGTGCAGACGGCAGAGGGTGCGCTCACCGAGGTGCACGCGATCCTCCAGCGGATGCGCGACCTGGCGGTGCAGTCGGCGAACGGGTCGAACAACCAGGCGTCGCGGGACGCGCTGCAGGCGGAGACCGAGCAGCTGAAGGAGGAGCTGAACCGCATCTCCTCCTCGACGTCGTTCAACGGCGTGAAGCTGCTGGACGGCACGTTCACCTCCACGAGCTTCCAGGTCGGTTCGGACGCCGCCGACAGCATCGAGATCATGATCGGGTTGAAGGTGCCGGCGGCGACGCCGGCGACGTTCGCGAACACGGTGGACCTGGAGAACGACTACTCGGGCACCCCGCTGACGTTCACGATCGACGGGGTCGCTGTCTCCGTGAGCCGCAACCTGGCCGGCGCCGACGGCGACACGGTGGCGACGGCGCTCCAGGCGGCGTACGACAGCGCGCGGGGTGGCCTCGACGAGGACTACCGCTTCGACTACGACGAGACCGCGAACTCTCTGGTGGTGACCAGCACGAGCCGTGGGCCCGGCGCCACCGCCCCGGTGGTCACCGGAGGCATCGCTGCAGGCACGCCCACCGCCACTGCTGGCGCGGCCTCGGCGGCGGCGCCCACGTACGACGCCATGAACACCGCCGGGATGGGCATCGACACGCTCGACATCTCCTCGGCCGACGGTGCGACCGCTGCGCTGAACAGCCTGAGCACCGCCATCACCAAGGTGTCCACGGTGCGCGCGGACCTCGGTGCGATCCAGAACCGCTTCGAGCACACCATCGCGAACGTGAACGTCGCGGTGGAGAACCTGTCCGCGTCGGAGTCCCGGATCCGCGACACCGACATGGCGATGGAGATGACCAGCTTCACGCGCAGCCAGATCCTCAGCCAGGCCGGCACCGCGATGCTCGCGCAGGCGAACCAGTCGATGCAGGGCGTGCTGCGTCTGCTGCAGGGCTGACCGGGCGCTGCAGCAGACGTGGTCGAAACGCGGCGGAGGTAAAGATTCGCCGGATCGGTCGTCGCGAATGGGTCGAGTTCGGCGTTTTCTCACGCAGACCCTTCCGGTCCACGAGACTCGCGTCATCACCCGGTGGTCCAGGACGGACCGCCTCCGAATGTGAGCCCACGGACGGGCTCGTCCCGATGGACAACCGATTCCAAGGACGAGTGCACCATGGGTCTTCGCATCAACCAGAACATCGATGCCTTCAACAGCTACCGCAACCTCTCGGTCACGCAGGGGCAGATGAGCAAGTCGCTGGAGAAGCTCTCCAGCGGTCTGCGCATCAACCGTGCCGCCGACGACGCCGCGGGTCTCGCGATCAGCGAGGGGTTGCGTACGCAGATCGGCGGCCTGAAGGTCGCGGCGCGCAACGCGCAGGACGGCATCTCGGTCTCCCAGACCGCGGAGGGTGCGCTCACCGAGGTGCACTCGATGCTGCAGCGCATGCGGGACCTCGCGGTGCAGTCGGCGAACGGGTCGAACAACCAGGCCTCGCGCAACGCGCTCGACGCCGAGGCGCAGCAGCTCAAGGCCGAGCTCGACCGCATCAGCCAGGCGACGAACTTCAACGGCGTACGCCTGCTCGACGGCACCTTCTCCGCCGTCTTCCAGGTGGGCTCCGAGGCCTCGGACTCGATCACCATCGACATCGACGGGGTCGACACCACCTCGTTGGGCATCGGCGCGGTCGACCTGCTCAGCGACGCGAACGCACGGACCGCCATGGGCACGCTCGACGACGCCATCACCGCGGTGTCGACCGTGCGGGCCAACCTCGGTGCGGTGCAGAACCGCTTCGAGCACACCATCGCCAACCTGAACGTCGCGGTGGAGAACCTCTCGGCCTCGGAGTCCCGCATCCGGGACACCGACATGGCGCTGGAGATGACGCAGTTCACCAAGAGCCAGATCCTCAGCCAGGCCGGCACCGCGATGCTCGCGCAGGCCAACCAGGCGCCGCAGGACGTGCTGCGACTGCTCAACGGCTGATCACGGCGAACGCCCCGCGCTGTCCGTATCGGACATCGCGGGGCGTTCTGCTGTCTCGAGTGGCCGGAAGGTAAAGGTCTGCGCTCGATATCTCAGGTGAGGGAAGCCCGGGCCGAAGGTCCCGGCACAGGAGCCCACGGATGGGCTCGGAGTCCGACCTTGAATTCCAGGAGGGAATCACCATGGGTCTTCGCATCAACCAGAACATCGAGGCGTTCAACAGCTACCGCAACCTCTCGATGACGCAGAGCGACATGAGCAAGTCGCTCGAGAAGCTGTCGTCCGGCTTCCGCATCAACCGCGCCGCCGACGACGCCGCCGGTCTCGCGATCTCCGAGGGCCTGCGCTCGCAGGTCGGTGGCCTGAAGCAGGCCTCCCGCAACGCGCAGGACGGCATCTCCGTCGTGCAGACCGCCGAGGGCGCTCTCACCGAGGTTCACGCGATCCTGCAGCGCATGCGTGACCTGGGAGTGCAGGCATCCAACGACACCAACAACACCGAGGCTCGCGCCGCCATCACGACGGAGGTCACACAGCTGCAGGCGGAGCTCTCGCGCATCTCGGAGAGCACGAACTTCAACGGCACCAACCTGCTCAACGGCGACTCGGCCTCGCTCAACTTCCAGGTGGGTGCCGATGGTGACGCCAACAGCCGAATCAACGTCGCACTGACCGACGTCTCCGTCATCGCGGACACCTTGACCTCGTCGGCGAAGGGCACCAACAACGTCAACACGAGCGACATCGCCGCGGGCGACGTCATCAGCATCACCAACGGCACCTCCACGGTTGACTACACCGCCGTCGCCGGTGACTCTGCCTCACTCGGGGCGTTGGTTGACAACTTGAACGCGAGTAGCGACTTCAGCAACACCTTCACCGCATCGGTAAACGCGAACGGTCAGCTGGAGATCGTGTCGAAGAGTGGCGGTACCGTCGCCGTCACCTCCGACGGCGATGGTTTCGACACCACCAGTGCCTCGACTGCGGCGATCAGTTTTGGGTCCCACTCCGCCGCCCAAGCGGCCATCGGGGTGATCGACACAGCGATCGCCGACATCTCTGAGGCGCGTGCCAACCTTGGCGCCTCGCAGAACCGCCTCGAGCACACGATCAACAACCTGAACGTGTCGGTCGAGAACCTCTCGGCGTCTGAGTCCCGGATCCGCGACACCGACATGGCCACGGAGATGATGGAGTTCACGCGCTCCCAGATCCTCAGCCAGGCCGGCACCGCGATGCTCGCCCAGGCCAACCAGGCCTCGCAGGGCGTACTCTCGCTGCTCCGCTGATCCACCCGCACGACCAGCAGCAGCACCACCGCAGCACCCACCCACGACCCGGGTCGGGCGGAGAACCCGCCCGACCCGGGCTTCGTGGTTGGTGGCCAGACCGATCGGTGAAGAACCGCGCAATCGTCTGCGGCCCGCCCGCGCGGCACCCTAGCCTCGATCGACCACCCGTACGCCCCGCGTCGCCCCGAGTCACGCGGGCGCCAGCAGAGGAGGACCGCATGGCCAACGCCAGCATCGGCGGACTCGCCAGCGGCCTCGACACGTCCTCGATCATCAGCCAGCTGATGCAGCTCGAGGCGATCCCGCAGACCCGGCTGCAGCAGCGGCTGGACAAGACCAACTCGCTGCTCACGACGATGCGTACGGTCAACTCCAACCTCGCCGGCATCGGCACCAAGGCCGAGAAGCTCGCCGACCCCGCGAACTGGACGCCCACGAAGGCCACCAGCTCCGTCGACACCGTCTCCATCACGGCGTCGAAGGACGCCCAGCCCGGCTCCTATGACCTCACCGTCGACCAGGTCGCCCGCTCGCACCAACTCGGCTACACCGCCGCAGCGGCCCTGACCGACGTCGTGCTCACCGGCTCCACCCAGATCCGCCTGGACCGACTCGACGGCACCACCGTCGACGTCGGGACCACCGACGGCACCCTGCAGGGCGTCATCGACGCCCTCAACGACCCTGCCAACGACACCGGCCTGCGAGCCAGCGCCGTCAAGGTCGCCGACGGCTCCTACCGGCTGCTGGTCGAGTCCAAGGACACCGGCGCCGCCTCGGACTTCACGCTGACCAACACCGACGGGTCGGCCGTGCTCGGCGGAGCCACCGTCCGTGCCGGGCAGGACGCCCAGGTCACCTTCGGCGCCGGCATCACCGCCACCTCGGCGACCAACACCTTCGCCGACCTCCTTCCCGGGGTCACCGTCACCCTCGGCGCCACGACCGCGACCGGGAGTGCCGTACGCCTCGATGTCAGCCGTGACACCGCCGGCCTGGTGAAGGACGTCAAGGCGCTCGTCGACGCGATGAACACCTCGCTGACCGAGATCGACAACCTCACCAAGTACAACGCCACGACCAACGCCTCCGGCAAGCTCGCCGGCGAGAGCTCCGTACGCGCGGCCCGGACAGCGCTGGCATCCGCCGTCTTCTCCGCGACCGGAGGCTCGCTCTCCGAGATCGGCATCGAGCTGACCCGCGAGGGCACCCTGACCTTCGACGACGCGAAGTTCACCGAGGCCTACAACGCAGACCCCGCGGGCGTCGCAGCACGCTTCACCGGCACCGACGGCTTCGCCGGACGGGTGCAGACCGTCGCCGAGGGCGCCTCTGACAAGACGGACGGCACCGTCACCGCAGCCATTCAGGGCAAGGAGTCGACCACCAAGCTCCTGAAGGACGACATCGCGCGGTGGGACGACCGACTCGAGCTGCGGCGCACCACCCTGACGCGTACGTTCACCGCCCTGGAGACGGCGCTGTCGCGTCTGCAGGCCGAGGGCAACTGGCTCGCCGGCCAGCTCGGGTCGCTGCCGTCGTACAGCTCCGGCCAGGGATGACCTGCTTAACCCGAGGTCACCTCAGGCGTACCGGCTGGCGGCCGATTGGCAGGGCGTCCACCCGCAGTTCACTCACATAGCCACGGAAGGCCGCTGAGATGATCCCCAACGCCCGCAACGCGTACGCCGCCAACTCGATCGCCACCGCCTCACCGGGACGGCTGCTCGTCATGCTGTACGACCGGCTCGCCCTCGACGTCCGTCGGGCCGGCGTGGCCCAGGACGCGGGCGACCACGACGCAGCGCGGACACAGCTGCTCCACGCCCAGGAGATCGTCACCGAGCTGCACTCGACACTCAAGGTCGACCTGTGGGAGGGCGGGCCGGCACTGTCCGGGCTGTACGCGTACCTGACCAAGCGGCTCATCGAGGCCAACATCGGTCGCGACCGGGCCGCGACCGCGGAGTGCCAGACCATCATCGACGACCTCGCCGGTGCCTGGCGCGAGGCGCTCCTCACCGGCGCCGCCGGCCCCAACGTGCCGGTGGTCGCCAGCGCATGAGCCACTCCCCCGCGCCGGCGGCATCGGCATCAGACTGGGACTCCACCCTCGACGGGTTGGAGACCTCGCTGCTGGCGTGGGAGGCATGGCTCGAGGACGTCTCCGGCGAGCCGCCGGACCAGTGGTCGCCACCATCACAGCTGGCCCCGCTGACCACGGAGCACGTCGCCCGCGCCGAGGCTCTGCATCGTCGCTACACCGAGGTGTCCGCTCTGGCCGGTCGCCGGCTCGACGAGGTCCGGCGTGAGCGGGCGCAGGTGAAGGCGCCGCGTACGGGTGGTGGATACGCGCCGACACCTCAGTCGGCGTATCTCGACCTGGAGGCGTGAGGGCGGATCGCGTGCTTCCGAGGCCTTGGCATTTGATTCGTCCACAGGTCGGCGCGTCCCAACCACGATCGAACATATGTTCGAGTAATATGTGTGCATGACCTCGCTCCTGGACCCCGCCCCGATCGTTGGGCGGTCGCGTGAGCGGGGTCCCCGGGAGACGGTCAGCTCGGTGCATGACGCGCTCGACGCCGCGGGTCCGGTCGAGGGGCTCTCATCGCGGGAGTGCGACGCGTTGATCGCTGAGGTCGCACGCGCGAGGGCGCGGTTGCAGGCGTACGAGCTGCGGCTGGTCGCCGCGGCTGCGAAGACGACCGTGGCCTCTGATGCAGGGGTGCGTACCACCAGCGACTGGCTCGCGGCCCGCACCCGCACCACCGGTGCAGCCGCTGCCCGCACCGTCGGTCTGGCTGCCGACCTCGACCAGCGGCTCCCCGCCACCGGGCAGGCCCTGGACGCCGGGCTGGTCTCCCGCGAGCACGCCGCGGTGATCGCGCACGCCACCGCCCAGCTCCCCACCGGGCTGTCCGCCCAGGACAAGGCCACCGTCGAGCAGCGGCTCGTCGAGCGCAGCCGCACCCTGGACCCGACCCAGCTCCGCCGCCACGCCCGCCGGGTCCTCGAGGTCGTCGAACCCGACCCCGCCGTGGTCGATGCCCACGAGGACGCGCAGCTCGTCGATGAGGAGTCCCGCGCCCTGGCCAAGGCCCGGTTGACGCTGCACGACAACGCAGACGGCACCGTGACCGGACACTTCACCGTCCCCCACCTGGCCGGGTCGGTGCTGCGGAAGATCCTGGCCGCGATGACCGCCCCCCGCCGCGCCGCGCTCGGCGCCACCCAGGCCCAAGGAGCTCAGCCGCTGGGTCACGGTGGACGGGACTGGGCCCACGAGCGCGGTGTCGCGTTCGCGGACCTCCTCGAGCACCTGCCGACCGACCGGCTCTCGGGCAAGACCGCGACCACCCTCGTGGTGACCATGGACCACACCACACTCGCGGGGGCGGTGAAGGCGGCCGGCATCGACACCGGTGAGCGGCTCTCCGCCGCGACCACCCGGCGCCTCGCGTGCAGCTCCGGGCTCGTGCCGGTCGTGCTCGGTGGGGAGTCCCAACCGCTGGACCTCGGCCGGCAACGCCGCCTGTTCTCCGAGGCCCAACGCCTCGCAGGAGCGACCCGACACACCACCTGCGCCGCGACCGGGTGCCAGACCCCCTACGCCTGGACCGAGCTGCACCACGCCAGACCCTGGTCCCACGGCGGCACCACCGACCTGGACGACATGCTCCCGCTGTGCACGTTCCACCACCGCCGCATCCACGACCACAGCTACCAGCACCGACGACAACCCGACGGCACCATCAATTTCTCACGCCGACGGTGCTGACGCCCCCCGGACAGCGCGTGCGTCGTGACCGTCATCCTGCCCGGCGGCGGACGAGCTGTCCGATACGGGCGGCCATCGAGGCGAGCGGCAGCACCTCGTCCGCGGCGCCGGCGGCGACCACGGCGCCGGGCATCCCCCACACCACCGAGCTGTCCTCGTCCTGGGCCAGCACACTTCCTCCGGCCGCCGCGACGGCGCGCGCGCCGGCGGCGCCGTCCGATCCCATGCCCGTCAGCACCACGGCGAGCGCGCGGGGCCCGTACGCCGCGGCCACCGACTCCAGCGTGGGGTCGACGGCGGGGCGGCAGAAGTGCACCGGGGGCTCCTGATCCAGGTGCAGCCTCGCGTGGCCGGCGCGGCGGGACACCCGCAGGTGGAAGTCACCGGGCGCCAGGGTGACCTGACCGGCGGAGAGCTCCTCCCCGTCGACCGCCTCGCGCACGGGCAGCGGACACACCCGGCCCAGCCGTTCCGCGAGCAGCGTCGTGAACACGGCCGGCATGTGCTGCACGACGAGCACCGGCACCCCCAGGTCAGCAGGCAGGTCACGCAGCAGCAGCGACAGCGCGTCCGGACCACCCGTGGAGCAGCCCACGACCACGACCTCGGGCTGTCGACGCGCGGCCTTGGCCCCCGCCCCACCGCCCTGTACATCGGCCGGGACCGAGGCCGACACCGCACCCGCGAGCACCGCGACCTCGCGGCGTACCCCCAGGGCACGAACCTTCGGCAGCAGCTGCTCGCGCACCGCCGCCATCGAGGCCGTCACCGCTCCCCCGCCGGCCGGCTTCTGCACGTAGTCGCTCGCCCCTGACGTCAAGGCCGTCACCGTGGTGGCGGCGCCCTGCTCGGTCAGGGAGGAGAACATGACGACAGGCAGCCGCGGGTTGTCGGTCCGCAGGCGTCGCAACGTCGCGAGGCCGTCCATGCGAGGCATCTCGACGTCGAGCGTGACCACGTCGGGACGTTCCCGCGCGACGACCTCGAGCGCCTGCATCCCGTCCTCCGCCTGGCCCACGACCGTGATCTGAGGGTCGGAGCGGAGCACGGCGCAGACCACCCGGCGTATGGCCGTCGAGTCGTCGACGACGACGACCCTGATCACCGGAGGACTCCCACGACCACCCATTCGGCGTCCGCATCACCCGCCTGAGCGCAACGCAAACGCGTTTGCGTTTCTTCACCGTCGAAGACCTCAAGGTCGTCCGCGCAGGTCCGATGAGACTGCCATGGGGGTATCGACAGCAAGCTTCTCGTTCGTCGCTGAGCTGATGCAGCGCGAGACCTCGATGCTGTACGGACCGGGCAAGGAGTACCTCGTCGAGGCCCGACTTCTGCCCCTGGCGCGCGAGGCCGCAGCGACCGACGTCGACGCGTACGTCGAACGCATCCGCACCGACAGCCGTGAGCGCGCCCGCGCCGTCGACGCCCTGACCATCAACGAGACCAGCTGGTTCCGCGACAACGCCCCGTACGAGGCCTTCCGCTCCACGGTCCTGCCGAGCCTGGTCCAGGCGCGGATGCACCGCCGTCACCTGCGCATCTGGTCGGCGGCGTGCTCCAGCGGTCAGGAGGCGTACAGCATCGCGATGCTCCTCGACGAGCACCTCCCGGCCGGCTGGACCGCCGAGATCCTCGCCACCGACGTCTCGCACGCCATGGTCGACCGGGTCGCCCAAGGCCGCTACAGCCAGGTCGAGATGAACCGCGGCCTGCCCGCCCCGATGCTGGTCAAGCACTTCACCCGCGAGGGTCGCGACTGGGTCATCTCCCCGCGGCTGCGCGCGATGGTGCGCAGCCGCCAGATGAACCTGTGCACCCCCTTCGTCGGGCTCCCCACCTTCGACCTCGTGCTGGTGCGCAACGTCCTCATCTACTTCGACGTCGAGGTCAAGCGCGACGTGCTCCGCCGGATGCACCAGCACGTCGCCCCCGACGGCTTCCTGATGCTCGGTTCGACCGAGACCAGCCTCGACCTCGACCCGGACTCCTGGCAGCGCGAGCTCGCCGGCACCGTCCCGCTGCACCGACCCCAGCACGGCCCGCAGCACAGCCCCACCAGCTCTGCGCCGGCCCGCTCGCTGGCCATGTCCCGAGGAGTCTCCTGATGCTCGCCCTCGTCGTCGACGACTCACGCACGATGCGATCCATCCTGCGGCGCACCCTCCGGTCGCTCGGTTACGACACCGTCGAGGCCGAGAACGGTGCCGACGCGCTCGCCGTGCTGGAGTCCGGCGTCGCACCCGACGTGTGCCTCATCGACTGGAACATGCCCGTTCTCGACGGTCTCGGGTTCATCCATGCCGTGAAGCAGCGCCCGCACTGGCGACACCTGGTGCTGATGATGGTCACCAGCGAGGCGGAGACCAGCGCGATCGTGCGGGCTCTCGCCGCGGGCGCCCACGAGTACCTGGTCAAGCCCTTCACGGCCGACGCGATCGCGGACAAGCTCCAGATCCTCGGCCTCCCCACCCACCGTCACGACGAGGTCCCCGCATGAGCATCCACCCGGCCCCCCTCGACCCCGGCGTCGACCCCACGGTCGCAGCGTCAGCACCCACCAGCGCCGACCTGGAGGCCCTTCTGGTCGAGACCTGGGAGAGCTACCTCAGCGACGGCGGACCCGCGATCCCGTGGCCCACCGCACCGGTCGACGACGAGACGGTCGGCTGGTCCGCCTCCGTCTGCTTCGACGGCACCTGGCGCTGCCTGGTGGCGCTGGAGATGCAGGGCACCACCGCGGAGGCCGCGACCCGCGAGCTCCTCGCGCTCGACGGCGACGAGGAGATCACCGACGAGGACATCTCCGATGCCGTCGGCGAGCTCGTCAACATCCTCGGCGGTGCGGTGAAGTCGATCGTCGCCGCGACCAGCAGCCTCTCGCTGCCCGTCGTCGCGGCCGGACGGGTCGCCCTGCCCCGCCACAGCACCCGCCTCTGCGACGTCGCGGTGCGCTGGCACGGCCGCCCCGTCCGCGTCCACCTGCACGCGGTCGGTTCCACCGCGGACACCGGTGAGCACACCGGCCACACCGGCCTGACCGGGGAGGTGCCGTGAAGATCATCGTCGCCGACGACAGCAAGGTGATGCGCCGCATCGTCGTGCGTACGCTGCGTCAGGCCGGCCACGGCGGCCACGAGGTGATCGAGGCCGAGAACGGCCGCGAATGCCTCGACCTGGTCACCGACCGGACCCCGGACCTGGTGCTCTCGGACTGGAACATGCCGGAGATGACCGGCATCGAGTGCCTCGACGCCCTCCGGGCGCAAGGCACGGAGGTGCCCTTCGGCTTCGTCACCTCCGAGGGGTCGCCCGAGATGCGAGAGCGTGCCGCCCGGTCCGGAGCACTGTTCCTCATCGCGAAACCGTTCACCGCCGAGACGTTCGCCGAGGCGCTCGACCCGCTGCTCGGGAGCTGAGCACCGTGCAGGGTTCACAGGCCACCGTTCCGGCGTCGGTCCACCTGCCCTCCCCGACCGAGGTCAGGGAGGTGCTGGGTGCGCTCGTGGGGAAGCCCGTCGAGCTGCAGCCGGCCGCCGCACTCGTCCCCTCCACCCGATCTGTCTGCAGCGTCGGCACCTATGCCGACGAGAGCGGGCGTACGCGTGCGGTCGCCGTGCTCGACCGTTCCCTCACGGTGCGTCTCGGCGCGGCGCTGAGCCTCCTGCCCCGTCAGGAGGCCGAGGAGCTCGTCGCGGCCGCCGGCCGGGGTGAGCCCCTGGGCGAGGAGCTCGGCGAGAACGTCGAGGAGGTGCTCAACGTGCTCGCCACCGCGTTCAACGCCGTGCCCGGCGTCCACGTGAAGCTCCACGCCTTCCACGTCGCGGGCACCGAGGTGCCCCAGCAGACCCGGATGGGCTGCTACTCGCTGGGCCGTCGTGAGGACCACGAGGTCAGCGTGGAGGGCTACGGCACCGGCCGACTCGCCCTCGTGCTCGTGTCCTGATCGGTGCAGGTCAGAAGGCGTTCAGTAAAGAAAGACAGCGCTTTCGTGAATCCCCGGCGGTGACCCCGCCCCCTCTCCAAGATGTCACCTGAGCAGGATCGCTCACACCCCTGGCCGACGGACCGGCCCCCTCGTTGCCCCGCATCGACCAGGAGGTCCGACGTGCCGTTCTCAGCCAACGACGCCGTGATGGCGACCCTCGGCTCGGCGCTCGACGCCGTCTCGCTGCGCCAGCGCGTCACCGCCGACAACATCGCGAACCTGGACACCCCCGGCTTCCGTGCGGTCTCCGTGGAGTTCGAGTCCTCGCTGCGCTCCGCGCTTGCCGACGGCGACCCGCGCAACGACACCGTCACCGCCAGCACCCGCCTGACCGACACCCCCGTCGACGGCACCGGCAACTCCGTCGACCTGCGCAAGGAGACGCTCGCCGCGATGCAGAGCCAGTACCAGTACGCCATGCTCACCCGCGCCGTCACCAACCGCTTCGAGCTGCTGAAGACGGTGGCCTCCTGATGGGCGGCTTCGACGTGCTCGCCATCGCCAACTCGGCGCTGGGTGCCCACCAGACCTGGCTCGACGCGCTCGGCCACAACATCGCGAACGCCAACGTCGTACGCCGCACCGACGAGGAGGCCTTCCGCGAGCAGCTCGTCGACGTCGTCACCGCCCCCGAGGGCGGTGTCGCGGTGCGCTCGATCCAGCAGGGCGACGGCGAGGGCCGCATGGTGCACGACCCCGACCACCCGTTGGCGGACGAGAACGGCTACGTGCGGATGACGTCCATGGACATGAACACCCAGATGACAGCGCTGATCGTCGCGCAGCGTGGCTACCAGGCCCAGGTCAGCGTCACCCAGACCGCCCGGGCCGACTACGACGCCGCCCTGCAGATCGGACGATGACGTGAGCGTCCCAGGCATCGGCGGCGTCGGTGGCATCGGCTTCACGCCGTTCGTCACCCCGCGCGCCGGCGACTCCCCGGTCGTCAGCTCCCCCACCGCCGCCGGGGGTGCCGCGAGCACCGGCAGCACCGCGGCGACCGGCCCGGGTGGGCAGTCCTTCGGCGACATGGTCGTCGACGGCATCGAGCGGCTCGAGCAGACCCAGGACCGCGCCGACCAGCTCTCGGTGCAGGCCGCCACCGGCGACGCCGCGAGCATGCACAGCTACATGATGGCCGCCACCGAGGCGTCCGTGACCACCCAGGTGACCGTCGCCGCGCGCAACAAGGCGCTCGAGGCGTTCACCGAGATCATGCGCCTCCCGATCGGCTGACCTGACTGATGAAAGACCTCCTCCTCCGCCAGGGGAACTCCCTGCAGCGCCAGCTCTCCGTGCTCTCCGCCGCCCAGAAGGCCTCGGCGGCCGTGGGCGTCGTCGCGCTGCTGGTCGCGGCCGTCATGCTCTTCAACTGGGCGACGAAGCCGACGTACACCCCGCTGTTCACCGGCCTGTCGAACAGCGACGCCGCGGCGGTGATCCAGGAGCTGGACGCCCGCGGCCTCCCGTACGAGCTCGTCGACGGCGGCGCCACGATCCGGGTGCCGCAGGCCGACGTGTACGCCACCCGCATCGCGCTGAGTGCCGAGGGCCTCCCCGCCGGCGACGAGGGTGGCTACGCGCTGCTCGACGAGCAGGGCATCGCCACGTCGCAGTTTCAGGAGCAGACGGCCTTCAAGCGCGCCATGGAGACCGAGCTCGGCAACACGATCGCCTCCATCGACGGCGTCAGCTCGGCCGTCGTGCACCTCGCCCTACCGGTCAAGCAGGTCTTCGCCGAGGAGCAGGCCCCGCCGACGGCCTCGGTCCTCCTCACCTCCGGCGGCGGCGACACCCTCGACGCCCAGCAGACCCAGGCCGTGGTGCACCTGGTCGCCTCCTCCATCGACGGCATGGACCCCGACGACGTCACCGTCGCCGACTCCAGCGGTCAGGTGCTCTCGGCCGGCGACGGCAACGACGCTGCCGCCGCGAGCACCCGGACCCAGCAGACGATGACCGTGCAGAACGAGATGCGCAGCCGCATCCAGACCATGCTCGACCGCGTCGTCGGACCGGGCAACTCCACGGTGCAGGTCACCGCCGACCTCGACTTCGACAACACCGTGCGCGAGTCGACCTTCTACAACGCCGACCCGAACCGTGCGCCGCTCTCTGAGTCCACCACCACCGAGCGGTACGACGGCCCGGGCGCCGCGGCCGCCGGCGGCGTCCTGGGACCCGACGGCCAGACCGAGATCGGCAACGCCGGCGACGACGAGACGACCTACCGCAACACCAGCACCACGCGCGACAACGCCGTCGACAAGACCGTGGAGCGGCGTGAGGAGGCGCAGGGACAGCTCGAGGCGCTGCACGTCGGCGTCGTGCTCGACGCCCGCAACGCCGGCACCGTCGACCCCAACGAGATCAGCCGCCTGATCTCCTCCACCGTCGGCATCGACCGCCAGCGCGGCGACACCGTGCAGGTCGCGTCCCTGCCCTTCGACCGCACCGCCGAGGAGGCCACGGCTGCCGAGATCGCCGCCGCCGACGAGGCAGCGGCCGCCGCGGCCCGCATGGACCTGTACCGCAACCTCGGTCTCGGACTCGTGGTGCTGCTGGTGCTCCTGCTCGCCTGGCGTCGGGCCCGACGCAGCGCTGCGGACCGCGAGGCCGCCCGCCAGTACGTCGTCGAGCAGCTGCGGGCCGACCAGGACGCCCGCCGTGCGCCGGCCGAGCTCGAGGACATCGACTCGCCGGCCCTCGCCGCCCTCGAGGCCGCGCAGGAGCGGGAGGCCCAGAACCTCAAGGAGCAGCTCGAGCAGCTCGTCGACAGCCAACCCGACGACGTCGCCGCGCTGCTGCGCGGCTGGCTCGTGGAGCCGCGCCAGTGAGCGCCGCAGTCAGCACCGACTCCGGGGTGCACAAGGCCGCCGTGCTGCTGATCCAACTCGGCAAGGACAAGGCCGCGGCCATCATGAAGCACCTCTCCGAGGCCGAGGTCGAGGCGATCACCAGCGAGGTGGCCCGCCTGGACCGGGTCAGCGGCGAGGAGGCGCGCAGCGTCCTGGAGGAGTTCTCCGAGATGACCGCCGCGCGCGCCCACATCAAGAACGGGGGCCTCGGGCTCGCCCAGGAGCTCCTCGAGCAGTCCCTCGGCAAGGAGCGCGCCGAGGAGGTCATCGCCCGGCTCAACGCCGCCGCCGTGGCCATGCCGTTCCAGTTCCTCCATCGTGCCGACCCCGCCCAGCTGCGGTCCTTCATCGCCGACGAGCACCCGCAGGTGATCGCCCTGGTGCTCTCGCACATGACCCCGGACAAGGCCTCACTCCTGCTCTCCGGCCTGCCGCCCGAGCAGCAGGCCCGCGTCGCCCACCGCATCGCGGTCATGGACCGCACCTCCCCCGACATCGTCCGCGCCGTCGAGGCGACGCTCGAACGCAAGCTGTCCTCGGTGCTGCAGAGCAACACCATGTCGAAGGTCGGCGGCATCGGCCCGCTCGTCAACATCATCAACCGCTCCGACCGCAGCACCGAGCGCACCATCGTCGAGGGGCTCGCGACCCTCGACCAGCAGCTCGCCGACGAGGTCAAGTCGCGGATGTTCATGTTCGAGGACGTCGTCAACCTCGACGACCGTTCGGTGCAGCTCGTGCTGCGGCAGGTCGACACCGCCGACCTCGCGCTCGCCCTCAAGGGCGTCAAGGACGAGGTGCGCGAGAAGATCACCGGCAACCTCTCCTCCCGAGCCGCCGAGAACCTCCTCGAGGAGGTCGAGCTGCTCGGCGCCGTACGCCTCGCCCAGGTCGAGGAGGCCCAGCAGGCCGTCATCCGGGTGATCCGGACGCTCGAGGAGCAGGGCCAGATCATGGTCGCCCGTGGAGGTGACGATGAGTTCGTCAGCTGAGCCGCGCGGGGGGTCTGCGGGCGAGCCGCGCCCCGCGCCGGTCCCCGACCTGCGTCTCGTACGCCTCCCGGCGCAACGCACCGGAGCGGAGCCGCTGTCCCTGCTCCGCCCCGAGGACCGGGCGCGCACCCGCGCCGAGGCCGACGGGTACGCCGCAGGCTACTTCCGGGGCATCGCCGACTCCCGCCGCCGTGCGGCCGCCGAGCTCGCCACCGGCCGCGCCCGACTCGAGCAGTCGGCCGCCACCACCGCGGAGCACCAGGCCGCCGAGCACGCCGCGGCGGTCCGCGCCCTGACGGACGCCGCCGCAGCCCTGACCGACCAGCTGACCGCACTGCGTGAGGAGCTGACCGCCGACGCCGCCGACCTCGCCGCGGTCCTCGTCGAGGCGATCCTCGGGCGCGAGCTCGGGCGGCTCGACACCCGGAACGCCGCCGACGACGTCGTCCGCCGCGTCCTGGGGGCGCTGGGCGAGCTCGCCGCCGAGTCCGGTCAGGGTGACCAGGGCGACCAGCTGCGCGCCACCGTCCGGCTGTCACCGGCCGTCGTCGCCGTCCTCGACGACACCGCCCGCGAGGGACTCGCCCGGCACGGCGCCCGGGTCGTCGCCGACCCCGGCCTCGAGCGCGACGACGCCGTCGTCGACGCCGCCAGCACGCGCGTCGACCTGCGCCTGGCCAGCACCGTCCGCCGCGTCCGCGCCGCCCTGTGCGACGACCAGGGCGACGACCTGGGCGCGGACCTGGGTGAGGACCTGGACGCGGACCTGGCTGAGGACCCGTCATGACGCTCACCGCAGAGCGCCGCGCCGCCGCGTTGGCCGCCACCCGCGCACCGCTGCTCGGGCGGGTCACCGAGCTGGTCGGCCTGCACGTCCGCGTCGCCGGGGTGCCCGCCGGGGTCGGCGAGCTGCTCGAGGTCGATGCGGGCCGCCACCGGCGCCCGGTGCTCGTGGAGGTCGTCGCCAGCCGACCGGACGGACTGGTCTGCCTGCCGCTCGACGACCTCACCGGTCTGCGCACGGGTGCCCTGGTGCACGCCACCGGATCGCCGCTCCGCGTCCCCGTCGGCGAGGACCTGCGTGGTCGGGTCCTCGACGGGCTCGGCCGTCCCATCGACGGCGGCGCCTCGCTCGCGCACCTGCCGAGGGTCGGCATCAACGCCTCCGCCCCACGGCCGCTGGACCGCGCACCCATCACCACACCGGTGGGACTGGGCGTCCGCGCCCTCGACACGCTGGTGCCCTGCGGGCGCGGGCAGCGCATCGGCATCATGGCGGGCTCCGGCGTCGGCAAGTCCAGCCTGCTCTCGCAGATCGCCCGCGGCACCGACGCCGAGATCTCCGTCATCGCCCTGGTCGGCGAGCGTGGACGCGAGGTGCGCGAGTTCATCGAGAACGACCTGGGTCCTGAGGGACTCGCCCGCTCCGTCGTCGTCGTCGCGACCTCCGACGCCCCGGCCGTCGAGCGCCTGCGCGCCGGCTTCACGGCGACCCGCATCGCCGAGCACTTCCGTGACGCCGGCCGCGACGTGGTGCTGATGATGGACTCGCTGACCCGCATCGCCTTCGCCCAGCGGGAGATCGGGCTGTCCGCCGGCGAACCGCCCGCCACCCGCGGCTACCCGCCGAGCGTGTTCGGTCTGCTGCCGAAGCTGCTCGAGCGGGCCGGCACCGCGGCGACCGGCAGCATCACCGGCCTCTACACCGTCCTCGTCGAGGGCGACGACCTGCAGGACCCGATCGGCGATACCGCCCGCTCGATCCTCGACGGCCACGTCGTGCTGACCCGCCGCCTCGCCACCTCCGGCCACTTCCCCGCCATCGACGTGCTCGAGTCCGTGTCCCGCCTGACCTCCGCCGTCACCTCGCCAACGCAGCGGGAGCTCGCCACCCGGCTGCGCCGGATGCTCGCGGCGCACCGCGACGTGCGCGAGCTCGTCGAGATCGGGGCGTACGTCGCCGGCACCGACGCCGACGCCGACGCGGCGCTGGCCCGGATGAGCCAGATCGACGCGTTCCTCCGACAGCCGCTCGGCGACGTCAGCGACCTCGACGGCGCCTGGTCCCGCCTCGCCTCGGTGGTGGCCGCATGAGCACCCGGATGCACACCCACGACCGCGGGCTGCACGCCGTACGACGCGTCCGCGCGGCCCGCGAGGAGGACAGCCACCTCGGGCTGGCCCGCGCGGTCGCCGAGCAGCAGGAGCGAGAAGCGACCGTCGTACGCCTCACCGACGGCCTCCGCGGCGTCGCGACGACGACGGCGGCCACGAGCGCGACCGCGTACGCGGTGCACCACGCCCACCTGGTCGCCCTCGGGGAGCGCCTCGGCGCGGCCCGGGCCGAGGCCCGGGCGGCAGCGCGGGTCGTCGACAGCGCGCGCGAGCACTGGATCGCCGACCACCGGCGTCTGGAGTCCGTCGACGGACTGCTGGAGCGCCGCCGCGAGCAGCGCGCCGAGGAGGCGTCACGCCGAGCCGCGCGCGAGGACGACGAGACGGCGGCGACGCTGTGGCGCCGCACCACCGCCCGTTCCCACGGCGGTGCGTCATGACGTTCGGCGGCCTGGCCGCCGTGCAGGCGCGCATCAGCGAGATCCAGGCGCAGTTCCCGGCCCCGGCGCCGGTCGTCTCCCTGCCGGCCGCCCGGACCGGCGGCACCGCCTCCGGCGCCGCGCCGGCACCGAACTTCGCCGGCGCCCTCGCCGACGCCTCCTCGCTGCTCCGCTCCGCGATCCCCGTGCAGCAGGCAGGCGGACTCGACCGTGCCGGGTCCGCCGGCGGTCCGACCGGCAGCGACGTCGTCGCCGGAGCGCGGAAGTACCTCGGCGTCCCGTACGTCTGGGGCGGCACCGACCCCTCGGTCGGCCTCGACTGCTCCGGCCTGGTGCAGCGCGTCTACCGCGACCTCGGCATCGAGCTGCCTCGCGTGTCCCGGGACCAGGCGCAGGCCGGGCGGCCCGTCGCCTTGCTGGCCGACGCCCGGCCCGGCGACCTGCTCGCCTTCAACTCCCCCGTCAGCCACATCGCGATCTACATCGGCGGCAACCAGATGATCGAGGCGCCGCGCCCCGGCAAGGACGTGCAGGTCTCGCCCGTCTACGACACCCCGACCGCGATCCGCCGTGTGCTGCCCGAGGCCTCCGTGACCGGCGCGGGCGCCCTCGCCCGGGCCGGTGCGGTCGGTGGCTCGAACCTGACCGGTGTGCCGTACGCCGACCTGTTCACCAGTGCCGGACGTCGCCACGGTGTCCCGCCCGTGCTGCTCGCCGAGGTGGCACGCGCGGAGTCCGCGTTCGACCCGCGCGCCGTCAGCCACGCCGGCGCGCAGGGGTTGATGCAGCTGATGCCTGCCACCGCCGCCGGACTGGGGGTCAGCAACTCCTTCGACCCCTCCCAGGCCGTCAACGGGGCTGCGAAGCTCCTGCGTGACCTGCTGGACCGCTTCGGCCGCACCGACCTCGCGCTCGCGGCCTACAACGCCGGACCGGGCGCGGTGCTGCGCTACGACGGCATCCCCCCGTACGCCGAGACCCAGGCCTACGTCAGCAAGATCATGGGCCGGCTGGAGGTCGCCGCATGACCAGGACCACGTCCCTCGGGGGCACCGTGATGGCCACCGTGCCCGGCGCCGTGCCCTCGCGACCGGGGACCACCGTCGCCCCGGCCGGCGGGGTGGACGCGTCCTCGTCGTCGCGCTCCGGCGCGACCTCCGGCGAGGTGCTCGCCCTGCTGGGAGGACCCGGTGCCGCACCGGGCGGATGCGGCACGACGGACTCCGCCGTGGCCGGCTTCGCCTCGCTGGTGGCGAAGGCTCTCGCCGCCTCGGTCCCGCCGCAGCGCACTGCCGGGCCGTCCGCCGCCCCGACCCCCGAGCCCACAGCCGCCCCAGGCGCGGCGGACAACGAGGGCATCGCGGGTGCCGCGTCTGCCGCGGACGTGGAGGGCGCCGTGGGCGTCATGGACGGCGTATCCGTCGGGGGCGTCGTGGGCGTCGACGTCGCACGAGAGGCTCCGCCGGCCGCCCTCCTCGCTCTCCTCGGTGCGCCCGTGGGACGTACGACGCCGGCACCGCCTACGGGAGGCCCCGCGGCGACTGCGCCGACGGCGGAGCAGTCCCGGCCCCCCGCGGCGGGATCCGCCGCCGCACCGCTGACGGTGGACGCCGTACAGGCGCCTGCGGCTGCTCCGGTCGGACCCGTCGCCGGCCGGTCGACCGCCGCCGACACTGCCGGGATCACGACTGCCGGGGCCACCACCGGGGCCACCACCGAGCGGCCCGTGACGTCCGCGGCCGCGCCCTCGTCGATCTCCGTCACCGCCTCGAACCCGAGTGCCCCTGCGGTCGCCACGGTGTCCGCGACGTCCGCGACGTCCGCGACGTCCCCGGCGCCCCCGGCACAGCTGGCGCCGGACGCGGCGCCGACCGCCGTCGCTAACCCGGTGACGACGCCGGTGACTGCGCCGGTGACAGCGCCGGTGGCTGCGCCGGCCGACCAGGCACGGAGCGTCGGTGCCCAGGTGATCCCGGAGGTCGCCGAGCACGCCCGACGGGGCCCGGGCGTGCACCGCGTGACCCTGCAGCTGCACCCGGAGACGCTCGGTGAGGTCAAGGTCGTGCTGACGATGCGAGCCGGCGAGGTGCACGTCAGCCTCGCCGCGGGTCAGGAGGCTCGCGGGATGCTGCGCGAGTCCCTTCCCGAGCTGCAGCGTCTGCTCGAGGGCGGCGGCGCACGCGAGGCCCAGGTGGCACTCCGGGAACTCGCCGGCTCCGGGTCGGCCCTGTCCGGCTCGTCGCCCGGCACGCTCGGGGGTCAGCCGCACGACCAGGCCGCGGGCGACGGCCCGGGGCCTCGCCCCGGCAGCGGGGACGGCGGCGACAGCCGAGGCGCGGCCCACGCAGACCAGCACCACGGACGCGCAGGGACGCGCGGAACCGGTCAGACCACGGAGGGACAGCTCGACGGGTCGAAGACCCGTCCGGTCACCCCGGGTGCGCACACGCTGCGCGACGCAGGGGTCGACCTGGTCATGTAGGAGGACCGATGACGGTTCCCGTACCCGAGGCGCTCGGCCCGACCGAGGTCGCCGGCCTGTTCGGACCCGGCGCCTCGTCGGCGTCGCAGCAGGCGGCGCAGGACAAGGAGATGTTCCTCAACCTGATGGTGGCGCAGCTGCGCTACCAGGACCCGATGAACCCCGCCGACATGGGCCAGTTCATGGCCCAGAACGCCCAGATGCAGGCGCTGGAGAAGATGCAGGAGGTCGCTGACGCGACCACCGCGCTGATGACCCAGCAGATGGCCTTCGGCGCGGCGGGACTCGTCGGTCGGGAAGTCACCTGGCCGGGAGCCGACGGTCAGCTGCTGCGCGGCACCGTCGGCGCCGTCAGCTTCTCCGCCGACGGCCCTGTCCTCGACGTCGAGGGCCACTCGATCTCGATCAACCAGGTGCAGGCGGTCGGCACACCTGATCCGATCCGCGGGAGCAGCGGCCCCGTGGCGTCCGGTCCGGACCCGACGGCGGCCCCTGCGGCCGGCCAACCGGCCGACCCGACTGCCAACCCGACGGCCAACCAGGGAGGCACGTCCGCGCGCGACACCACCGTCCGCACCGATCCGGGCGCCGCCGTCGTCACCGACGCCCCCGACACCCCGGCCGACGCCGTCACCGGCGTCATCCTCTGACCCCGCTCCCGTACGACCACCCCAGACCCCTCAGACCCCTCAGACCTCCCAGACCTCTCAGACAAGGAATCCACCATGCTCCGTTCACTCTTCTCCGGCATCAGCGGTCTGCGCACCAACCAGACGATGCTCGACGTCACCGGCAACAACATCGCCAACGCGAACACCACGGGCTTCAAGGGCACCACCACGGTGTTCCAGGAGAACCTGAGCCAGCTCGTCACCGGCGCCGGCCAACCCGCCGCCGCACGTGGTGGCACCAACCCGATGCAGATCGGTCTGGGCACGGGGGTGTCCGCGACGTCGGGCAACTTCACCCAGGGCTCCGCGCAGCAGACCGGTCGCAACACCGACGTCATGCTGCAGGGCGACGGCTTCTTCGTCGTGGAGAACGACGGCCAGCCGGTCTACACCCGCGCCGGCGCTTTCTCCTTCGACGCCAACTCCAACCTCGTCACCCCCTCGGGCGGTCTCGTGCTCGACGCGGCGGGCAACCGCATCACGCTGCCCCAGGGCCTCTCCTCCTTCAACTTCGGTGCCGACGGCGTCCTGCGCGGGGTGCAGGCGGACGGCACCCGCATCGACATCGCCACGCTCGGCATCGCGACGTTCGCGAACCCCGGCGGCCTCGAGCGCATCGGCGAGACGTCCTTCCGCGCAACCGCGAACTCCGGCGCCGCGCAGGTCGCGCAGGCCGGCACCGACGGTCGTGGGACCCTGCTCGGCGGGGCGCTCGAGATGAGCAACGTGGACCTCGCCGCCGAGTTCACCACGCTGATCCTGGCCCAGCGCGGTTTCCAGGCCAGCTCACGGGTCATCACCACCTCCGACCAGGTGCTCGAGGAGCTCGTGAACCTCAAGCGCTGAGCTCGTCCGCGCCCAGGTCGACGCGACCGTGCCCCGTCCGGGGACGGTCGCGTCGTCGCGTACGGGCCACGCGGTGCGGACCTTTGCCAGCGACCGACCGCCCCGGCTCAGGTTCCGCCGACGGCGGCCGATGAGAGGGGGGACCGACCACGGAGGGTCGGTCACCGTCCGCTCGCCGCGCGTCGCCGAGCGCACGGGACCACGCACAAGGACGGTGCCCATGATTGCCCTGACACGACTCTCGGGATCGGTGTTCGTGCTGAACGCCGACCTGATCGAGCGCGTCGACGCCACGCCCGACACGGTCGTCACCCTCGTCGACGGCAAGAAGTACGTCGTGCGCGAGGACCTCGCCATGCTGGTCGAGTCGGTGCTGGCCTACCGCGGGCAGATCGTCGCGCGCGGCAGCGGTGTCGATCCGACCGTCGCGACCTCCGCGGCCCCGGGTGCGCCGCACCTCGCGGTCGTCCCCGGCTCGGCCGGCCACCGCGGCCTGGAGGTCTGAGACATGGATCCGGCAACTCTGATCGGCATCGGCGTCGGCCTGCTCATCGTCGTCATCGCCAACATCCTCGAGGGCGGCAGCCCGTCACACATGCTGCTCCTCCCGCCCATGCTGCTGGTCTTCGGCACCACGCTCATGATCACCCTGGCCGGCGGCACGATGGCCGACGCGAAGCTGTCCCTGGTGCGGGCCAAGGAGGCCCTGACCTCCAAGGGCACGCAGGCCGCCGAGGTGGTCCCCCAGATCGTCACCCTGGCCGAGAAGGCACGCCGCGAGGGGCTGCTCGCCCTCGAGGACGAGCTGCGCGGCATCGACGACCCGTTCCTCGTCCGCGGGGTGACCATGGCCATCGACGGCACGGATCCCGAGGAGCTGCGGGAGATCCTCGAGGCCGAGGTGTACGCCCACCGCATGGAGAGCAAGCAGGCGGCGAAGTTCTGGGGCGACGCCGGTGCGTACGCCCCGACCGTCGGCATCATCGGCACCGTCATGGGGCTGGTGCACGTGCTGGAGAACCTGGCTCAGCCCGAGGAGCTCGGACACCTCATCGCCGCGGCGTTCCTCGCGACCCTGTGGGGCGTCGCCTCCGCCAACCTGTTCTGGCTCCCCCTCTCCAGCCGCATCAAGCGGCTCGCCGAGCTCGACGCCGGGCGCATGGAGGTCACCATCGAGGGCGTCGCCGCGATCCAGTCGGGGTCCAACCCGCGCATCGTGGCCCAGAAGCTGCGCTCGCTGCTGCCCGCGGCGCAGCGCGAGGTCGAGGCGGCCTGAGGTGTCCGGGGGTGGCGGGCGCGGCGGGGGCCGCAAGATGCCGGAGGAGGAGCACGAGAACCACGAGCGGTGGCTGGTGACCTACGCCGACATGGTGACCCTGCTGATGGTGCTCTTCATCGTCATGTTCGCGATGAGCCAGGTCGACGAGCGCAAGTTCAACGAGCTGCGGGAGGGGCTGGCCGCCGGCTTCGGCGCCTCGGACAGCCTGCTGTCCGGCAGCGCCTCGATCCTCGACTACCCCGGTACCCAGCCGGTGGAGATGTTCAGCCCCAACCAGGTCCTCGCCCGTCTGTCGCCCGAGGAGGCCCAGACGGTCACCGCCGCGATGGAGGCCGAGCGGGTGCTGGAGTCCCAGAGCGAGTACGCCGAGGCCTCCGCCGAGTACGACCGTCTGCTGTCGGTCCGGCAGGAGCTCCTCGCCGCCCTGCGCAAGAAGGGCCTCGACCAGGACGTCCGCACGGAGATCACCGACGACGGCCTCGTCGTCAGCCTCGTGTCCCGCACCGTCGTCTTCGACGCCCACCTCGCCAGCCTCACCGAGCGTGGCCGCGAGGTCGTGGCCACGCTCGCGCCGGTGCTGCGACGGCTCGGGGACCCGCTGCAGATCGACGGTCACACCAACCAGGTGAAGGTGCAGCCGAAGTTCTACGACTCCGACTGGGACCTCGCAGCAGCCCGCGCCATCACCGTGCTCCGCCTGCTGGACGAGGAGTTCGGCATCCCCCCGTCGCTGCTGACCGCGTCGTCGTTCGGCGCCGAGAAGCCGTTGGTCGACCCTGACGAGCCCGGCAGCCAGCAGATCAACAAGCGTGTGGACATCATCGTCGTCTCGACCGCCCCGAGCACCGTCTCTCGGCTGCTGGGCACCGTCGCCGAGGACCGCCGACGGGGCGCCCCGCCCGCGGCGTACCCGCTCGACGCCCTCCCCCCCGACGACGGCGTACGCGCAGGCCCGACGGCGAGCGAGACCACCGAGCCCACCGAGACCACCGACACCGCCGAGACACCCGAGACCCCTGAGAGGAACCAGCCATGAGCGTCACCGACATGCCGGAGGCCGAGGAGGCCAGGCGCGGTCCGAGCAAAATCGTCCTCGTCGGTCTCGCGGTCGTCGTGCTCGTGCTCGCCGCCGCCGCCTACTTCGTCGTCTTCGCCGGCGACGCCGAGGCCGAGGCCGCGCCGGAGCCCGGCGAGGTGCTCACGCTCGACCCGATCCAGATCAACCTGTCAGGGAGCCACTACCTGCGCCTGGGGATGGCGCTGCAGCTCACCGCCGACGCCACGCACGCCGACGGGTCGAAGGCGCTCGACGCGGCCATCGACCAGTTCAGCGGCATGCCGATGGAGGAGCTCACCCAGGCACAGGGACGCCGTGCCGAGAAGAGGGAGCTGCTCGAGCACCTGGAGAAGGTCTACCACCACGAGGTGATGGACGTGTTCTTCACGGAGTTCGTCATGCAGTAGCCGCCGGCGGCCGGTCGACCCCCGATCGGCTCCCCGGGCACGGAGGCCCAGGGAGGGACACACCCGGCGACACACCGCACGACGCGGTCGGGTCCAGGAATGTCGCAATTCATCACGAGGATCACCTCAGGTGCCCTGACGTCGTGCCGATGGGCCTGCCGTGACGGCCTCGACGACTGCAGCGGACCCGCGTGGTCACGTGCTCGGCAGCCGTGCGCGGCGCCGCCGTGAGCTGCCGCCGGTGGACTACGACTTCCGTCAGCCCATCCAGCTCTCGCGTGAGCACTCGCGCCTGCTGCAGATCGGCTTCGACACCTTCGCGCGTCAGGCCACGACCGTCTTCACCTCCTCGCTGCGCACGGTGTGCACGTGCTCGCTGCTGAACATCGAGCAGACCTCCTACGCCGACTACATCGACGACCTGATGGCGCCGACGTACATGACGGTGATGACGCTCGAGCCGCTCGCCGGTCTCGGCATCTTCGAGATCCCCCTCGCGGCAGTGATGGCGTCGGTGGACCACATGCTGGGCGGCCCCGGCAGCGGCGACCAGCCCGTACGCCCGTTGACGGACATCGAGTCCTCGGTCGCCTCGGGCCTGGTCCAGCGCCTCCTCGGGGAGCTGCGCTACAGCCTCGCCGGCACGCTCGGGATCGAACCCGCGGTGCACGAGGTGGAGTACAGCCCTCAGTTCGCCCAGGCCGCCGCGGCCGGTGACGCCATGGTGCGGGCGCGGCTGGACGTGCACGTCGGCGACGTCGGTGCGGTCATGACGGTCTGCCTCCCCTTCAGCTCGGTGCTGCCGGCGCTGGCGAAGGCCGCGGCTCCCGCCCCGGCCTCCGAGCGCGAGCGCGCCCAACGAGCCAACGCCGCCGAGCTGGTGGGCGCCACCTTCGAGGAGGTCCCCGTGACCGCGACCGTGCAGCTGTCCGGCACCCCGACCGATCCCGCAGTGCTCAGCGGTCTCGAGCCCGGGACGGTGCTCCGCCTGGCCCACCACGCCGACCGTCCCCTCGACCTGGTCGTCGAGGACGTCGTGCTCGCCAGCGTGCGTCCAGGCGCCCACGGCCGCCGCCTCGCCGCCCTCGTCGTCCCCGACCCGGAGGAGACCCCGTGACCGATCCCGAGAAGGCCCTCGCGCTGTGCGTGGAGGCCGCCGAGCAGCTCGCCTCGGTCCTGCCCTCCTCCGAGGAGCTCACCGTCGCCGGCGCCCAGCCCGGCACCGAGCACGTCGTCGCGCCCTTCTCCGCCGCGGTGCTCGCCGAGACGGACCTGGGCCGGATCGCGGTGCTCGTCGCCGAGGAGCTCATCGAGGCCGTCAGCCAGTCCGACCTCACCGGCATGGACCTGCCGGCCGCGGTCCGTCCCGCGCTCGACGCCGCGACCGCGCACCTGCGGGTCGACGTCGCGGAGGTCCGTGACACCGAGCTCGCCCTCGTCGTCAGCGACCTGGGCGGCGACTTCACCGTGGTGCCCCTGATCGGCGACGGATTCGTCGCGGCCCTGGCCGTGCCGAGGCCCGTGCTCGACGGGGCCGTCGAGCGACGCCGGCTGCCGCGGCCGGCGCCGGTCGACGCGCTCTCCCCCGGCGAGGCGACCCAGCATGAGGGGGCGGCCGCAGCCGTGCCCCTCGCCGACGCCGGATCCGCCACCGACCCCCAGCCTCGCGATGCGTACGAAGCGCGAGACGAACCCCCGCTGACCCGACCCGTCTACCACCAGGGAGGGCCCGTGCCCCCGCAGCAACGACGCGGCATCGAGCTCCTGCACGGCGTGGACATGGAGGTGACCGTCGAGCTCGGACGTACCCGTCTCGCCGTGCGCGACCTGCTCGGTCTCGCGCCGGGTGCGGTCGTCGAGCTCGACCGCGCTGCCGGTGCACCCGCGGACCTGCTGGTCAACGGTCGCCTGATCGCCCGGGGCGAGGTCGTCGTGGTCGACGAGGACTTCGGCCTGCGCATCACCGAGATCGTCGAGACCCGCACGGCGGTCTGAGTCGTGATCGAGCTGCTCCTCCGCCTGGTCGCGAGCCTCGCCGTCGTCGTCGGTCTCCTGCTGGTGCTGACCCGGCTGGGCGCACGCCGTTTCTCCGGCTCGTCCGACGGCCTCGTGACGGTGCTCCACCGGCAGCCGCTGAGCCGCACGTCCTCCCTCACGGTCGTCGACGTGGCCGGCCGGGTGCTCGTGCTCGGTGCCACCGAGCAGCAGATCAGCCTCGTCACCGAGCTCGACGCGGTCGACCTCGAGACCGTGACCGCCCGCCGGGTCACCGTGCCCGAGCCGCGGGCGGCCTCATCCGAGCTGCCCGCGGCCGACGCTGCCGCAGCGACCACCGCAGCGACCACCGCTCGTCGGGCCGAGCGTGCACCGGCCGGTGCCCTGTCCGGCTCCGTCCTCTCCCCTGCCACCTGGCAGGCGGCCAAGCAGGCGCTCGGCGTCCGTGGCCCCGCCGCCCGGCCCACGAACGGGGCGGGCAAGCGTCGTGCCGAGGGGGGACGACGCGCCTCGTGACCAGCCCTCCCACCGTGACGACCGCCGCGCCGTCCCGGCACCTCCGACGCACCGCCGCCGCCCTCGGGGTCGCGGCGGTGCTCGTGGTGTCCGGGGCGCCGTTCGCGGGCACGGCGTACGCCGACGAGCTGGACCCCGCCCGGCCGGGAGGCCCCGGCGGCCCCGCCGGACCGACCGGGGGCGCCACCACCGGTGGCGGCGACGGGGTCGTCATCAACTTCGACGGCCTCACGGACTCCCCCAGCAACTCCGTCACCGTGCTGTTGACACTCACGTTGCTGTCGTTGCTGCCGGCGATCGTGCTGACCTGCACCAGCTTCACCAAGATCTTCGTGGTGCTGGGCCTGACCCGCAACGCGCTCGGGCTGCAGCAGACACCGCCCAACCAGGTGCTCGCGGGCCTCGCGCTGTTCCTCTCGCTGTTCATCATGGCGCCGGTGCTCTCGGCGGTGAACGACGTCGGTCTGCAGCCCTACCTCGCCGGTGACATGACCGCCCAGCAGGCCTTCGAGGCAGGCGTCCAGCCGTTGCGTACGTTCATGCTCGCCCAGACCGGTGACGAAGAGCTCCTGCTCCTGACCAACGTGGCGGACCGGGAGCTGCCCGACGACCGCGCCGACGTGGGCCTGACGACGCTGGTGCCGGCCTTCGTCCTGTCCGAGCTCAAGGCCGCCTTCACGATCGGCTTCATCGTGTTCATCCCGTTCCTGGTCATCGACATCGTCGTGGCCGGGGCCCTGATGGCCCTGGGCATGATGATGATGCCTCCGGTGATGGTGTCGCTGCCGTTCAAGCTGCTGCTCTTCGTGCTCGTCGACGGCTGGGGCCTGGTGGTCGGCTCGATCGTGGCGAGCTACGGGTAGGCGGGGCGATGACTGACACCGAGGTCCTCGCGATCGCCCTGCAGACGATGATGGTCGTGATGAAGCTGTCGGCTCCCATCCTGGTCACCTCGCTGGTGATCGGCTTCGCCGTCTCCCTGTTCCAGGCGATGACCCAGATCCAGGAGTTCACCCTCGCCTTCGTCCCGAAGCTCATCGGTGTCGGCGTCGCCCTGATGATCTCGGGCAACTGGATGCTGCAGACGCTCATCGACTTCACCAACGACCTGTTCGAGCGGGTCCCTTCCCTGCTCGGCTGAGGCCTAGCAGCAGCCGGGTCGAGTCGTGGTCCTCACCGTCGCGGGCGAGCCGTTGATCGCCTACCTGCTCGCCAGCCTGCGCATCGTGGCCTGGCTCGCGGTCGTGCCGCCGTTCGCGGGGCGCTCGGTGCCACCGACCGTGAAGGCGGTGCTCTCCTTGGGCCTCGCCTTCGCCGTCGCTCCCGGTCTCGCCGACGGGACCATCGAGACCGGGCCGTTCGCGCTGCTGCTCAACTCCGCCACGCAGGTGCTGATCGGCCTGGCGATGGGCTACGTCACCGCGCTGATCTTCGCCGCCGTCGCCGCCGCCGGCAGCCTCGTCGACCTCTTCGGAGGCTTCTCGCTCGCCCAGGGCTTCGACCCCCTCGGCATGAACCAGACCTCGGTGTTCGGGCGCTTCCACCAGCAGCTCGCGATCATCCTGCTCTTCGCCACAGGGGGTCACCTGCTCGTCATCGGTGGACTGCTGACCACCTTCGACGCGCTCCCGCTCGGCGTGAACCCCGGGCCCGTCGGCGGGCCCGGCCTGCTCATCACCGCCTTCACCACGTTCTTCGCCGTCGCGGTGCAGATCGCCCTGCCGTTGATCGGCGTGCTGTTCGTCGCCGACCTCGGACTGGCGCTGCTGACGAAGATCGCCCCGCAGCTCAACGCGCTCAACGTCATGTTCCCGATGAAGATCGGGCTGACCCTGCTGCTCCTCGGCCTGTCCTTCCCGGCGCTGTCCCCCGCGATCCAGCGGCTCACCGACCTCGCCCTCGAGGCGATGGCCACCATGGCGGGGGCGGGCTGATGGCCGACAAGAACGCGACCGGGGAGAAGACCGAGGCACCGACCCCGAAGCGCAAGAAGGAGGCACGCAAGGAAGGGCAGGTCGCCCGGACCCCGGAGTTCGGCGGCTGGGCCTCCGTGCTCGTCGTGGCGCTCCTGGCACCGGTGCTCGTGCCCCGGGAGATGGCGCGGCTGACCGAGATGACCGTCTCCAGCCTCCGCCGATCCACCGAGGTCTCGGCCGAGGAGGCCCTGCTGCTCGTCGGCCAGGGCCTGCAGCACGCCCTGGTCGTGCTCGTCCTGCTGGGCGCCATCGTGCTGCTCGTCGCGGTGGCCGCCGCGCTGTCCCAGGGTGGTTTCTACGTCGCCTCCAAGGCCGTGAAGCCGAGCCTGAAGAAGCTCGACCCCCTGCAGGGGTTGAAGCGGGTCTTTGGCCCCCACGCGGCGTGGGAGGGCGTGAAGGTGCTGGCGAAGGCCTCGGTGCTCAGCCTCGTGGTCTGGTTCATCGCCAAGGGGTCCATGGACACCGTCGGACAGCTCCGGACCACGACCGACGTCATCGCCGGCACCGGCGACATGTCGCTGCGCCTCCTGCGCACCGTGGCCCTCGCGGCGCTCGTCCTCGCGGCAGCCGACTACGCGGTGATGCGCCGTCGCACGCTGAAGCAGACCCGCATGAGCAAGCACGACGTGAAGCAGGAGAACAAGCAGTCCGAGGGCGACCCGATGCTCAAGGGAGCGCGCCGCAGCCGTCAGATCGCCATGTCGCGCAACCGCATGATGGCCTCGGTCGCAGACGCCGACGTCGTGCTGGTCAACCCGACGCACGTCGCCGTCGCGCTGCGCTACGAGCAGGACGCAGGCGCCCCGAAGGTGGTCGCCCGCGGCGCCGGCATCGTCGCGGCCCGGATCCGCGAGCGCGCGGCCGACCACGACGTGCCGATGGTGCGCGACGTCCCCCTCGCCCGGGCGCTGTACCGCTCGACGGAGGTGGGCATGGAGGTGCCCGCCGAGCTCTTCGTCGCGGTGGCGCAGGTGCTGGCCTTCGTGATCAGCCGACGGCAGCGAGGCGCACGGGGCGGCACCCACGACACACCGCGACCGCGAGCGGCGGTCACCGACCTCCCCGAGGTGGCCGACGCGGCACGACGCAGGCGGCGTACGCCCGGCGCGGCCCCGCCCCGCCCGCGCCCCGGCGCCCACCGCGCCTGAGCACCTGACGTCATCACCTGAACTGACCGGGACGTTCCCCTCAGGTCCCCCGCCGTGGGGCCGATCGGCCCGGGGACGCCAGGAGGGTGTCGACCCGCGCCACGGACGGCGCCGCCGGAACGTGCTCGCGAGAGGCCCTCCATGCAGAAGCGGATCACCCAGCTCGGGATCCCCCTCGGCATCGTGCTGATCGTCGTCATGCTGGTGGTGCCGCTGCCCGCGTACCTGCTCGACCTGCTCATCGCCGTGAACATCGTCGGGTCGCTGCTGGTGCTCCTCACGGCGATGTTCGTGCACCGGCCGCTGGACTTCGCGGCGTTCCCGGCCGTGCTGCTGGTGATGACGCTGTTCAGGCTCTCGCTCAACGTGTCGGCCACCAGGCTGGTGCTGCTCGACGGCTACGCCGGCAAGGTCATCGACACCTTCGGCCACTTCGTCATCGGCGGCTCGCTCATCGTCGGTCTGATCGTCTTCTCCATCCTGCTGGTCATCCAGTTCGTCGTCATCACCAACGGCGCCGGCCGGGTCGCCGAGGTCGGCGCGCGCTTCACCCTCGACGCGATGCCCGGCAAGCAGATGGCCATCGACGCCGACCTCAACTCCGGTCTCATCGACGAGGACGAGGCACGCCGTCGCCGCAGCGAGGTGCACGCCGAGGCCGACTTCTACGGTGCGATGGACGGCGCCTCGAAGTTCGTCAAGGGCGATGCCATCGCCGCCATCATCATCACGATCGTGAACCTGCTCGGCGGGTTCGCGGTCGGTGTGGTCAGCAACGGCCTCAGCTTCGGCGAGGCCATGAACACCTACGCCCTGCTCACCGTCGGCGACGGTCTGGTCTCCCAGATCCCTGCGCTGCTGCTCTCGGTGGCCACCGGCCTGGTCGTCACGCGCTCGGTCGCCGACGACGACATGGGCTCGGACATCATGCGTCAGGTGCTGGCCAACCAGCAGCCGTTGCGGATCGCCGGATCCGCGGCCCTGCTGCTGTGCCTGATCCCGGGCATGCCGAAGCTGCCCTTCATCCTCGCCGGCGGCGCGATGCTGGTGCTCTCCACCCGCACCCCCGACAAGACGAGCAGACCCACCGGGCAGACGCCCGAGCTCGGGCCACCGGACGCGGACCGCCCGAACCCCGACTCCCCCGAGCAGCTCGCCGCCGACATCCAGGTCGACCCGCTGGGGCTCGAGCTCTCCGCCGACATCATCGACCTCGTCGACACCGACGCCGGGGGCGACCTCCTGGACCGGGTCAAGGCGCTGCGCCGCAAGGTCGCGGGCGACATCGGCATCGTGGTGCCGCCGGTGCGTACGCGCGACAACCTCGAGCTGCCCTCCCGCACGTACGCCATCAAGCTCTTCGGCATCGAGGTCGCCCGCGGCGAGGCACCGCGCGGCACCCTGCTCGCGATCGGCGACTTCCTCGGCGCCCTGCCCGGTGAGTCGACCACCGAGCCGGTGTTCGGCCTGGAGGCCAAGTGGATCCCCGCCGAGCTGCGCAGCCAGGCCGAGCTCTCCGGCGCCACCGTGGTCGACCGGGGGTCGGTCATCACGACGCACCTCGCCGAGGTCGTCACCACGCACGCAGCCCGGCTGCTGGGCCGCGAGGACGTCCGTCTGCTCACCGACGTGGTCAAGCGCAGCCACCCCGTCGTCGTCGAGGAGCTCACCCCGGCGCAGCTGAGCCTCGGCGAGGTGCAGCGCGTGCTGCAGGCGCTGCTCGCCGAGGGGGTCTCGGTGCGGGACCTCGTCCGCATCTACGAGGCACTGAGCCTGCGGGCCGCCCACACCAAGGAGCTGGACTCCCTCGTGGAGGCCGCCCGCAGCAGCCTCGGACCCGCCGTCGTCGCGCCGTACCTCACGAACGGAGTCGTGCACGTGCTGAGCTTCGAACCGCTCCTGGAGCAGCAGATGCTCGAGGCCCTGCGGCCCACCGAGATGGGGCCCGTGGTGGCCCTGGACCCCGACACCGGCACCGGGGTGATCGGCGAGCTCGGTCGGCTGGTCACCGAGGCCGAGAACGCCGGCATCCGCCCCGTGCTGGTCTGCGCACCGTCACTGCGGGCAGCGGTGCGTCGCATGATCGCCCCCGTGCACGACCGTCTCCCCGTGCTCTCCTACCAGGAGCTCGTCGGCGCCGGCCAGGTCCAGGGTCTCGGCGTCGTCTCCGGCCGGGCGGCGGTGGGCGCCCCGTGAGCCCCTTCTCCCCGCAGGTCGTCGCCGCGGCGACGCTGCTCACCGGTCCCGTCTTCTACCAGTCGCTCGTCGCGCGGACCGCCCCGCTGGACGTCGCCCTCACCCGCTTCCTGATCATCTGGGTGGTCACCTGGGTGGTCGTCAGCCTCGTGGTCGACCTGCTCTTCCCCACGCGGCTGGAGACCGAGCGCCGCGTACGCGACCTGCTGCTGGCCGAGCGCGAGGTGCGCAAGGCCCTGCAGGAGGCGGAGCAGAACGAGCAGTCCGAGCAGTCCGAGGCCGGCGAGCAGTCGTCCGCGCCCCCTGTGCCGGCTCCGCGCGAGGCCCCGACGGCTGAAGGTCAGGCCCGTGACGACGCCGCGAGCATCGGTCGCACGACCCCCTGACGGTCCGTCAACGGCTCCGTGCTGTCGGGACGCGTGCCTCGGGACCGGGACCGGGCTGGCACGACGGACACCACCACGTGACCCGGTTGGCCGGGTCGTTCGGCAGCTCCTTGACCTGCCGGATCGTCGTGCCGCACCGCAGGCACGGCCGGCGGTTGCGGCCCGAGACGTAGTGGTTCTCCCCGCGTCGTGTGTCGCCGGTGGTGACCTGGTACGCGCCGGGGACACGTGCCGAGCGCCGCAGCGCCTTCGCGCCCAGCCGTACGAGCCCCTCGGTGTCGACCTCGCCGACGGGCGTCCACGGGCTCAGTCCCCGCAGGAAGCACAGCTCGTTGGCCCACAGGTTGCCGAAGCCGGCGACCTTGCGCTGGTCCAGGAGTGCCGAGACCACCGGCACCCCGGGCTCCGAGGCCAGTCGCGAGGCCGCCGTCGTCAGGTCGAAGTCCTCGTGCAACGGGTCGGGGCCCAGGTGGCCGACCACCCGGTCCTCGTGCGCCGTCTCGACGAGCTCGACGACCGGGAGCGAGAGCCCGTACGCCGTGCGCCCGCTGGCCACCGCCAGCTCGACGCGTACGTCCGGCACGATCCGACGCGGGAGCCGCTTGCCGGGACCGGTGACGGTCCAGGACCCCTCCATCCGCAGGTGCGTGTGCAGCGTGAGCCCCTCGGACAGCCGGGTCAGCAGGTGCTTGCCGTGGGTGGCGTGCTCGAGCACGGTGCGGCCGGCCAGGTCCGCGGTCGCGTGGCGGGGCACGTTCAGCCGGCTGCGCGTGATCTGCTGACCCACCAACGCGGGGTCGAGCCGCCGCGCGAGCTTCCAGACGCTGTCGCCCTCGGGCATCCCTCGCGCCCCCGTGCCCTCAGCGCCGACCGCGGCGGGCGCGGAGGTAGTCGGCGACGACGTACTCCCCCAGCCGGTCGACGTCCGGGCTCAGCACCCGTCCGCCGGCGCGGCGGGCCATCGCGTCGACGAAGCGACGCAGGCCCGGGTCCTCGCCCAGCATGAAGAAGTTCAGCGTCGCGCCCGCCCGGACGACGTCGTCGACCTGCGCGACGGTCGCGCGGACCGTCTCCGGAGTCGAGGGCCACATGAAGAACGGGTGGCCGTCGCCGGTCAGGTGGGCGGTGGGCTCGCCGTCGGTCACCACGAGCACCACCGGCTCGGCGTCGGGATGGCGTCGCAGGTGCCGCCTGGCGAGCATCAGGGCGTGCTGGAGGTTCGTGCCCTGCACCCACTCGGGCTCGACCTCGGCGAGCTGCACCGCGTCGAGCCGGCGGGCGGTGCGGTCGAACCCGATGATCTGCAGGGCGTCCTGCCGGAACTGGGTCGAGACGAGGTGCGAGAGCGCCAGCGCGGTCTGCTTCATCGGGCCCCAGCGGCCCTCGTTGACCATCGAGAACGACAGGTCCACGCACAGGGCCACCGCTGCGCTGGTGCGCCGCTCGGTCTCACGGATCTCGAAGTCGTCCACGTGCAGCCTGGCGGGCAGCCCCTCGCCGCGCAGCAGCGCGTTGGAGACCGTACGCACGGTGTCGATGGGCTGCTCGTCACCGAACTGCCACGCCCGGGTGGTGCCGGTCGCCTCGTCCGCGGCACCCGGGCGCCGGTCGCGGTGGTCCCCGGACCCCGAGGCCTCCAGCTGGGCGAACACCGTACGCAGCGCGGACTGCCCCAGGCGGCGCACGGCCCGCGGTGTCAGCCGCGCCCCGTCCGCGCCGCGGGAGAGGTAGCCCTGCCGCTCGAGCTCGCCCTCGAGACGACGCAGCGCCTCGAGGTCACGGACCGCCTCGGCCCCCAGCTGACGCTCCAGAGCCTCCACGTCGACGTCGTCGAGGCTGCCCGGGCCACCGGGCGGACCGAACGGGTCCTCGCCCGGACCCTGTCCCTCGAGTGCCTGCTCGAGTGCCTCGAGGTCGGCGAGGTCGGCCAGCGCCTCGACGGCGTCGCTGTAGCCCAGGCTCTCGCCCTGACCCTGCCCCTGACCGACCCCCCGGGCGGGTCCGCGGTTCAGCCCGGGACGCAGCGACCGCAGGTTGTCACCGAGCTGGCTCATCTGCGAGGCGAGGTCGGGATCGCTCATCGCCTCGGCCATGAGCTGCTGCAGCTGGTCGCGCTGGTCGCTGCTCAACGAGCTCATCAGCCGATCGGCGGCCGCCTGCCGTCGCGCCAGCGCGTCGATCAGCTCGTCGACGGTCTCGGGCTGCTCGGGGAACAGCTCGCCGTGCCGCTCCATGAAGTCGTCGAAGTCGGCGTGCGTGTCCTCCCCGCGGGCGTGCTTCGCGAGCAGCGCGTTGAGGTCGGCGAGCATGTCCTTGACCGCGGCCATCGCCTGAGGATCGGGGTCGGCGAGCGCCTGCGCCATGCCGGCGAACTGCGCGTCCAGCACCTGCGTGGTGAGCATCCGCGTGATCTGCTCGTAGGTCTCCCGTGCCTCCGCGGAGGCCCAGTCGTACTCGCGCAGCCCTCGGACGGCGCCCGCGACGTCGTCGGGGAGGGTGGCGAGCTCCATCTCCTGCCACCGGGCGTCCTCGCCGTCGTCGGCGGCGAGCGCGTCGCGCTCGGTCGCCAGCGCCTGGTCGAGGGCGGCGCGCACCTGGTCCAGGGTGCCGCCGAGGTCACCGCGGCGGCGGGCCTGCTTCTTCATGCGGCGTACGCGGGCCGCGAGGTCGTCGAGCCCGCGCCGACCGTCGAGGCCACGCCGCAGCAGGTCGGCGATCGCCTCGCGCACCGAGCGTCCGGCGAGCACGTCCTCACCGAGCTCGTCGAGGGCGGCGCGCAGGTCGTACGGGGGCGCGAGCGGGTCCGGCCCGTCGTTCCAGGGGCCGTAGCGGTAGCGGGAGGAGCCTGCCACGGAGGTGCCTCAGACCCCGTAGACCGAGCGACCCGCCACCGACGCCTTGTCGATGCGCCGGGTCAGGTGCAGTCCCTCGAGGACCAGCTCGACCGCCGCGGCGGCGAGACCCTGGCTCGCCTCCTCCTCGCCCAGTCGCTCGAGCACGCCGGCGAGGCCGGGCAGCTCGCCGGCCTGGGCCAGCAGCTCGGCGGCCGGGACGAGCTCGCCGGTCTCAACGGTGTCTCCCTCGGCGAAGAGCTGGACGAAGGCGGTCAGGTCGGTGCCGGCGAGGTGCTCGCGGAAGGTCTCCGCGACCGCGACGCGCAGCAGGTGCGAGACGACGTCGCTCTCACGGCCTTCCTCCCCGGACTCGAACTCGACCTTGCCCAGCAGCATCGGCAGCACGGCGGCGACGTCGCCGACGCGCGCGACGGGCTCGGCCTCCCCCGTCCGTGCGGCGCGACGCAGCGCCGAGGCGGCGACGCCCTCGGCGGCCGCGATCGCGAAGCGGGCGCTCACGCCGGAACGTTGGTCGACCGCGGGTGACTCACGCAGCGCACGGACCAGCCGTGCGACGACCTCCAGCAGGTGCGCGGGCACCTCGGCCACGAGGTCCGCCTCCTGGGAGATCAGCGCGACCTCCTGCGCGACCTCCTCGGGGTAGTGCGTGCGCAGCTCGGCGCCGAAGCGGTCCTTCAGCGGCGTGATGATGCGTCCGCGGTTCGTGTAGTCCTCGGGGTTCGCGCTCGCCACCAGCAGCACGTCGACGGGCAGGCGCAGGGAGTAGCCGCGCACCTGGATGTCGCGCTCCTCGAGCACGTTGAACATCGCGACCTGGATCCGCTCGGCGAGGTCGGGCAGCTCGTTGATGCCGAAGATGCCGCGGTTGGTGCGCGGCAGCAGCCCGTAGTGGACGGTCTCGGGGTCACCGAGGGTGCGTCCCTCGGCCACCTTCACGGGGTCGACGTCGCCGACGAGGTCGCCGACCGAGGTGTCGGGGGTGGCCAGCTTCTCGACGTACCTGTCCTCGCGGGCCCACCAGGCCACCGGGAGCTCGTCGCCGAGCTCGGCGGCCAGCCGGGCGCAGCGCCCGCAGTGCGGGTCCAGCGGGTCGTCGTTGATCTCGCAGCCCTCGACGACCGGCACGACCTCGTCGAGCAGACCGGTGAGCGTACGCATCAGTCGCGTCTTGCCCTGTCCACGCTCCCCGAGGAGCACGAAGTCGTGGCCGGCGAGCAGCGCGCTCTCCAGGCGAGGCAGCACGGTGTCCTCGAGACCCACGATGCCGGGAAAGGCGTCACGGCCCTCGGCCAGCGCCGCCACGAGGTTCGCGCGGATCTCCTCCTTGACGGTGCGCGGCGTGTAGCCCGCGTCGCGCAGGGCACCCACAGTGGCAGGACGGTTCATGCTCCCGAGCCTAGGCACGCCCGCCTGACGTGCGCTGTGACGTGTGAGCCGGACCCGGTAGGGTAGTTTTACGTTAAACCACGCAGCGTTCCCGACGCCCAGGAGGCATCACCGCATGACCAAGCTCGCCGTCATCTACTACTCCGCCACCGGCACTGTCGACGCCATGGCACGCAAGGTCGCCGCCGAGGCCGAGGCCGCCGGCGCCGAGGTGCGCCTGCGCCACGTCGCCGAGCTGGCGCCCGCCGACATCGTCGAGGGCCAGCCGGCCTGGAAGGCCCACCGGGAGGCCGTGGCCGACGAGCCCGAGGCGACCGCCGACGACATCGTCTGGGCCGACGGCGTCATCATGGGCACGCCGACCCGCTTCGGCAACGTCTCCTCCCAGCTGAAGCAGTTCATCGACCAGCTCGGCGGCGAGTGGGGCCAGGGCAAGCTCGCCGACAAGGCGTATGCGGGCTTCACCTCGAGCCAGACCCTGCACGGCGGCCAGGAGCAGACCCTGACCTCGCTGTACACGACCTTCATGCACTGGGGTGGTGTCATCGTCGCGCCCGGCTACACCGACGGCCTCAAGTTCGTCGACGGCAACCCCTACGGCGTCGGGCACGTCACCGGGGCCAACAACGACGCACCGCTGGAGGACCCGACCAACGACGCGCTGACCCACCTCGCGCAGCGCGTGGTGCGCTTCGCGGGCAAGCTCGCCGGCTGATCGAGCAGCGTCGCTGAGCGGCGCGACCCCGAGGACCCCGTCAGGAGCCAGGCTCCCGACGGGGTCCTCGTACGTCCGGCGGGTGGCGGATTCCTCAGGTCTCGCGTCGCATTCGCGCGACGGGACGGCCGGATCGTGGCACGCTCGTCAGCATGAGGGAGCCGCCGACCCCGGCGCCCCCGGGCGTCGGCGGCCGTGGCGCGCCGGGGGCGCGTCCCGCCGTCGAGCTGCACCTCGCCCCGACCCTGCTGGTCTCGCTGCTGCTCGCGGCGCTGGTGGCCGTCGCCGCCGGCGCGACGTGGCAGCCGCGCGGCTCGATCGCCGTGGTCCTGCTGACCGCGCCTCCGCTGTGCGCCCTGGTGGCAGTCGCCGTGGTCGGGTCGTGCGCCCGGGCCTTCGGCGACCCGCGCCTGGGATGGTTCGCCGTGGGCCTCGGCGTCGCCGCGTCGGCCCTGTGCATGATGCTGCTCTCGCGCGAGCTCGTCGAGGTCGCGGGCACCCTGGGTGCAGCCAGCGACGCGCAGGCGGCCCTGACGCTGACCTCCCACCTGTCACTCGCCGTCGGCGTCGTCCTGGAGGCCCTGCGCCTGCCCATGCGCCTGCTCCCCGTGGTGCTGACCGCCGGCATCGTCGGCAGCGCCGTGCTCGTCAGCGGCGTCGTGCCGCTACCCGCACTCTTCGACGGTCTCGCGATCACCCCGCTCATGCGAGGTCTCGCCGTCGCCGTCGCCCTGGTCACCCTCGGCGTGACGGCCGCCTGGGTCCGCCCCCGGGCGCGGCTCACCTCGGGGCTGCACGGCTGGGCTGCGGTCGCCCTGGTGCTCTCCGCGCTCGGTCTGCTGGTGCTCGCCGCGGCCGACGAGGTCTACTCCCACCTGTGGTGGGCCGGCCTCACGCTCCGCACCTCCACCTACGTCGTGCTCGCCGCCGGCAGCCTGTGGTGGCTGATCGCCTCCCTGGTCAGCGGTGAGATCTGGACGCGCCGCGAGCTCAGCCGCCGCGACGGGGAGCTCGAGGTCGCGGACGGTCTCAGCCGCCGGCTGCTCGACGCCGCCCGTGAGCTGTCCGAGGCGCTGACCGTTCCCGACGTCTGCGAGACGGCCTCACGCCTGGCCGTCTCCGGCACGCGGGCCCTCGACGCGCACGTGGTCCCCGCCGCCCGCGACGTCTCCGGGGCGGCGACACCCGGACTCCCGACGTACGCCCGGCAGCTCGTCGACCGCCACGGTGGATCCGAGCCCCTGCACGCGCCGGTCTTCAGCGACCCCGTGGGTCTGGTGGCCGACGACGACGGCCCCGGGACGGGTCGGGCGTACGCCGTGCTGGCGCTGCGCGCCGAGGACCGGCTGCTGGGGCACCTGGTGCTGGTCGCGGAGACCGGCCGCACGTGGACTCCGTACGACGTGCGTTTCCTGACCGCCCTGGTCGACCAGACGGCGCTGGCGCTGTCCCGCGGCCGGGCGTACGAGACCGTCGCCGCGGCGTCGGCCACCCTGCAGGCCTCGATCCGCCCGGGTCGCCCCACAGCGGTCGCCGGTCTGACGCTGCACGCGGTCTACCGGCCCGTCACCGTGGGTCACGAGGTCGGCGGCGACTGGTTCGACACCATCGCGGTCGATGAGGACCGTGTCGTCCTCGTCGTCGGCGACGTCATGGGCAAGGGATGGCGAGCGGCCGCCGTGATGGGCCAGGCGCGGACGGCCCTGCGCACGGCGGCTTCACTGCACCTCGACCCGGGTGCGGCGCTCGACATGCTCGACACCGGCATCGTCGACCTGCGGCCCGACGAGATCATCACCGTCGTCTACGCGCTGGTCGACCGCCGGCGCGGCGAGGTCGGCATCGCCCGCGCGGGGCACCCGCCGGGCCTGCTGATCGACGCGGACGGCCGCGCCGGGTTCGTCGAGCACGGGGGCTCACCGCCGATCGGTCTGGTGAGCGGCCCGCGCAGCGAGCACTGGGTGCCGATCGAGGAGGTCGCGGGGCTGGTGCTCTACACCGACGGTGTCGTGGAGTCGCGCGCGAAGGACCTCGACCAGGGCATGCAGGCGCTCGCGCGGCGCGCGGAGACTGTCGCCGAGGAGGCGCGACGACTCGGTGACGAGGGCGCCTGGGAGACCTGGCTCGAGGAGCTGCACGCCCGAGCAGACTGGCAGGACGACGTGGCTGTGCTGGTGGCATGCCTGGGCCCCGCAGGTCCCCCAGGGGGTGCGCAGGCCGGCACGCTCCCCGGCCTGCGCGCGGCCGGGGCCTGACCTCAGGCGCCCAGCACGCGCAGCCGGATCGTGTCCGGGTGCTGCGACAGCTCGGTGAGCAGGTCCTCGGAGACCTCGTGCACGTCGGTGACCGCGTAGCCCTGCGTGCCGCGCGTGGCGAGCTGCTGGGCGTCGATGTTGGTGCCGTACTTCGCGAAGAGCTGGTTCAGGTGTGCCAGCACGCCCGGGGTGTTGCGGTGCACGTGGGCGATGCGGACGGCGCCCTGCCGCCCCGGCTGCAGCGGCGGCAGGTTGACCGAGAGGGCGGTGTTGCCCTCGCCCACGTAGTCGCGCAGCTTGCCGCCGACGAAGCGCCCGATGTCCTCCTGGGCCTCCTCGGTGCTGCCGCCGATGTGAGGGGTCAGGATCACGTTGGGCAGACCGATGAGCGGCGAGCTGAACCGGTCACCGCGCGACTTGGGCTCCTCGGGGAACACGTCGACGGCCGCTCCGGCGAGGTGACCGGAGACCAGGTTGTCGTGCAGCGCCTGGTGCTCGACCACGAACCCGCGCGAGAGGTTGAGGAAGATCGACCGGGGCCGCATCGTGGCGAACTGCTCGGCCCCGAAGATGCCGGCGTTGCCCTCCCGGCCGTCCACGTGCAACGTCACCGTGTCGACCTTGCCGAGCAGCTCGTCGAGCGAGGCGCAGCGGCGGGCGTTGCCGAGCGCCAGCTTCTCCTCGGTGTCGTAGAAGTAGACCTGCATGCCGAGCATCTCGGCCACGACCGAGAGCTGGCTGCCGATGTTGCCGTAGCCGACGATGCCGAGGGCGCGCCCGCGCACCTCGTGGCTGCCCGACGCGGACTTGTCCCACACGCCCTCGTGAAGCGCCTTGTTGCGGTCGGTGAGCCGCCTCGCGAGCGCGATGATCTCGGCGATCGCGATCTCCACCACCGAGCGGGTGTTGGAGTAGGGCGCGTTGAAGACCGCGACGCCCGCCCCGGCGGCTGCGGCGAGGTCGATCTGGTTGGTGCCGATGCAGAACGCGCCGATGGCCATCAGGTCGGGGGCGTTCGCGACCACCTCGGCGGTGACCTGGGTCTTGGAGCGGATGCCGAGCAGTGAGACACCCTGCAGGGCGGCGACCAGCTCGTCGGTGTCCAGCGCGCCCTCGGCGGTCTCGACCTCGATGCCGGCGCCGGTGAGGATGTCGTACGCGTGCGGGTGGATGTTCTCGAGCAGCAGGGCCTTCACGCGCTCATCGTCGCAGAACGCCCACGGCGGCGATTCCGGTGCCCAGGATCCGGGATGTCAGAGAGCGAAGGCGACGACGGTGGTGTCGTCGTCGGTCTCCCCCGGGTTCACCTCGACGAGCGTCTCGAGCCAGGACTCCAGGTCCCGACCCCCGGGGCCGGCGCAGGCCGTCGCGCGCAGCCGCTCGATGTTGCGCAGCAGGTCCTCGCCGCGTCGTTCGACGAGCCCGTCGGTGTAGAGCACCATCGAGGCACCCTCGGGCAGCCGTACGTCCAGCGGCGTGGTCGTGCCCATGCCCAGGCCGAGCACCGGTCGACTGATGAGCTGCTTCAGCGACGGCAGCTCGATCTGGCCGCAGATCACCGGCGGGGGGTGTCCCGCGTTGACGATGCGGGCCATGCGCGTGCCGCGATCGAGCACCACGGCGCAGGCCGAGGCCACCCGTGCGTCGAACGTGCGCGCCATGAGGCGGTCGAGGTGGTCGAAGGCCTCGGCGACGTCGATGCCCGCGAAGAGGTAGGCGCGCAGGGCGGCGCGCACCTGGGTCATGGCGGCGACCGCGCTGACACCGTGCCCGGCGACGTCACCGATCACGAGAGCGACCCGGTCGCCGTCGAGGTCGACCAGGTCCCACCAGTCGCCACCGAGCTGGTAGGAGGTCGCCGGGGTGTAGCGGACGGCGACGTCGAGGCCGCGGAGCTGCGAGGACCACTCCGCCACGACGCTCTGCTGGAGGGACTGGGCCACCATGACCTGCTCCCGCGAGCGCTTGAGCATGACGCTGACGAGGTGGGTCTGCAGCGACTCGGCGATGTCCATGGCGGTGCTCGACCAGGGCTCGCTGCGATCGCGCACCAGCTCGGACCACTGCTCGAAGGACTTGCGCGGGGAGAGGCGTACGGACCCGTCCTCGGCCTGCGTGGGCGTCTTGCTGAGGGCGGGGTTGCCGGCCCAGGTGACCTCGCGCACGTACGGCGGCCGCAGCCACATCAGCCACCACCCGGGACCCGGGTTGATGAGCAACGCCCCCGCGGCGACGTCGCCGACGGTGTCCACGAGACTCACCAGGTTGTCGGTGGCGACCGGCGCGAACTGTTCGGCACCGTCCTGCCGGCCGGCCTCGGCCAGCGCGCACAGCTGCTCGCCGAGGTCGAGCAGGACCTCGTCGTCGGGCACCTCACCAGCGGTGCGCAGGGCACCCTCGCTGAGGCACGCGACACCGCTGGCTCCCACGAGCGCGAGGATCTCGGGGTCCTCGACCATCGCGGCCGAGAGCGAGCGGGGGTCACGGGCGAGACGGCTCGTGATGCGCGAGAGCACGCTGCTGGCCTCGAGCATGTCGATGCGGCTCGCGGCGGACTCCCGCTCGGCGAACTCGCCGGAGGCGACCTGGCCCAGGAACTCCGCGGCCGCACGGGCGTCCTGGCTGGGGCGGTGGGGTCCGGAGTAGTGGTGGCAGGCCACCAGGCCCCACAGCCGGTCGTTGTGCACCAGGGAGACCGACATCGACGCCGTGACGCCCATGTTGCGCAGGTACTCCAGGTGCACCGGGGAGACGCTGCGCAGCGAGGACCGCGACATGTCCAGGGGTCGACCGGTGCGGGGGCCGACCAGCGGGTCGACGGGCACGGGCTCGTAGTCCACGTCGGCGATCAGGCGGGTCCAGTTCACGGTGTAGAGCCGCCGCGCCTGGGCGGGGATGTCGCTGGCGGGATAACGCAGGCCGAGGAAGGGCTCGAGGTCCTCACGAGCCGTCTCGGCGACCACCTCGCCGTTCCACTCCGCGTCGAAGCGGTAGACCATCACCCGGTCGAACAAGGTGAGGTCGCGCACCTCGACGGCGAGTCGACGTGCCAGCTCCTCGATGTCGGGGGCCGAGGAGAGCCGGTCCATCGCGCCGCGTGCGGACTGGTAGGACAGCAGCACGCTGCGCGGCCGGCCGAACTCCTCGAGCTCCACGACCAGCAGGCCGTCGGCCTCGTGGACGGAGACGTCGACCTCGCACCCGGTGAGGCGCCCGCGCAGCTCGGTCCCGTCGGACCGTGGCATCGGGCCCAGCACGACGACCAGGGACTCCGCGAGCAGCCCCTGGGCGACGTGGTGCCGGATCTGGTCCGCCAGTCCGGTGCCGATCAGGTCGACCACGTCGGCCCCGATGGCACGGTCGACGGGCATCCCGAGCATGTCGTCGGTGTTCTGCGAGGCCATCACCACGCGCATGTCGACGGGGTCCAGCGCCAGGAGCACCCCGTGCGGCTGCACCGCACCCGGGATGTGGATCGGCTCGTTCTCGCAGCTCGACAGGTCGACCCCCGGATGCGCCGGTGCGTGCGGCGAGGGGGGCAGGGTCATGGACATCCGTCGGTCGGGGGCGGGGCGGTCTGCGAGGGGCCGGACGTCGAAACGTCCGCCTCGTGACGCCATAGTGCCCGACAGGTGTCGTCCGCGCACGGAGGGAGCCGTCCTTCGTGCGTTGCCACCCTCCGCAGGGGTGGTCCAGAATGCGGCGTACGTCGACGTGGGCGACCCGGGTGACGAGCCTGGGGTGGCCCGTCTAGTGTGGGCGGCATGCTTGAACGCCCCTTCACCTCCGAGCTCGACGGAGACACCCTGGTCCTCCACGGTTCCGTCGAGTACGACGCAGTCATCGAGCTGCGCAACCTGATCGCCGAGCACTCCGAGGACCACTCGAAGGACCTGACGATCGATCTCTCCGACGTCGACTACTTCCCCAGTGTCGCCGTCGGCGTCATCGCCAAGGCGCTGGCTGCGGCCCACGAGAAGGGCACGACGCTCGACCTCGTCGCGAAGCCCGGCTCGGTACCGCAGCGGGTGCTCACGATCTGCGCCATCCCGTTCAAGGAGTCCCGCGAGGGCACGGCGGACGCGAGCGCCTGAGCGCCTCCGTCCAGCACGACACCCGGTCCCGCCGACGCGGCACCGGGTGTTGTCGCGTCTGCGGACCCCTCGGTCGCCTCGCGTCAGCAGCTCAGGGTCGCCATGACCCGGGTCCCGGTCTCCTGGTCGACCTTCCACTCGGCGCAGAGCGCCTGCACCATGGCGAGCCCGCGGCCCCGGGCGGCGTACGGGCCGGCGTTGACGACCCGGACCCGCGGCGCAGCGTGGGAGCCGCCGTCGGTCACGCAGAGTGTGAGGCCCTCGGGCGTACGCGAGAACTCCACCGTGAAGCAGTCGCCGGGCATCGGGGACCCGTGGTCCAACGCGTTCGACACGAGCTCGCCGAGCACGATGGTCGCCTCCTGCTGACAGCGGTGCGACAGCGAGGCGGCGCGGACGAAGTCGTCGAGCAGGTTGCGCGCCTTGACGGTCGACGGCGGGGCGAAGGGAAGGCGGTGCTCCTCCTTCGCCTGTCCGGACGTCACGACTGGCGGCATGATCTTGAATCTTCCCGAGCACTGGGCGACCACACACCCTTACGGACTGAAACTATCGCCACACAGATGTCAAACGATCAACTACCGAGGTGCTCGTGACGGCTCAGCCACTGGCCGCGCGGTTGCGACAGGCAACCGCGACGGCGCACCGTACGGCGGAGTCCACGGGGTGGGCCGCGACCCTCGCGACCGGACGCGTGAGACGCGCCACGTACGCGGCGTACCTGGCGGCCCTGACCGAGATCTACGCGGCACTCGAGGATGCCGTGGCGGCCCACGTCTCCCACCCCGCGATCGCGGTCGTGCACGACCCCGGCCTACAGCGTCTGAGCGCGCTGCGGGCGGACCTGGCGCGATGGGGGGAGCCGGCGGAGACACCGGCGGTGCGGGCCGCGACGATCGCGTACGTCGACCGGCTCGAGCACGTGGCGCGCTCGGCGCCCCACCGCCTCCTCGCCCACCACTACGTGCGCTACCTCGGCGACCTCTCCGGCGGCCAGGTCGTGGCCTCGGCGCTGCGTACGGCCGGGCACGACGGGGTGGCCTTCTACGACTTCTCCGCCGTGGCCGAATCGACCCGCCACGGGCGGCCGAGCACCGTGCCCTTCCTGCGCCGCTACCGCGAGGGTCTCGACGCAGCGGCGCTGCGTGCCCGGGAGGCGGACGAGGTCGTCGAGGAGGCCGTCCGCGCGTTCGACCTGACCACCCAGCTGTTCCTCGCGCTCGACCCCCCGGCCGCCGACGTCACGCCGTCTGCCGGCTGAGTCAGGCGGCGGAGTCAGGCGCCTGAGTCAGACGGGGCCGCTGCCGCGGATCCAGGAGACCGTCCGCTCGACGATCTCGAGCCCGCAGTCCTCCTGCACGAAGTGCGAGCCGTCCAGCCGACCGTGCGGCTGACCTGCGGCACCCGGCACGTGCTGCTGCAGCGGACGGTCCGCCCGACCCAGGATCGGGTCGTGGCAACCGAACAGCGTGAGGAACGGCTTGTCCCACTGCCCCAGCACCCGCCACGCCTCGCGGTTGGCCGGCACGGCGGGATCGCTCTCCTCGGTCGGCACCAGCGAGGGGAAGACCCGCGCACCCGCCTGGCTGGCGCGGTTGCCGAAGGGAGCGTCGTACGCCGCGCGCTCACCGCGGGACAGAGGGCGCTTCGTGCCGAGGGCGACGATGCGGCCGGCGGGGAAGACCGGTGAGAACCTCGACGCCGCCTGCCACAGGTCGAAAGCGAGCGGGGTGCCGCGCTCCGCGGTCGGCAGGAAGCCGTTGGCGACGACGACCCGGGCGAACCTCTCGGGCAGCTCGCCGACCAGACGGAGGCCGATCAGCGACCCCCAGTCCTGGCACACGAGGGTGACGTCGGTGAGCTGGTGGGCGTCGAACCAGTCGCGGACCCAGTCGACGTGGGCCTGGTAGGTGTAGGCCGACCTGTGCGTCGGTTTGTCCGACCGGCCGAAGCCGATGAGGTCCGGGGCGATGGCACGGAAGCCCTCACGGGCGAAGGCCGGCACCATGTGGCGGTAGAGATAGCTCCAGCTCGGCTCGCCGTGCAGCATGAGCACGACCGGCCCGTCGGCGGGCCCCTGCTCGACGTGGTGCATCCGCATCGGCACCCGCGCCATCGCACCGTCTCCTGCGCTGACGCCGGTCCAGTGCGGCGCGAAGTCGTAGTCGGGCAGGCCCTCGAACCTGGTCGGGGGCGTACGCAGCACCCCCGGCGCCGGCTGGGTGGGCCCGCCCACCTCAGTCACGCGCTCGCGCCGCCGCGGGGTGGTGCGCGACCAGGTCGGACTCGTCGACCTCGGCGAGACGGTCGACGTACTCCTCGACGATGCCGGGCCAGTTCGTAGTGATGCGCGAGCCGTCGTTGTACCAGCTCGTGCACGCGTTCCACACCGAGTCGTTGAGCCGCTCCTGCATCTCGGTGTCGTAGTGGCGGGCCACGTGCTCGCGCACCTCGTACGCATCGGCCCGGCCCTCGGCGATACGACGAGCGACCTGCGCGGCGTACCCGGCCTGCGCCTCCAGCATCGTGATGATCGAGGAGCCCCCCAGGTTGGTGTTCGGGCCGTAGATCATGAACAGGTTGGGGAAGCCGGGCACGGTCACCCCGAGGTGCGCCCACGCGCCGTCGTCCCACACGTCGTCGTGGAGCTTCACGCCCTCGGCGCCCACGACCTCGATGCCGGCGAGGAAGTCGGTGGCGGCGAAGCCGGTGCCCCACACCAGCACGTCGGCCTCGACGAGGCGGCCGTCGGCGAGGCGTACGCCCTCGGGCTCGACCCCGGTCACGCCCTCGGTGACGAGGTCGACGTCGTCACGGTCGAGCGTCGGGTACCACTCGGAGGAGAACAGCAGCCGCTTGCAACCGATCGGGTAGTCGGGTGTCAGCGCCTTGCGGAGGGCGGGGTCGCTGACCGAGCGACGCAGGTGCAGCCACCACGACGTACGGATGGCGCGGATCACCGCGTCGTCGACCCGGCGGTCGCCGACCAGGGCCTGGTTGAAGACCTCGGTGACCCAGAAGACCGTGCTGCGGGCGGCCTTGATGACGCGATCGTCGCGGCGGGCGAGGTAGGCCGCGGCGCCGTACTCGGTATCGGGCTTGGGGACGACGTACGGCGGGGTGCGCTGCAGCACCGTGGTGTGCTCGGCCGCCGGTGCGATGCGCGGCACCGCCTGGATGGCGGAGGCGCCCGTGCCCACGCACACGACGCGCTTGCCGGTCAGGTCGACCGAGTGGTCCCAGGTCGCGGTGTGCATGGCGGGCCCGGCGAAGGTCTCGTGCCCGGGGATGTCGGGCAGCCGGGGGTTGGAGAGCTGACCGACCGCGGTGACCACCAGGTCGGCCGTCTCGGTGCTGCCGTCGGCCAGGGTCGCCGTCCAGGTCGCCTGCTCGGCGTCCCACTCCAGCCGGTCGACCTGCGCGCCGAAGCGGACGAGGTCGGTGAATCCCTGCTCCTGGGCGGTGCGCCGGATGTAGGCGAAGATCTCCGTCTGCGTCCCGTAGCGCCGCCGCCAGCCCGCGTGCGGGGCCCATGACCAGGAATAGAGGTCCGAGGGGACGTCGCACGCGGCGCCCGGATAGGTGTTGTCGCGCCACACCCCGCCGACGTCGGTGCTCCGCTCGAGGATGGTGATGTCGGTGACGCCGGTGTCTCGCAACGCCTTCGCGGCGGAGAGGCCGCCGAATCCGGCACCGATGATCAGGGCCCGCAGCTTCGTGGTCACGGGGCGGACACTACCCACGGCGAGGTCGTCGCGCCTGCGCTGCGCCCAGGCCGGCTCTGGATAGTTTCGCCCGGTGAGCGGCTTGCGTGCGGATCTCGTCATGGAGGGCGGCGGCGTCCTCGGCATCGGGCACGTAGGGGTGATCGACGAGCTCGAGCGCGCCGGGTACGACTTCGAGCGCGTCGCCGGGTCGAGCGTCGGCTCCCTGGTCGGGGCCCTGGTCGCGGCCGGCATGCCGGCCGCGCGCATGGTCGAGCTGATGCGGGAGACCGACTTCCGGCGCTTCACGGACCGGTCGCTCGTGGACCGGGTGCCCGTGCTCGGACCCATCGCCTCGCTGCTCCTCGACGACGGCGTGTACGAGGGCGACTGGCTGCACGAGTTCGTCGGCGACGTGCTCGCCGAGCGTGGTGTCGTCACCTTCGGCGACCTGCGCCGCGGCGGCGACGAGGCGCCGCTGGAGGAGCGGTGGAAGCTCGTCGTCACCGTCACCGACGTGACCCGCGGCCTGCTGGTGCGGCTGCCGTGGGACTACCAGCGCGTCTACGGCCTCGACCCCGACGAGCAGCCCGTCGCCGACGCCGTACGCGCCTCGACGGCCATCCCCTTCTTCTTCGAGCCCGCGAGCCTGACCGCGGCGGACGGCACGACCTCCACGCTGGTCGACGGCGGGGTGCTGTCGAACTTCCCGATCGACGTGCTCGACCGCACCGGTCCGCGGCCGCCGCGGTGGCCGACGTTCGGGATCAAGCTCGTGCCCGACCTGCCTGCCGACGGACCCGCGCTGCTGCCGGTGCTGAACCTGGTGCCCGGCGGCGGACCCCTGGCGCTGCTGTCGGACCTGGTGACCACCACGCTCGTCGGGCGCGACCAGGCGCGGCTCTCGTTGCCCTGGGTGGCGGCCCGCACCATCCGTGTCGACACCTCGGGGGTGAACCCGGTGGACTTCCGGCTCTCCGACGCCGACAAGGAACGGCTGCTCGAGGGGGGCCGCAGCTCGGCGGAGTCGTTCCTCGCGCGGTGGGACTGGGAGGCGTACAAGGAGAGGTTCCGCAACCGGCGCGAGGGATGAGCCGGCGTACCCCGAGGGTGTCGCCGCAGCGGCCCCGGGAACACCGGTACGCATGCACAGCACCACGATGAACTGGCAACGCGTGCTGGTGGGTCTCGCGCTCGGACCGCTGGCGGGAGGATTGGCTCTGCAGTCGGGAGGAGGACCGTCCGGGGTCGGGTTCGGACTCATCGCCATCGGCTTGACGCTGTTCGCCGTCGCCGTCGTGCCGATGTGGAGGCGTGCCCGTGGCCAGGCCTCGGCCGCGGACGTGGCCCGGGGTCGCCGCTCCTTCGGCGAGATGCCGAAGCACCTGAAGATCCCTCTGGGCGTGAACATCGCCGTGAACGTGCTGGCTGCGGGACTCTTCGCGATCAGCATCGTGGCGATGCTCTTCACCCGCGTGCCCGTCGGCCTCTCCGTCGTCCTGGGGATCCTGTCGCTGCTGCTCGCGGGCGGCAACTACCTGCTGTGGCGCATCGGATCCCGACCCACCGGGGCGCGTCAGCAGCTGGAGGACCAGCTGGAGAGCTCGAGCGACACCCGTCGGCAAGTGATCTCCTTGGCCTTCGGACTCCCCGTGCTCGCCGCCTGGATCTTCGGGTCGTCACTGCTCGGGTCCGACCGGTCGCCGTCTGTCGTGACGGGTGTCGTGCTCGTCGCGGCGCTGCTCGGCGTCATCGGCCAGTGGGTGGACACCCGCGAGGTCCGACGTGTGCTCGCCGCCGACGGCGTGAGCTGACGTCACGACGGGACCTCGGTCTGGTCGGTGAGCTGCCGGGGGGCTAGGTTCGGCGGATGATCTTCATCACCGCCAAGTTCCCCGTCAAGCCCGAGCACGCCGACGACTGGCCCGAGCTCTCCCGGGAGTTCACGCAGGCCTGCAACGCCGAGGACGGCTGTCTGTGGTTCGAGTGGGCGCGCTCGGTGGAGGACCCGGACGTCTACCTGCTCACCGAGGCGTTCCGCGACGGCGACGCCGGGGCCGCCCACGTGAACTCCGAGCACTTCGAGAAGGCCACGCGAGAGCTGCCGCAGTACCTCTCGCGTACGCCCGACATCGTCTCCACCGAGGTCGACCAGCAGGGATGGAGCCAGCTCGGCGAGATGGCCGTCGAGGACTGAGCGTGCGATGACCCCCGAGCAGCGCGGTGCCGCCCGGGAGCGCGTACGCGCCGTCTTCGCGGAGCTGGACCGCGCCCTGCTCGTCGACGACGAGGACCTGCTCGGGTCCTACGCCCGCGACGAGGTGCCGCCCTCGCTCCTCACGTCGTCGGAGCCCGCGGAGGCCGCGCTGCTCGGTCCCCCGGCCCTGGTCCTGCTCCCCCGCACCACCGCGGACGTCTCGAGGATGCTGCGGCTGGCGTACGAGGGCGACGTGCCCGTGGTGACCCGCGGCGCCGGGTCCGGACTCGGCGCCGCGGCCACCGCCCGGGTCGACGGCGTCGTGCTCTCGACCCGTCGCATGACCGGCACCGTCGAGGTCGACCCGCTCGAGCGCCTCGCCGTCGCCCAGCCGGGCGTGGTGACCGCCGAGCTGCGTACGGCCGCTGCCGCCGCCGGGCTCTTCTACCCGCCCGATCCCGGTTCGCTCGCCTGGTCGACGATCGGCGGCAACGTGGCGACGAACGCGGGCGGCATGTGCTGCGTCAAGTACGGCGTCACCGGCGACTACGTGCTCGCGCTGGAGGCCGTGCTCGCCGACGGCACGGTGCTGCGCACCGGGCGGCGTACGGCCAAGGGCGTCGCCGGCTACGACCTGACCTCGCTGCTCGTCGGCTCCGAGGGCACGCTCGCCGTGGTGACCGAGGTGACCGTACGCCTCGTGCCCGCGCCGCAGACCCCGATGACGCTGGTGGCGTCGTTCGACTCCCTCGGGCGAGCCGGAGAGGCCGTGGAGGCCCTCGTGCACGACGGTGTGTCCCTGTCGGCCCTGGAGGTGCTCGACCGCACCACCCTGCGCGCGGTGGCCGCGCACACCGGCATGGACCTCGGCGAGCCCGCCGCCATGCTGCTGGCCCAGGCCGATGACGCCGGGGGTCACGCCACCATCGCCCGCGCGGCCGGACTCTGCGAGAAGGTCGGCGCGGAGGTCGTCGTCTCCGACGACGCGGTGGAGTCCGCGGCGCTGATGGAGGCGCGCCGCCAGGCCCTGCCCGCGCTGGAGGTGCTCGGGGACTGGCTGCTCGACGACGTGTGCGTGCCGCGCGGGCGCGTCGTCGCCCTGCTCGAGGCCGTCGAACGCATCGCCGCCGACACCGGTCTCACCATCGGCGTCTTCGGTCACGCCGGCGACGGCAACATGCACCCGACCCTCATCCACGATGCGTCCGACCCGGCCTCGGTCGCCGCGATGAGGCGGGCGTTCGACGCCGTCACGCGCGCCGCCCTGGATCTCGGCGGCACGGTCACGGGCGAGCACGGCGTGGGGCGTCTCAAGCGCGACTGGCTGCGGACCGAGCTCGACGACGGGGCGTACGCAGCCTCGGTCGCGCTGAAGCAGGCGCTGGATCCGCGAGGCATCCTCAACCCCGGGGCCGTGCTGCCGCCGACGCTGCCCCACGACCTCGTCGAGATCCGGGCGGCCGGAGAGCTCGACGGGTCGCCCCCCGTGGCGGACTCGCCGGGCGTGGCTGGCGTGATGGTCGCCAACCCTCGCCGTACGACCACCCCCTGATCGCGAGAGGTCACCTCTCGCGAGAGGTCAATCTTCGCGAGACGTCGATTCTCGCGAGAGGTCAGTCTTCGCGAGAGGTCGATTCTCGCGCCACGACGCCTCTCGATTACCGAAACCGACCCCTCGCCAGGAGTGACCCCTCGCGAGAACCGACCCCTCGCCGGAAGTGACCCCTCGCCGGAAGTGACCCCTCGCCGGAAGTGACCCCTCGCCGGAAGTGACCCCTCGCGGGAAGTGACCCCTCGCGGTCAGAGGCGGCGGGTGCGCCTGGAGGGCTGCTGCACGCGACGCTCCAGCGCCTCGGTCAGCAGCGCCACCAGCGCCTCGGTCTGCACGTCGGCCGAGGAGCCGACCTCCTCGTCCGACCCGTCGAGCGCCCGGGCGGCGAGACCCGCCTTGGAGTCGATGAGCTCGGCGATCTTGGTGTCGATCGTGTGCGCGGCGATCACGCGCCAGGCGGTGACCGGCTCCGACTGACCGATGCGGTGGATCCGGTCGATCGCCTGGGTCTGCTCGGCGGCGGTCCACGAGAGCTCCGCGAGCACGAGGTTGGAGGCGACCTGCAGGTTCAGACCGACGCCCGCGGCCGACAGCGAGCAGACGATCACCGCGACGTCAGGGTCCTCGGTGAAGGACCGGATCGCCTCCTCGCGAGCGGCCCGGCTCTGGTCGCCGCGGATCGAGACCGACTTCATGCCGCGGCGGCGTACGACCTCCTCGGCGGTGTCCATCACGTCGACGTGCTTGGCGAAGAAGACGACCTTGCCGACGTTGCCGGCCAGCTGCACGGCGTAGTCCGCCGCCAGCCCGGCCTTCGCCGAGCCCAGCCTGCGCATCATGCCGAACACGTTCTCGCCGCTGGAGGCCTCCTGGTCCTCCCGCTCCCAGGCCGCGACGCGGCGGACGAGGTCCAGGTCGATCGTGCCGCGAGCACCCGCGCCGGCAGCACGGTTGGCGAGCGCCACGTCGTAGCGCTCGACCATGCGCTGCGCCAGCTCCGCCTCGGCCTGACGGATGGACCGCCCGACCTCACCGTCGAGCTCCACGGGCAGGTCCGCGACGCGGCGCGCCGGGATGTCCTGGGCGACGTCGACCTTGCGACGCCGTACGATGCCGAGGTCGATCACGGTGCTGCGGGCGGCCGGGTAGAACCCGTGGTCGGCCGGCGTGAAGCCCTTCTCCTCCAGCGCGTGCATGAGCTGGGGGCGGGGCTTCTTGTCGTCGATCCAGCCGAGCAGCTCCCAGATGGCCTGGAAGTCCTCGACGTCGTTGATCAGCGGGGTGCCGGTCAGCGCCATCATCAGCGGGCGGGCCGTACGCCGCCGGATCTTGTCCGCGAGCGCCAGCACCAGCTGGGAGCGCTGCGAGGACTTGTTCTTCACGAAGTGGGCCTCGTCGACGACCATCCCCGCGAAACCGAGGTCGCCCAACCAGTGGGCGTGCCGGTCGAGTACCTCGTAGTTGATGATGACGATGTCGGCGAAACCGTCCATGTCGTCGCCGTCGCCGTTGATGACGGTGGCGCGGCGCCCGGGCGCCCACAGGGCGGCCTCACGGGCCCAGCTCGTCTTCACGACGTTCGGCACCACGACCAGCAGGGGGAACGCGCCGGCGGCACGCGCGGCCAGCAGTGCCTGGGCGGTCTTGCCGAGGCCGGGCTCGTCGGCGAGCAGGAACGTGCGGTGACCGCCCTCGACAGCGGCGACCAGACGGGCCTGGTGGGCCATCATCGGCTGGTCGGACCCCAGCTGCACGGCGTCCGGCTCCGGCAGCTCCATGCAGGCGGACTGACCGCTGCTGGCCTCCTCGAAGGCGCGGTAGAGCGGACCGAGGAGCTCCCACCCCGACAGCAGGCCGTGGCCGTTGTGCTCCGGCGGCGTGGGCGCGGAGTAGTCCGGGAGGCGGAACGGCCGCGACAGCATCCGGGCGCGGACGGAGGCCGGGAAGGCACGTCGCTCGCTGACCACCACCGCGGCGTCGTCGACGGAAGCCGCTGACTCCTCCGGTGCAGCCATGCCGGCGGCCGTCATCATCTGCCGCTTCAACGCGACCGCGTGCTCGGAGATCTCGGCGTCGGCGTCGAGCAGCGTGAACAGCGTGCTGTCACGGGCCGCGGTCTTCGCCAGGATCGTGGCGATGCCGTCTAGCCGCTTGAGCTGTTCTCCGCGCTGGGACTCGCTGACCTCGGTGTCGGCCTTCACCCGGAGCCGCTCCTCGCGGGCGAGGATGGCGATGACCTGGTACTTCGTACGCACCGACGGCATCACCGAGCCGCGCTGGACGGCCGACTCCACCTCACGCACCGCCTTCGCGAGCACCGGGATGATGCCCTCGTTGTCGAACGGTCGACCGTTGCGGCGCTGACGCTGGGCGCCGCGGTTGCGCGAGCCGGATTGAGCCATGGGTCCCCCTGCGCGGGCACGCCCTCGTCACGAGCGAGCCCGGCTGTCGTCGATTCGGTGGCCGCGGGTGCGGCCGTGCGTCTCTCGACGTCGCACCGGACGCCTGCAGCGCGGCCAGAGACTCGCCGCCCGGCCCGGTTGGCTCCCAGGGTGCGGGTGCGGCGGAGTCTTTCGGCGTACGCAGGCACGTGCAGCGACGCTTGAACGAAAGACGGTGCGCCGAGTGTAGCGTCCGACCACCCTCGCCGACGAACTCGCCACCCCGGGGCGCGCTGCCGAGACGGCTCTCGCCCGCCGCTGGGTCAGCGACGGGCGAGAGCGGTGCGGTGCGGCGGTGATGCGGTGGTGATGCAGCGGGGACCTCAGCGACGGGCGAAGACCCGGCTGACCCCGAGGTCGACCGTCGCGCCCTGACCGTCGAGCAGCTCGACCTGCAGGGCGACGACCTTCACGCCGCGGCGCTGCTCCTGCACGAGCCCGGCGGTGAGGGTCGCGACACCGGGGATCTCCAGGGACTGGCCCGGGTCCGGCGCCTCGAAGGTCTGACCGCCGGCGGTGATGCTGCCGATGGTCGAGAACGAGCGCTTGCGCACGACCTTGCCGCCAGGAGCGCGGACGACGAGCGCGAAGGACTCCAGCGCGGCGATCTCCAGCGCGCCGCCGCCGAGGCTGACCTCGGCGACCCGGTTGAAGGCGGTGCCCTCGCCGTTGCCGTTGCGGTAGGTGCGCGTACGCACCGCCGACTCCTGCACACCGGCGTCGAGCACGCCGGGCAGACCGGCCTCGACGGTGTCGTTGGTGTTCAGCTGGCCGTTGGTGCCCGCGCACGGCATCGGGACCAAGGCGGTCTTGCCGCTGCCGAGGATGCCGGCGACGTCGATCTCCGACCCCCAGGCGCCGCCGCGGAAGACGCCGTCGGGCTGGCGGTCGAAGCGCGCCTTGGAGCGGACGAGCTGCACCTTGGTGCCGTCGGCGAAGTCCGCGACCAGGGCGGACGTCCGCACCAGGCCCTTGTTCTTGCGGTTCACCCGACGCACGTCGTTGAAGGTCAGGGTGCCCAATCCCGGGACGGGCAGGGTCTGCTTGCCGGAGCCGAGGTTGATCGGGATGCGCTGGCCCGCGATCTCCAGTGCGGCGATGTCGACCTTGCTGCGCAGCTGGAACCCGCGGGGCGTGTCGATGACGCGCGAGAAGGAGGTCAGCCCCTCGATGACCACGGCCCCGCCGCCGAGCTCGATGTCGGCGGCCGCGGCGCGCGAGGTCACGGCCCTGTTGCCGTTGATGCGGTTGGACCGGTTGTTGGTCGTGACCGCGCCGAGCTCGAGCACGTCCTCGGTGTTGCCGCGGGTGCCCACGACGTCGTTCGCGGAGCGGTTCGGGAACTGCGTGGTGCACAGGTAGGAGGCGGCGCTGCGGCCCGACCCGACGACGGCGTTGCCCGAGATGCGCGACCCCATCGCCGCGGCGGCCGCGGCGAGCGGGATGCGCGACGTTCGCGCCGAGGCGGCCGGTGCGCCCTGGCTGCGGGCGAGCTCGTCGAGGGTGACCCGCACGCCGTCGGCCGACTCCGCCGCAGCGGGCCCGGCGAGCATCATGGGTGCGACGAGGGCGCCGGCAGCAGCGGCCACCAGCGTCGAACGGGTGGTGCGGGTGCCACGGGGTCGCCGCGGCGTAGCGGATGCGAAGACTGACATGTGACCTCCTGCTGGTGACCAGCGATGTTCACGCCGACGCCGACCCCCGTCAGCGAGACGCAAGAGGGACAAGGCGATGCTGCAGCGTACGGCCGGAGGGGACGTCCGTGAGCGAACTTCACGGATTTGTGACGGTTGGGCCTCTCAGCGGAAGACGACCGTGCGCGACCCGTCGAGCAGCACCCGCCGCTCGGCGTGCCAGCGCACCGCGCGCGCGAGCGCCTGGCACTCGGTGTCGCGCCCGATCGCCACGAGCTCCTCGACGTCCTTGGAGTGGTCGACGCGTGCCACCTCCTGCTCGATGATGGGGCCCTCGTCGAGGTCGGCGGTGACGTAGTGCGCCGTCGCGCCGACCAGCTTGACGCCCCGCGCGTGCGCCTGGTGGTAGGGCTTCGCGCCCTTGAAGCTCGGCAGCATCGAGTGGTGGATGTTGATCGCGCGACCGGCGAAGTGCCGGCAGAGGTCGTCGCTGAGGATCTGCATGTAGCGGGCGAGCACCAGCAGGTCCGTGCCGGAGTCCGCGGCGATCTGCTTGAGCCGGGCCTCGGCCTCGGGCTTGGTCCCGCGGGTCACCGGCACGTGGTGGAAGGGCACGTCGTGATTCGCGGCCATGCCTGCGAACGTCTCGTGGTTGGACACCACACCCACCACCTCGATGGGCAGGGCCCCGGTCGAGGCGCGGAAGAGCAGGTCGTTGAGGCAGTGCCCGTACGAGCTCACCATGACCAGCACCCGGGGGCGAGCAGCGGCCTCGACGAGGTCCCAGCTCATGGCGTACGACTCCCCCACGCCGCCGAGCCGCTCGCGCACTCCCCGGGGTGCGTCGCCCTCCAGCTCGACCTCCACCCGCATGAAGAAGGTGCCGGTGTCGGACCCGAACTGCTGGCTGGCGGTGATGTTGCCCCCGGCCTCGGCCAGCGCGGCGGAGACCGCGGCGACGATGCCGGGCCGGTCGGGGCAGGAGAGCGTCAGCACGTGCGTCACGGCGCCCGAGCGTACGCCCGGGGCTCAGGAGGTGCGCACCCGCAGCCGGTGCAGGCCCGTGGCGCCGGTCATTCCCGGTGCGGACGGCTCGACGGCCTGGACCGTGCCGTCGGCGGCGCGCATCCGCACCTGCAGCTCGTGGTCGCCCGCCTCCAGGTCGAGCACGACCCGCCAGCGGCGTTGGGCGTACGGCGAGATCTGTCCCGCGAGCTCGGCCGGACGCCAGGTGCCCTCGTCCGCGCGGACCTCGACCACGCCCACACCGTCGTGGCACGGCGCCCAGGCGCTGCCGACGATCGCGGTACGTCCCCCGCCGACCCGCAGCGTCCCGGCGGCACCGCCGCGGGTACGCCCGTCGCGGCCGACCGGCACGCGGACGCCGCCGACGGCGTCGATGCGGCTGGAGGGGCGTACGCCCTGCACGGCCACGGGGAAGCCGCGTGACTCCCAGTAGAACGAGGCCCGGGCGTCGGTGACCTGCAGCTCGGTCAGCCACTTGACGCCGGCGTACTGGCCGTAGAGGCCGGGCACGAGCAACCGGGCGGGCGCCCCGTGCGCAGGCGTGAGGCGGTGCCCGTCCATGCCGATCACGACCAAGGCGTCCCCGGCCCGCACCTGGCCGATGCCGTGCCGCATGGCGAAGCCGTCGACCGCGACCGAGCGCAGGTCCACCGCCCCGGGCATCACGCCGGCCGCCTCGAGGACCCGCCGGAGCGGCACGCCGACCCAGCGGGGTGTGCCCTGTCGCAACCACCCCGGCCGGGTGTGGATGCACACCAGCGCCACGTCGGCCTCGACGGTGCCCAGGGCCTCGAGCGAGGCGAGGTCGAGGTCCAGCTCGCGCTCGACGTGCCCGGTCACGCGCAGGCGCCAGGTCGCGGCGTCCACGAGCGGTGGGCGCAGGTTCACGTCGGTGGCGAAGAGAGCGTCCGCCGTCGTGGGGAGCGGCTCGAGACCGGGCCACCGGTGCGCACCGTCGTCCAGAGGCGCCAGGGGTTCGTCGGCGGTGAGCGGGGTCGCCTGCAGCCGGGCGTCGGCCCCCTCGAGGCGGGTGGCGCGGGCCCGGTGCGTGACACGCCAGGCGGTCGCGCCCGCTGCCGCCGTCAGCGCGGCCGGGACGGCGCCGAGGCCGTGCACGGCGAGCGCGGTGGCGCCCGCTGCTCCCCCGACGGCCATGTGCGCCCGGGGCGTGCGTCGGGGCGCGTGGCGCCGCGCGGCGTACGCGTCGAGGCCGACCAGCGCACCGACCGAGCCCAGGCGGCGTGCGGTGCCGCGCGAGTGGGCGAGCGCCAGCGCCGCGCCGACGCCGAGGGCCGCCGAGGCGCGTACGGCGGGCTTGTCGGCCGTGCCGAGTCGCCGCACGGTCTCCTCCACCACGGCATGGGGCGAGAGATCGACGGCGATGCGCGCTGCGTCGTCGACGGGCGAGTCGGCACCCGTCCACCAGGCGGCCGCCTCGGCGGCGCCCAGGGCCGCCACGGCCGTGAGGCCGCCGTGCAGCAGCGGACCGAGGGCATCCATGGGACCTGGGCGACCCGGGAGACCTAGGACACGTGGCGCACGCATGGTCGTGAGCGTGTCACAGGAACCGCTCGGGTAGCGGGGCCGCGTGAGCGACCCCTCCCGAATCGATACAGACAACCGCGACGACGCCATCGACTCCCTCCTCCCCCGCTTCGGCGTCGAGGAGCTCCATCCCTGGCAGGCGGAGGCGGTCGACGCGCTCGTCGCGGGCCGCGACGCGCTCGTGCTGGCGCCCACCGGCTCGGGCAAGTCCCTGGTGTACGCCCTGGCAGGTGCCCTGCGCGAGGGGTGGACGCTGGTGGTGTCCCCGCTGCTCGCGCTGCAGGCCGACCAGATGCACCACCTGGGCGAGGCGGGGCAGGCGGCGTACCGGATCTCCTCGGCCGAGAAGGCGGCCCAGCGCCGGGAGACCCTGGCGCGCCTGTGCGCCGGCGACCTCGATGTCTGCTTCCTCGCGCCCGAGCAGCTCGACAACGACGAGGTCCGCGAGGCCCTGGAGGCGTGCCCGCCCGGCCTGGTCTGCGTCGACGAGGCGCATTGCGTGTCCCAGTGGGGCCACGACTTCCGGCCCGACTACCTCGAGGTGGGCGACCGCCTCCGCGCCCTGGGGGACGCGCCCTTCGTGGCGATGACCGCGACGGCGGCTCCCCCGGTGCGCCGCGACATCGAACACTCGCTGGGCCTGACCGACCACCTGCTGGTGCAGGCGGACCTCTCCCGCCCGACCCTGCACCTGGCCGTGCACCGCGAGCCTGATGCCGACCGGCAGGCGGACCGGGTCGTCGAGCTCGTGCTGGCGCACGGCGAGCACGGGCAGGGCCTGCTCTACTGCCGCACCCGCGCCTCCGCGGAGGAGTTCGCGGCCCGGCTGGAGGAGGAGGGGCGCACGGCCGCCGTCTACCACGGCGGGATGTCGCGCACGGCTCGCGAGGAGGCGCACGCCGCGTTCCGCGACGACACCGTCCAGGTCATGGTCGCGACCTCGGCCTTCGGGATGGGCATCGACAAGCCGGACGTGCGTTTCGTGGTCCACGCCGAGGTCACCGACTCACTCGACACCTACTTCCAGGAGATCGGCCGGGCCGGCCGCGACGGGGACCCCGCCTCGGTGGACCTCGTCTACCGTCCCGAGGACCACGCCACCAGCCGGTTCTTCCTGGCCGCGGTGCCCGACGCCGAGACCGTGACCGAGGTGCTGGAGGCCACCGACTCCGCCGAGGAGCCCGATGTCGGGCAGCGGACGGCGGCGCGGGTCGTACGCCTCGCGGAGCAAGCCGCGGCCGACGACCTGCCCGACGGTGTCGAGGGGGTCCAGGCGGCCGCCGAGGCCGAGCGCGAGATGGCGGAGTCGCGCGTCGCGATGGTGCGGGAGTACGCCGAGACGGAGGCGTGCCGGGCAGCGTTCCTGCTCGGCTACTTCGGGCAGGAGTCTGAGCCCTGCGGCAACTGCGACACCTGTGAGGCCGGCACGGCGTACGAGGTCGCGGAGGTGGCCGGCGACCTCGACTGGGGTGTGGGCGAGCAGGTGACGCACGAGGAGTTCGGCATCGGCACGGTGACGGCCTCGGACGAGAAGAAGGTGACCGTCCTCTTCGAGGGCGCCGGCTACAAGACCCTGGCGCGTCGGGTGGTCATCGAGCAGGACCTGCTGGAGGCCGCGAGCCCTGCGTGACCCGCGTCGCGAGCCGGGTCGCGAGCCGGGTCGCGATCAGGGTCGCCACCAGGAGCCAGGCCTGGTCGACCACCACCCAGCAGCGCTGCAGCACACCCGGCACGCCGGTCGAGTCGCCCAGCGAGAGCACCAGCAGCACGGTGGACGTCACCGCGACGACGACTGCGACGGCGAGGGCGACGGCGAGGGGTGTCGCCGTACGTGCCCTCCCCCAGGCGACGACGGCGAGCACCCACGCCACCTGGTAGGCGACCACCGAGGCCGCGTGGAGGGTGTCGAGCACGTCGCCGGCGCCGCTCCCCGAGAGCCGGAACCCAGCGATCCCGATCACCGCGAGCGCCGCCGCGCCGAGCGCTGCGGCGGCCGCACGCGCACGAGCCCGCCACAGGGCGACCGCCCCCGCCGCGTGGGCGGTCGCGCTGGCGAGGAAGGCGCCGATGGCCCACGGGGCGACGCCGGAGTCGCGGGCGGCGAGCTCGGAGAGGTACTGCTGCGCCGGGCGGTAGCCCGGCTCGGTGGCCCCGGCCGTCACGACCCCGACCCAGAACAGGGCGACCCCGGCGACGGCGATCCCGACGAGGACGGGGCCCGTCCGCCGCCGCGCGACGGCGCTCAGCGGTCGGCCTCGAGCATGCGGGTGACCTTGGCGGTCAGTCGACCGTCGGCGTCCCGGTCACCCCAGGCCAGGCTCAGCGTGCGTGCCACCGCGGGCACAGCCGCGCCGGCACGTACCGCTGCCCGTGAGGCGCCGAGCACCGCCCGGGCGCCGTCCTCGCCCGTCGAGCCGCGTCGACCGGCGGCGAGCGCGAGCAGCACCAGCGCCTCGGTGACCGGGTCGAGCGGACTGTCGCTGCCCGGCACGGGTGTCTGCTCGTCCAGCGGCTCCAGCCCGAGGGCGTGGTCGCGGACGAGGGCGGCGACGGCCTCGGGCGCCTCCGCAGCGGGCAGGTGTCCGACGCCCTCCAGCACCTCGGTCCGCGCCCTGCCCGAGCCGGCGGCGCCGGTCTCGGCGAGCACCGTCGCGACGCTGTCGGCGGAGCACAGCGGGTCCTGCGCGCCGTGCACGGCGAGCACGGGCAGGCGGAGGTCACCCAGCCGCGCGCGCAGGTCGATGCGGCTGTGAGCCCATCGGACCGCCAGCACCGCGTCGACGTCGACCCGGTCCGCCGCTGCCCGCAGGGACGCGGCGACGCGCGGATGGTCGCGCTCGATGCGGGCGCTCATCCCGGGGTCGCGCGGGTCGAGCGCGAGCACGTCGCCGCCCGGTTCCAGGCAGCAGCCGAGCATCGCGAGGCTCGCGACCTGCGGCGGACGGTCCAGTGCGATCTTGAGCCCGACGGCGCCACCGATGCCGTGCCCTGCGTAGTGCACCGGCGTGGGACGTGCGCCGGGCGCGGTGTCGAGCAGCCGGTCGAGGGCGTCGAGCACGTCGCGTGCCAGTCCGTCCAGGGACATGGTCGGGTACGTCCCGTCGTGCCCCGGCGGTGGGCGCAGGTTCGAGCCGTGACCGGGCAGGTCCCACCCGACCACCTGGAAGTGCGTCGCCAGCAGCCTCGCCGCAGCCGTCCAGAGCGCCTGCACCGAGGTGCCCGCGGCGGGACCGAGCAGCAGCAGCGGCTGGTCGGGGCGGCCCCCGAGGCGGACGGTGGTGACGGGCACGGGTGGGCTCCTCGCTCGGGCGGGGACAGAACCCTCCGAGCCTTTCACGCGACTGCCTGCCCGCCGGTTCAACCCGTCAGGGCGAGGATCGGACCGGCGCCGAGCCCGACGACGACCGCAGCCGCAGCGGTGGTGAGCAGGAGCATGCGTGGCGTCCCCGCCGTCTCATCGGACGCGTGGCTCGGCGACCCACCGTCCGGGCCCGGCGCCAGGCAGGCGCCGAACCAGCGCAGCGAGTACGCCAGACTGACCACGCTGGTCACCACCAGCCCGACCGCCACCCACGGGAGCGGATCCCATGTCGCCGCGAGAACGAGGGACTTGCCGACGAGCACGCCGGCGGGCGGTGTACCCACCAGGGCGAGCAGGCCGATGCCGAGGGCGGCCACGACCCCCGGCCGCGTACGCCCGGCCCCCTGCCAGTCCTCCAGTGAGCCACGTGGCGGGCAGGCGAGGAGCCCCGCGAAGCATGTCAGGTTCGCCGCCGCGTAGGCCGGCAGGTAGACGGCCAGCGCGTCGGCCGCCAGCGCCGCCGTGACGGACGTGCCTGCCGACCCCGGCGCGTTCGTCGACAGTGCCGCGGCACCGGCGAGCAGGAAGCCGGTCTGTCCGATCGTCGACCAGGCGAGCAGTCGGCGGACGTCGCGCTGTGTCAGAGCAGCGAGGTTGCCCCAGGCCATCGCGGTCACGGCCACGACGCCGACGATCGCGGGGACGGGCAGCGCTCCGGTGCCTGCGAATGACTCCCCGAGTCGACCGACGGCGACGACCGCGCCCAGCTTGGGCACCGTGGTGGCGAAGGCACCGGCCGTCGTCGAGCATCCCGTCACGGCGTCGGGGAGCCACGGGTGCAGCGGCGGGGCGCCTGCCTTGAAGAGCAGGCCGGTCAGCACCAGCACCAACCCGAGGGCGAGCGCCGCGGGCGGCACGTCGTCGGCGCCGGCCACGACGCCGTACGTCGTGCCCCCGGCGACCCCGGCGGTGATCACGACACCGAGCATCATGAGCACGCCGGCGAGCGCTCCGAGGAGGTAGGTCTTCACCGTCGCCTCGGCGGTACGTCCGGCGCGATCGCTCTGTCCGGTGCCCTCCGACGGAGGAGTGAGTGCGAGCAGACCGTAGAGCGGGATGGATGCCAGCAGGAAGGCGAGGAGCAGCACCGAGAGATCGGTCGCCAGGGCCAGCAGCTGGGCACCGGCGCCGCCGAGGAGGAGGAGCACGGCGACCTCGGCGGCACGCGGATCGGTCGGTGCCTCGCGACGTGCCATCGCCAGCAGCACGATCAGCGACCCGGCCACGGCGAGCCTCGCCCCACCGCTGAGGGCGTCGATCTCGACCGTGCCCATGACCGCAGGACCACGGACGTCGTCGGCCGCGAGCAGCTGCACCAGCGTCGCGGTCGCCGAGACGACGACGACCGCTGTCGCGGTCCACGACAACCGGCGCAGCCGGCGCCGGGGCGTCCACGAGCCCAGCACGAGACAGCCCACCGCTCCGACCACGAGGACCACCTCGGGCAGCAGCACCAGCACAGCGCCCAGCAGTCCGCTCTCGTCCGGACCCGTCATCGCGTCACCGGGCCACGTACGCCGCGACGGCGGAGGCGGCGGGCTCGATCACGGCCACCAGCGGACCCGGGAGCACGCCGATGGCGACCGAGAGGGCCAGGAGCGCACCGACCGGCGCGTACTCCCGTGCCGTCAGGTCTGTCAGGCCCGTGGACCTCCCACCGGGGGCGCCGGCCAGCAGCAGGTGCAGGGCGCGCAGCATCAGGGCGGCGGTGACGAGGATCCCGAGCACCGCCAGCGCCGCCCACGGCGCGGTCGCCAGGGACCCGGCGAAGACCTGCACCTCGCCGACGAACCCGCTCATGCCGGGGATCCCGAGCGATCCGAACGCCGCGACCGCCAGCAGCACCGAGAAGCGCGGGGTGAGTCGGGCGAGACCCCCGTACGCGTGGAGGTCGTACGGGTCCGCCGAGCCGTCGCGGCGGTCCCACAGCGCGCCCGCCAGCAGGAACATCGCACCGGTGAGCAGGCCGTGGCTCACCATCAGGACGACCGCCCCGGTCACGGCGACGGCGCGGGCCTCCTCGGCTGCCTCGCCGTCGAGCGCACCCCCGAGAAACCCTGCTGCGGCGAGTCCGAGCAGCACGTAGCCCATGTGGTTGACCGAGGTGTACGCGACCATCCGCTTCAGGTCGGTCTGGGCGAGGGCGACCAGAGCTCCCCAGAGCACCGAGACGATGGCGACGACCAGCAGCACGGGCGCCCACGCGCGCCAGGCCTCGGGGAACATCGGCATCGCGATGCGGACGAAGCCGTACGTGCCCGTCTTCAGCAGCACCGCGGCGAGCACCACGGACCCGACGGTCGGGGCGTCGGTGTGAGCCGGTGGCAGCCAGGTGTGGAAGGGGAACGTCGGGGTCTTGATCGCCAGCCCCAGCAGCACCGCGCCGAGGGCCGCGGCGCCGAGGGCGCCGCTGCCCTGGAACGGCGGGTCGGCGGCGAGCGCGACCATGTCGAAGGTGTGCGGGTCGCTGGCGGCGAACAGCGCCGCGAACCCCACCAGCATCGCCAGCGACCCCAGGAAGGTGTAGAGGAAGAAGCGCACCGCGCTGCGGGCGACGCGGTCGGCGGGTCCGTGGCCCCAGCCGAGGATGACGAGGTAGGTCGCGACCAGCGAGAGGTCGAAGAACACGAAGAAGAGCAGCAGGTCGGCGGCGACGAAGACGCCCACGGTGACGCCCTCGAGCGCCAGGAGCAGTGCTGCGAGCCTCGCGGGACGGTGGTCCTCGGCCAGCGTGTGCACGGCGCAGGCGGCGACCACCACGACCGTCATCAGCACGAGCGGGAGGGAGAGCCCGTCGACACCGACGTGGTAGCCCGCGTCGAGGCCGGGGATCCACGGCACGTCGATCTCGTGCGACAGGGCCCCCGGCGCCGGGGAGTCGTAGGTGGCCCACACGACGCCCGCGACGACGACCTCGATCGCGGCCGCGAGCACGAAGAGACGGCGCGCGGCGCGGTCGGGGATGCCCGGGAGGAGCAGCAGCGCGCCGGCGAGGAGCGGCCAGGCGATGAGCAGGGTCAGCACGCGGGTCCTTGGGTCGGGGTCGGGGTCGGGGTCGGGACGGCTCAGGTCAGCAGCGCGGCGACGACGGCGGCGAACCCGCCGAGGCCGAGCACGAGCACGAGCTGGGCGTAGTAGTGGTGCAGCTGTCCGGTGCGTTGGGGGCGGCGCACCTGCCGCGAGGCCGCTCGGGCGCCGGCGTCGACGAGGCGTACGACACCGTCCACGCCTGCGACGTCGGCCCGCCCGGTCGCGCGGGCCAGACGGCGTGTGAGCGGTGCGGCGGCGTCGACGCCTCGGGCCAGCACGCGGTCGTCGAGGCGGGCCAGACCTCCGGCCACGGCGAGGGTGGGGCGTACGACCACAGTGTGGGCGAGCCGCTCGAGGCCGAGCCAGTCACTGAGCAGTCCTCCCGCCACGGTCCGTCGCCAGCGTCGCGGCTGCGCGGGCGCAGCGGCCTCGGCGATGAAGACGAGGACCAGCACGAGCAGCACCAGGCCGGCCGAGAGCGCCAGCTCCAGGGGCGCCCCGAGGGAGGGCGGACGCCCGGGCAGCGCGGTCGCGACGGCCGGCACGAGCAGCACCCCTCCGAGAGCGCCGAGAAGCACGAGCGGTCGCAGCATCACGACGACGCGGGGCTCACCCGGCAGGTCGACGTCCTCGGGTCCGGGTCCTTGGAAGAGGACCCCGAGCACCCGAGCGACGTACGCCGCGGCCAGGCCGGCCGCCACGAGACCGGCGACGGCCAGGGCGGACCCGGCCGGTGACCGGTCGGCCTCGTGGAGCACCGCGTCCTTGGTGAACCACAGGCCGAGCGGGGGCAGCCCCCCGAGCGCGAGCAGCGCGACGAGAGAGACGCGGGTGAGGCCGGGCGTACGCCGTGCCACACCCACGAGGTCGCTGAGCCGCCGCGAGCCCGCCTGCCACAGCCACAGCCCCGCGAGCAGGAACAGGGTCGCCTTCACACAGGCGTGCACGAGGAGGTGGGCGGTGCCGGCACCGGTGGCACCCACGCCGGCCGCGAGCACGACGAAGCCGAGCTGGGCGGCGGTGGAGGCGGCGAGCAGGTCCTTGAGGTCGTCCTGTGCGACCGCGACGGCCCCGAGGGCGATCGCGGTGAGCACACCCAGCCAGGCAGTGGCCGTGGCGGCCCAGCCGACGGCCTCGAGCAGCGGGGACAGACGCAGCAGCAGGTACGTGCCCAGCGCGACCATCGCCGCGGAGTGCAGCAGGGCCGACACCGGGGCCGGCCCGGCCATCGCCCGGCGCAGCCAGAAGCTGAACGGCAGCTGCGCGGCCTTGCCAAGCGCCGCGACGAGCACGCCGGCGGCGATGACGTGGCGCCAGCCCGGACTGGCGGCCGCGAGGTCGTCCAGCCGCAGTCCGGTGACCCCGCCGGCCACGGCGGCACCGACCGCGACGTACAGGCCGAGGTCCCCGGCGCGGGTGGTGAGGAACGCGGTGAGCGCACCGTGCGACGCTGCGCCGGCCTCGACGCTCCGGCCCGCCCATCGGTAGCCGATCAGCGCCCAGGACGCCGCCCCCATCAGCTCCCACGCGAGAAGCAGGGTGAGCAGGTTCGTGGCCAGCACCGTCACCAGCGCGGCGACCATGAAAGCGAGCATCAGCACGACGAAGCGCGGACGACACAGCTCCGGGCGGACGGAGGCGACCACGAGGCATGTCGCGGTCACCAGCGCCACCAGCGGGGCGAGCCACGCGGTGTACGCACCGGGCCCGGAGGACGTCAGGACCAGGTCGACGTCGGCGATCGACGAGAACGCCCACCCGACGCGTACGGGCGGTCGGCCCTCCACGACCTGCGCCGCGACCGCCGTGAGGAGGAGAAGACCGATGAGCGCCGCGAGCGCTGCTCCGAGCAGCGGGAGGGCCGGTCCCGCCCGGCCGGCGCGCATCACGGACTCACTCATGCAGGCCTGCCGCCATGTCGGTCATGTCGGTGCCGTCGCGACGGTGCAGGAGGGTGGCGACCGCGAATCCCGTGGCCATCTCGACGGTCATCGCGGCCAGCACGACCAGCCCGAGCGTCTGGAGCGACACATCGGGACTGGTGAACCACCACAGACCGCCCAGGGCCAGCAGCACCCCCGCAACGGCCAGCTCGATGCCCATCATCACCATCACGACGACCTGTTGGGACATGGCGCCGTACACCCCGACGCCGATCAGCGCAGCGGCGGTGAGCAGCACGGTCTCCAGGGTCATCGGTGCGCCTTCCGGTCCGGGTCGAGGTCGAGGTCGTCGCCGAGCCGGTCGTACCGGCTGCCGCGCACGCTGAGCACCACGCCGACGACGACGGTGGCGACCATGACCGGTCCGACGGCGAGCATGACGAGCTCGTGGGCGCCCATGATGTCGCGGCCCATCGCGGCGGTGACGTCGGCGTCCGGGGAGCTGAGCGGCGTCGTCCGGCGGTCGGGCCACGGGATCAGCAGGGCGGCGGCAGCGAGCGCGGCGAAGGTGCCGACGCCCGCGAGGACCGCCGTGCGGTGGGAGTGCACCATGCTCATCGGCATGAGGGCGGGGTTCATGCCCATGAACATCTGCATGTAGACCGCCATGACCGCCATCTCCATGACCATCATCAGCACGGTGATCACGCCGAGGTAGCTCTGTCCCATCAGCACCAGCGCGAGTCCGACGCACACGAACGAGGTGCCGAGCGCCCAGGTCGCTCGGGCCATGGAGTCCACCACGAACACCGCGACACCCGCGGCGACCGCGGTGAGGGCGAGGGCGGCGTACGCGAGGTGGGTGAGGAGTCCGGCATCGGTCACCTGCATCAGCGGCCTCCTGCTGCGGTCAACCCCGCCTGCGCGACGACCGAGACGACGAGGAGCTGCACGAGCACCGCGGGCAGCAGCCACGTCCAGGCGACGGCGAAGAGACGGTCGGGACGCACGGCAGGGACGCGGCTCGCCACCCAGGCCAGGGCGGCGGTGAGCGCCGCAGCCTTGAGGAGCACCCACACCGGCGCCGGGAGCAGCGGCCCCGATCCCCCGGCCAGGAACAACGGCACCGCCGCCAGGGCCCCGGCGCCCAGCAGGGCGTGGCGGCCGGCCCGGACCAGCAGCGCGTCGGTGCCGGACAGCTCGGCGAGCACGCCGCCGTCGATGTCGGGCGTGGTCGGCGAGGCCAGGGGTCCTCGGAGGCTGAAGCCGAGCACGCCGAGGCAGTAGGCCGCGAACGCGACCGGCATCCACAGCGCGTACGGCACCGTCTGCGCGTCGGCGACGACCCGCAGGTCGAGGCTGCCCGCTGCGATGGCGGGTGCGGTGAGCGCGAACATCAACGGCAGCTCGTAGGCCAGCGCCTGGGCGAGGAAGCGGTAGCCGCCCACCAGGCCCGACGCGGCGTTCGGTCCCCAGCCCAGCAACCAGACCAGCGCCCAGACGGTGACGTCGAACGCGTTGATCCACACGATGCCGATGCCGCTGACGAGCAGGGTCGCCGCGGCGGGACCGTCGCCGAACGGGACGAGTGCCGCCATGAGCACCGCGATCGGGAACAGCCCGACCACCGCGAGGGTGAGCAGGAGCCGGTCGGCGTCCACCGTGCGGCGCCGACGCTGCCGCAGCAGGCGGGCGCTCTCGTACGCGGGGGCACGGAGCGCGGTGCTCCGCGACCCGCCGGCGTACGCCACCCCCGTGGCCGCCGAGAGCCATGCGAGCGTGAGGGTGGCCGCGACGAGGCCGACGGCGGCGAGCAGGGTCATGCCACGCCCGCCCCCGGGCGGGGGCCACCCGACGATGTGGCCGGCGCTTCGCTCCGCAGACGGGGCGACAGCGCGGCGACGAGCAGACGCACCTCGCCGACGTCACGTCCGACGACCGCCTCACGGAGGCCCTCCGCGGAGAGCACATCCGGCATCGGCGCGTGCGGTCCGCGCGTGCCGGCGAGCAGGTCGGCGACGGCGAGGGCCGGGTCACCGAGAGACCGTGCGACCAGTCGCGACCGGAAGGTCTGCTCGAGGCGTGCCAGGTCGACGCGGGTCTGCGCGCGGGTGCCGGTGACGTCAGCGAGCACCCGGCGGCGCAGGCTCCGCACCCGCAGGGCCCTGCGGTCGTCGCCGGCGAGCGCCAGCACGTGGGAGGCGGCGTCGAGCACGCGGGCGGTCGCCTCCCCTGCGTCCCGCGGCGGGACGTCGTGACCGAACCGTGCCACCCGGACATCGGCGACCACGTCGCCGTGGAGCTCCGAGTGCAGGACGAGTCCGGCCGGCCAGTGCGGGAGCACGGGACCCAGGGGCACGTGCAGCGCGTCCATCTCGAGATCGTCGCGGTCCTCGGCGCCCCCGGCGAGGGGAATGCCGGACGGAGCCATGGGACCGGGCTCGGCCGGCTCGTCCTCGGCGCGGTGCACCCAACTCGGATCCGGTCGCGTCCTCGATGCCGCGGCCTGCCTCTCGGCGTGGCCGAGGTGGACCCGGCTCCGGTCGAGGGCGTCGTCCACGTCTGCCGGGTCGCTCACCGCGATGCGTGCGGCCGGTCCCGGCAGCTGGGCGTGGACGCGGTCGACGTACGGGAGCAGCGGGTCGCCGACCTCGCCGGCGAGCAGCAGCACGTCGGCGGCGCCGGGGCTGACCGCCCGCGGCCAGCCGCGTTCGTCGAGCGCGTCCTCGACCGCACGGCGCACGCCACGTCCCCCCGGAAGCTCGACGAGCAGCACGTGCGGACGCGCGGTGCCGGCGTCACGCAGCCCGGTGAGGAGACGGTCGGTCAGGCCCATGACAACGCCCCCTCCCGGCGTGCCCACAGGACCGCGAGAAGCACCAGGGTGAGGAAGCCGAACATCTCGACCACCGCACCGGGCCCCAGGTCGGCGACGACGACGGCCCAGGGATACATGAACAGCATCTCGACGTCGAAGGCGAGGAAGACCACGGAACCCGCGTACCAGCGCGCGTGGTACCGGCTCAGTGCGTGCTGGGTCGGGAGATGTCCGGAGGTGTACGGCAGCACCGGCAGCGGACCGTCGCCGACCGCGAGCCCACGCCCCGTGAGACGTACGCCCGCGATGGCCGTCGCGACCACCGTCAGCAGCAGCGCGAGGGCGGGGAAGGCATCGGGCACGGCCCCTGTGTACCGCGACCCGGCAGGCGATCATGCGTCCCGCGCCAGAGAGGGACCCTCCTCAGTCGTCGTCGCCCCCGACGAGGCGCGCGGCACGCAGGTCCCGCGCTGCCGTACCGACCACGGTCTCGGCGTGCAGCAGGGCCGCGTCGCGCAGCTCGGCCGACGCGGCACCGTCGGTCGTCCCAGTGGCCTGCAGGTCCTCCACCGCCGTGAGCACGTCGGCGACCTGGCGCTCGGGGAGGAGGTCGAGGTCGGGCTGCTGCAGCAGGTCGGCGACCTGGTCGTAGACCCGTGCCTCGCGGGCCCGCCGCAGCGAGTCCCGGGATCGCCCGATCGCTGTCGTCTCGCTCTCCGTACGCGCCTGTGTCTGCTGCGCGAGCTGCTCGTCGCGACGAGCACGGCGTCGCGTACGCACGGCGTGGGAGACGTCGCCGGCGAGCCACACGAGCGCGAAGAGGACGCCGCTGACGAGCAGCATCGGGAGCAGGACCCGCAGCACGTGCACCACCCCCCTCGCGTCACCTCTTCGCCCCAGGTTAGGGACCCGTCCCACCCCGGGCACGGATCGCGGGGCGGCTCACCCGCCGAGGGCGTGCAGGATCGTGTGGAGGTCGCCGTTGAGTCGCTCGTACGTCGACTCCGGGAGGCCCAGCGACTCCGCGGAGAAGGCAGCGAGGACGTGGGGGGTCACCTCCTCGAGCAGCGCGCGCCCGCGCTCGGAGGCGTACACGCGTGCAGGGAGTCCGCGCCCCTCGGGCGGGGTGCGCTCGACCAGACCGCTCTCCTCCATCCCACGGAGGAGCTCGCCGACCGACTGCGGCGTCGCCAGCACCTCGCGGGCGAGATCGGCCTGGCTCCGTCCGGGCTTCTGCACCAGGTGCAGCAGGACGCTGAAGTGCTGAGGTGGGAGGTCGAACGGCGCGAGCGTCTCGGTGAAGACGCGTCTGAAGACGAGCGAGACGCGGATCAGGGTCAAGGAGGTGAGGTCGTCGGGGTCCCCGCCGCTCCATCCCGCTGCACGCTCGGCCATGTCGGCAGTTTAGGCGTCCGTCACCATGTGTAAGGTGCCTGATGGGTATCAAGTTCCTTACACATCCTGGAGACACCGTGACCCGACTGACCGACCTCGTCCTGCGCCACCGCCTGCTCGTGGCCATCGGCTGGCTGCTAATCGCCGTGGCAGGTGGCGCCACCGCCTCGACGACCGTCGACCGGCTGTCCTACGACTTCGCCCTCCCCGGTCAGGAGGCGTACGAGGTCAACCAGCGGATCGTGGAGGACTTCGGCAGCGGCGGTCTCAACGACCCGCTGCTGCTCGTCGTGGAGGGCGACGACGCAGCGGGCACCGCAGGTCAGGTGGCCGAGGCGGCGGCACGGGCCGTGCCCGGCAGCCGGGTGGTGACGCCGGACGACCCGGGAGCGACCGGCCTGTCCCCCGATCCCGCCACAACCGTCGTCGTGGCCTATCCCCCGGTGACGCCGGGTCCGTCCCCGTACGCCGAGGCGCTGCCGGCGCTGGAGCAGATCGCCTCCCAGGCGAGTGGGGACGGGACGACCGTGGCGCTCACCGGCTTCACGCTGCTGCAGGAGGGCGGCGGTGACGACCGAGGCCTGGTCGTCGAGGTGGCGATCGGCGCCATCGGTGCGCTGGTGGTGCTGGCGCTGGTCTTCGGGTCCCTGCTGGCGGGGGTGCCCCTGCTGGTCGCCGCGGTGTCGATCCTGGGGACCTTCCTGGCCCTCCTCGGGCTGACCTACCTGACCGACGTCTCGGCCGTGGTGGAGTACCTGATCGCCCTCATCGGCCTGGGCGTGGCCATCGACTACTCACTGCTCGTGGTGACGCGGTGGCGCGAGGAGCGCAGCAGGGGTCTCGCCAACGACGAGGCCGTGCGCGAGTCCTTGCGTACGGCCGGGCGCGCCGTGCTCTTCAGCGGCACGACCGTGGCCATCTCCCTCGCTGCGCTGGTGATCGTCCCGATCCCGTTCCTGCGGAGCATCGGCCTCGGCGGGCTGCTGATCCCGCTGCTCAGCGTGGGGGTCTCGCTGACGCTCGTGCCGGCCCTCCTCAGCGCCGTGGGCCCGAGGCTCAGCTGGCCACGTCGCTCGGCGGCGACGACCCGCAGCCGACTGTGGGCGGGGGTCGCGCGGCGAGTGCTGCGCCACCGGTGGCTTGCGATCATCGGCTCCGTCGGCGTCCTGCTCGCGATGGCGGCCCCGGCGCTCGGGATCACCCTCGGGAGTGCCCAGCTGAGCAGCCTGACGGGTTCGGCACCCGCGGCGAGCGCGCTCAGCGGTGCGATCGAGGACGGGGTGCCCGTGGGCGCCGTCCGCCCGACCGAGCTGCTGGTCCCGACCCAGGACGTGAGCGCCGTACGCGACCGGGTCTCCTCGGTCGAGGGGGTCGCTGCCGTGGCCGCCCCCGAGGGGCCCGCGTGGCGGATCGAGGGAAGCCGCCTGCTCCAGGTGTGGGGTGCCGACGACCCGACGACCTCCGCCGGGCGGGAGACGCTCGACCGGATCCGCACGCTCTCGGCCGACGGCACGATCGATGCCGAGGTGGGCGGCAGTCCCGCCGAGGACGTCGACTACATCGCGGCCGTCTACGACAACGCGGTCTGGGTGGTTCTCGGGGTCGCGATCGTGACGTTCCTGCTGCTCGCACGGGCCCTGAAGTCGCTGTGGCTGCCGATCAAGGCGCTGGCTCTGAACGTCATCTCGCTGGCGGCGGCGTACGGCCTGACCGTGTTGATCTGGCAGCACGGCATCGGCTCGGAGCTGCTCTTCGGACAGTCGGCGACCGGGGCCGTGACGATCTGGGTGCCGGTGGCAGCCTTCGCGTTCCTCTTCGGGCTCTCGATGGACTACGAGGTGTTCCTGCTCTCCCGGATGCGCGAGGAGTACGACGACCTCACCGCCACCGGTGCGGGGTCGTCCGCCGTCCCCGACGGCCGCGAGGCGACGGACCGTGCCGTGGTCGAGGGCATGGCGAACACCGGTCGGCTGGTGACGTCCGCGGCACTGATCCTGTTCTTCGCCTTCATCGCCCTCTCCACGGTGCCCGCGATCGAGGTGAAGGTGCTGGCGACAACCCTGGCGCTCGGCATCGCGATCGACGCCGTGATCGTGCGGGGCGTGCTGGCGCCCGCGCTCGTGGGCGTGCTGGGCCGTGCGAACTGGACGATCCCCGGGTGGCTCGCGAAGCCGCTGAGGGTGCCGGCTGCCACGAGGTGAGGCTGCACGGGACTCGATGGGATCGTCGAGGTCGAGGCGAAGCGGTTCCTCGGGCTGGTGCCCGCGCGGCGCCCGTGGTCGACCCGTCGCCGGAACGGCAAGTGCGCGAGCGGCTGCGTACGGTCCTGCGGGGCGGGCAGCCCCTCGCGACCGATGCGACGCTGCTGGCGATCCTCAGCGGTCTGGGTGTCGCGAAGCCGGTGCTCGAGGACGAGGCGGGTGACCTCACGTCGAAGCAGCTGAAGAAGCGGATCGAGGAGGCCACCGCGGAGTCCGAGAGGGGCCCTGTCACCCGCGTCGGCGCGCTGATCTCACGGTCGCGGCAGCGGGTCCGACCGCGTGGTCTCCTCGACGGCGCGCTGCCACGCCGCCCGCACGTCCGTGCTCTGGTCCTCGTAGACGTCACGGATCGGCTGCATCGATGCGGCGAGGTCGGCGACGCTGTCGCCGGCCCTCGAGCGGTCCACGATGAAGCGGTACGCCGCCTCGTACGCCTGCTCGTGCGTCAGTGAACCGAGTCCCTCGTCGACCCCGGCCGCTCCGCTGACAGGCCGCGTACGCCGGACCACGAGTCGCACGACGAAGACGACGACCGCGACCAGGATCGCGAGGAGCAGCAGCTGCACGAGGATCTCGGCCCAGACCGGGAACAGCGGGTTCGGCTGCTCGCCGACGTGCGGGACCGGGACTGATGCGAGACGCATGGGCAGATGATGCCCGCCGAGGTCGCCGGGAGACAGCAGGCGCGAGCGTCACAGGCGCGCGAGTGCGTACGCAGCCACCCGCCGCCCAAGCTTCGAGCCGACCTCGTCGCTCGTGCGCAGGTGGATACCCGCCCACACCCGCGCGTCCTCGTTCTCGGTGACCGACTGCTGCCAGCTCGTGTAGGTCCGCACCGTGTCCCCGGTCCTGGTGCCCGGGATCTCCAACGGCGCGGCAGGTTCGGGGCCGAGGAAGTGCTCGAGCACCGCGGCCCCGGCGGCGGCGTACACGGTGTGGGCGCTGGGGTACTCCGGGTGCGGTGGCGTGCCGATCAGCGGCTCCCAGCCGGGCACCCGCGGCGTACGCGGGTCACCGTCGCCGTCCACGCGGATTGCGGTGACAGGACGCCAGCCGAGGTAGGTGTACTTCGCGTCGAACACCGCGATCTCGGCGTCGGCAGTGATGCGGTGGAACGCGGACAGCAGACGGACGCCCTCGACGGTCGAGACCTCCGCCGCCCGCATGGCCTCCTCCACCAGGTCCACCTGCACGGCCAGCTCCGAGCCGGCCCAGAACAGCCCGACCTCGGTCTGCTCCGGCGTACGCGAGGCGCTGTCGGCGCTGCCGAGGTCGCGCACCTCCGCCAGGTCGCGGCGGTAGCGCTCCGTGCCCGGCTGCGGCGGCGGACCCGGGCGGAGCTGGTCGGGCGACTCGAGGATGAACGGTGTCGCCGTCGCCACCCCGACCTGACGCGGCGTGAGGTCACCGGGTGGGGTCGGACGCCACACCCCGGGCTGCGGCGGCGGCAGATCGAACGGACCCTCGGCGGAGTCACGGTCCAACCCGTCCTCGGAGCGCTCGGCCAGGACCTCTGCCGCAGCCGTCGCTCCGGCTGCCTCACCGACCTCGTCCGCGTCGGGGTCCAGCGCCGCGTCGAGGCGTGCGCGTCGTTCGGGGACGACGGCGACCAGCACGTCGTGCACCGCCCGTGCCACCGCGGCATCGACGAACGCCCCGTCCTCCTCGCCCTCGACCGCCCGGTCTACCGCCCGGTCGGCGGCCCACCACGCCAGCGCCCACGTGCGCGCCGCGACCGGATCGGGGGCTCCCGAGGTGGAGACTGCCCGGTCGGTCTGCTCGTACCAGGTGTACAGGGCGCTCTCGTCACCGCCGTGTTGCTCAGAACTCCGAGTACAAGCTGTCACAACGAGAGCAGGCAGCACGGTGACGATGAGAAGCCGCAACGATCGTTTCCCCCGCGGTCGGTAAGAGCCCACGCCTTCATTCTGCGCCCGGTGCCCGAGCTCCACGTCGACCTTGACTGCCTCTTTGCTGAGTGCTGCGCGATCAGTAAGCCAGCCGACCCTCGCGCGTCCAGCACTTCAACTTGGCGGCGTCTCACGGCTGCAGAATGTCATCGATCTTGTGCAAGATGTGTCCATGGAAACCATTCTCGGGCTCCTGCTCATCGTGGGCATCGCATGGCTGCTTCTCAGAGCGAGGCGGGGCGAGACCTCTAGCAAAGAGCCGCGGGCACGATCCGAACTCCGTGACGGCATCGAGCAGTCCGTGCGACGCGACTACGCGTCCCGAGGCGAGCCAAGGGAGCTCCGAAAGACGCCTCGCATAGTGGTGGGTGACCACGTGCCTCCGAGTCCGTCCGGCGAGGCCGACGAGGCCTGGTCTCCGAGGACCGCCCAGTTCGAGGTCGCCGGTGAGTGGTACCGATCAGCAAGTCTGCGCGAGCTGTTCAGGAGACACAGCAACGTTTCGCCATCGGGGTCTGAGATCCGACTCGACGCAGTTCTGGTGCCCGACCCGAAGAATCCTTTCGACCCGCGTGCGGTGGCCGTCTTCGTGGACCAGTTGCATGTCGGCTACATGGAACGCGGAGATGCGAAGGTCTACCACCGGCCAATCGCCGCGCTACCGCGCGGTGAGCTTCGAGTCCCGTCGCGCCAGTGGCTACGAGCGGACGATCAGGACACGTGGGCGCGAGTCACGTTGTCACTGCCGGACTCTTCACAACTCGAGTGTCCGAACCCGCGACCATCGGGCTGCGTGGTCCTGCCGCCAGGTTCAACGATCCAAGTAACTCGCGAGGAAGAGCACATGCCGCATCTTGAGCAACTGCTCGGCCGCTACGGAACTGAGATGACATTGGCAGCCACTCTTCGGTCTCTAACCGAGGTGCGGCCTCGCTCCCAAGTGGAATTGGTCGCCGTCGATATCGATGGCGAGCAGGTTGGTGTGCTTTCGAAGACCCAGACCGAGAACTTCCTGCCCCTCGTACGAAAGGCAGAGTCGTCAGGACGCGCTCTTGTATGCCGGTCGACACTTCGCGGCAACACACTCAAAGCCGACGTTGCCCTGCATGCGGTCAAAGCCCACGAACTCACCGAGGCGCATCTCGCGCGGGTCTTTGACCCGACCTAAGCCGTCTGCGCGATCGCTCGCCCGGCCAGTCGCACAGCCCCAGATCAGTCGCGTGACTCGACCTGAGGCCCCGCTCAGTGAGCGGCGACAGGTGCGCCGGCGGAGTGCTCGGCGTCCGAGCTCGGGCGGTTCGGCATCGACACCGCCAACGCGATCGTGATCAGTCCGAGCACCGCGGCGGCACCGAAGGCCCACGCCACGCCCCCGGCGTACGCGTCGTCCGGCGACGCGCCGCCCGCGGAGAGCGAGGCGCTGCGGGCCGACAGCACCAGGATCGACACGGCCGTGCCGAGCGCCGCTGCGACCTGCTGGGCCGTGCCCAGCAGCGACGAGCCGTGGGAGTACAGCGGCTGCGGGAGCGCCCCGAGCCCGAGGGTGAACGCCGGCGTCATCAGGCACGCGAGACCGATCATCAGCACCAGGTGCGCCCCGACGACCAACGGCAGCGGGCCGGACGCGGCCAGCAGACTCAGGCCTGCGAGCCCGACGACGACCGCGATCGAGCCCGGCACCATCAGCGGGCGGGCGCCGACGCGGTCGTACGCGCGGCCCACCCGCGGGCCCGCGAGACCCATGGCGAGTCCGGCCGGGGCGACCAGCAGACCGGTCGCGAGCGGAGACAGTCCACGCAGGTCCTGCAGCGTCAGCGGCAGCAGGATCATGGCGCCCATCAGCGTCAGGAACGCGAAGGCCTGCAGCACGATGGCCTTGCTGTAGGTGGCGTACGCGAGCGTGCGCAGGTCGAGCAGCGGCCCGTTCGGGTGGCGTACGCGGCTCTGCTGGCGCCAGGCGAACCCGCCGACGACGGCCAGCCCGGCGACGATGAGCATCCACGGCGGGACCGGCGAGGAGGCCTCGGGACCCAGCGCGGAGAGACCGAAGACGAGCGAACCGAACCCGAGAGCGGCGAGCACGAGGCTCGGGACGTCGAGCGAGCCGGGCTTCGTCTCGCCGACATCGGTGAGCTTGCGCAGCGACACGACGGCGATCGCCACCGCGATGGGGAGCATGACCAGGAACAGCCAGCGCCACGACGCCACCTGCAGCACGACGCCCGCGACCGTCGGACCGAGCGCCGGGGCCACCGAGATCGCCAGGGTGACGTTGCCCATGACGCGACCACGGTCATGCGCCGGGACGATGGTCATCAGGGTGGTCATCAGCAGCGGGATCATCACCGCGGTGCCGGAGGCCTGCACCACCCGCGCCGCGATCAGGACACCGAAGGTCGGCGCCGCCGCGGCGAGCACGGTGCCCGCGATGAAGGTGCCCATCGCCGCCGCGAACGCCTGGCGCGTGGTGAACCGCTGCAGGAACCATCCCGTCGCCGGGATCACGACGGCCATCGTCAGCATGAACGCCGTCGAGAGCCACTGGGCCGCCGACTCGCTGACCTCGAACTGCACCATCAGGCGCGGGATCGCGTTGACCATCACGGTCTCGTTCAGGATCACCACGAAGGCGGCGACGACGAGCCACCGCAGCACGGCGTACGGGGACCCCACTGCTTCGTCGGGGTGGAGCGCGACGGTGTCGCGGGTGGGGACTGACATGCGTGACCTCGTGACTGCGTGGCGGAACGGGGACCGGGACGGCCGTCCGAGGAGGGACGACCGGTCGACTGGTGCCGACTCATCGGTCCGCCCAGAAGATTGTCCTCGACAACCGACGCGGTCGCCAATTCATTTCCTCGACGCCCGATCACCCGGTCACGGCGGTCACGCCGGTCGCGACACGGCTCAGTGGGGCGAGTCGTCCGCCCGCTCACGCAGCACGTACTTCTGCGTCTTGCCGGTCGACGTCTTCGGCAGGTCCCCGAACACGACCTGGTGCGGGGCCTTGAAGTGCGCGATCTCGGCGCGCACGTGCTCGATCACCTGCTGCTCGGTCACCTCGGCGCCCGGCTCGAGCGCGACGTACGCCACGGGCACCTCGCCCCACTTCTCGTGCGGGGAGCCGACCACCGCCACCTCGATGACGCCGTCGAGGTCGGCGATGACGTGCTCGACCTCGACGGAGGCGATGTTCTCCCCGCCGGAGACGATCACGTCCTTGCTGCGGTCGCGCAGCTCGAGGTAGCCGTCGGGGTGCATCACGCCGACGTCGCCGGTGCGGAACCACCCGTCCGGCACGGCCGCGGCCGTCGCCTCCTCGTCGTCGAGGTATCCCAGCATCACGTTGTTGCCGGCCATGGCGATCTCGCCCATCGTCTCGCCGTCGGCGGGCACGTCGGTGCCGTCGTCGGCGACGACGCGAGGGCGCAGCGAGACCATGTTGCCGATCCCCTGGCGCGACTTCAGGCGTGCCACCTCGCGGTCGTCCGCGCCGTCCCACTCGGGCAGCCACTCGCACACCAGCGCCGGCCCGTACGTCTCGGTCAGCCCGTAGAGATGGGTGACATCGAAGCCGAGCTCGGCCATGCGGCGCAGGATCGCCGGCGAGGGCGGCGCTCCCCCGGTCGCGATGCTCACCGGCCGGTCCAGCGGTGAGGCCTCCTCGGCATGGGCGATCATCGACAGCACCGTCGGGGCGCCCTCGAGGTGCGTGACGCCCTCGGCCCGCAGCAGGCGCCACACCTCAGTGGGGTCGACGGCCGGCAGGCACACGTGCGTCCCGCCCGCCGCGGTGACCGCCCAGGGAAAGCACCAGCCGTTGCAGTGGAACATCGGCAACGTCCACAGGTGCACGCTGCGGGGGCTCAACGCGAAGTGGCCGACCATCGCCAGGGCCTGCAGGTACGCCCCGCGGTGCTGGTACATGACGCCCTTCGGCGAGCCCGTCGTGCCGGAGGTGTAGTTGATGCTGAGCACTCCCTCCTCGTCGAGGTCGTCGGACCCCGTCACCGGCTCCGCGTCGGCGAGCAGGGCCTCGTACGCCTCGCCGGCGTCGATCACCCGCGGGGGGTCCTCGAGCTCCGCGACCGACTCCTCGACCAGGCCGGCGAAGGACGCGTCGCGGATGAGCACACCGGCCCGGCAGTGACCCAGGATGTAGCTCATCTCACGTCGCCCGAGCCGTGTGTTCAGCGCGACCAGCGGCACGCCCGACCAGGGCACGCCGTAGTGGGCCTCGAGCAGCACGTGCGAGTTCGGCGCCAGCACGGCCACCGGTCGACCCTCCTCGACCGACGGCAGTGCCGCCAGCCCGCCGGCCAGGCGTGCGGCGCGGTCGCGCAGCTCGGCGTACGTCCAGCGCTGCCCACCGTCGACGACGGCGACCCGGTCGGCGAACGCCTCCGCCGCGCGGTCGAGGAACGCGGTCGGCGTCAGGGGTGCGCGGTGGTGGCTGGACGCGGTCATCGGCCCATCACCTCACGACCGGTCCCGGCTGGCAAGGGGCGCGACGCGACGTTCAGTCGCGCCCGCCGAGCAGCCCGTCGAGCAGGCTGTCGAGCAGGTCTCCGACCTCGGAGCGTGTGATGACCGCGTCCCGGTTCGCGGCGTCGACGAAGCCCGCCGTCACGCTCGCGTCCAGCACCTGCACGAGCGGCGCCCAGTAGCCGGCCACGTCGAGCAGCCCGACGGGCACGCGGTGCAGGCCGAGCTGGTTCCAGGTCAGCGTCTCGAAGAGCTCGTCGAGCGTGCCGAACCCGCCCGGGAGCACGACGACGGCGTCGGCCAGCTCGTACATCCGTGCCTTGCGCTCGTGCATCGACCCCACGACCTCGAGCCCGGTCAGCGACTCGTGGGCCACCTCGCGGTCCTCCAGGTGCTGCGGGATCACACCGACCACCTCGCCTCCGGCGGCCAGCGCGGCGTCCGCGACCTCCCCCATCAGGCCGACACGACCGCCACCGAAGACCACCCGCAGGCCGCGCGCGGCGATCTCGCGTCCGAGCGACGCGGCGGCCCGGGCGTACGCGGGGTCCTCACCGGCCCGGGAACCACAGAAGACGAGCACGGACGTCGCAGCACGATCGGGGTCGGTCACGCCACGACACTACGAGCCGCCGATGAGTCCGCACCTCGACGGTGGTCGACACGGGCAGAAGTTCGTACGCTCCCCCCAGGAGGACCCCATGACGCAGAGCTCCGAGACCCGTGCGGCCCCCGTGGCCCGTCCCGAGGTGGACCTCGACGCGGACTTCGAGGCCCTCGTCGCCCCGCACCGTCGCGAGCTGCTGGCCCACTGCTACCGCATGGTCGGCTCACCGGCCGAGGCCGAGGACCTGGTGCAGGAGACCTACCTGCGGGCGTGGAGGTCGCGTCAGAGGTTCGAGGGCCGTTCGTCGGTGCGTACGTGGCTCTACCGCATCGCCACCAACGTCTGCCTGACGAACATCGAGGGCCGGGACCGACGGCCGCTGCCCACCGGTCTGGGCGCTCCGTCGCTGCCTGCCGACGCGCCCCTGGTCGCCCGCGAGATCGAGTGGCTCGGCCCCCTGCCCGACGCGATGGTCGCGCCCGTGGATCCGGGCGAGGTGGCGGTCACCAACGACGGCGTACGCCTTGCCTTCGTCGCCGCCCTGCAGCACCTGCCCGCGCGTCAACGGGCCGTCCTCGTGCTGCGCGACGTGCTGCGGTGGAGCGCCGCCGAGACCGCGGCGGCCCTCGACACCACGGTCGCCGCGGTCAACAGTGCGCTGCAGCGCGCCCACGCGACGCTGGAGAAGGTCGGGCCCGACGCGGACACCGCACCCGGCCCGCTCACCGCGCGGCAGGAGCAGATGCTGCGCGCGTACGTCGAGGCCTTCTGGCGCAAGGACGTCGATGCCCTCGCCTCCCTGCTCACTGCCGACGCGGTGTGGGAGATGCCGCCGTGGGAGGGCTGGTACGCCGGCCCGGCCACCATCGCCGGTCTCGTCAGCGGACAGTGTCCCGGGCAGACGCACGACATGCCGATGCTGCCGACCAGCTGCAACGGTCAGCCCGCGTTCGGGCTGTACATGCGCGAGAGCGCCCTGGTCGACGCCGCGAACGTCGACCCCGCCGCCGCCGGGTCGGGGCGCCAGGACGTGTTCGTGCCGTTCCAGCTGCACGTGCTGGACCTCGACGCCGGCACCGCAGCGGACGAGCGCCCGCTGATCGATCACGTCGTCGCGTTCTTCGGACCCGACCTGTTCGCGGCAGCCGGACTCCCCTCGGTGCTCACCGCGGAGCAGGTCGCGACGATCGTGCCGCTGCAGGCCTGATACCCGATCCCCACGCGTCACGCGAGCCGACGAGCCCCTCGAGGTCCCCGCGCCCCCTCGAGGTCTCCGCGGTGGATCGAGGCCACCTCGTGGACCGGATCCACCGCCGGGCGCCGCCGGGGTCGTGCGGGCGTCAGCGGCCGCCCTCGATCCTGCGGCTGCGCTGCTCGGTGCCGGGCCCGCCGTACGGGTAGTCGGCGGGCTGCGGGTCGCTGGCCGCGTCGAGCCGCGCGGTGTGCTCCTCGCTGAGGTGCAGCGAGGCCGCGCCGAGGTTGTCCTCGAGCTGCTCGACCGTGCGCGCACCGAGGATCACCGAGGTCACCGCGGGGCGGTCGGCGAGCCAGGCCAGCGCGACCTGCGCCATCGACGCGCCCGTCTCCTCCGCGACGGCCTGGACCGCGTCGACCACGTCCCAGGTGCGCTGCTGGGTGGAGCGCCGGTCGTACGCCTCGACACCGCGGTCCGGGTCCTCGCCCAGACGGGTCTCACCGGTGGGTCGCTCGTCGCGGGAGTACTTGCCCGTCAGCCACCCCCCACCCAACGGGCTCCAGGGCAGCAGACCGAGACCGTTCGCCTCGGCCGCGGGCACGATCTCCCACTCGATCTCGCGGACGAGCAGGTTGTACTGCGGTTGCAGCGTCACCGGCACCTCCAGACCCATCGCCTCGCTCATGGAGACGGCGCGCTGCAGCTGCCACCCGGTGAAGTTCGACAGGCCGGCGTACGCGATCTTCCCGCGGCGCACCGCGTCGTCGAGGAACCGCAGGGTCTCCTCCAGCGGCGTCAACGGGTCCCAGGCGTGCACCTGGTAGAGGTCGATCTGCTCCACCCCGAGTCGCCGCAGCGACGCGTCGAGCGCACGGGTGAGGTGCCGGCGTGAGAGGCCGACGTCATTCGGCCCCTCCCCCATCGGGAAGCGTCCCTTCGACGCGACCACCACCTGGTCGGTGACCTCACGGGGCCGGTCGGCCAGCCAGCGGCCGATGATCTCCTCCGACACCCCGGCGCTGTAGACGTCGGCGGTGTCGACGAGGGTGCCGCCGACCTCGCAGAACCGGTCCAGCTGGGCGTGCGCGACGGACTCATCGCTCTCCGCGCCGAACGTCATGGTGCCGAGCGTCAGGCGCGAGACGCTCGTGCCCGTGCGACCCAGGGGGCGGTACTCCATGGTCGTGGTGTCGGTCGATTCGTTGCTCATGGGGTGCTCCTGCCCGTTCGACGGTGCGTACGACACCCGAGGACGCTGTCCGAGATGCCGTACGGACCGGTCAGGACACCCACGCGCGGGTAGGACGGCTCCGTGACCCCCGAGCTGGAGAAGCGCCGCGCCCGTCACCAGCGGTTGGCGCGGGTGATGGACGAGGCCGTACGCGTCCCCGGAACACGACTGACGATCGGGCTCGACCCCGTCATCGGACTGGTCCCGGGCATCGGCGACCTCGCCGGCTCGGCCGTGTCCAGCATCATCCTCACCGACGCGGTGCGCTCCCGCGTCCCGGTCCCTGTGCTGGGGCGCATGGGGTGGAACATCATCGTCGACGCGCTGCTCGGGCTCGTGCCGCTCGTCGGCGACGCCGCCGACGTGGTGCACCGGGCGCACCGCAAGAACTCGCGGCTCCTGAGCGAGTCCCTGGAGTCGGGGACCGCCGGCGCCATCCACGGACGGGGGCCGACCGTGGGGTACGTCGCCGCGGCCGTGCTGGTCGCGTTCCTGCCGCTGGTGCTCGCCCTCGTCGTCGCGGTCGTCGCGCTCGTCGCGGTGGTGTCGCTGGTCCTCTGAGCGCCGCCACGCCGGGTGGCTACCAGAGGCCCGCCTGCTGGTCCTCGCCCTCGTCCGGTGTCTCGCGTACGGACTCGGCCCGCCCCGCCGCGTGCATCAGCCCGGCATCGGCGAGCGAGACGTCCCTGCTGGCCTCGACGGCGAGCCGATCGACCAGGTCGTTCATCGCGTTGCCGGAGTGCCCCTTGACCCAGCCGAACGCCACCGGCCCCTCGGTCTGCCGGCGTCGGAACTCCGCGACGAACGGTTCCCACAGGTCACGGTTGGCCACCGGCTGCTTGGCGGAGTTGAGCCAGCCACGGCTCAACCAGCCGCGCCACCAGCCGTCACGGAAGCAGTTCACGACGTAGGTGGAGTCGCTGACCACCAGCAGCGGGCCGGGGTGGGCCAGCACGGCCTCGTACGCGGCCCGCACCTCCATGCGCTGGTTCGTGCTGCCGGGCTCGTGGCCCCGGCCGAAGGTCTGCTCGTCCCGCGCCCACGCCCAGCCGCCGGGACCGGGATTGCCCGCGCACGCGCCGTCGGTGAAGACGGTGACGGCTCCGGCGGGGACCGGCATCGCGGGGCGTTGCGTCCGCGGACGGACGCGGGAGGTGGGTCGGCGTGGGGGCACCGGCAGAACGTAAAGGATTCAACCGATCACGGGTGAGGCCGGGCTCGCGGCGGGTATGAGTGGTGTCACATCCGAGGGGGTCCGATGAGCGAGATCGTGCTGCCGCGCCGCCGAGCGCACGGCTGCTGCGGCGAGGTGTGGATGCCTGCGCTCACCAGCGACGAGGTCGACGTGGCGTACGTGCGCCGTGCGGTGCTCCCCTGGCGGCGCCGGGTGACCCCGACTCTGGCGGACTGCCTGGCCGACCGGGCCGTGGGCCGCTGGCCGACGGGCTGGCGGCGGCCGGTGCACTGGGTCCTGCGCCTGGTCGGGCTCGTCGGGGTGCTCGTGCTGCTGGTGCCGGCGCTCCTCGAGCTGCTCATCGCGCTGGCCGTGCTGCCGCTGGTGAAGCAACGCCGACGCAGCCGCGGCGAGTGGCCGGTGCAGCTGGTCGTGGGCGGCGCGGTGCGCCACGTGGAGTTGTGCCCCACCGAGGACGACGCGCACGAGCGGGCCTTCGCCCTGCGGATGGAGCTCATCCACCTCGAGCCGTACGAGTCCCTCGTCGCGGACGGCATCGTCGGCGCGCCCGCGTCGGTGCACCGGCTCGACGAGCGGCGCGACGCTGCTCGTACGCGTCACAGCCACGTGGCCTGACGGCTCCCCGCTCTCCCGCCCCCCTGAACGCCCGCAGATGCGGGCGTTCCCGTGCATGCGCGGGCTTGCAACGCCGCACATGCACCCGGAAGCCCGCAGGTGCGGGCGTTCAGGGGGCGGCACGGAACATCGGAGGCGTCCGCGCTGTTGAGGTCCTCATGCGTATCGACGTCTGGTCCGACATCGCCTGCCCGTGGTGCTACGTGGGCAAGCGCCACCTCGAGAGCGCCCTCGCCCAGTTCGGCGAGGCACAGCCCGACGCGGAGGTCGAGGTCGTCTTCCGCTCCTTCGAGCTGGACCCGCAGGCCCCGGCCGAGCGGGAGGGCGACTACGTGCAGATGCTCGCCTCGAAGTACCGCGCCAGCCACGACAAGGCGCAGGCCATGCTCGACCAGATGACGATGACCGGCTTCGAGGCCGGGCTCGACCTGCGCTTCGACAAGGTGCGGCCGGGCAGCACCTTCGACGCCCACCGGCTGCTGCACCTCGGGCGCGCCCGGGGACTGGGGGCCGAGGTCAAGGAGCGGCTCATGCGTGCCTACCTCACCGAGGGCGTCCTGATGAGCGACCTCGACGAGCTGCGCCGCCTCGGCGTCGAGGCCGGCCTGGACGACGACGAGGTCTCCGCGGTGCTCTCGGCCGACACCTACGGCGAGGACGTGCGCACCGAGGAGGAGACCGCGTACGAGCTCGGCTGCAGCGGCGTGCCCTTCTTCGTCGTCGACCGGGCGTACGCGATCAACGGCGCCCAGCCCGCCGAGCGGATCCTCGAGGTGCTGCAGACAGCGCACGCCGAAGCGCGCCAGACCGTCCCGAGCGCGGCCGGACCAGCCGACAGCGCGCACCACGAGCACGGTCCGGACTGCTCCGGTGGCACCTGCGCGATCTGAGGTCGGGCCGCGGGGCAGGATCGAGCCATGACGGTCTCCAGCGACACCCGCGCCGATGCCCGGTCCCGCGTCCTGCAGCGACTGAACCGGCCCTCCGGTCCCTCGCGGCAGCGTGAGGACGACCGCGTCTGGGACGTGCTCGTCGTCGGCTGCGGCACCGCCGGCCTGGTCGCCGCGAAGACCGCCGCCCGCATGGGCGCGCACGTGCTGGTCGTGGAGTCCGGACGGCTGGGCGGGGACTGCCTGTTCACCGGCTGCGTGCCGTCCAAGACCCTGCTCGCCGCCGCCCGCTCCGGCGCCGACTTCGACACCGCCATGGACCGCGTGCGCGACACGGTCACCGCCATCGCCCCCGACGACGACCAGGAGTCGCTCGAGGCGACCGGCGCGGTCGTACGCCCCGGGCGGGTGCGCTTCACCGGCCCCGGCGAGGCCGACGTCTCCGGTCGCACCGCCCGGTTCCTGCAGGCCGTGATCGCGACCGGGGCCTCGCCGGCCCTGCCACCGATCGAGGGTCTCGCCGACGCCGACCCGCTGACCAGCGAGACCGTCTGGGACCTCGCGGAGCTTCCCTCCCGACTCACCGTGCTGGGCGGTGGCCCGATCGGTTGCGAGCTCGCCCAGGCCTTCGCCGGACTCGGGTCGACCGTCACGCTGGTCGAGGTGGAGTCGCGCCTGCTCGGCGCCGAGGACCCCGACGCCGCCGCCGTCGTGGCCGACGCCCTCGTCGCGGACGGTGTCGACGTACGCCTCGGGCAGGCCGCGACCCGTGTCGACGCCACGGGCGTCACGCTCGCCGACGGCAGCACCGTCGCCCACGACCGGGTGCTGGTGGCCCTGGGGCGTACGCCGCGCACGGGCGACCTGGACCTGGACCGCGTCGGCGTCGAGACCGACGAGCGCGGGTTCGTGGTCGTCGACGAGACGCTGCGCAGCTCCAACCCGCGCATCCTCGCCGCCGGGGACGTCACGGGCGGGCCACAGTTCACCCACGTCGCCGGGGTGCACGGGTCGACCGCCGGCAGCAACGCCGCACTCGGCCTGAAGCGGTCTGTCACCGACGTGGTCCCCCGCGTCACCTACACCCACCCCGAGGTCGCCGCCGTCGGGGCACCCACCCACGACCTGCCGTCGGGGTGGCGCACCCTGACCACCCGCCACGCCGAGGTCGACCGGGCGGTCGCCGAGGGCGAGACCGCCGGGTTCTCACGCCTCGTCGTCGACCGCCGCGGGCGCATCCGCGGCGGCACGGTCGTCGGCCCCCGCGCCGGGGAGTCGCTCGGCGAGGTCTCGCTGGCGGTCTCCCAGGGCGTGAAGATCTCCGGCCTGGCCGGGGTGATCCACCCCTACCCGACCTACAACGACGGCATCTGGAGCGCGACCACCGACGACCTGCGTCGCACGCTCGAGGGAGCCGTGGTCTCCCGCGCCCTGAAGGGTGCGAGCCGCGGGCGACGGCTGTGGTTGCGGGCTCGGGACCGCGTCAGCGACCGCTGACCGGGCCGTCGACCGGACCGCGCAGCGTGCGGTACCCGCCGACCACCCGCTGCGTCGCGCTGATCCCGACGACGACCGCCCACACCCACGCGATCTCGGGTGCGTACGCCGGCAGCAGCAGCCACAGGCTGTGCACCAGGACGGTCTCGGTGCCCTCGGCGAGACCTCCCAGGAAGCTGAAGGACCGGCCGTCGTCGAGCCGGTGCCCGGTGCGCTCGGCGATCGAGGAGAACGCCAGGAACGACGTGCCGTTGAGGTAGTAGGCCACCAGCACCGCGAGGAACGGCCACAGATCGACCAGGCCACCACCGGTGCCACCCCCGGTGCCGGCGACCTGCACGCCGACCGCGACCCCGACGACGCCGGCGGCGTAGCTGACGAAGTCGCAGGTCAGGTCGAGGAAGCCTCCCGCGTCGGAGTCGTGGTCGATGACGTCGCCCGTGTCGCCCGTGTCGCCCGTGTCGTCCGCGGTCGCCGAGGTGGCCGAGATGGCTGAGGCACGCCGTCGGGCCAGCGGTCCGTCGAGGCCGTCCAGCACCCGCGAGGCGACCCAGAGCACGAGCGCAGGGGTCCACAGCGTCGCGGCGGCCAGGCCGGCCGAGGTGAGCCCGGCCGCGAGTCCCGCAAGCGTGAGGCGGTCCGGGGTGAGGGCGGGGCGGTCCAGGCGCGCGGCGATCGCGTCGAGGGTGGGGCCGATCACGCGGCGTACGGGAGCGTCGAGCACGTCGATGAGCCTCGCACGGCTACCGTCCCAGCGTGACCAACCCACGGGCCCGCCGGACCGCTCTCGTCGCTGCGGTCTGCGCCGGCGGCCTTGTCCTGAGCGCTTGCGCCGGACCCGTCGAGGGGCCGACGACGCAGGCGTCCGGCGACCGCCCGTGGAGCGAGGTGCTCGCCGAGGCCGACGGGCAGACGGTGGACCTGTGGATGTTCGGCGGCGACGACGCCGGCAACGCCTACGTCGACGACGTGCTCGCCCCGGCCGCCGCCGACCTGGGGGTCGAGCTGCGTCGTGTCCCCGTCGCCGACACCGGCGAAGCGATCCGCCGGATGCTCGCCGAGAACGCCGCGGGGCGTACGGACGGGGCCGTCGACCTCGTCTGGGTCAACGGCGACAACTTCGCCACCGGCCGCCAGGCCGACGCCTGGCTGTGCGGCTGGGCCGAGGACCTGCCCAACCGCCAGTACGTCGCTGCCGACGACCCGCTCGTGACCAGCGACTTCGGCGTGCCGGTCGACGGGTGCGAGTCGCCCTGGCACAAGGCGCAGTTCACCTTCGTCCACGACTCCGCGCGCATGGACGACCCGCCGACGTCCCTGCTCGGCCTGCTCGCGTGGGCGGAGGCCAACCCCGGCCGCTTCACCTATCCCGCGCCGCCGGACTTCACGGGCTCGGTGTTCCTGCGCGAGGTCCTGTACGCCACCGCGGGCGGCGTCGAGGAGGTCCCGGCGCAGTTCGACCAGGCCGCGTACGACGACCTCTCCCCCGCGCTGTTCGACCGCCTGCGCGAGGTGGCGCCCAGCCTGTGGCGTGAGGGCACCACGTACCCCCGTGACGAGCAGGAGCTCAACCGACTCTTCGCCGACGGCGAGGTCGACGTGACGATGACGTACGGCCCCGCGACACTCGAGCAGCTCGTCGCCGAGGGCACCCTGCCCGAGACGACCGAGATCCTGACCTTCGAGGAGGGCACCGTGGGCAACGCGAGCTTCCTCGGGCTCCCGGCCAGCGCGCAGGACCGGGCCGGCGCGATGGTCGTCGCGAACCTCGCCCTCAGCCCCGAGCAGCAGGCTGCGAAGGCCGACCCGTCGGTCTGGGGACAGTTCACCGTGCTCGACCTCGACCTGCTCTCGCCCGCGCAGCGGGCCCTCTTCGAGGACCTGCCCGCCTCGACGGTGCTGCCGCCGTACGAGGAGCTCAGCGAGAACGCCCAGCCCGAGCTCGGCTCCGGGTGGGTCGGCCCGCTGGACGAGGGCTGGCGCCGCCAGGTCCTCGCCGAGACCTCGTGACTCACCAGTGACCGACCACCGCGACCTGCTGCGGGCGACCCCGTCCCTGGCGGCGGTGCTGGCGATCGCGGGTGTCGGGATGGGCCTGGTGGTCCTCACCTCGTTCGGGCTGATGCCGCTCGTCGGCGCTCCGGAGGCCTCGCTGGCAGGCTGGCGGCTCAGCGGCACCGACCTGCTGCTGGGCGTCCGCGAGACGCTGGTGATCGCCACCGCCTCGACCGTGGTGGCGTGCGCCATCGGTCTGGCCGTCGGGTCGCTGGTGCTCGCCGCCGGTCCCGGGGTGCGGCTCGTACGCGCCGTGGCCGTCGTGGTGCTGGCTCTCCCCCACCTGGTCGGCGCCGCCTCCACGGGTCTGCTCCTGCGCGATGCCGGCCTGGCCGAGCGGGTCGCCGGCGCCGCCGGGTTGCCTGCGTCGGCCGGCTGGCCTCGGCTCGTCGGTGGTCCGTGGCCGGTCGCGACGGTGCTGGAGTTCGCGTGGAAGGAGTCGGCCTTCGTCGCCCTCGTCGTCGTCGCGGCGCTCGGTGCCACCCACGTCGCGCGCACCGAGACGGCGGCTGCGCTCGGGGCGACGCCGTGGCAGCGGTGGCGACGGGTGCTGGTGCCGGCCTCACTCCCGGCGGTCGGCGCCTCGGGGCTGATCGTCTTCGTCTACACCGTCGGCAACTACGAGGTGGCGTGGCTGCTGGGGCGTGCCTACCCCGAGCCGCTGCCCGTGCTCGCGTTCCGTCTCTTCACCTCGGTCGACCTCACCGACCGACCCGCCGCGGCCGCAGCCGCGGCCGTCACCGCCGCCCTCGCGCTGGGCACGGCGGTCGTCGTCGCGGTCCTCCTGCCCTCGTTGGCGCGAGCACTGGGACACGGCGTCGGCGCCGGGGGCTCGGACCTCGCGGCTCGTGCCGGGGCAGCGCGGTGAGAGGGAGGGTGAGGGCACGTGCGTACGCGGCCCTGGCGCTCGCCTGGTTCGCCGTCCCGGTGGTCCCGATGCTGATCTGGGCCGGCGCCGACCGCTGGACGGCGCCCGCGCTCCTGCCCCAGGAGCTGGGCGTCCGCGGCTGGCAGGCCGCCTGGGACGCCGGTGTGCTCGCTGCCGGCGCCCGGTCGCTGCTGCTCGGCGCGGCGGTCGCCGCCATCGCCACGCCTCTCGGGGCGACCGCGGGTCGGGTGCTCGGCTGGGGACGTGGATGGAGCCGCGCGCTCGTCGCGGTGGTGATGCTCCTGCCGGTGCTGCTGCCGCCCTTCGCCGTCTCGATCGGGCTCGACGTGCTGCTGCTGCGCCTGCAGGTGCCGGGGCTGGTCGCGACGATCGCCGTCCTGGCGACCTTCGCGCTGCCCTACTGCGCCTTCACGATCGGGGCGGGGTACGCCGCCACCGACCGCACCGTCGAGGACCAGGCGCGTGCCCTCGGGGCCCGGCCGCGCACGGCGCGTCGGCGCGCCACCCTGCCCGCGCTGCGTCGACCGCTGCTGGTCGCCGCCGTGCTCGCCTTCCTCGTGGGATGGAGCGACTACGTGGTGACCCTCCTGCTGGGCGGCGGTCAGCTGGTGACGCTGCCGGTCCTGCTGGGGTCCGCGGCCTCGGGCACGGGCAACGAGCCGACCGTCGCGGCGCTGGCGGTCGCGACCGCCGTCCCGCCGGTGCTGCTGCTGGGGGCCGTGGTGCTCCTCGCGCGGCGGCGTACGCGGAGCGCCGTCGCATGAGCGGCCTGGCGCTGCGCGGTGTGACGCACCGCTACTCGCGTGCGGGCGACGTCGTGCTGGCGGACGTCGACCTCGAGGTCACCGACCGCGAGATGGTCGCGGTGCTCGGCCCCTCGGGCACCGGCAAGTCGACCCTGCTGCGCGTCGCCGCGGGCCTCGTCGCGCCGGTCTCGGGCACCGTCCGGCTCGGTGGGGAGGACGTCACCGCCCGACCGACCGAGCGCCGCGACCTCACGGTCATGTTCCAGCGGCCGCACCTGTTCGACCACCTCGACGTGCGCGACAACGTGGCCTTCGGGCCGCGTACGCAGGGGCTCTCCCGCCGCGAGGCCCGCACCCGCGCCCAGCGGTACCTCGCGCTGGTGCAGCTGGGCGACGCCGCGCGGCGTCGGCCCGCGGAGCTCTCCGGGGGCCAGCAGCAGCGCGTCGCCCTCGCCCGAGCGCTTGCCTGTGAGCGCGGGGTGCTGCTGCTGGACGAGCCGTTCAGCTCGCTCGACCCTGTCCTGCGCGGGCAGATGCACGACCTGTTGGCGACCGTGCGTGCGGAGCTGTCCCCGACGGTGCTGATGGTCACCCACGACCTGGACGAGGCCTCGCTCGCCGACCGGGTCGCCGTGCTCGAGTCCGGGCGGCTGCAGCAGGTCGCGCCCGCGGCCGACCTGTACGCCCGCCCGGCGACGCTGGCGGTCGCGCGCCTCGTCGGCGGCGCCCACGAGGTGCCCGGCGAGGTCGTGGACGGGGTGCACCACTCGGCGTACGGGAAGGTGCGGCTCGCCCCGGACTGCGAGGTGCGAGGTCCCGCCGTCGCCTTGCTGCGGCGCGAGCAGCTGCGGATCGTGCCTGCCGCCGACCTCGGTGCCGACAGCGGCGAGAGCGCCCCGTTCCGGCGGCGCGGTGTCGTCGAGCGCACGCGGCTCGCCGGGCCCCGCGTGACAGCCGTCGTGCGCTGCGAGGACGGCCCCGACCGGGTCGACGTCGAGCTCAAGCCAGGACGCACGGTCGAGCGCGGGGAGGACGTCGTGGTGCAGCCGGCGGCCGGCGTACGACCGTGGGCCATCTCGTCGGTCCCACCCAGTACGTTGCGGGGCAACTGACCCCATCTCCCGGAGGACCCCGTGCGCCAGCTGATCGTGACCGAGATGATGAGCCTCGACGGGGTGGTGGACTCCCCCGGTGGGGGCGACCACCCGCGCGCCGGCTGGACCTTCGGCGAGGTGCCGTTCGAGGAGGCCGCCTACGAGCTGAAGGGCACCGAGCAGGAGCAGGCCGGAGCGCTGCTGCTGGGCCGGGTGACCTACCAGGAGTTCGCGCCCGTGTGGCCGTCGATGGACGCCGAGTTCGCGCGCTACAACAGCCTCCCGAAGTACGTCGTCTCCACCACGTTGCGGACGACCGACCCCGGGTGGCCGGCGGAGATCCTCCCCGACCTCGACGCCGTGGCGCGCCTCAGGCAGGGCGAGGGCGACCCGCTGATCGTGCACGGCTCGGCCTCGCTGGCCCAGTCGCTCCTCGCTGCCGGGCTGGTGGACCGCTTCCACCTGTTGGTGTTCCCGGTCGTGCTCGGCAGCGGTCGGCGGCTCTTCGGCGACGGCCCGCTGACCGCCGCGGAGGGTGGCCTGTCGCTGGTCGAGCACGAGGCGTACGCCAACGGGGTGCTCAAGCTCGTCTACGACGTGGCACGTCCTGGCTGAGCGAGGGAATGCGCGGGGCCGACTGACTGCTAGAATGTACGTACATTAAGCAGTCCGTCGGGTGCCACCGCACGCGACGCTCCCCGGAGGTGGTCATGGCAGGTATCCCCGTCGAGCTCCTGGTGCTGACCCTCGCGCTGTCGGTGGTCGTCGGCGTCACCCTGGGTCTGCTCGGCGGGGGCGGGTCGATCCTCACCGTGCCGGTGCTCGTGTACGTCGCGGGCCTCGACGCCAAGCAGGCGATCGCGACCTCGCTCGTGGTCGTCGGCGTGACCGCGGCGATGGGCACGGTGAGCCACGCGCGCGCCGGCCGGGTGCGGTGGCGTACGGGGCTCCTCTTCGGCGCGGCCGGACTCTCCGGCGCGTTCCTCGGCGGCCTGCTGGGCGGGGTGCTGCCCGGCGCGGTCCTCCTGGTCGGGTTCGCCGTGATGATGCTGGTGACCGCGGTGGCGATGCTGCGGGGACGCGGCGACGTCGCACCGAGGCAGGGCGACCTGCCGGTGCTGCACGTGCTCGGCGAGGGTCTCGTCGTGGGGCTCGTGACGGGCCTCGTCGGTGCCGGCGGCGGTTTCCTGGTGGTGCCGGCGCTCGTGCTGCTCGGCGGACTGCCGATGAGCGTGGCCGTCGGCACCTCGCTGCTGGTGATCGCGATGAAGTCGCTGGGCGGTCTCGCTGGCTACCTCAGCAGCGTGCAGCTGGACTGGGCGCTGGTCGCCGCGGTGACCGCGGCCGCCGTCGTCGGCAGCCTCGTGGGCGGGCGCCTGGTCTCAGCCGTGCCCGAGGCCGCGCTGCGCCGCGGCTTCGCGTGGTTCGTGCTGGTCATGGGCGTGTTCGTGCTCGCGCAGGAGCTGCCCGCCGCCGTCGTGGTGCCCGCGGGCGTCGTGCTCGCGGCCGTGGTGGCCTCGGGCACCGCCTGCTGGCACCTCGTCAGCAGCTGCCCGCTGCGTCGGGCGGTGCACGCCACCGCGGGCCGGACACCCCGGACGGCCTGAGCCGCCCGGGGAGCGCTACTTCGGCAGCGAGGACCCCACCGCGGCCAGCGCGGCCAGGGCGGCGGCGAGCCCGCGGCGTACGTCCTTGTCGTGCGCGCGCTTGGCGAGTCGCAGGAAGCCCGGCGGCCTGCTGTCCGCTGCTGCCGCGGCGGCGTCCTTGCGTGCCTTCCTGATGCCCTGGGCGAGCTGCTCTGCGGCCTCGGGGTCGGGGTCGCCCAGCGCGCCGGCCAGTGCGATGCCCGAGCGGATCGCGTCGGCGTCGATCGCCTTCAGCAACGAGGTGAGCAGCTGCGGGTAGGCGCGTGCGCCCCCCGCCATCACCCGCAGCAGACCGGACTCGTGCAGCGCGAGCACGAGGTCGTCCACATCGTCCTGTGGGCCGGTGTCCTGCGGCGTGGGCGGGGCGTAGGTCAGCGGCTTGGCCATCAGGCGCTCCTGGTCTCGGAGGGGATCGCGGACGGGGTGAGGGCGGTGCGCATCAGGCCTTCGCCCCCTTGGGCTCGCGCTCCGGCGGGGCGACGTAGTCCTCGCGGGACCACTTCTCCTCCACCAGCACGCCGTACTGCCGTGAGCTGTTGCCGTAGCGGTGGTGGTGCGCCGGGATCGGCCGACCCTCGGGGTCCTGGGTCTCGTCGCGCTCGCCCTGGCGGCCCCGGTCGGCGGCACGACGGCGTCGACGGCGGTCGCCGTCGCTGTGGTCGATCTTCTCCAGGCGGGCGGCCAGCTCCTTGTACGCCGGGGTGTGGCTGTCCTTGTCGGTCTCGTTGCTGGTGAGGCGGTTGATCTCGCCGGCCTGCATCGGCACCCACACCTCGAAGTCCGCGACACCCTCGTCGAGCAGGATGCGTGCCTCCATCTCGCCGCGCGGGCTGATCAGGCGCACCCAGTCACCGGTCTTCAGCCCACCCTGCGCCTCGGCGGTCGCGCGGTTCATCTCGACGTAGGTGTCGGGGACGATGTGGGACAGACCCTTCGACCGCAACGTCATGTTGCCCTCGTGGAAGTGCTCGAGCTCGCGGCCGTTGTTGATGTGCAGCGGGAACTCCTCGCTGCGCTGATCGGTCGGCTCGTGCTCCTCGAGGGCGAACAGCCGCGCCTTGCCGTCGTCGAAGTGGAACCCGTCGGTGTAGAGCAGCGGCGTGTCGGTGCCGTCGGCCGCGACCGGCCACTGCAGCGAGTCGAAGCCCTCGAGACGGTCGTAGCTGACGCCGGCGAAGAGCGGGGTGAGGTCGGCGACCTCGTCCATGATCATCGACGGGTGGGTGTAGCCCCAGTCGTACCCCATGCGGTCGGCGATGCCCTGCAGGATCTCCCAGTCGGCACGTGAGTCGCCGATCGGCTCCATCACCTTGTTGATGCGCTGGACGCGACGCTCGGTGTTGGTGAAGGTGCCGTCCTTCTCCAGCGAGGCGGCGGCGGGCAGCACCACGTCGGCGTACTCGCAGGTCTTGGAGAAGAAGAGCTCGGTGACGACGAAGAACTCCAGCGCCGCCAGGGCCTCCTGCACGTAGTTGATGTTGGCGTCGACGAGGCTCATCTCCTCGCCGACGACGATCATGGCCTTGAGGTTGCCGGCGTGGACCTGCTCGATCATGCCGTGGTTGTCCAGGCCCGGCTCACGCTTGAGCTCGGTGCCCCAGGCCTTCTGGAACTTCGCGGCGACCTCCTCGTCCTCGACCGGCTGGTAGCCGGGGTAGAACGAGTTGATGGTGCCGAAGTCGCTGCAGCCCTGCACGTTGTTGTGGCCGCGCAGCGGGTACGCCCCGGTGCCCGGGCGCCCGTAGTTGCCGGTGACCAGCAGCAGGTTCGAGATGGCGGTGGAGGTGTCGGAGCCCATCGTGTGCTGGGTGACGCCCATCGCCCACAGCGCCGAGACCGACCCGGCGTCGACGATGCGCTTCGCGACGTCCTTCAGCTGCTCGACGCTGATGCCGGTGCGCTCCTCGGCGTACTCGAGGGTGAACTTCTCGAGCGAGGCGCGGTACTCCTCGACGTCGTTGACGTGCTCCTTCAAGAAGGCCTCGGCGGCCCAGCCCTGGTCGAAGATGTAGCGCGAGAGGGCCGAGAGCCACACCATGTCGGTGCCGGGGTTCGGCTTGAGGAAGACGTCGGCGCGCTCGGCCATCTCGTGCTTGCGGAGGTCCGCCACGATCAGCTGGTGGCCGGCGAGCTTCTGGGAGCGGCGCACGCGCGAGGCGATGACCGGGTGGGCCGCGGCGGTGTTGGAGCCGACGATCAGCACCAGCTCGGCGCGCTCGATGTCGGAGATCGAGCCGGCGTCGCCGCCGTACCCCACCGTGCGCCACAGGCCCTGGGTGGCCGGCGCCTGGCAGTAGCGCGAGCAGTTGTCGGTGTTGTGGGTGCCGAAGACCTGGCGGGCGAGCTTCTGGACGAGGTAGGACTCCTCGTTGGTCGCCTTGGAGGACCCGATCACCGAGACGGCGTCGGAGCCGTCGCGCGCGATGATCTCACTCATCTTGTCTGCGATGAGGGCGTACGCCTCGTCCCAGCTGGCCTCGCGGAACCGGTGGCCGTCGCGGATCAGCGGCGTCGTGAGGCGGTCGGGGGCGTTGACGTAGTCCCAGCCGAACTTGCCCTTGACGCAGGTCGAGATGTTGTTGGCGGGGGCTTCCTCGCTCGGCTGGACGCGGAGGATCTCGCGGCCTCGCGTCTCGATGTTGAAGGAGCAGCCGACGCCGCAGTAGGTGCAGACCGTCTTGGTCTTGTCGATCGTCGACATGCGCGCCTTGGACTCCAGGCGCGAGACCTCGTAGAGGGGGCCGTAGCCGATCGTCGGCTCGACGTCCTTGACCAGGTCGATCGCGAGCTCGCGGGTCTCCTCGGGCCAGTCGGTCATCAGGCCGTGGCGGCCGACCATGGACTTCTCCAGGAGCGCGTTGCAGGGGCAGACTGTCACGCAGTGGCCGCACCCGACGCACGAGGACTCCCCAGCCAGCGCGCCGCCGTCCCACAGCACGCGCGGGTTGTCGTCGTCCCAGTTGATCGACAGCGTCTCGGTGACCTGCACGTCCTGGCAGGCCTCGACGCAGCGACCGCACAGGATGCACTGGTCGGGGTCGTAGCGGTAGAAGGCGTGGGAGTCGTCGACCTCGTACGGCTTCGGCTCGAACCCGATCTTCTCGTGGAGCAGACCGGTGGCCTCGACGCCGCTCTTGAGCGTGCAGTGACCGTCGTTGTGGTCGCAGACGGTGCAGTAGAGCGTGTGCTTGCGCACCAGCCGCTGTCCCGCCTCCTCGCGCGCCTCGGCCGAGCGGCCGTTCAGCGAGACCTGCAGGCCCTCGGTGGCCTCGACGGCGCAGGCGCGCACGACCTGCCCGTCGATCTCGACCATGCAGGCGTCGCAGGTCTGGATCGGGCCGAGCGACTCGTGGTAGCAGATCGACGGGAACGCCTTCGCGGAGTCCTCACCGTCGGTGAGCACCTCGACCAGCGGCCGTCCCTTGACCCCCGGCACCTCGATGCCGTCGACGGTGACCGTCACGGTCTCGGCGGGGTCCGCAGCAGCGTCCTCGGACAGCGGGGCCCAGCGGGCCTTGCGGTCGACGTCGTGCGGGCGGGACTGAGCAGTCATGAAGGACCTCCGGTCGCAAGGGTGTGACCTGGGCGACGGCCACAGCGGTCACCGTATCCCTCGATCCCCGTCGTCATGCCCTGCCGACCCGCTCGGCACCGATCCGTTGCTGATCGGCTCTACGCTGGCAGCATGGGTTTCCTCGACGACGCCAAGAAGCGACTCTCCGACGCCATCGACCAGCATGGCGACTCCGTGGCGGACGCCGCGGAGAAGCACGGCGACAAGGTCACCGACGGCATCGACAAGGCTGCCGCCTTCGCGAAGGACAAGCTGTCCGACCGCGGCGACACGGTCGACAAGATCGCCGGCAAGGCCAAGGAGGGCGCCGAGACCCTCACCGAGAAGGCGAAGGACCTCCGCCGCTGACCCCGCGCGAACGCCCTAGGCTCGACCGGTGAGCAGCAACGACAGCACGCGAAGCACCTCCTGGTCCCCCGACGTCATCGAGGGCTACGAGCAGCACGAGATCGAGCTCGGCGAGGACCCGGACGGCGAGGGCCGGGCCGTGGCGGTGCTCGTACGCCGCCCCGTGCGCGACGGGGAGCAGGTGCGCGGCGTCATGCTGCACGTGCACGGCTTCAGCGACTACTTCTTCCAGACCGACCTCGCCGACTTCGCCGCGGCGCACGGTCTCGCGTTCTACGCTCTCGACCTGCGCAAGTGCGGACGCGCTCGACGCGAGGGCCAGTCGGCGCACTACGTCAGCGACCTCGCGCTCTACGACGTCGAGCTCGACGCCGCCACCGCCATCGTCGCCGCCGAGCACCCCGACGTGCCCGTCGTGCTCGAGGGGCACTCCACCGGCGGCCTGGTCACAGCGTTGTACCTCGACCGGCGCCGTCGCGAGGGGCGGCTCGCGCCGTACGCGGGTCTGGTGCACAACTCGCCCTGGTACGACCTGCAGGGCAAGCCCTCCATGCGCGGCGTCCTGACCTGGGCCATGCACGCAGTCTCCACGGTGCGCCCGCTGCGGCCGCTCAACCTGCCCGCGGGCAACTACGGCCGGACGCTCCACGTCGAGGGGACCGGCGAGTGGGAGTTCGACACCGAGTGGAAGCCCTTGACCGGGTTCCCCATCATCGTCGGCTGGCTCTCCGCGGTGCGCAAGGCGCAGGCCCGACTCCACCGGGGGCTCGACGTCGGCGTGCCCGCGCTGGTGCTGCGCAGCGAGACGACGCACTACTCGCGCCGGTACTCCGAGAAGTCCGACCGCGCCGACATCGTGCTCGACGTACGCCAGATCGCCCGGTGGGCCGGTTGCCTCGGCACCAAGACCTGGATCGTGCCGATCGCCGACGCCCGCCACGACGTCTTCCTGTCGCTGCACGGGCCGCGTGAGGAGGCGTACGCCGTGCTCGAGCGCTGGCTCGCCGACAACGACCTCGGCGCCTGACCCCGTCGCTCCGGCCGGCCGGTGCGGCCGGTCCGGGCTGTCCGGGCTGTCCCGGCTGTCCGGACGGTCAGTCGCAGCGGTCGCAGAGACCGCCGAGCATCTCGGTGCCGTGCACCGGGCAGAGGTTCAGCGGCGCCGCCGGGGGTGTGGCCGCGGCGGCCTGACGGGTCGTCCGTGCCGCCGTCCCAGCACTGCTGCGGGTGGGCCGCGCGGGACGTGCGGCCCGCGTCGGCGTCGTCGCGACCCGGGGCTCCACACGGTCCGGGCAGGTGCTGCGGTGGGTCACCGCCTCCTCGACGAGGTCGGCCCACACCGCCCGCTTCTCCGCGATCGCCAGCTGGCTCGCGGCGACCCGGATGACCGTCGTGCGGCCGTTGGAGCGCTGGCGTACGAAGCCGAACCGCTGGGCGTGGTCCCGCGCGACGTCAGGCCCCACGGCCAGGTCCACGTGGCTACGCTGCACCAGCAGCGCGAACTCCTTCGCCGGGTCCGAGCCGAGCTCGACGCGCCCGGGTCCCGTGCGCAGCACCTCGAGATGAGCCCGGCCCGCCGCCTCAGTCACCGCGTCGACCACGACACGGTCGGCGCGCACCTCCGTGAGCGCCTCGCTGAGAGTTCGTGGTTCCATCTCGGGCTGCATCTCGGGCTGGGTCGACACGACGACGAGCCTACGCGCGGGGCGTACGCCTCACTGCTCCAGGCTGCGCCGCTGCCTGCGCAGCGCGATGCCGTCGACGACCCGCCAGGCGACCCACACGACGGCGGTGATCGCGACGAACGAGCCCACCACGATGTAGTCGTGCCGCGTGTCCGCGATCAGCAGCGCCAGCAGCGCTGCGAGCAGCGGCACCAGCATCACGACGTTGCGGGACATGCCTCGACCTGTGCCCGGTCGGCACCGTCGGCACACCACGGCGTACGCAGCTCTCGGCCACCCTCCCCCGCACCGGCGCCATGGCACGGTGCGGCACACTCGCCGCTCGTGGAAATGAGACGGATCCTCGAGCGGGTGCACGCCGACGCCGCGCCGTACGTGGGTCACGGCCACCTCGCGGACTACATCCCGAGCCTCGCCGAGGTCGATGCGTTCCAGTTCGGCATGACGGTCGTCTCGTGCGAGGGCGAGGAGACCTCGATCGGTGACACCGACGTGCGGTTCTCGGTGCAGTCGGTCACCAAGGTGTTCAGCCTCGCGCTCGTGATCGCAGCCGACGACCACGGCATCTGGCAGCGCATCTCCCGCGAGCCGTCCGGCAACCCGTTCAACTCCCTGCTGCTGCTCGACCAGGAGAACGGGCGCCCCCGGAACCCGTTCATCAACGCGGGAGCACTCGCGGTGACCGACCGGCTGCAGACCCTGACCGGGGACGCGGCGGGCGCCGTCCGCGACCTCGCCCGCGCAGAGACAGGCGCCGCGGACATCGACATCGACGCCGACGTGGCCGCCTCCGAGATCGCCCACAGCCACCGCAACGCGGCCATGGCCCACCTGCTCGCGAGCTACGGGAACCTCGAGAACGCTGTCGACGAGGTCGTCGAGGCCTACAGCCGCCAGTGCGCGTTGGCGATGAGCGCGACCGAGGTGGCCCGCACCGGAGCCTTCCTGGCACGGGACGGCGTCCGCGCCGACGGCTCACGGCTGCTCAGCCGCAGCCAGGCCAAGCGCATCAACGCCGTGATGCTGACGTGCGGTACCTACGACCGGGCGGGCGAGTTCGCCTTCCGGGTCGGGCTCCCGGCCAAGTCGGGCGTGGGCGGGGCCATCCTCGCGATCATCCCGGGCCGGGGCTCGATCTGCGTGTGGTCGCCCGCGCTCGGCGACGCCGGCAACTCCTCAGCGGGACTGGCGGCCCTGGACTCGTTCACGACCCACTCGGACTGGTCGGTCTTCTAGGATCCGCCGGACGCCGGCGATATCCCCAGCGCTCCTGATCGGCCTTGCGTTCGCACATGTGTTCGAATAGTATTCATGACATGACCTCGCTTCTCGACCCCGCCCCGATCGTTGGGCGGTCGCGTGAGCGGGGTCCGCGGGAGACGGTCAGCTCGGTTCATGACGCGCTCGACGCTGCGGGTCCGGTCGAGGGGTTGTCGTCTCGGGAGTGCGACGCGTTGATCGCGGAGGTGTCCCGGGCCAGAGCCAGACTGCAGGCGTACGAGTTGCGGTTGGTCGCTGCGGCTGCGAAGACGACCGTGGCTTCTGATGCGGGGGTGCGTACGACCAGTGACTGGTTGGCTGCTCGCACGCGTACGACCGGTGCAGCGGCTGCCCGCACCGTGGGTCTGGCCGCCGACCTCGATGACCGGCTTCCCGCGACGAGTCAGGCCCTGGACGCGGGGTTGGTCTCGCGCGAGCACGCCGCGGTGATCGCGCACGCCGTCGCCCAGCTCCCCACCGGGCTGTCCGCCCAGGACAAGGCCACCGTCGAGCAGCGGCTCGTCGAGCGCAGCCGCACCCTGGACCCGACCCAGCTGCGCCGCCACGCCCGCCGGGTCCTCGAGGTCGTCGAACCCGACCCCGCCGTGGTCGATGCTCATGAGGACGCCCAGCTCGTGGATGAGGAGTCTCGGGCCCTGGCCAAGGCGCGGTTGACGGTGCACGACAACGCAGACGGCACTGTGACCGGGCACTTCACCGTCCCGCACCTGGCGGGGTCGGTGCTGCGGAAGATCCTGGCCGCGATGACCGCACCCCGCCGCGCCGCGCTCGGCGCCACCCAGGCGCAAGGAGCTCAGCCGCTGGGTGACGGTGGGCGGGACTGGGCCCATGAGCGGGGTGTCGCGTTCGCGGCCCTTCTCGAGCACCTGCCGACCGACCGGCTCTCGGGCAAGACCGCGACGACGCTCGTGGTGACGATGGACCACACCACCCTGGCCGGGGCGGTGAAGGCGGCTGGGATCGACACCGGTGAGCGGCTCTCCTCAGCGACCACCCGGCGGCTCGCGTGCAGCTCCGGTCTCGTGCCCGTGGTGCTCGGTGGGGAGTCCCAGCCGCTGGACCTCGGCCGGCAACGGCGCCTGTTCTCCGAGGCCCAACGCCTCGCGGGAGCGACCCGGCACACCACCTGCGCCGCGACCGGGTGCCAGACCCCGTACGCGTGGACCGAGCTGCACCACGCCAGACCCTGGTCCCACGGCGGCACCACCGACCTGGCCGACATGGTCCCGCTGTGCGCGTTCCACCACCGCCGCATCCACGACGGCCGCTACGAGCATCGTCGACAACCCGACGGCACCATCACGTTCACCTCACGGGCCGGCTGAACGATGCAGGCAGCCTGCGCGGCGACGTGCTGCGTACGGTCTCAGTCGCGAGCCAGGTGACGGCCGATGACCAGACGCTGGATCTGGTTGGTGCCCTCGAAGATCTGCATCACCTTCGCCTCGCGCATGAAGCGCTCGACCGGGAAGTCCGTCGTGTAGCCCGCTCCGCCGAACACCTGCACGGCGTCGGTGGTCACCGACATCGCCGCGTCGGTGGCGACGAGCTTCGCGATCGAGGCCTGCCGTGAGAACGGGCGGCCCGCGTCTTTCAACCGTGCCGCCGCGAGGTACGTCGCACGGGCCGACTCCACCGCCGCCGCCATGTCGGCGAGCAGGAAGGACAGGCCCTGGTGGTCGATCACGGCCCGTCCGAAGGTCTCGCGCTCCTTGGCGTACGCGACCGCGTGGTCGAGCGCCGACTGCGCCAGACCCACGGCCACGGCCGCGATGCCGAGGCGCCCGGCGTCGAGACCGGCCAGGGCGATGGCCAGCCCCTGGCCCTCCTCGCCCAGGCGCCGCTCGACGGGCACACGCACGCCGTCGAAGAGCATCGTGCCGGTGGTCGAGCTGCGCAGCCCCATCTTCGTCTCGGGCACGTCGGCGGTCAGTCCCTCGGTCTGGGCTGGCACCAGGAAGCAGGAGATGCCCGCCCGGTCGTCGCTCGTGCGAGCCATCACCTTGTAGTAGTCGGCCTCTCCCCCGTGCGTGGTCCAGGCCTTCGCGCCGCGGATGACGTACTCGTCGCCCTCACGCGTCGCCCGGGTCCGCATGGCGCTCGGGTCGGAGCCGGCGTGGGCCTCGGACAGGCAGTACGCGCCCAGCAGCTCACCGGCGAGCATGTCGGGCATCCACCGCTGCTTCTGCTCGGCCGTGCCGGCGTGGTCCAGGCCGAAGCACGACAGCGCGTGCACGCTCACCCCGACGCCGACCGCGGACCAGGCCCGCGCGATCTCCTCGACGACCTGCAGGGAGACCTCCGAGGACTGTCCCCCGCCGCCGAGCTCCTCGTCGTAGGAGAGCCCGAGCAGGCCGGCCTTGCCCAGCGTGCGGAACACCTCGCGCGGGAACGCCGCGGTGCGCTCGGCCTCGTCGACACGTGGCGCGAGCTCCCTGGCCGCGATGTCGCGGGTGAGCTCGAGCAGGGACTCCGCCTCGGGTGAGGGGAGCAGACGATCCACCGGTGCGCTGCTGGGTGCACTCATGGGTGCACTGTAGGCAGGCTGCCGCGGACGTCCTCAGCGCCTCAGGTGGTGATGTCCTTCGTGGTGAACCGGGCCCACGCGGCGAGGCCGAAGACGAGCGCGTACGCCGCGGCGACGTACGCCCCCTGTGCCATCTGGTCCCACCGCACCGGGTCGCGCAACAGGTCCGCGAAGTCGGACCAGTGGTGGGTGAGCAGGTAGGGGTGGATCCAGTCGATCTGCGGGATCGCGTCGAGGATGAAGCTCGCCGAACTGACCAGCACCGTGGCGATGGTCGCCCCGATGGGCTGCTCGGTGAGCGTGGAGATGAACAGCCCGACGACGGCGAGCGACGTCAGGCACATCGCGAGGTACGTCGTCGCCCCGGCCACCCGCAGCACCGCCTCGGCGAAGGAGATCGTGGTGCCCGAGAACAGGGCGAGGTCGCCGCCTCCGAAGAGCGCGACCCCGGAGACCATGCCGACGACGCTGACGGTGAAGCAGGCGATCACGGTGAAGACCGTCATGCCGCCGAGCTTCACGAGCAGCAGACGCGTACGCGAGACGGGCACTGTCAGCAGGTAGCGCAACGTGCCGGTCTGCGCCTCCCCCGCCACCGCGTCACCCGCGACCATCGCGACCGCCAGGGGCAGGAACAGACCCGACTCGGTCGCGAGCGCGGCGAGCGCCACGAACAGACCGTTGTCGGTGATGGCGCTGAAGAACGTCGGGCCGTCGCCGCCCGAGCCCGGCCCGGCGTACCGCACCGCCAGCGCGATGATCAGCGGAGGCAGGGCGAGCACGAAGAGCGCCACCTGGTTGCGTCGCCGGGTCAGCACGAGCCGCAGCTCCGAGCGCAGGAAGCGCAGGCCGCCACCCCGGCGCCGGGCGTCGGCGCCGGTGCTGGTGCCGGTGCCGGTGCTGGTCGCCTCAGCCGCTGACATCGAAGCCCTCCCCGGTGAGTGAGACGAAGACGTCCTCGAGCGAGGCCACGTCGGCGCGGAACCCGCGCACGGGCACGCCGTCAGCGACCAGGGACGCCAGCACCCTCTCCGGTTCCCGGTCCCCCAGGGCGGCGACCGCGCGATCGGATCCGGGCGCCGCGTCGGCCAGGCCCAGCGCGCGCAGCGAGGCCACCGCGGCGTCGGGGTCGCGGGTCTCCACGACCACCTGGGCGCCGGTGGCCGCGCGGACGTCGCTGGTCCGGCCCTGCCGCAACAGGTGTCCCTGGTGCATGACGGCGACGTGGTCGCACATCTGCTCGATCTCGCTGAGGAGGTGGCTCGAGACGACCACGGTCGTGCCGTCGGCCGCGAGGGACCCGACCAGCGTGCGCACCTCGCGGGTGCCCTGCGGGTCGAGGCCGTTCGTCGGTTCGTCGAGCACGAGCAGGTCACGAGGCCGCAGCAGCGCCGAGGCGATCGCGAGACGCTGCTTCATGCCGAGGGAGTACGCGCGGAACCTCTTGCTCGCGGCCGCCGACAGGCCCACCCGTTCCAGTGCCGCGTCGACCCGCGCGTCCGAGGTCGCGGGGTCGACCCCGGCGTCGGCCGCGTCGAGGCGTACGAGGTTGGCCCGCCCGGTCAGGTAGGGGTGGAACGCCGGCCCCTCGACCAGTGCCCCGACGCGCGGCAGCACGTCCAGCGCGCCCTGCGGCATCGAGGCACCGAGGACCTCGACGGTGCCCGCGGTGGGGCGCGCCAGGGCGAGCAGCATCCGGATCGTGGTGGTCTTGCCGCACCCGTTCGGTCCGAGGAACCCGAAGACCGCACCGCGCGGCACCCGCAGGTCCAGGCCGTGCACCGCGACCTGGTCGCCGTACGCCTTGCGCAGCCCGTCGGTGCGGACGGCCCAGGCCGCTCGGTCGCCGTGCTCGCCCTGCCCGGCCTGCTCGCCTCGCTCGGCCTGCGCGCTCACCGGCTCAGTCAAGAGCGTCGTACAGGTTCTGCGGCGTCACCGCGCCGAGCGCGACCCGGCCGTCGTCGGTGAGCAGCACGGAGAAGAGGGTGCCCTGCACCAGTCGGCCGCTGCCCCACGGTCCGGAGACCTCGGGCAGGCTCGCCAGCACGCGGCCGGCGTCCGGCTGGTCCGCGTCGCGACCCCCGTCGACGCCCGCACCGCTCGAGCCGCCCGCGCCGGTCAGGACCCCCAGGGCCGCCTCGGGCAGCTCGCCCAGCACGACGGTGTCGAAGCCCGTGCCCACGCGCTGCACGGAAGGACCCTCCGACGGCACGTCGTCCTGGGGGCCCCGCCGCGGCTTCAGGTCACCCAGGTCACCCAGGTCACCCAGGTCACCGGCATCGAGGCGCTCGACCTCGGAACCGGGCGGCGGGGTGAAGTCGAACAGGTCGGCATCCGGGGTCGAGAGGTCGAGGTCGGTGTAGCCGACCGACACGGCCGGCTCGTCGCTGCCGCGCGGCAGCACCTGCACGCGCAGCGGCATCGAGGTCTCGGCGTCGACGGCGAGCCTCACCGAGCCGATCAGGGTCGCCGCCGAGCGCGGGGTGACCACCAGCTCGTACGCGGGGCGTCCTGCCACCACGGCCGAGCCGTCGACGGTGACGTCGCTGGACTGGTCGAGGGTGAGCAGCACGCTCTGCGCGAGCAGCTCGGGAGTGACCGGCAGCTCGCCGGAGGACGACGCGTCGTCACCGGTCGCACCCGGCGGCAGAGCGGGCAGCTCGAGCCGGGTGGCGGTGCGGTCGGCGCTCGCGTACGTCCACACGGTGCGGCCGTCGCGGGTCAGCACGTACTCCCCGCTCTCGCCGAGCACCGCGACACGGGACCGCTCGGTGCCGTCGCGCCAGACGCGGACGACGTTCTCGCCGTCGAGCAGGGCGCTCGGCGACGCCTCGCCACCGATGCCGGGGAGGGCGGGCAGACCCAGGTCGACGTCGGTCTCGAGGGTGCCCGACAGGGCGTCGACGTCGACGTCCTGCAGGTCCACGAGCAGCTGCTCGGCCGTCCGCGGGGGCAGGTCGACCCGGTCGGCGCTGAGGGATGCCACGGTCGGGCCGCCGACGACGAGGGCGGCGGCAGCGGCCGGCACGAGCCAGCGGGACCGGCCGGTGGGACGGAGGGAGCGCGTCATGTCTCCAGTGTGCCCCGGGCGGTCACAGAAGCGGTCCCCCGCGCAGCCCCGCAGGCCTCAGCCCGCGCCGAGCGGCCCGCCGCCGACGAGGTGGCGTACGCGGTCCATCTGCTCTGCCAGCCGCACGCTCGCGGCGTGCGGCCACAGCGTCGACTCCAGCCGGCCGGCGGCGAGGCAGCGCGCGACCTCGGCGGCCTCGTTGCCGTAGCCGCTGCCCAGCACCGGCTCCTCCCCGGTGATCACGCGTTCCTCGCGGGCGTCGGGCCCGCCGGAGTCGTTGTCGCTGCCCGCGGCCGCCGGGGTGAAGACGACGCGGGGCGGGTGGTGGAACGGCGCCTCGAGGACCAGGGTGCCGGTGCTCGTCGCGACCAGCGCGTCCGTCGCGGGATGACTGGTCATGGTGACGGTCAGCGCGGCGACCGCACCCGAGTCGTACGCCAGCGCCATCGCGACGTCGGTGTCCACCCCGCGGTCGTCGACGGTGCCGACGGCCTGGACGGTCGCGGGCTCTCCCAGCAGCAGGTCGGCGAGGGTCAGCGGGTAGATGCCCATGTCGAGCACGGCCGAGGCCCCCAGGGCCGGGTCCCACATGCGCGAGTCCGGGTCGGCCGGCACCGCGAAGCCGAGCCCCGCACGCAGCTGACGTGGCTGGCCCAGCTCACCCGCTGCGAGCAGCCTCGCCGTCTCGCGGACGGTCGGGTGGCACGCCGTCCACATCGCCTCCATGCAGAAGACGCCACGGTCCCGGGCGTACGCGAGCAGGTCGGCGGTGGTGTGCGCGTCCAGCGTCAGCGGCTTCTCGCACAGCACCGGGAGTCCCGCGTCGAGGACCATGCGGGCGTGGGCGTCGTGGTGGCTGTGGGGACTGGACACGTACACCGCGTCGACGCCGACCGACGCGGCGTCGGCCAGCAGGCTCTCGTACGTGGCGTACGCCGCCCCGCCGTGCTCGGCGCAGAACGCCTCGGCGCTCCCGGCGCTGCGCGACCCGACGGCCACGAGCTCGGCCCCCGGGGTCACCGCGAGGTCCCGGGCGAAGGACCCGGCGATCTTCCCGGTGCCCAGGATCGCCCAGCGGGTCGGGGGGACGGACGGCGTCTGGCTCATGTGCCCGACGCTATCCGTCCACCCCCTCGCTCATTACCGGCCCGTACGGGCCGGTCCGGTCACGGCGTGACGAGCACCTTCAGCGCCTCGCGGTCGTTCATCGCGCGGTAGCCGTCGGGCACCCCGTCGAGGTCGACGGTGCGGTCGAAGACGCGACCGGGCTCGATGGTGCCGTCGAGGATGTCGGGCAGCAGGTCCTCGATGTAGGCCCGCGCCGGTGCGATGCCGCCGGTCAGCGTCAGGTTGCGCATCATCGTGTCGAAGCCGAACGGGACGTCGCCGTACTGCGCCGCCCCGACCCGGGAGATCACGCCCGCGTCGCGGACCGCGCCGACGCCCATCTGGACCGCCTCGAGCGTGCCCACGCACTCCAGCACCGTGTGGGTGCCCTGTCCGCCGGTGAGCTCCTTGACCTTCTCGGCACCCTCCTCGCCGCGCTCGGCGATGACGTCGGTGGCACCGAACTCCCGACCCAGGTCCGTGCGCGACTCGTGGTGGCCCATCAGGATGATCTGCTCCGCGCCCAGCCGCTTCGCGGCCAGCACGGCGGACAGCCCCACCGCGCCGTCGCCGATGACGGTGACGGTCGTCCGTGCGCTGACCTTCGCCATGACCGCGGCGTGGTGTCCGGTGCAGAAGACGTCGGAGAGCGTCAGCAGGGACGGCATCAGCTGCGAGTCCTGCTCGACGGGCAGCTTCACCAGCGTGCCGTCGGCCTGTGGGACGCGGACGGCCTCGGCCTGCCCGCCGCCGGTGTCGGCGCCCCATCCGCCGCCGTTGACGCAGGAGGTGTGGAAGCCCTCCGTGCAGTAGTCGCAGGTGTTGTCGCTGTAGAGGAACGGCGCCACCACCAGGTCACCCTTGCGCAGTCCCGAGACGTCGGAGCCGGCATCCTCGACCACGCCGATGAACTCGTGCCCCATCGGGCGGGGACCGTTCTTGGCCTTCATCGACTTGTACGGCCAGAGGTCGGACCCGCAGATGCAGGCGTGCGTGACCCGCACCAGGGCGTCGGTGGGCTGCTGGATCGAGGGGTCGGCAGCCTCCTCGACGCGCACGTTGCCGGCTTCGTACATCATCGTGGCCTTCACGGGGATTCCTCTCGCAGACGGGCTGATCCCTTCCCCCCTGCCCGACGGAGGAGGATTCAGGCGCCCCGCGGACGCCGGGATCCCGTGTCGGGATCGCCGTCCCCGCGCTCGGCGGCACGGGCTGCGACGCCGGCGTCGGAGCAGAAGCCGCGGCGGTGCCGCTTCAGGCACAGCAGTCCGAGGAGCCGGTCGTCCTCGTCGACCACGGCGACGCGCCGGGTGCCCCGCGCCTCGAGCACCGCGGTCGCCCGGTCCAGCGGCGTGCCGGAGACGACCACGCGGCCCTCGAGCCGCGCGTGGTCGAGCACGGGTTCGTGGGGTGCCGCGACCGGCGTCAGGTCCTCGCGGTGGACGGTGCCCACCAGCCGACCGTCGCGCACGAGCAGCAGCAGGTGCACGTGGTCGGTGAACGCCGCTGCGGCCTCGCCCACCGTCATGTCGGCGGGCCATGTCTTGGCGCGGGTGACCATCACGTCGTCCACACGTGCGGTGGGGGCGTCGAGGGCGGTCACGGTCCCATCGTGCCCGAGCGGGCCGCCGCTCACGCGGCGGAGGACGGTGACAGGCTCTGCGGCATGCCCGCGCCCGACTCCGCTCCCCCGACCGTGGGACGGTCCGAGGCGCTCCGGCTGGGCACGGCGATGGCGATGGCGGCGCTGGCGGCGTACGGGCTGCTCTACACGACCCAGGGCGTGCTGCCGCCGCTCGGGCGCGAGTTCGGCGTCGGACCGACCGCGACGTCGTTGACGATCTCCTTCGCCACCGGCGCGCTGGCACTGGCGGTGCTGCCTCTGTCGGTGCTCGCCGACGCGCTCGGGCGTACGACCGTGATGCGGGCCGGCCTCGTCGGGGCGGTCCTCACCTCCTACGCCGCGGCGGTGCTGCCTGCCTTCTGGATGGTCCTGGGGGCCCGCGCACTGACCGGTCTGTGCCTGGCGGGCGTGATCGCCGTGGCGGTCGCCCACCTCGGGGACGAGGTGCCGGGCCACCGGCTCGGCGCGGCGATCGGCATCTACGTCTCCGGCAACACCCTCGGCGGCATCGCCTCCCGCCTGGTGCCGGGGCTGACCGAGGACCTCGCCGGCTGGCGCGGCGGCGTCGCGGCCATCGCCACCGTCGCCGCCGTGGCGACGGCGGTGTTCTGGTGGCTGCTGCCTCCCGCGCGGCACTTCAGGCCGCGTCCGGCCGACCTGGCCTCGATGGTCGCCTCGGTGCGCCTGGCGCTCGCCGATGCCGGGACGCGCCGCCTGTGCGGGCTGTCGTTCGTGATGATGGGCGGCTTCGTCGCGACGTACAACTACCTCGCGTTCCGGCTCGAGGCTCCCCCGTTCGGCCTCAGCGTCGCGCTGACCTCCTCGCTGTTCCTGGCCTACCTCTCCGGCACCGTCGCCTCGCCGGTCGCCGGCCGGCTGGCCGACCGCTTCGGACGACGGCTGCTGCTGCTGCTCGGCTGCGGCACGGCGCTCGTCGGCATCGTGGTGACCCTGTCGTCCTCCCTCGTCGTGGTGGTCCTCGGACTCCTGGTGCTGACCACCGGCTTCTTCACCGCGCACGCGGTCGCGAGCTCGTGGGTGTCGGGTCGTGCGGGTGAGAGCCGGGGGCCCGCGGCGGCGTGGTACGTGCTGACCTACTACGCCGGCTCCAGCGTCTTCGGCGCGGCGGCCGGGCCGGTGTTCGGGGCGTACGGATGGAGCGGCGTGGTCGCCGTCGTCGCAGCGCTCTTCGCGCTCGGGGGGCTGCTCGCCGCAGGGGTGCGCGAACCGGACCCGATCGGGCCATGATGGACGGCGTGCCCCGCACGGACCCCCGCGACGCCGACGGTCGCGCCGCGGGCGCGAGCCGTCGCGAGCGCGTCGAGCAGCGCGTCGCGCACGTCGGCGAGGCACGCGACCGCTGGCTCGAGTCCTTCCTGCGTCGCCTCGACGCCGTCGCAGGTCGGCTGCCCCGACCGCTCGGTCCCGCGGTGCGGCTCTCCGTCGGCACGGTCCGGGCCTCCATCGCGGACCGGGTCGGTGGGCTCGCCGCCGAGGCGGCACTCTTCACCCTGATCTCCCTGCCCGCGCTGTTCCTCGTGGTGCTCGGGTCGCTCGGGTATGTCTCGGAGGTCCTCGGTCCCCGCGGCGAGGCACAGCTGGACCGGTTGGTGCTGGGGCTGCCGCGTGCGGTGCTCACGGACACCACCTACGCGCGCTACCAGGAGGTGGCGCGCCAGGTGCTCGACACCGGACGCGTCGACATCATCGGCCTGGGTCTGCTGCTCGGCCTGTGGACCGGGTCCCGCGCGACGCACCGGCTGCTCGGCACCATGACGATCGCGTACGACCTGCACGCCCAACGCAGCGTGTGGCGGCAGCGGGTCACAGCGATCTGGCTGACCGCGGTGGCGTTGCTGGTGGCGTTGATCGTGCTGCCGACCGTGGTGGTCGGGCCGCGGCTCGCCCGCGAGCTGCTCCCCCGGACCGAGGCGGTGACCACGACCCTGGACGTCGTGGACGCGGCGTACTGGCCCGTCGTCGCGCTCGTCGGGGTCGCCGCGCTCACGCAGGTCTACCAGGTGGGTACGCCCGGGGCCCGCCCGTGGCGACGCGACCTGCCGGGCGCCGCCCTGGCCGTCACCCTGTGCGTCACGGCGACCCTGGCGCTGCTGGCCTACCTGCGGTTCACCGGTGTCATGGGCGACCGTGAGGGGCTGGTCTACCAGCAGCTCGGCACGCCGATCGCGATCGTGTTCTGGATCTGGGGGTCCTGCATCGCCGTGCTCGTCGGTGCCGAGCTGAACGCCCAGATCGAGCGCATGTGGCCGAGCGACGTCAACCGATGAGGATGCCGGCGATCGCGGCGCTCATCAGGTTCGCCAGGGTCGCCGCGAAGATCGCCCGCAGCCCGAGGCTGGCGATGTCCGGGCGCCGCTCCGGGGCGATGCCACCCAGGCCACCGAGCAGGATGCCGAGCGACCCGAGGTTGGCGAACCCGGTGATCGCGAACGTGATCACGGCCGCGGACTTCTCGGAGTAGTCACCGATCTGCGGCGCGAAGTCGGCGAAGGCGACGAACTCGTTGACGATGACCTTCTGCCCGACGAAGGAGCCGGCGTCGAACGCCTCGTTCCACGGGATGCCGATCGCGGTCATCAGGGGCGCGAAGACGTAGCCCAGGATCTCCTGGAAGGTCAGGTCACCGTTGCCGAACCACCCGCCGACGACACCGAGGAGCAGGTTCGCCAACGCGATCAGCGAGATGAACGCGATCAGCATCGCGCCGATGGTGGCCGCGAGCCGCAGCCCCTCACCGGCACCGTTCGCCGCCGCGTCGATGACGTTGCGGTGACGGCTCCCCTGGGCCTCCTCCGCCGCCTCGGCCTCGGACTCGACATCGTCGACCGGCACCGACTCCCCCGTGTCGGACGTCGTCCCGCCCGAGGAGGACCGGCGTCCGCGCCGACGGGCCGCCGCCGCCGAGGAGTCCACCAGCTCCCGCTCGCGCTGGACCGCCGCGAGGTCGGTCTCGGGGATGATGATCTTGGCCATCAGCAGCGCGCCGGGAGCGGCCATGAACGACGCGGCGATGAGGTACTCCAGCGGGGCGCCCAGCAGCGAGTAGCCCACCAGCACCGACCCGGCGACCGTCGACAGACCGCCGACCATGACCGCGAAGAGACCCGACCGCGACAGTCCGTCGACGTACGGCTTGATCACCAGCGGCGCCTCGGTCTGACCGACGAAGATGTTCGCGGTCGCGTTGACCGACTCCGCCCGCTCCGTGCCGAGCAGGCGACCGAGGCCCTTGCCGAGCTTCTCGACGACGAACTGCAGGATCCCGAGGTGGTAGAGCACCGCCGTGAGTGAGGCGAAGAAGATGATCACCGGCAGCACCTGCAGCGCGAAGATCGACCCCTCCTCGGGGATCAGCGGACCGAAGACGAAGCCGATGCCCTCGTTGGTGGAGTCGATGACCGCCTGGACGCCGCTGGACAGCTTGTTCAGCGCGGTCTGGCCCACCGACCAGTAGAGGACCAGCACCGCGAACGACACCTGGAGCGCGAGGGCCCCGCCGACGGTGCGCCAGTTGATCGCGCTGCGGTCAGAGGAAGCGATGAAGGCGATGAGCAGCAGCAGTGCCATGCCTCCGATGCCCCAGATGAGGTCGATCACGACGGTCTCCCCTCACGACCGGCAGCAGCCGGCCTCGACGACACGGTCACCGCAGCCTCCCGCGTCGTACACGCCGTCAATCGCGCGATGCCGGATCGAGATCCGGGATCGGATCGACCGTCGAGGGGTACGGCGGCCGGGGAGACGACACCCGAGCACGAGGAGAGAGCACCGTGGGACACCAGCCGCCGAAGGGCGTCCAGGAGGCCGCGCAGCGCGCCCGGCGATGGATCGATGAGGGCGAGGCCGGCGACAACTTCACCGACACCGGCCGCGAGCGTGCGCGACAGCTCGCGAACGGTGAGGAGGTCTCCGACGAGGTGGTGAAGAAGATGAAGAACTACTTCTCCCGCCACGCCGGCGACAAGGACGCCGAGGGCTTCACGCAAGGTGGCGACGGATTCCCCTCACCGGGTCGCGTGGCGTGGGACGCGTGGGGTGGCGATCCCGGCGAGCGCTGGGTGGGCACCATCGACCTCGACGACTGAGACCGCGCTGCGGTTGAATCGCCCATGGTCGACCGCCGGCTGCCCCGCACCGTCCACGGCGTCATCGAACGCATGCGCGAGATCGACGCGGAGCTGCCACCCGGCGACGGTGTCGGCGTGTTCAACCACATGTACCTCGAGGTCACGCAGCGCATCGAGGCGATCCTGGCCGGCGGGGACCAGCAGCTGCGGTTCCGCGATCCCGAGACGCTCGCGAAGCTCGACGTACGTTTCGCGAACCTGTGGCTGCGCGCGTACGACGCCGCCGCCGCGGGGGGCGAGGTGCCCACGGCCTGGCAGCCCCTCTTCGACGCGCGGGCGGGCGGACGCTGGCCGATCCAGTACGCGCTGGGCGGCATGAACACCCACATCGAGCACGACCTGCCGCTCGCGGTCGTCGACACGTGCGTACGCCGCGGCCTGGACCCCGAGGAGATCCACGCCGACTACGAGGCCGTGAACGTCGTGCTGGCGCAGGTCGAGTCCGGCATCCGCCGCTCGTTCCTCACCTCGGTCGGGCAGGCCGCCGACGACCGGGTCGGCCCGGCCGTGCACCTGGTCAGCGCGTGGAGCATCGACAAGGCGCGCGACCTGTCCTGGACGACGGTGCAGCTGCTGTGGGCGCTGCGCGACCGCGCCTGGCTCGACCGGCGCGTCCGCGACGGGCTCGCCAGCACCGTCGGCATGGCGAGCCGCACGCTGCTGGCGCCGACCCGCTGAGCAGCACGTCGACCCGGCGGCCGCAGGTCAGCCGCGCAGGCGGCCCGCCATGTCCTCGACCTGGTCGAAGACGGCGCTCAGCTCGCCCTCGCGGCGCTCGAGCAGCGACAGCGCTCCGTCCGTGACATCGGTGAAGAGGCTCAGCGAGACCTGGCCGCGCACGACGACGGAGGAGAAGTTCGCCAGGATCGTGCGCCAGTGCTCGACGGCGCGCACGCCGCCGTCCGCGCCGTACGCCACCAGGCCGAAGGCCTTGCCCGAGAGCTCGGCGCCGACCGAGTCGACGGCGTTCTTGAACGCGCCCGGGACGCTGTGGTTGTACTCCGGCGTGACGAAGACGAAGCCGTCGAAGGTGTCGAGCTTCTCGGCCCAGGCCTGCACGTTCGGGTCGTCGTAGGTCTTGCCCGCGGCCATCGGCACCGTCGCGGAGGTCAGCAGCGGCACGTCGTACGCCTTGAGGTCCACGAGCTCGTAGTCGTGATCGCGGCCGGCGGCCTGCTCGGCGACCCAGTCGCCGACGACCTGGCCGAGGCGGTCGTCGCGGATGGATCCGAGGATGATGCCGATCTTCATGGTCTCTCCTGCAGCTCTGCTCGTGCGGGTGCACCGAATGGTTGAACGTTAAGGCACACCAACGACACGGACGCGGCGGACATTCCCCAGCCCTCGCCCCGAGCTGTCAGACCCCGACGTTCTGCCCGGCGGCGGACCCCGGGTGCTCGTTCTCGCTCCGACGGGCCGCTCGGGCGCGACGGTCCAGCGGCACGACCAGCGGCGTCCCTGTGACCGGGTCGTCCACGACACGGCACTCGAGCCCGAAGACCTCGTGGACCATCTGCTCGGTCACCACCTCGGCGGGACGACCCGAGGCCGCCACGCGCCCGTCGGCGACAGCGATGAGGTGGTCGGCGTACCGGGCCGCCAGGTTCAGGTCGTGCAGCACCATCGCCACGGTCGTGCCGCGCTCGGCGTTGAGGTCCTCCACCAGGTCGAGCACCTGCACCTGGTGCGTCACGTCGAGGAAGGTCGTGGGCTCGTCGAGCAGGAGCACGTCGGTCTCCTGCGCCAGCGCCAGCGCGATCCACACCCGCTGCCGCTGGCCGCCGGAGAGCTCGTCGACGGGCCGTTCGGCCAGCTCGAGGGTGCCGGTGACCTCCAGCGCCCGCCGCAGGGCGCGCTCGTCCTCGGGTCGCCACCGGCCGAGCAGACCCTGGTGCGGGTGGCGCCCGCGCGCGACGAGGTCGGCGACGAGCACGCCGTCGGGGGCCGTCGGCGACTGGGGCAGCATCCCGACCGTGCGCGCCACCTCACGGGTGGGACGCGCGGCGATGTCGGTGCCGTCGAGCAGCACCTGACCCGCACTGGGCTTGAGCAGGCGGGCCAGGCTGCGCAGCAGGGTGGACTTGCCCGAGGCGTTCGCGCCCACGATGCAGGTGACCTCGCCCGGTGGCAGGTCGATGTCGACGGGGCCGAGCACCGTGCGGTCGCCGTAGGCGACGCTCAGCGTCTGCGCGGAGAGTCGGTGCTGGTTCACGAGACACCTCGGGTACGGGCTTGCCGGATGAGCAGGAAGATCAGGAACGGGGCTCCCAGTGCGCCGGTGACGACCCCGACGGGGTACTGCGTCGGCAGCACCTGGCCCGCCGCGAGGTCCGCGCCGAGCACGAGGATCGCGCCCATCAGCATGGCCGGGACCAGCAGGGAGCCGCGGCGTACGACCTGGCTCGCGATCGGTCCGGCGAGGAACGCGACGAAGGCGATGGGTCCGGTCGCGGAGACGGCGACCGCGAGCAGGAGCACCGCGGTGACGACCAGGCCGCGGCGTACGGGCTCGACCCTCACGCCGAGGCCGGCCGCGGCGTCGTCGCCCAGCTGCAGCACCCGCAGCTGACGGTCGAGCAGCGCCAGCACGGGCAGCCCGACGGCGACACCGAGCAGCAGCATTCCGATGCCGTCCCACGAGGCGTTGTTGAGGCTGCCCGCGAGCCAGCGGAAGGCGGTGGCGAGGTCGTACTCGTCGGCGCCGAGCAGGGCCGTGGAGATGCCCGCCTGCGCCATGGCCGCCAACGCGATGCCGATGAGCACGACGCGGACGATGTCGAGACCGCCACGGTCCGCCAGCAGCAGCACGATCGCCGCCGCCACCAGCGCCCCGCCGATGGCCGCGAAGCTCACGGCCGCACCGGTGAGACCGAAGGCGAGGATCGAGACCACCGCGGCCAGGGAGGCGCCACCGGTGATCCCGATGACGTCGGGGGCCGCGAGCGGGTTGCGCAGCAGGGTCTGGAACGTCGTGCCGGCGGCGCCGAACGCCAGACCGGCGAGCAGTCCGGTCACCGCGCGCGGCAGCCGCAGGTCTCCCACGGTGAAGGAGGCACCCCCCGCGTCCCCGGTGCCGAGGAGCCGCTCGCTGATGACCGCCCCGATGGTCGAGGGGCCGTAGAAGGTGTCGCCGAGCATCAACGCCAGCCCGAAGAGCACGACCACCCCGGTCGCCATGACCGCGATCATCGCAACGCGGAAGCGGTCGAGCGTGTGCAGCGGGCGCTCGCGTCGCGCGGGCTCCTCGGTCGCGGGACCGGCCTCGGCGAGGACGGTCACAGGGCCCTGGTCCGCATGCGGGTGACCATCCAGATGAACACCGGACCGCCGACGAGCGCGGTGATGATGCCGACGTCGAGCTCGGCCGGCCGGATGACCAGCCGCGCCGCCACGTCGGAGAGCACCAGCAGCGCCGCCCCGACCACGACGCAGGTGGGGAGCAGCCAGATGTGGCGCTCCCCCACCAGCAGCCGGCACACGTGCGGCACGACCAGGCCCACGAACACCAGCGGCCCCGCCACGGCTGTCGCCGCACCGGCGAGCACGACGGCGCCGAGACCGGCCACCAGCCGCGCCCGCACGACGTTGGTGCCGAGCCCGGCCGCCATGTCGTCGCCCAGCGCCAGGGCGTCGAGGGCCGGTGCGGTCATCAGGCAGATGACGGCTCCGGCCAGCAGGAACGGCGCGACCAGCGAGATGCTCGACCAGGTGCCGCCACCGACCCCGCCGACGGACCAGAAGCGGAACTGCGTCATGACGTCGGTGCGCGGCAGCAGCACCGCCGTCACCAGCGATGCCGCAGCGGCAGCGGTCACCGCGCCCGAGAGAGCCAGCCGCAGCGGGGAGGGCCCCCCGCGCCGGCCGGTGCCGGTGCTCGCGACGGCGTACACGAGCGTCGCACTCGCGCCGGCTCCGAGGATCGCCACCCAGATGTAGGACGAGGCGGAGCCGAGCGAGAAGTAGGCGATGCCGACGACGACGAAGAGCGAGGCCCCGCCGGTGACGCCGAGGATGCCCGGATCGGCCAGGGGGTTGCGGGTCACGCCCTGCATCACGGCCCCGGAGAGGCCGAGGGCACCGCCGACCAGGAGGGCCAGCGCCGTGCGCGGGAGACGGCTGAAGACCGCCGCCTCGCCGACGGTGGCGGTGCCGCCGCGCAGACCGTTCCAGATCTCCGTCGGGCCGACGTCGCGTGCTCCGAGCACGACCGAGGCGACCACTGCGGCACCGAGGAGCGTCAGGGCGAGCACGACCGATCCGACGCGCACCGGGGCGGGGCGCGTCAGGCGCTCGTCCTCCCGATCGGCCGTGCCGGCCCCCACGGGGCGTACGACGTCCCGCGTCCCTGTCACGCTCGAGCTGCTGCTCGAGCTCCTCGCTGCCACGGTGGCCGTCGGCATCAGTCCTCCTCGGAGCCCGAGTCGCCCGAATCGCCCGTGTTGCCCGAGTCATCGGAGTCACCGGAGTCACCGGCGAGCGCCTCGCTGAGGGTCTCGAGGTAGTCGTCGAGCTCGCTCTGCAGCGACAGCGGGGTGATGCCCGCGACGACGGCCTCCGGGCTGGAGTCGTCGAGCACCGCCACGCGACCCTCCGCGACGGCCGGGATCTGGCTCAGCAGCAGGTCGTCCTGCAGCGTCGCCAGCGTGTCGTCGGTGCCGTAGGTGACGATCAGGTCGACGTCGTCGAAGCGGTCGGCCTGCTCGGCGCTGAGGGTCGTGTAGAACTCCTCGCTGCCCTCGGAGGCCTCGGCGACGGCCGTCGGGGTGACCATGCCGTTGTCGGCGAGGAAGCCGGGTCGCGGGTCGACCGTGGTGTAGAAGCCGATCTGCGAGAGGTCGGCGGGGTCGAAGTAGGCGAACATCACCGAGGCGCCCTCGAGCTCGGGGTGCTCGGCGAAGTCCTCGTCGATGCTCTGCTGGAGCTGGTCGTTGAACTCCTCGCCCTGCTGCGGCAGACCCATCCCGGCGCTGTCGAGCAGGATCGTCTGCGCGACGTCGGTGCCCCACGGGATCTCGGGGAACGCGACGACCGGCGCGATGCGGGAGAGGGTCTCGTACTCTTCCTGGGTGAGGCCCGAGTAGGCCGCCAGGATGACGTCGGGCTCGGTCGAGGCCACGGCCTCGTAGTCGATGCCGTCCACCTCGTCGAAGAGCACCGGTGTCTCCGCACCGAGCTCCTCGAGCTTGTCCTCGACCCACGGGAGCACGCCGTCGCCGTCGTCGTCGCCGTAGGTCACCTCGGGCATGCCGACCGGCACGACACCGAGCGCGAGGGCGACCTCCTGGTTGGCCCACGCGACCGTGGCGACCCGCTCGGCGGGCTCCTCGATGACCGTCTCACCGAAGGCGTGCTGGATCGTGAGGGGGAACTCCGCCTCCGACTCCGGTGCGGAGGAGGAGTCGGAGGAGGAGGAAGAGGACCCGGTGTCGGCCTGGGAGGACTCCTCGCCACCGCATGCGCCGAGCGCGAGCAGGGGGAGGACGGCGGCGGCAGCCAGACGGCGACGGTGCATGGGGAGCTCCTGTGCAGTAGATTAGGTAAGGCATACCTAAGCACACGCTTCCGCCGGTCCACGACCCCCGCTCACTGTGGTCCGGCTCACGCGTCAGCACGAGGACACCCGAGGAGCCCGCATGAGCACCACCGTCGCCGCCCCCAGCATGCTGGTGGCCGAGGTCGAGGTCGCCGAGGTGACCCGTCTGTCCCCCGCCTTCGTCCGGGTCGCGCTGGCCTCACCGGCGCTGGCGGACGTCGGACGGCCCGGCTACGACGCCCGCTGCAAGATGATCTTCCCCGGACCCGGTGGTCGGCTCGCGCCGCTGCCGCAGGACCCCGAGCAGTGGTACGTCGACTGGCTCGCGCAGCCCGAGGCCGAGCGCAGCCCCATCCGCACGTACACGGTGCGCGACGTCGTCGGGGAGGGCGCCGCGACCCGGGTGGTCATCGACATGGTCGTCCACGAGCCCGACGCGCAGCGCCCGGCCGGGCCGGCCTGCGCCTGGGCCCTCGCCGCCCGCCCGGGCGACCGCGTCCAGCTGGTGCTGCCGCACCGGGCGACCGAGGCGTACGCCGGGGTCGAGTTCGACCCCGGGAACCGCCGTGAGCTGCTGCTGGTCGGCGACGAGACGGCCGTGCCCGCCATCGCGCGCGTGCTCGCCGACCTGCCCGACGGCTACCGCGGCCGGGCCTACCTCGAGGTGCCGGACGCCGCCGACGTGCTCGACCTGCCCGACACCCGCGGCGTCGAGGTCGTGTGGCTCCCCAGGCACGGGGCCGCACCCGGCAGCCGTGCCGTCCGGCGGGTGCGTGCCGACCTCGGGTTGCCGGCCGGAGCGCACGAGGCGGACGCGGACTCCTCGGAGGTGCCGGACCTGCTGTGGGAGACCCCGACCTACTCCGCGAGCGGTGACGGCGTGGCGGCGTCGGACACCGCGGCCGAGGAGCGGTACGCCGACCTCTACGCCTGGATCGCCGGCGAGTCACGCACGGTGACCACGCTGCGTCGTGCGCTGGTCACGGAGCTGCAGGTGCCGCGTACGCAGGTCGCCTTCATGGGCTACTGGCGCGAGGGCGTCTCGATGAAGGGCTGAGCTCTCGTCCCGACGGGGCAGCCCTCAGCCGATCGCGTACGACGCTCCGTCCTCCGCGACCATCGTGGGCCCGCGGTAGTGGTCGGCGACGATGCCGAGCGCGTCGTCGAGCTCCGGCTCCAGGGCCGGCATGAGGTGCGTGAGCAGCAGGGCCTGCGTGCCGGACCGGTGGGCGTGCTCACCGACCTCGCTGGGCTTGGCGTGCAGGTGTCCGTGCGGCACCTGTCGCTCTGGCAGGGACAGGTCGTGGACGAAGAGGTCCGTGTCCTTCGCGAGCCGGATGAGCGGTCCGTGCAGACCGCAGACGTCGCCGCTGAAGGCGATCGAGGCCTCGCCCGCCCCCACGCGGAGACCGATGGAGGGCACCACCCCGTGGGGCACGCCCACCGAGGTGACCTGCAGCTCCCCCAGGTCGAGGGTGCGATGGATCGTCGGGTCGCCGGTGTCGGACGGGGCGTCGGCGACCTCCAGCGCGAACCGGTCGAAGCGGTGCAGGTACCGCCAGGCGCCCTGGCTCCCGAAGAGCAGGTCGCAGACCTCCTCGATCCCGGGCTGGCGGTCTCCGGCCGACGGGCCACGCACCTGCAGCGGACGGTCGCGGCCGGCCATCAGCATCGCGAAGACGACCGGTGGGAGACCACCGGAGTGGTCGGCGTGCAGGTGGGTCAGCACGACCGCGTCGAGATCGTTGACGTCGAAGGAGCGTCCCGCGTGCTCCGTGAGGTGCGCGAGACCGTGGAACACCCCTCCGCCGGCGTCCACGAGGAGGCGTGCGCGTCCGTCGAGCCACACGACGTACGCCGAGGACATGCGCCGCGGCACGAGGTCCTCGCGCAGGAACGGTCCGCCGCTTCCCAGCACCGTCAGGGCGAGCCCGGACTCGGGCACCTGGTCGACTCGTCGGGCTCCCACGGGCATTCCTCCTGAGACGTCGCTGGGTCGGTGCGGGGTGTGCTCAGAGCTCGGGCGAGCGACCGACCTTGGCCTCCTCGCCGAGCTGGGTCGTCTCGCGGTCCTTCGGCACCACCAGGGCGATGAGCGCCCCGGTGTCGTGGGGCAGCTCGCTCTCCTGGTCCACTACGGTCACCACGCCGTCCTCGACCACGAACATCACCACCGCGTCGTCGCCGTAGAAGTCGCGGAAGTCCCGCGAGGTGAACTCACGGCTCAGCCCCGTGCGCTTGACCACGGCGCCCTGCTCGATGAGCTCGTCGAGCTCGTCGAAGGTCGAGGGGGGCTGGAACGCGGTGCGCGCCGAGAGGTGCTCGGCCGGCACCCACCGTGAGCTCGAGGTCGTCGCCAGCTCCTCCGCACGTGCCAGCTGGTAGACGTTCGCCCGGCCCAGCACCTGCGCGAACTGCCGGCCCGACGTCGCGTTGGTCTCGTCGTTGCCGGTGCCGGCGACGAGGCTCTTGATGCCGGACATGTCGAGGTCGCGCACGGCGTACTCGGAGAGGATGTTGGCGGCGACGTTCGGCACCCCGGCGCGCCGGGCCCCGGCGAGGTCGGTGTAGTCCCGGGCGACGTTGAGCGTCGCCACGCCCTCCTCGTTGAGCCGCTGGGCCGCCTGCACCGCCCAGGCCGAGGACCCGACGAAGAGCACGCCCTCACGGCGGTCGGCGGCCAGGCCGAGGCGACGCGCGAGGCGGCCCACGCCCAGGCCGTACAGGGCGACGGTGATGACGATGACGATGAACGCGATGGCGACGAGCTCGTCGGCGTTGCCCGCGATGGTGCTCAGCCGGTCCGCGGACTGCCGCAGCGACTCCGCCCGCTCCGGTGGCGCCGCCGCGGCGGCGTCGGCTCTCTCCTCCGCGTAGTGCTGGAACTCCTGGGCGAAGGTGCTGACCACGGCGGCGGCCACGATGCCGCGCGGTGCCATGCCCGAGAGCAGACGCACCTCCTCCTTGCTCACGTTCGTGCCCAGCAGCCCGAGGTGGATCGAGACCGGCCGCACGACCAGCACCAGCAGGACGGCCAGTGCCAGCGCCTGCGGCAGCACGCCGAGCAGCTGCTCGGGGGTCACCCGGCCGGCGAGCACGATGAAGAGGCCACCGATGAAGAGGACCTGCAGGTTCTCCTTGAACTCCCGGATGTGCTCGAGCTGCAGGCCCGGACGGTTGGCGAGGTAGACCCCCATGACGGTCACCGTGAGCAGGCCCGACTCGGACTGGATCGCGTTGGACGCCATCAGCGCGCCGACCGCGAAGGACAGGAACGTGACGCCCTCGAGGTGGTCGGGGATCACGTGGCGGCGCATCGCGACCTCCATCAGCCACGCCACCGGCAGGGCCACCCCGAAGGCGGCCAGCAGCGTCAGCCCGAGGCCGCTCGCCACCGCCAGCACCGGTGAGTCCGAGGAGCCCGCGACCAGCGCCTGGAAGACCAGCACGGCCAGCGCCGCACCGATCGGGTCGACGATGATGCCCTCCCAGGTGAGCATCAGCGAGGTGCGCTTGGTGGGGCGGAGCGTACGCAGGATCGGCCCGATCACCGTCGGGCCCGTGACCACCAGGATGGCTCCGAGCAGGAACGCCAGCCCGACGTTCAGACCCACGGCCATGCCGGCCAGCGCGATGCCGACCCAGGCGATCGCGACCACCACCGAGCACAGCCGGATCACCGGTGCGCCGAGGTCGCGGATCTCTCGCAGGTTCAACGACAGCGCACCCTCGAACAGGATGATGCCGACGGCGATCATCGTGCCGCCGAAGAGCAGGTCCTGGCCCAGGATCTCGTCGGGCACCACCGCCTGACCCAGGCCGAAGCCGACGATCAGCAGCAGCACCAGCGCCGGCACGCCGAGGCGCCAGGCGATGACCTGCGTGGCCACGGCGAGCACCAGCACGAGGGCGATGTACGCCGCCAGGTCCATGTTCGCGAGCAGATCCACCGCCCACCCCTTCCCTGTCGAGACCACTCGACGCCCCGGCCGACACGATCGCCGCCGGGCCGAGACCGCAGGGCGGCATACTGCCACGATGGTCACCGCCACGGACCGCGATCCGGCCCTCGCGCACCGGGTCCGCCCGGCGTACGCCCTGCTCGCCGCGGTGGCCTGGACGGGCGTCGTCGCGACCGTCCTGATCTCGGCCCTGGACGGCTACGACCGCGGCCCGGTCGATCCCGGGCTCTACGGCGACACGGCCCGCGGGGCGGCCGGAGCGGCGTCACGGGTGGTGGACACGCTCAGCTACTTCACGATCTGGAGCAACGTCGTCGTGGCTGTTGCGGCGACGCTTCTCGTGCTCGGGGTGCGACCGACGGCAACGCGCCGGGTGCTGCTGCTCGCGTCGATGCTGATGATCACGGTGACCGGCGTCGTCTACCAGGTGCTGCTCGCCCCGACCACCGACGTCACGGGGTGGTCCAGGCTGACCGACCCGATCCTGCACGTGGTCGTGCCGGTCCTCACCGTCGTGGTGTGGGTGCTGGTCGGGCCCCGCGGCTGGACGTCCTGGCGGGTGCTCGGACCGGCCCTGCTGCTGCCAGCCGCGTGGATCGCGTGGATGCTCGGCCGCGGGGCGGTCATCGAGGCCTACCCGTACGGCTTCGTCAACGTCGTCGACCGCGGCTACGGGCCGGTGCTGACCACCATCGCGCAGATTCTGGTCTTCGGTGTCGTGGTCGGCGTGCTGCTGCTCGGCATCGACCGGGGCCTGTCCCGCGTACGCGGACGCCCCGGCGCGTGAGGTGGGACGGGGCGGGGCACGGCGTCCTCGTGACCACAAATGAGGCCGACCCCCGCCACGCCGCCCGCTCCGTCGAGCTGGCCCTCGACAACGTCGCCGAGGGCGGCAAGCCCTTCGCCACCGTCGTGGTGGACCGCGCCAGCGGCGAGGTCGTGCACGAGGCCACGAACCAGGTCGCGCAGACCGGCGACGTGACCGCCCACGCCGAGACGACCGCCATCCGCGAGCTCGCCGGACTCGGGCGCACGACGTTGCAGGGCTGCGACGTCTACGTCACGGCCTACCCGTGCCCCATGTGTCTCAGCGCGCTGTACTACGCCGAGCCGGAGCACGTCTTCTACGCCGCCTCGCGGGAGGAGGAGGCCGAGCACTACGAGGACGGCGGCCGCTACATGTCGCTGCTGACCTTCTACGACGAGCTCGGCGCCGACCCGGCCGACCGGAGCCTGCCGACGACGCGGTCGGGCGCCGAGGACCCGGCCCGGCCCTTCGCCGCGTACGCCGAGAGGCACGCCGGGGACTGAGCCGTCGCGACGGCCCCCGAGGGCTCGTGCGAGGCAGCCTCAGCCTGCGGTCACGGCGGAGACGATGGTGCCGGAGCCCAGCAGCTGCAGGCCGCCGTCGACGCTGATGACCTGACCGGTGAGGTACGACGCCAGCGGGGAGCTGATCCACCGCACCGCGTTGGCGATGTCCTCGGGCGTGCCGAAGCGCCCCAGCGGCACCGCATCGGTCCAGGCCTGCACCGACTTCTCGGTCGGCGCGAGACGCTTCATGCCCTCGGTGCCCTCGATGGGGCCGGGGGCGACGGCGTTGCAGCGCACTCCCTCGGGCCCCCACTCGACGGCGAGGGTGCGGACGAGCTGGTCCACCCCGGCCTTCGCGGCCCCGACGTGGGCCTGCCACGCGCTCGGCAGCCACGACTGGGCCGCGGTGATGGCGACGACCGAGGCACCGGGCCGGGTGAGGTGCTCGTACGCCATCCGCACCGTGTTGAACGTGCCGAGCAGGTCGATGTCGACCACGGACTTGAAGGCGTTGGGACTCATCTCCGCGGCGGGGGCGAGGAAGTTGCCGGCCACGACGACGTCGATGGTGCCGAAGCGGTCGACCGCCCGCCCTAGCGCGTCACCGACCGCCTCCGCGTCGCGGACGTCCGCGGAGAAGCCGGCGACCCGGTCCGCGGAGCCGAGCCCGGCGAGCCGCTCGAGGGCGGCGTCGATCTTCTCCTGCGAGCGACCGAGCACCGCGACCTGCGCGCCGGCGGCGGCGTACGCTTCGGCGATGCCGAGGTTGATGCCGGAGGTGCCGCCGGCGATGAAGACGTGGCGGCCGCTCTCACTCGGGTTCTCGGTCACGGGTCAGCCTCTCTCGGTTCCCTGCTCGCCGGACTGCTCACCGGCCTGCTCGGACATGATGCGGAGCGCCTCGGCCATCTGCGCGATCAAGGCTTCGAGTCCGCGCAACGGCCTCGCCATCACGGTGAACTCGGTGATGAGACCCTCGGCGTTCCAACGGATCATGTCGATGCCCTGCACGTCCCGGGTGGCCTCGCCCTCGCCGAGCCGGGCGGTGAACTCGAGGACCGCGGAGGACTCGGAGTACCACTCCTCGTGGTAGGTCAGCGTCGGTCCGAGCACCTGCACCGCTGCCCAGAGGTAGGCGAAGGTCAGCCGCGGCCCGTCCTGCGGGTGGTGCACCGCCGGGCTCCGGAAGACCACGTCGGGTGCGAGCATCGCCTGCAGCGCCGCGGGATCCGGGTGCGCGGCGAAGGCGTGCCAGGCGCGGACGGGTGCAGGCATCGGCGTGCCGCTGGTCATCGGTCCTCCCGTGCCTGGTCGAGCCCGACTTGCGGCCCCGTCTTCTGCTCGGCGAACGCGACCGCGTCCTGCCAGTCGCCGCCCTTCATCAGACGCGCGCGGAACTTCATGATCACACCCTGCCCGTTCAGCGTCAGCGCACCGCGGAGGCGGTCCCCCTCGCGGTAGAGGGCGGTCCAGCGCGCCGGGTGCTCGGTGTCGACGAAGAGGGCGACCTCCTCGCCACGGGGCCAGCCGACCATCTGGATGCGGTGGTCGTACCAGTCGGACCAGAAGTACGGGACGGTCGCGTACGCCGTGCCCTCCTGCCCGCTCATGGCGGCGACCGCGTTGCGCCCGGCGGCACCGCCCTGCTCCGCCGCACTGGTCCAGTGCTCGAGACGCTGCCGCTCCCCCAGCAGCGGGTTGTGCCACGCGGCGACGTCGCCGGCCGCGTACACACCCGGGACGGAGGTCGCGAGGTGCTCGTCGCAGACCACGCCGCCGTCGCGCGGGTCGAGCTCGATGCCGGAGCCGTCCAGCCAGTCGGTGGTGGGGGCCGCGCCGATGCCGACGACGACGAGGTCGGCGGCGAGCGTCGTGCCGTCGGCGAGCTCCACGCCCGCGACGCGCTTCCCGTCGGCGTCGGCGAGGACCCGGGCCACCGTCGTGGCCCGCAGCAGCCGGGTGCCGGCGTCGTCGTGGACCGCGGCGAGGCGTACGCCCATCTGCTCGCCCACCGCGCGCCGCAAGGGCGTCTCGTCGGCCTCGACGACGGTGACGTCGAGACCGCGCTTCACCCCGGCGGAGGCGATCTCCGAGCCGATGAAGCCGGCCCCGATCACCACGACGCGGGCGCCGTCGACCAGGGCCGCCTCGATCGCGCGGGCGTCGTCGAGGGTGCGGAGGTAGTGCAGTCCGGCGAGCTCAGGGACGTCGGGCAGCGTGCGGACGTGGGCGCCGGTGGCGACGACGAGGGCGTCGTACGCCAACTCCTCGGATGAGCCCGAACCGTCCTCGAGGGTGACCGTCCCGCCGGGCCGGTCGGCGTCCGTCGACGGGGTCAGCGCGGTCGCGCGGACGCCGAGCCTCAGCTCGACGCCCTTCTCGGCGAGGTCCTCGGCGGTGCGCAGGGTGGTCGCGGCCGCCTCCGAGGCCGGTGCCAGGAACTCCTTCGACAGCGGCGGCCGGTCGTACGGCAGGTGCTGCTCGGCACCGACGAGCACGACCTCGCCCTCGAAGCCGGCCTTGCGTGCCGCCTCGCAGGCGCGGAGACCGGCCAGGGAGGCGCCGACGACGACGAGACGGTCAGGCACGAGGACTCCTTGTCTGCGGGCTGGCGACGGTGTGCATCATGACACCGCCGCTGTCAGGCTTGCTCGTGCCCGTACCCACGCCGGGTCGGCGCCCCTGCCTCGAAGGAGCTCCCGTGTCCCTGCCCGACGTGCTCGCCGGACCGCTGTCCGTGCCCGTGCTCGCCTCGCCGCTCTTCATCGCCTCGGGCCCCGGCCTGGTCAAGGCCCAGTGCCAGGCCGGCGTCGTCGGGTCGTTCCCGGCGCTCAACGCCCGCCCCGCCGAGCTGCTGGAGGAGTGGCTGAGCGACATCGAGGAGTCGAACGCGGCGTACGCCCGGGCCCACCCGGACGCCTACGTCGCACCGTTCGCGGTGAACCAGATCGTCCACCGCTCCAACGAGCGTCTCGAGACCGACATGGCCGTCATCGTCGAGCACGAGGTGCCGATCGTGATCACCTCGCTCGGGGCGCGTGAGGAGGTCAACGAGGCCGTGCACTCCTACGGCGGCATCGTGCTGCACGACATCATCAACGACCGCTTCGCCCGCAAGGCGATCGAGAAGGGCGCCGACGGGCTGATCGCCGTGGCCGCCGGCGCCGGCGGCCACGCCGGGACGATGTCGCCGTTCGCGCTGGTGCAGGAGATCCGCACCTGGTTCGACGGACCGCTGATGCTCTCCGGCGCCATCGCCCACGGACGCTCGGTGCTCGCCGCACTCGCCGCGGGGGCCGACCTGGCGTACGTCGGCTCGGCGTTCCTCGCCACCCGGGAGGCCAACACCGTCGAGGGCTACAAGCAGATGATCGTGGACTCACGAGCCGACGACATCGTCTACTCCAACCTGTTCACCGGCGTGCACGGCAACTACCTGCGCGGCTCGATCGAGGCCGCCGGCATGGACCCCGACGACCTGCCCACCTCCGACGCCTCGGCGATGGACTTCGGCTCCGGCGGCACCGAGGCGAAGGCCTGGAAGGACGTGTGGGGCTCGGGCCAGGGCATCGGCGCGGTGGACGCGATCGGGTCGGTCGCCGATCTCGTCGGACGGCTGCGGCGGGAGTACGCGGAGGCGGCCGGGCAGCTGCGTACGCGCCTGCCCTGACGGTCCCCGCGCTCCCGGGCACGGCCTGTCCACAGGGGCGGTCGCAAGGGCTCGGGGATGTCGGTGCGCGTTCGTACGTTCGTCGCGTCCGATCCACCCCACCTCCGGGAGTCCGCCGTGTTCTCAGTCCTCTCCGCCCTGTCGCCCACCCGTCCCGCTGCCCGAGGGGATGACCTCGACCGGGTGCTCCGCGCGCTCGAGGGCGTCGATCTCGGCGTCCCGTGGAGCCCCCACCCGCACGCCGTCGAGCTGGCGCTGCTGGATGCGGTCTTCACCATCCGCACCACCTACGGGTCGCCGACGACCGGGGTGCGCGGGTGGGTCTCGGCGTGCGCCGCCCACGCCGGCCGGCCGTGCGACGACCTCGCGCGCCTGGCCACCTCCGGTGCCGCGATGCGCTCGTTGGCCGAGAACGGCACGGTGACGCGGCAGCGGCTGATGGGGGGCGCCCTCAAGGTCGACGCAGCGACGACGGCGGCGCGGGCCCTGCACGACCTATCGGGGTCGCCGCGCTCGGCCGACGACGTGCGTGGCCTGCTGCCCGGGCGGTACGTCGAGGCTCGCGATGCCTTCGCCTCCGTCGAGGGGCTGGGCGTGGAGACCTTCGAGTACTTCCTGCTGCTGCTCGGCTCCCCCGGTCGCCGGGCCGAGGCCGCGTGGACGCGCGTCGTCTCCGCCGCGTGCGAGGACGACGTCAGCCCCGAGCACGGGCAGTCCTTGCTCGGCGCCGCGGCCGCAGCACTCGCGGTCGAGCCGGCGCAGCTGGCACACGCCGTCTGGCGTCACGGCAAACGCGGCTGACCGCGATTGCGCGGGGCCGATCGGGGCCCGTCGGCTCTCAGGACCCGGTGAAGTGCGCGTCGCGCTTGTCGAGGAACGCCGCGACACCCTCGGCGTGGTCGGCGGTGGTCAGCAGCCGGCGCTGGCCGTGCCGCTCGGTGTCGAGGGCGGCGGCGAGCTGCGGCAGGGCGAGCGCGTCGATGGCGCGCTTGGTCGCGGCGTACCCCTGCGTCGGCCCAGCGGCCAGGCGCGCCACGAGCGCCTCGCTCTCGCGCGGGAACGTCTCGGCGTCGAAGCAGCGTGCGGCGATGCCGAGGCGTACGCACTCCTCCGCGTCGATGCGATCACCCAGCACCGCGACCGCCATGGCGCGGTTGCGACCCAGGATCGCCGGCAGGTAGGCCGTCGCTCCCCCGTCGGGCATGAGGCCGATGGACTCGAAGGCGTTCTTCAGGTACGCGGTGCTGCTCATCACCACCAGGTCCGCACCCATCGCGATCGAGGTGCCGATGCCGGCGGCGACGCCGTTGACCAGGGAGACGACCAGCTGGGGCGCCGCCCGGCACGCCAGGGCCCACTGGTTGCCGACGTCGAGGAGCTCGGTGTCGGGCAGGTCGTCGTCGCGACCGGTGTCCTCGGGGCGGTCCCGCAGCGAGGCGCCGGCGCAGAATGCCTTGCCCTGCCCGGTGACCGTCACCAGGCGCACGTCCGGGTCGACGGCGGCACGCTCGAGCGCCTCGACGGCGGTGCGCAGCATCGTCGCGTCGAGGCTGTTGTAGCGGTCGGGACGGTCCCAGGTGATGCGCAGGACGGCCCCTGTCGTCTCGATGCGTACGCCGGGGTCGCTGTCGGTGCTCGTGCGGGTCGTCATGTTCGCGACCCTAGTCCCGCCCGGGCCCGATAACCTGGGTCGCGAACCCGGAGGCGCCGCCGAGGCCGATCGCACCCTGCGACACCCACCGCCGCACCGGGACGAGGTCGTGAAGGGGGCTCGGTGGACGCGGACGACCTCGACGCCGCGCTCGGCGCCAACTACCGGCTCGAGCGCAGGGCCGGCTCGGGAGCGATGGGCGAGGTGTGGGTGGCGCTGGACCGCCGCACCGACGAGCGGGTGGCCGCCAAGCTGCTGCGCAGCGAGCACACGCAGGACCCGGCGCTGGTCGCACGCTTCGTGCAGGAGCGATCCATCCTGGTCGGGCTGCGCCATCCGGCCCTCGTTGCCGTCCGTGACCTGGTCGTCGAGGGCGACCGCATCGCGATCGTCATGGACCACGTGGACGGCGGCTCCCTGCGCGACCTGCTGACCGAGTCCGGTCCGTTGACCCCCGCGGACGCTGTCGCGGCGGCGGTGGCCGTGCTGCAGGGACTCGCGGCGGCGCACGACGCCGACGTGCTGCACCGCGACGTGAAGCCCGACAACGTGCTGCTCAGCGAGCCCTGGCGCGAGGGACGCCGCCACGCGGCGGCGGCCGCGGGTGGCGTACGGCTCTCCGACTTCGGCATCGCCCGCATCGTGGCCGAACGCACCACCTCGCACACCGGCGTGCTGGGCACGCCGGAATACCTGTGCCCCGAGCTCATCGAGACCGAGCAGTGCGGCCCACGTGGTGACGTGTACGCCGTCGGCATCATGCTGTACGAGCTGCTGGCCGGCCGCACACCGTTCGCCGGGTCGGGCTCGGCCTGGGCCATCGCCCAGCGTCACGTGCAACGCCGGCCTCCGCGCATCCCCGTCGATGACGACCTGTGGGCCGTCATCGAGCGGATGCTCGCGAAGGACCCGGCCGCCCGACCGACCGCCGCCGACGCCGCCGGCGACCTGGAGTCGCTGCGTCCGAGGCTCCTCGACGCGCCGGCGCTCGCCGTCCAGGGCGCTCCCTCGGACTACGAGACCGCGGCCGGGCCGCAGACGGTCGTTCGCCCCCTGGCCCGCGACAGCGACAGCGACGACGACGACGCGGCCGAGGAGGGTCTGCCCGAGGTCGCACCCGTCGAACGGATCGACCTCGGTGACGCCGAGAGCGCCACGATGGTGCGGCCGTTGCAGCGCCCCGCCGAGGAGGAGCCGGCGCGGCGGCGCCGGCAGCCCGAGGAGCCGCAGCGCTCGCGCGTCGACAAGCGGCTGGTCGCCCTCGTCGCCGGTGGTGTCGCGCTCGTGGCGGTGGCGACGGTCGGGGTGCTGGTGCTCGGTGGTGACGACGCGCCCGAGGGGCAGCAGCCCGGGCAGCCGCAGACGATCGTCGCGGGCGCCGGGACGGCCAGCCAGGTCGACACCGGGCTCCCCACCGGGCTGCAGGTGACGCGTCGCGCCACGTACGACCCCGAGAGCGGAGTGGTCGACCTGACCCTCACCTACACCGCCGAGACCGCCCCGTTGCAGGGTCCGCTCCTGGAGGTGCTGCCCGCGGCTGGGGGTGGTGAGGACGCCTGCGCCGACGTGGGGGCGTGGACGGGTGCCGACGCCGTCCCGAACCCCGCGAGCATCAACGACATGCAGGTCGACTGCGGGTGGGAGGTGCAGGTCGAGGAGATCAGCCCGGACGCACCCGTCGAGGTCACCGCGAGCATCCGGCTGGACGGCCTCGCCGAGTCCGAGGACCCCACCGCCCTGCAGACCTGGCTCAACACCGCTGCCCAGCGCACCACCGAGGCCGTCACGGACCCGACCTTCGACTCCGACGCCTTCGCCGTGCAGCGCGTGCAGGGTGTCGAGGTCGTCGTCGCGCCCGACAGGGTGCTCACGGGCTCCCCGCTGGACATCACCCTCTTCCCGGTGTGGCCCGACGAGCCCGGTGACGAGCCCTTGCTCGTGAGCCCTCCGAGCAGGGGGTTCAGCCTTGACGAGAACGCCGCGTCGACGTTGACCGCCATCGCCGGGGAGGAGCCCCGGGTGCGGTTCAGCAGCAACTGCGGCTCGGCCCTGGTCCCCGAGCGTGACGGCCTGGTGGTCAATGCGATCCAGCAGTCCGACTCGCCCACGTGCACGGTCGGCGTCGACGTCGGCAACTTCCGGTTCCTGGAGAGCAACCCGGTCACCGTCACCGGGCGGGGCAGCTGACCGCCCGTACGCCCCCGGCCCCTCCCGTACGCCCGCGGCCTCCCTCACCTGACCCTGGACGCCCGCACCTGCGGGTGCCCGGGTGCTTGTGCGGCCTTGCAAGCCCGCGCAAGCACGGGAACGCCCGCAGGTGCGGGCGTTCAGGGGGCCAGACAAGGGCGCCCTGGGGGGCGTACGACTGGGGCGCGGGTCAGCCGAGGTCGGCGTCGGAGGCGTGGGCGGACTGCACGAGCACCTGCCGGCCCGAGGAGTACATCCACCCCCGGCCGGTGGTGATCCGCACCGGTGACTTGCGGGGCAGGGGGCTGCCGAGCAGGTCGCCGTCGTAGTCCACGTCGGGCTGCAGCAGCACGCCGCACCGCCACTTGCGGACGGCCTTGGACCAGTGGTTGTACATCGACTTCAAGTCCCCCGAGCGACCCGCGGCGACGATGCGCAACGAGGTGCCGCGGGCGTCGATGAGCCCCTGGATCACCCCGGAGTCGTCGACCAGCTGCTCGCAGTCGTCGACCAGCAGCACGAGCATCCCGTCCTCCATGCGGGCGGCCGCGACGAGCTCGGGCAGCTCATCGGCCCCGACCGCCACGCGAGCCAGGCCCGCCTCGCGCAGGGGTGACCGACGGCCGCACACGCCCCAGACGGTCACCTCACGTCCGGCCTGCTTCGCACCCTCCTCGATCGCCTGCCGCATCGCGAGCAGCAGCGTCGACTTGCCCGCACGGGGCGGCCCGCCGATGAAGACGTGCTCACCGGCGTAGCTCTCCAACCACGCCGTCGACAGGTCGCTCTCAGCGACACCTGCCGGGATCCGCCAGAGCTCCTCGCCGAGCTGGGCCGCCTCGAGCGCAGCGACGTCGACGTGCTCCGGCAGCGTCCCCACCGCCGGCGGCTTGGGGGTGGCGTCGGGGTGGGCACCCGCGACGGCCGCCACGGCCTCGGCCAGCGGACGGTCCGGGGAGGCGACGTGCGCGTGCAGCATCGACCCCGCGAGGACGCACCGCCCCGCGACGGCGGGCGGCGCCTTGTCCTTCGGGATGCCGGCAGCGCCGTAGTCGTAGGCGTCGGCTAGGCGGAAGAGCCACTTCTGGGTGGTGACCTCGTCGATCGCCGAGGGCACCGACTTCGCCCGGGTGGTGGCGGCCGCGAACCACATCTGCGACGGACCGCCCTCGGCCCACGCCCGGTAGAGACCCTGCATGAGCTCGATGCCCTCGAAGTCGTCGTACTCGTCCTTCAACGAGGCGAGCCCGTCGATCAGCACCAGCATCGGGCGGTGCGGGCCCCCGGCCTCGCGCCGCCGGTCGAGCTCGGCGCGGACGTGCTTGAGGAACCGCACCTGCTGCTCACGCGCCCCGGCGCCCGAGGCGACGTACGCGGTGCAGTGCGGCAGCGCCTCCAGCGGCGCGAGGTCGCGGGCGCCCATGTCGAGCACGAGCAGGTCGAGCTCGTCGGGGGCGAGGCCCGCCGCCGCGGTCAGCGCGATGGTGGCGAGCGTGGTGGTGGTGCCGGACCCCGGGATGCCGAGCAGCAGCAGGTTGCCGCGGTCGGTGTCCCAGCCGACCGGGATCTGCCGCTGCCGGTCGGGGTCGTCGGCGAGGGCGATCTCGAGCGTACGACCGCTCATGCGTCCCACCGCGCGCGGCGGCACCTGGTTGACCAGGTCGGCGTCGCGCTCGGCCTCGGCCCCGTCGAAGGTGCCGTCGGCAGCGACGTTTGCGACCGGCCCGCCGGGCAGGCCGGCCAACGGCACCTGCTCCCCGAGCGCCGGCGGCCACACCGGCCGCGGGCCCACGTGCCCGCGCGCCTGGGCCGCCGTCCGGATCACCTCGATGAGCTCGTCGAGGTCGGTCGGGGTGTCCTTGTCGGGCTTCGCGGGGCCCGACGCGGTGCGGCGTACGCCCCCGAACACCACGTCGGCGACCTCGACGGCGCTCGTCTCGGTCTCGCTGAACTGACCGGTGACGAGCGCGGTCTGCACCGGGGCGATGTCGTCCTGACCCATCTTGATGTACGCCCGCCCCTGCTGCGTGCGGCTGATCGCCGAGGCGTCGGGCACGTCGACGACGTTGACCGAGTCCTCCTTGGACTGCACGCGCAGCGCCACCCGCAGGTTGGTGTTGGCGAGGATGTCGTCGTTGACGACACCGGCCGGCCGTTGCGTCGCGAGGATCATGTGCACACCCAGGGTGCGGCCGACCGCACCGACGCTGACCAGCGAGGCGAGGGCGTCGGGGTAGTCCTTGGCGAGCTGGGCGAACTCGTCGATGACCAGCAGCAGGCGCGGGAGCGGCTCGGCGGGGTTGGTGCGGCGGTACTCGTCGAGGTTGTCCACGCCCTCGCCCGCGGCGGCGAACAGCTCCTGGCGGTAGCGCATCTCCGCCTCGAGCGCCCGGATCGCACGGTCGGCCAGCGCCGCGTCGAGGTTGGAGACCGTGCCGATGGTGTGCGGCAGCCGCTCGCACGCCGCGAACGCCGCCCCGCCCTTGAAGTCGATGAGGATGAAGGTGAGCTCGGTGGGGGGCGTACGCAGCGCCAGGCCCGCGACCAGGGAGCGCAGGAACTCGGACTTGCCCGATCCCGTGGTGCCGCCGACCAGGCCGTGCGGTCCGTCGCGCACCAGGTCGATCTCGAACTCGCCGGACTCCCCCACCCCGACCGGGGTGCTGACGCCGGTGGCGGCGTCCCACCGTTGCAGCACGGCGTCGACGGACGGTTCGTCCAGGCCGAGCACGGAGTTCAGCCGCACCATGCCGGGCAGGCCGGCGCCGGGCACCTTCAGCTCCGGGTCCTCGAAGTGGGCCAGGTCCATGGCGCAGCGGCGCGCGGACTCCACGTCGAGGCCGGCGAGCACCACGTCCGCGACCTCCACGAGGTCACCGGGCACCTCCACGGTGGCGGCGGCGTCCTGCGCCACCGTCACCACGACGGTGCAGGCGGCGGGCAGCTGCTCCTCGGTGGCGGCGACGACGATGCCCGCGACGGGCGTGCCGGGGTTGCGCTGGGAGGACCCGCGCGCGCCACGTCCGTGGCCGAGCAGCGTACGAGCCGGCGCGTCACGTCCCTCGAGCAGCACCTCGGAGTCCAGCACGAGCAGCATCTGGGCACTGGGCAGCCCGTCGACGGTGTCGAGGAGGGACCGCAGCATCCGCTCGCTGCCGGTCTTCTCGGCCGAGAGCCACTGCGCGCCGTCCTGGCCGCCCCACTGCCGGGTGTGCGGCAGCCACCCGGCGAAGTCCCAGTCCTCGCTGCGACCGGGGTCGCAGAACACGCCGACGGCGAGGTCGGCGGGACCGCAGTGGACGGTCGCCTGGCACAGCAGGCTGCGTGCGAGCGCCAGCGCGCCCTCGCGATCACCGACGATGCCGACGACGCCGGCGTCGAGCAGATCGACCTGCACGGGTGCCCCGCCGATGCGGCTGCGGGCCACGATCTCGGCGGCCTCGTCCTCGAGCTTGACCGACGCGCGGCCCGACCGGTCGATCGGCGGCTCCCACGGCACGTCGCCGACACCGGCGTGCAGCACCAGGAAGTCGTCACGTTCGGGCCGACGTTGCCACAGGGTCGTGGCCGGCAGGGCTGCGCGACGCAGGCACTCCGGCGGGTCGGGGGCCTCCACCCGCCGCCGGTCGCGTTCGCGGGAGGCCGCGGCGGCGAGCTCGTCCTCGAAGTCGTCGAGTGCCTTCTCGAAGCGGACGCGCTCCTCCTCGGTGTCGCGCTTGTAGCGACGCTTGCCCTCCCACCAGGTGCCCACGCCGAGAATCGGGCTGAGTGCGGCGAGCAGGGCGAACCGCGGGTCGCCGATGACCGCGACCATCGCCGCGGCCAGCAGCAGCGGACCGATGACCGTGGCGATGCTGAAGCGACTGGGCTTGGTCGGCTCCGAGCGCGTCGGCGGCTCGATGCCCGCGGGCGGGGGCGGCGCCCCGTCGCGTGGCGGTCGGTTGAACGGCACCGTCGCGGCCGCGGTCGTACGCCGCCCCGCAGCAGGACGGGGCGCCGCGAGGTCGCCCGCGCTGCGGCGTACGCGCAACGCCGCACCCCCGGCGACGACCACGGCGTCGACGGCGACGAGCACACCGTCCTGGTCGGGGTCGAGCAGCTCCCCGTCGACCCGGGTGCCGTTGGTGGAACCGGCGTCCCGGACGCGTACGCCCCCCGACTCCCGGCGCAGGGTGACGTGCTGCCAGGACGCCGATGCGGAGTCGAGCGTGACGTCGGCCTGCGGGGCGCGCCCGACCGTGACCGTGCGGTCCGTCGGGAGCTCGACGACCTGCCCGGTCGCGAGCCCACCGACGACGGTCAGCGTCCACCCCTCGGCGGTGACAGGTCGGGGCAGGGGCTCCTGGCCGAGGCGACAGCCCTCGAGAAGTCCCAGCTCGGCGATCCGGTCCTCACCGTGCACCTCGCGGTCGTCGACCCACAGCGTCGACCCGTCGACCGGACGCGACCCCGTCACCGACTCCAGCAGGTCGGCGAGCGTCGCGGCGTCCGCGTGCTGCACGAGGTCCACCTCGTGGCGGACGCCGTCGAAGAGGGTGGATATCCGCACGAGGTGCTCCTGTCTGGCTCAGTCCTGGTCGTCGCTGATGGCAGTGAACCAGTGCAGACGCGGCGGTGACTCGGGATCGATGGGACGCAGCCCCGGGTCGTCGACGGTGGACTGCAGCGGCACGACCGCGGAGGGCGGGACGATCTGCGGGGACCCCAGGTCCACCGCCGGGCCCGCGAGACCGTCGGTGTCGTCGAGGCGCAGGCCGTCGAGCGTCGCGAGCACCGCCTCGGCGCCGGTGTCGTCGGCGCGGCGGGCCGCCTCGACGAGCACCACCACGGCGTCGTGGCTGCGGGTGTCGACGTCCTCGGCGACGGCCCGGAAGGGCTGGTCGTCGAAGAAGGTGCTCACCTCGGGATCGTCGACCGCCGCGCGGAGGGCCGCGAAGAAGGCGGACAGGGCCGCACCCCGCGCGCCCGCGGCCATGGCACCGATGTCGCCGTTGTCGGCCCCGACCGTGGTCAGGTCCTCGCTCAGGGGCGCGTCGGCGTCGGTCAGCGTGGTGCTGAAGGCCGGGGCCAGGGCGTCGGGGGTGAGGAAGACCGGCAGGTCGATGCGCGTGCCCTGCAGCGAGACCAGCAGCTGGGCCTGCGCCTCGGCGGGCCCGCTGAGCAGGATGGCGTCGACGCCGTCCTGCCGGATGCTGCGGCGCACCAGACCGAAGAGGCGGTCCTCCTGCTCGCCGAGCGTGACGGTGCGCTCGGCGTAGTCCTCGAGCCCCTCGGGCACGCCCCCGCCGATGTCCAGCACGTACGGCAGCTCGGCCTCCCGGTCCTCGAGAGCGGTCGCGAGCGTGGCGCCGGCGACCTCCTCGGACGGTGCCAGGGAGAAGAGTCCACCGCCGTCGAGGAGGTTCTCGGGCACGGGTTCGTACGGGAGCACCACCGGCACCTGCTCGTCCTGCGCGACGGCGAGAGCCTGCTCGAGGTGGTCGCCGCTGGAGGCCACGACGATGCCCGTGACACCTGCGTCGACGAGCTCGCGGACGGCCGCGACGGCGCCCTCGGTGCTGCCGCTGTCGTCGCGGACCTCGAGGGTCACGTCGACCTCGCCGCGGGAGTAGCGGTACGCTGCGACGGTCGCACCCTCGGCGGCGAACTTCCAGGCCTCGCCCTGGCCCGGGTCGGACCCGAGGGTGACCACGACGCCGAGGGTCACCTCGGAGACTGAGCTCTCCGCGTCCTCACCTCCGCCGAGGTCGACCGGCGCGACGCTGGCCGCGGTCGCCGCGGTCGCGGCGGGCTCCTCGGCGGAGTCACCGGTGCAGCCGGTGACCACGAGCAGTGCCGTGGCCGTCGCCAGTGCACCGGCGAGACCGGGCCGCCGGGTCACTGCCCCGAGCCGATGTGCACGTCGTAGACGACCTGCACACCGTCGGCCTCGGGGTCGCCGAACGCGCCGAGCTGCTGCAGGCGCCGCAGCGACGCATCGGCCTGCTCCTGGCGCAGACGGATGCCGTCGATGTCGGAGCTGCGCTGGTTGGCGTACGACGTCGTGCGGTCGGTGGCCTGCGTCAGCTGCAGGTCGGCCGAGCGTGCCGTGGCGGCGCCGGCCGACATGATGCCGAGCAGGCCGGAGCCCGCGACGTCGGGGTCGCCCAGGTCGAGCAGCACGTTGGTCAGGTCGCGGCGCAGGATCGCGGCGGCGCTGTCGAGGTCGCGTACGGAGCCGCTGACGACCCGGTCGATGCCCGCGAGGGCCTGGCCGGCCTGACGGGTGATCTGCTGACGTGCCGACTGCCGCGCGCCGAGCAGCACCCGCTGCTGGCGCCGGATGGCGGCGTAGCCGTCGGACCGGATCAGCCGACCGGCGCCGCGCAGACCGGCGATGGACTTGTCGAACGCGCGGCCGAGCGTCTCGGCGTTCTCCGCGGTGCGCCTGCTGATCTGTCGTGTCGCCGGGTCGACGATGTCGGCCAGCGAGTCGTCGGCCGCGTCGGCCGCGTCCTCGAACGCCTCCCGCGCTGCTGCGGTGACCGCCTCCTGGTTCTCGGCGACCTCGTCGACGCTCTCGATCGCCACCGTGCGGGCCGCGTCGAGCTCGGTCATGGCTGCCTGCAGCGCGTCGGTGAGCTCGCGGAGCTCCAGGCGGTCGCCCTTTACACCCTCGGTCAGCCCGCCGAGTGCGCCGCTCACACCGCTGACGGCGTTCGCGACGACGTCCAGTGCGCCTTGCGCGCCGCCGACACTGGACGACAGCGTCGCCCAGGCGGCCGCGTTGCGCTGGGCGCGGTCGGCGAGGGAGTCGGCCACCGGCGTGTTGCCCGCACCCGGGTTCGGGTCGACCACGGGGGCGTTCGGGTCGTTCGGGTCGTTCGGGTCGCCGGGCTGACCGCCGCCGGGGACGACGGGGCACGTGCCGCCGTCGAGGATGTCGCGCATCTGCTGCGCGGCTGCGCCGCCGTCGCAGACGATCGCGAGTAGATCCGCGACCTTGCCACTCAGCTTCGTGGCATTCAAAGTCCCGTCGTTCACCTGCTGGGAGAGCCCTCCCAACGCGTTGGACAGCTGCTGGAGCGCCCCGAAGACTCCGCCGAGGCCGATGCCTCCGATGTCCCCACGCTGCAGCGCCCGCGCGTTCAACAGCGCCGACCCGCGCTCGAGGATGCGGTCGACGCGCGTCGAGAGCTCACCGGCCGAGCGCACCGCGGTGGCCGCGGCGTCGGGGTCGAGCGCTGCGATGGCGGCGTCGCCGTCCTCGAGCAGCTGCGTGGAGATCTCACCGAAGCGGTCCTGCACGCCGAGCAGCGAGCAGGTGACGTTGTCCTTGCGGTCACCGTCGGCGTCGAGGCACTTCTGCGCGGTCGGCTCCGCGGGCCCGATCGCGTCGACGATCACCTGGCGCACCTCGCCCTTGCAGGCGTCGGTGGCGCGGGCGTACCCGTCGAGGAGGGCGACGACCCGCTGCAGGCTGCCGCCCACGGTGCGGGCCCGCACCCCGGACCGCACCGTGGACTCGCAACCGAAGCCCACGACCGTCGCCGGCCCACCGGAGCTGGATGGCGTGCCGAGCACGGACTGCAGCCGGGCGACCGTCTGGTCGAGCTGGGCCAAGGTGCCGCGGCTGGAGGACTGCACCGAGGAGCGCACGCCCTGGCGCAGCCCGCGCATCGTGCCCTGCAGCTGCCGGATCGAGGTCGCGACGCCGCGTGTGGTCGAGCGGAGGTTCGAGACGGTCTGGCGGCCGAGGGTCTCCGCCGCCGACCCGAGCGTGACGCGCACGTCGGAGATGGTGTCGCTGGCACGACCGAGCACGTCGTTGACGTCGCCGATGACCTGCACGGTGCGCGCCTGCAGCTGCAGGTCGTCGGAGCGCTCGGGGTTGAAGGCCGCGTCGAGCAGCTCACCGAGGGACGGGTCGACCACGAGCCCGGGGAAGACCGTGAGGTCGAAGGTCGGCGCGGGCAGGTCCTCGCCCTGCATGACCAAACGCATCGTCGTCGTGGCGGAGAGTCGCGGCGGCGCGAGGATCGAGGCCCACTGCACGACGGTCGTGCCGTCGTCGGTGCGTCCGAGCACACCGTTGGTGACCCCGGCGTCCTCGGACCCCTGCACCTGGTCGAGCAGCGACTGCTGGTTCGGACCGTCGGTCAGCACGGTGGCCGGCGCCGTGTCACCGAGGTCCGCGGCACCCACGACGGTGAGCGGTGCGGCGACGAGCGCGTTGCGGGAGCGGGAGACCCCGTTGGCGTCGTAGGTCAGCTCCTGCGGCTGCTGGGTGAGGTTCGAGACCGTCACCTCCACCACGGCGCGGCCGTCGTACCCCTCGAGCTCGCTCAGGTCGGTGCCCGAGCCCTCCTCGGTCCTGTACGAGGTCAGCACCCGCACCGGCAGGTCGGCGGAGTCCTGGCGCGGGTCGAAGGACTGCTCGGTGGTCTCGATGCCGTCGGCCGAGCCGCGCATCATGCGGCCGCTCAGGCCGGTGATGCTGCCGTCCGGCGCCATCGAGACCTGGACCGCCTGCAGCGCGCTGCGCGGGTCGACCGGTGGGTTGTTGTCCTGCTCCGCGGCGAGCGCGGTCGGCGCGGTGGCCAGGGCCACCGCCAACGTGGTCGCGACGGTCACGGAGGCGGCGCCCCAGGACCGACGTGGCGTACGACGGGATGAGCGCGCCGAAGCACGACTGGTCGAGGTCACTACTTGATTCCCCCGGTCTCGACTGTAGGTACGGAATCTCCGCACGCGGATCATAAGGCCAAGTCAGACCGGTCCGCCGCCATCCCGGGCGATATCGCCGAAGTTCTCCTCACGCGGTGACACGGCGTCGATTCCAGTCGTATGCTGCTGTCGCATCCGACGACCGGACAGGTCTGGTCGTACCAGGTCAGAAGGCCCCACAGGGGTCCAGAAGGGCGGAATCCGACATGTCCCGTGTGCTCTCCACCGAGCAGGCCAAGCAGGCCATCCAGCAGATGCAGTCGATCATCAACGGCGGCTTCACCGACCAGATCACCCAGCTCGACTCCCAGGGCCGCACCTTGAGCGACCCCAACGTCTGGGACGGCCCCCTGGCCGAGCGGTTCCGCGGCTCGACCTGGCCCGAGACCAAGTCCGCCCTGGACAAGGCCAAGGAAGAGCTCGAGCAGCTGCGCGACCAGCTCCAGCGCATCAGCACCGACATCTTCTCCGCCGGCGGCGGCTCCTGAGCAGAGCGCTCGGAGCCTGACCCGAGCATCCCCGTACGCGTCCCTGAGCTGAGCACCTGAGGAGAAGTCTGTCGTGAGCGACCTGCGCGGCAACGAGGAGGACGTGCCCTTCGACTGGGGCGGCGCCGACCGGCTGATCGCGGCGGCCACCAGCGCCGCGTCCACCGTGGAGTGGTCCGCTGTCGGCTGGGGTTCCCGTGCGCGGACGGCGTCGGTGGAGTTCCGGGGCCTCTTCTCGCGTCTCTTCGACGACAACGCCGTCACCGCGGCGGCCGACGCGCGGGAGATCGCGACCGCGCTGCGTGACCTGGCCACGGTCACCGGACGCCTGAAGGGACTTGCCGAGGAGGAGCAGCAGCGTCGCGAGGAGGCCCGCCGCTGGTACGCCGAGCAGCAGGACCGCAACGCGGTCGAGCGCGGTCTGGACTGGCTCGGTGACAAGCTCACCGGCGACGACACCCCCGAGGTGCGGGTCGCGGCGGGTCCTCCCCCGCCGATCTCGGTGCAGCACCCCTCCACGGGGTTCCGCGAGACACCCACCGGCGGCGGTGGAGGGGGCGGGGGCGGCGGCACGTCCTCGGCCCGGCCCCAGGACCTCTTCACCTTTGCCGACGGGGCCGACGCGGCGACCGACGACCTGACGACGACGTCGCAGTCGGTCTCCTCGGCGCACTCCTCCTTCTCGGCCAACACCCAGTGGGGGCGGGTCGAGGCCGACGGGCTCTTCAGCGGGTTCACCGCCTTCCTCGAGCTCAACCGGGCAGACGCGCGCTGGTCGCGGGTCGTCGCGCGCGCCTTCGAGGCCGCGGGCAGCCGTGGCAGCGTCTCGACGCTGGCGGACTCGGCGGTCGCCTCCGCCCTGGCCGCAGCCGGGGTCAGCGCGTCCCGCGTCGACCTGCAGATCGACCCTCCGGTGGCGTACGGCGAGCAGCCCACCACGGGCTACGCCGACGACCCGGTCAACACCGCCACGGGCAACTTCACCCACACCGAGGTCGACCTCGGCTTCGTCGGGGGCGCCGCGACGTTGGGTCTGCGGCGTACGTACAACGCGCTGGCCCACCGCGCCGGGGATTCCCGGGCGGTCCAGCCGTACGGTCCCGGCTGGTCCACCTGGACCGACGCCCGTCTCGATCTCGACGCGCACGGTGACGGCACGACCGCGGCGATGACGCTGCCCGAGGGCCGGCAGATCCAGTTCGCGCGGGAGACCACCGACGATGGGGACGTCGGCTGGGGCAGGGCGATCGGTGACAACTACTGGCTCGAGGCTCTCGGTCGGACGTCCACAGCCGGTCACGCCGTCACCGACAACCGGGGTGGCCGGTGGACCTTCGACGGTCGCGGTCGTCTCGTCGAGGTCGCCCGGGGCGCGGGCACGGGCGTACGCCTCACCTGGGACGACGCCGGCGGCACGGACAGGGTCACCCGCCTGGAGCACGAGCGCGGCCGCTGGATCGAGCTGGCCTGGGAGGCCGACGGCGCCCCAGGGGGACGCGACCGCCTGACGGGGGCGACCTCCAGCGACGGCCGCGAGGTCTCCTACGCCTACGACGAGCACGGTCGTCTGGTCGCGATGACCAGCGAGGGGCGTACGCGCTCCTACACCTGGGACGACCTCGACGGTGAGCACCAGGGGCTCCTGATCGCGGTCACCGACCCCGACGGCGTCGCGGAGCTCGACAACACCTACGACGACCGCGGCCGGGTGCGTACGCAACGCTCCCCCCACGGCCGTCTCTCGCGCTATGCCTACCTCGACGGCCGCATCACGGTGGTCTCCGACGCCGACGGCACGCGCTCCAACACCTGGGTCGCCGACCACCGCGGACGTCTGGTGGCCGCGATCGACGCGCACGACGAGCGCACCTCCTTCGCCTACGACCGGCACGGCAACCAGGTCCTCGCGACCGAGCGCGACGGGTCGACCACGACGAGCAAGCACGACGACCGGGGCCGCCTGGTCCGGCAGATCACGGCCTCGGGGGCCGACCTGTCGTGGGGCTACGACGAGCACGACCGGGTGACCACCGTCGTCGCGGAGTCCGGTGCCGTCACGACCATGGCGTACGACCCTGACCCGGCCGCGCGCAACCCGATCCGCATCACCGACCCCGAGGGCGGGGTCACCGAGCTGCACTGGACCGACGGCCTGCTCGACCAGGTCGTCGACCCGACCGGTGTGCTGGTCGAGTTCACCTACGACGCCCACGGCGACCTCGTCGCGACCACCGACGCCCACGGCGGGTCGGCGCGGCTGGAGCGCGACGCCCTCGGCCGGGTCGTCGCCGCGGTGAGGCCGTCGGGTGCGCGCACGACGTTCACCTACGACGGTGCCGGCGCGCTCGCGGCGCGTACCGACCCCGACGGCGCCACGTGGCGCTTCGAGCACTCCGACGGTGGCCGTCTGACCGCGACGATCGACCCGACCGGCGCCCGCACGACCCTGGAGCGCGACGGGGCCGGCGAGACCGTACGCACCGTCGACCCCCTCGGCCGGGCCGTGCACCGCACGCTGGACGACCTCGGTCTCGTCTCCTCGGTCGAGCTGCCCGACGGTGCCCGCTGGTCCTACGCCCACGACGCCCTGTCGCGACTGGTCGCGGTGACCGACCCCACGGGTGGCACCTGGCGCACCGAGCACGACGCGATGGGACGGCCCGCCGCGACGGTGGACCCGACGGGCGCCGGCCGTCGCATGACGATCGACCGCCGCGCGGGCGAGGTCAGCGTGACCAGCCCGACCGGCGACGTGCTGACCTCCCGTTCGGACGCGCTCGGACGAGCACTGGGTGCGGTCGGTCCCGACGGGTCCGGCTCGGTGCTGACCCACGACCGGTGCGGTCGCGTCGTCGAGGTCGTCGACCCCGAGGGCGGACTGACCCGCATCGTGCGGGACGCGTCGGGTCGCCCCGTCGAGGTGAGCTCCCCCGGCGGCGCCGTCACCCGGTACTCCTACGACGCCTGCGGACGTCTGGCCACCACGACCGACCCGACCGGGGCGACGACCACGCGGGGCTACGACGTCGACGGACGCCTGGTCACCCTCACCGGTCCCGCCGGCGAGATCGCCGACATGACCTACGACGCCTGCGGTCGGCTCGTACGCCGTCGCGTGCCCGGCCGCGGCACACAGACGTGGCGCTACGACGCCGCCGGTCGCGTCACCGCGACACGGGACCCCTGGCACGGACGCCGCGCGTTCGCCTACGACGCCGCGGGTCAGCTGGTTGCTGTGACCAACGCTCTGGGCGGCGTCACCCGCTGGGAGTACGACGCGAACGGTCGCGCCGTCCGCATCATCGATCCCCTCGGGCACGTCACGTCGCGCGAGTTCGACGGCCTGAACCGCTGCATCGCCGAGACCGACCCGCTGGGTCGCACCACACGCGCGGGGTACGACGCGGTCGGCCGACAGGCATGGCAGACCGACGCCGGCGGCTCCACGACGACGTGGGCCCGCGACGAGGCAGGTCGGCTCACCGAGGTCGCCGTCGACGGCCGCACCGCCTCGCGGTGGGCCTACGACGCCCGCTCGCGCACCACGACCGTGCTCGACCACCACGCCCTCGGCGGGCGGCTCGCCGAGGAGGCTCAGCGACGGCACGAGCTCGCGTACGACCGGCGCGGGCACCTCGTGCGCCGCGCCCGCGTCGCGCTCGTCGACGCCCCTGGCGAGGCCACGGGCGAGATCAGCTGGACCTATGACGCCGACGGCCACCGCCGCAGCGTGACCGTCCCAGCTGCTCAGGACGGCGCGGACGGCGCGGTGACCACGACGTACGACCGGGACGCCGCTGGTCGCGTCGTCGGCGTCGGACACCCCTTGCTCGGCCGAGCCACGATCTCCCGCGACGTGGCTGGTCGTCCGGTCGAGGTCCGCGCCGACGGAGACGGGCGACCGCTGCGACAGACGTTCACCTACGCCGACGGGTGGCTGACCGCGACCGAGGTGCAGGCGGGTGAGGCGTCGAGCTCGGTACGCGTCGCACGTGACGACCAGGGCCGTCTCACGCGGGTGACCCGCGACGGACGCACGACCACCTACGCCCACGACAGCGCCTCGCAGCTGCTCGGCACGGTCAGCGACGACGGCACCACACGCCGGTGGCGCTACGACGCCGCCGGGCGGCTTGTCGGCGAGCGCGTCGTACGCGCCGAGACGGTGAGCGAGATCAGCTACCGCTACGACGAGGCCGGTCAGCTGCTCACCTCCACCGCGCAGGCCCCCGGCGGCGAGCAGCGCACCGAGCACGCGTACGACGCCGCCGGTCGCCGGATCGCGACGTCCACGGACCAGCAGACCGTGCGGTACACGTGGTCGCCCACCGGGTGGCTCGCCACCACCGAGACCGAGACGTCCGCGGAAGAGCTTCTCGTCGACGCCCTCGGCGAGCTCGCCCGGGTCTCCACCGCCCAGATCTGGTGGGACACCGCCGCCGGCGGCCTCGACCCGCTGCTCGTCGGGTCCGACCCCGTCGTCGGCGCCGGACCCCTCACTGGCGTCGGCGACCAGTGGCGTACGCCTGGGTGGCGCACCGCCCGCGAGACCGACCCGGCCGACCCCTGGTCGGTCGAGACCATCACCGGCGGCCCGGAGGGACTCGGTGTCTCCGCCACCGGTGTCCTGCACCTCGCAGGCCTGGAATGGATGGGCGCCCGCGCCTACGACCCCGCCACCCGCGGATTCCTCACCGTCGATCCCCTCGACCCCACCCCCGGCGCACCCTGGGCAGGCAACCCCTACTCCTACGCCGGCAACGACCCCCTGCACGCCACCGACCCCACCGGCCTCTCCCCCCTCACCGACGCCGACCTGCAGTCCTACCTCGCCGACCGCCAGGGCGCCTTCCACGCCGCCGGCGAATGGGCGAAGAACAACTGGGAGTACGTCGCCGGCGGCGCCATGGTCATCGCCGGCGGGGCGCTGATGTTCACGGGCGTCGGCGGACCCGCGGGAGCCATGCTCATGGCCGCCGGCGCCGACACCATCATCCAGAAAGCCACCACCGGCGACGTGAACTGGGGTCAGGTCGCCATCTCTGGTGCCTTCGGCGCCTGGGGAGGCGTGGGTGCAGCAGCACGCATGGGCGTCCAGTCGGCGCTGGGCCGCGCCGTGGTCGGTGGAGCGATCTCCGGAGGTACGAGTGGCGCCGTGAGCGGTGCGTACGGCTACGCCACCGGTCCCGGCCCCCACACGGCAGGAGGACTGCTCCGCGCCACGGCGACGAACAGCCTCGTCGGCGCCGGATCGGGTTCAGCTCTCGGCGGTGTCGGTCATCAACTCAGTGGTGGCGCGTCGACTGCCAGCAGTGCAGGCCGGACGCTGGATGAGGTGGCGCCGCAACCACGACTACCGGACCTCGAGGGCACCATCCGGGACTCGTTCCGCGGAGGCAGTTACGAGGTCCGTCACTTCCCGGCGGGCACGGAGTTCTACCGCGCAGAGGGTTGGGCGGACTCGAAGCCTGGCTCCTTCCTCGGACTCGAGTCAGCCGACAACCACATCGAGGCCGAACAGGCGTACAACATCGCGATGTGGGACAACCCGATCGAGGTGCAACGACGGTACGTTCTGACCGAGGGGCAGGACATGTACTACGGCAGCGTCGCAGGCGGCGAGGGTTACCAGGCATTGATTCCCCGGGACGTCGACCCATCGTCGATCTTGCAGCAGACCGGCGCCAAGCCGTTGAGGTGACCTGATGAATCTGTACGCAGTGACCGAACGCGTGGAGCGCCTCTTGCGCGAGGCTCACGAACAACGGCGTGCTGATTGGCTGGCGGAGCGTCGCGAGCGGCTCGAAGACCCCGCGAAGGCTGCCCCGGCAGCGAACGAGATACGAGGAATCGTCCACGGCATGGGCGGTCTGCTCGACCTCTGGCCCGACGTCGAGGACCGAGACCACGCGCGAAGGATCCGCAATGAGCTGCACGACCTGGCGGAGAGGATCATCGAGTTGACGGATCCTTCGGCCTCGGGCCCCGACGATGACGCGCGCCATGCCTGAGGCTCCCGCTGCGCTACCCCGCCCCCTGCGTTATCTCCTGATCGCCCTCGCGGCAGGATGGCTGGTCGCCGGCGCGGTCTTCCTTCTCCAGGACGGCGTCACCGGCACGGCCTGGCAGGTGCCGGTCATCACCGGCGTCACGGCCTCCGTCGTCGCACCGCTGGTCGCTGTCCTTCGCGATCGCCGTTCACGACGCATGTGAGTCACTCGCACCGCATGCCTTCCGCGCACGAGGTGGGCTTGCCGGTCGTTCGTGTCCGCCGCACGAGCGCGGGCCGCCTGTTGCAGCGGCCCTCGTACGAGGTGTCCGTGATTCCGGTGGGCGCTGTCGATCCCGGCCAGGTCCTGCGTACGCGCCGGCCTCTGTCGATCATCGAACGTCACATCGGACGGGACGAAGGTCCGACCGTCATCCGGGCGGCCGACGAGCGATGGCGCAGTGTCCGCGACGGCTGGGCGACGCTCTTCCCCGGCGATGCGCTCCCCGAGCGACACCGAAGCCACGGCGAGGCTGGAGAAACGACGGACCCGTCTCCCCTGACCGGCGCGCACGACGACGGGTCGCCTCGGCTCCGCGTGCGGCGCCTGCCCGACGGACGACGACTGCTCCGCGCGAGGCCCCGCTACGAGGTGGCGTACACACCGGTCGGTTCGGGCCGAGCGTTGTGGAGCAGTGAGACCGACGATCCACGGGAGCTGCTGGAGCCCTACTGGGGCGTGGCCGACACGCACGCTGTGCTCGCGGCGGCAGACCCGGCGTGGGATGGCGGTGTCGGCGCGTGGGAGTCGCTGCTGCCCGGCGACCGAGACCTCGCACGTGGCGACGGGCGTCCGTCTCACCGGTCGCCGGCGTATGCCTCGCTCGTGCCCGTCGTGGAGCTCCTGGTCGCCCACGGCAACTCGCTCGCGGATGACGGCTTCCTGAACTCCCCGGGAGGCTGGTACTGCCGCATGACAAAGACGCTGGACATCGACCTCGTCGAGCGCGAACGCGACCTCCCCGCCTCGGTCGACGCCTCGCGCGACCTTCTCCCCGTCTGTGGGACGACCGCGTCCTGAGCGACCTCGAGCGACGATCGACCTATCCTGACGTCGTGATGACGCCGTGAAGCGCCTCCTGGGCGCCGCGCGGCAGCAGTGGTGGCGGTGGCAGCAGTGGCGTGAGGAGCGGCGTACGCGGCCGGTGAACGTGCTGCCGCCCTCGATCAGGTATCCACTGCTGGCTCTCCTCGGCATCGGCGCTGTTGTCGGCCTTGTTCTCGTCGTCCGCGATCCGGGAATGGCGATCACGCAGTCCAACGGCCGGGTGTACGCGCTCCTCGGCGAAGTCGTCGTGCTCCTGCTCGGCGCGCTCGCGATCGCCGCGTGGGTCGGCCGACGGCATCGTCGGATGGTGCGACGCCTGGAGCAGCTGGGCCAGTTGGCGCAGCAGCGGCCAGGCCACGACGGACAGGTGGGCCACCTCGCCGAGATCGGCTCGTCGGCGGCTCGCGCCGCCCACCTGCTGCGGGCGCGCCAGACGGAACAGGCGGTCAGCGAGATCGAGATGATCGAGCAGCGGCGCGACGCGGCTCTCCACGGGGCAGACGATGAGGTGAACGCCGCGCTCGACGCCGTGATCGAGGAGCTGGCTCGCATGCGGCGCACACGCCGCCGGATCCGAGAGCGTGAGGCACGTGTGGGCCGTGAGCGGCGCCGCCGGCTGCGGCTACCTCCGACACCCGAGGAGCGGCTCGCCAGAACGGCGCAGGACTCGACAGCTCCCCACGCGAGCCCACCCGACAGCGTTCGCGACAGTGAGGGGGCCGGCGGACCGTGGCCGTCGCTCTCTCCGAGCCCGCTGGCTCGTCGTCTCGACGACCTGGGACGCGGCTCCGACACCGTGCATCTGGGGCCCTGGCTGCGCCGTGCGCGCCTCGATCGAGCGCATCTTCCCCGCGACTACGCCCGTCTGCGACGCGAGCAGGCCGAGCAGGTGCTCGACTGGGTGGAGCGTACGGCTCCGGCCGTCGTCCGCGCGGTCGCCGACCAGCACGACCGGCCCGAGGAGCTGGCGGCCGACGCGACGTACGCGCTCGCGTGGACCCTCGGGTCCGACATCGACGGCCGCGAGCGGCTGCTGGTCGCCTCGGTGCTGCGCTTCTGCGTCGAGACGGCAGGGTTCGAGTGGGGCGAGGTGCTCGCGGCCGGATGCGACCCGGCCGGACACGACGGCGAGGGCATCCTGCGCATGCTCTTCTTCGTGTCCGGCGAGCTGCCGGCGTCCCATCAGCCGTCCGGCTCCGGCGCGGACTTCACCGTGCAGAGGATCCCGGCTCTCCTCTCGCCCCGGCTCGTGGGGCCCGACGCAGATGCCTCGCTGGCTCCCCTTGCCGAGCGGCTGTTCGTCGAGCGAGCACGACGCCCCTGGGAGCGGCTCGAGGACGCCCAGCTCGACCCGGTGCTGCGTCACGTCACCGCCGCCGCCAACCTGCTGGCGACCGGCTCGACCGACGCAGCACGGCATCACATGGATCAGGCGGCGTACCTCGTCGGCGACTCCTGGCCACGGACCGACGAGGACGGCCTCGGGTCCGCAGTGATCGCGGCGGCCCGACGGCTACGGGCACGCTGAGGCAGCCCGATAGCGCGACGAGGTCCCGAGAGTCAGGAATGTTCCGGACCTTTCACGACGACTCGCCCGGGAGTCGAGAGGAGTTCACGCCGGGACCTGCGCAGAAACCGATTCCGTCAGTACGCTGCCGCTCGACCGGCCGCACCGACCGGTCTGGCCCGACACACCAAGCGCCCCCGATCAGGCGCGGAAGGCGGAATCCGACATGTCCCGTGTGCTCTCCACCGAGCAGGCCAAGCAGGCCATCCAGCAGATGCAGTCGATCATCAACGGCGGCTTCACCGACCAGATCACCCAGCTCGACTCCCAGGGCCGAACCTTGAGCGACCCCAACGTCTGGGACGGCCCCCTGGCCGAGCGGTTCCGCGGCTCGACCTGGCCCGAGACCAAGTCCGCCCTGGACAAGGCCAAGGAAGAGCTCGAGCAGCTGCGTGACCAGCTCCAGCGCATCAGCACCGACATCTTCTCCGCCGGCGGCGGCTCCTGACCTGACATCCGTGGTCGGTGTCCCGCATCGCGCGGGACACCGACCTCCGAGCTACTCCTGGGGGTCTGATCGATGGGTTGGGGTGGGAACGAGCACGACGTCCCGTTCGACTTCGAAGCAGCCGATGCGCTGATCGCGACCTGCAACAGCGTCGCCGGCGACGTCGAGGACCACGCGCAACGCTGGGCATCGTCGGTCACCACGGCCTGCGTCGAGTTCCGTGGTGCCTTCGCACGGCTGTTCCAGTCGAACGCGACGACCGCCCGCGGCGACGCCGACCAGCTCGCGGCAGCGCTGCGCGACATGGCGGGCAAGGCGCAGGGCCTGCGGGGAAAGGCCGAGGCCGAGCAGCAGCGGCGCGAGGAGGCTCGTGCGTGGTACCGCGAGAAGGAGTCCCTCTCCGGCGACCTCAAGGGCCTCGCACACAACGCCACGTTCGGTCTCGCGTTCTCCGACCACGAGCAGCCTCCGCCAGGGCCGCCCGACCCACCGATGCCCGAGTCCGTCCCTCAACCTCCGGCAGCACCCCGCGAGGCGCCCACCCCGGGCGCTGCCGGCGGCGGGTGGGGCGGCGGCACGACCTCCGCCCGTCCCGAGGATCTGCAGGACTTCTCGACGCGCGCGCACGCCGACGCGGACACGCTCGATCGCCGGCGCTCGGCGGTCGCCTCGGACCTGGACGCCTTCAACGACGGCTCCGAGTGGGGGACGCTCCACGCCGACGGCGTCGTCCTCGCCTTCTCGAAGTTCGGCGAGGCCAACCATGCCGACGCCCGGTGGGCCGCGGCCATCGGCGTCGCCTTCCGGGCCGCCGGCAGCTCCGGGGACGTCTCCACGCTCCCGGACTCGGCCCTGGCCGAGGCGCTGAACCGGGCGGGTGTCGACGCCAGCCGTGAGGACCTCGACATCCCGCCGGCCGTCGCCATCGGTGAACCACCCACCTCCGGCTACGCCGACGACCCCGTCAACACCGCGACCGGCAACTTCGTCCACCACGAGATCGACCTGGGCTTCACCGGCGGATGCGGCGACCTGGCGTGGCAGCGCACGTACAACTCCGTCGTCCTCCCCGATGCCGTCGTCGGCGCCTTCGGGCCGGGCTGGTCGACCTGGGCCGAGGCAGGCCTCACCCTCGAGGACGAGGTCGCCCGCGTACGCCTGCCCGAGGGCCGCGAGATCCACTTCCCCTCCGCCGGCGAGGGGTGGGGTCGCGCCACCGACGGCAACCACTGGCTCGACGCCGAGGGCACCGGTCACCTCATGAGCGACAACGCCGGCGGACGGTGGCGCTTCGACAGCGCCGGCCGCCTCGTCGAGATCTCCCGAGGGCCCGGGGCCGCAGTGACCGCCACCTGGCAGGAGCACAGTCGCGAGGCACGGCTCGTACGCCTCACGCACGCCCGTGGACGCCACCTGGACCTCGAGTGGGACGACATCCCGGGCACCGGCAGCCGCATCGTCGCCGCGCGCAGCAGCGACGGCCGCACCGTCGTCCACGACTACGACGACGCAGGCCGGCTGCGCGAGGTCACCCTGCCCGGAGGCGCGGTCCGGACGTACGTCTGGGACGACGCAGGGCTGCTGCGTGCGGTCACCGACCCCGACGGCGTCGTGGAGGTGGAGAACACCTACGACGAGGCCGGCCGGGTCGCGACGCAGCGCTCACCCCACGGACGCCTGACGCGGTACGCGTACCTCAACGGCCGCGTCACGGTCGTCTCCGACGCCGACGGCACCCGGTCCAACACCTGGATCGCGGACTCCAAGGGCCGCCTCGTCGGCGTCGTCGACGCCCACGACCACCGGCAGTCCACGGCGTACGACCGGCACGGCAACCCCGTCATGCACACCGAGCGCGACGGTGCCGTCACCGTCAGCGCGTACGACGACCGCGGCCGCCTGGTGCGAGCGCAGACCCCGGAGGGGGCCGACCTGCACTGGGGCTGGGACGAGCACGACCGACTCATCTCCGTGACCGTCAGGCGCGGGGCCGAGGAGCTCGGCGCCACGCGGTTGGAGTACGACGACGCCGAAGGACGCACGGAGCGCCACCCCGCTCGGCTCATCGACGGCGAGGGCGGCATCAGCTCCTTCACCTGGCGCGACGGCCTCCTGCGCGAGGTCGTCGACCCGACCGGCGTGCGCGTGGCCTTCACCCACGACGGGCACGGCGACCTGGTCGCGACGACCGACGCCGAGGGGCGTACGGCACGCCTCGAGCGCGACGACCTCGGCCGTGTCACTGCGGCGGTCTCCCCCGCGGGCGACCGCACGGCCTACCGCTACGGACCGGCGGGGCTGCTGGCCGAGCGCCTCGATCCCGACGGGGCGGTCTGGGCCCACGAGCACACCGTCGGTGGCCGACTCGCCGCGGTCGTCGATCCCATGGGGGCTCGCACCGCCGTCGAGCACGACGAGGCCGGTGACGTGGCCCGGGTGATCGACCCGCTCGGTCAGGGGACGACGCAGCGCTACGACGACCTCGGGCAGCTGGCCTCGGTCGAGCTGCCGGACGGCTCGACGTGGCGCTACACCCACGACGCCCTCTCCCGGCTGACCGAGATCACCGATCCGGCCGGGGGCACCTGGCGACGCGACCACGACGCGACCGGGGCGCTGTCGCGGATCATCGACCCCACCGCGGTGAGCCGCCACGTCGAGACCCGCCGCGGCAGCGGTGCGGACCCCAGCACCGTCACCGTCTCCGACGCGCTGCTCGCGACCACCACCCGCCTGGACGTGCTCGGCCGGGTGGTCGCGGAAGTGCGCCCCGACGGCTCGACCGAGCTCCGCCGCCACGACCGCTGCGGCCGTGTCGTCGAGGTCGTCGACGAGGTCGGCGGGTCCACGCTCCTGACGCGCGACGCCGCCGGCAGGGTCACCTCGGTCACGAGCCCCGCGGGCGTGGTGACGCGGTGGGCGTACGACGCCTGCGGTCGTCTCGCGACGCGCATCACCACTGCGCAGGACGACACCGACGCGGTCGAGACCTTCGTGCACGGCGACCACGGCCGGCTAGAGAAGGTCGTCTCACCCACCGGCGAGGTGAGCACGTGGAGCCACGACGCGATGGGGCGGGTCGTACGACGCACGCAACCCGGTGTCGGCACCACCAGATTCGAGCGCGACGCGGTGGGACGCGTCACCGCTCTGTCCGACCCGACGTGCGGGCGTCGACAGTTCGGCTACGACGCCGCCGGCCGCCTGAGCTCCGCGACCGACGCGAACGGCGGCACGACGCACTTCGAGCTCGACGCGCTCGGTCGGGTCGGTGCCGTGATCGACCCGCTCGGGGCGCGGACGGAACGCAGCTTCGACGCCGTCGGCCGTCTGGTCGCCGAGACCGACCCGCTGGGGCGTACGCGCACGTGGGCGTACGACGCCGCCGGTCGTCTCGTCGAGCACGTCGACGCGACCGGGGCTCGCACGGCCTGGACCCATGACGCGTCGGGCCGGGAGGCGAGCCGTTCCGCGATCGGCGCGGACGGTGACGCCACCACCGTGCACGTCGCCCGCGACATCACCGGACGGCGGCTGCGGCTGACGGAGTCGGGCACCCGCGGCACCCGCGACCACGAGCTGTCCTTCGACCCGCGCGGCCTGCTCCTCTCCCGGAGCCGGGACGGGGCCGGGGTCTCCTGGACCTACGACGCCGACGGCCGCACCACGGGCGTGACCCGTCCGGACGGGACGACCACGCAGCGTGCGTACGGCTCGGACGGTCGGGTGGGCCGTGTGGAGCACCCGCTGCTCGGCGCGATCGAGCTGACCCGCGACGCGGCCGGCCGGGTCGTCAGCGCCCGGGAGACCGCCGGGGGCGGCCGCCGCCACGAGTGGCGCTTCGAGGACGGCTGGCTCGCCTCCGTGGTCACCGGCGCCACCGCGTCCGACCCCGGTGCGATGACCTGGCTCGAGCGCGACTCCGACGGCCGCGTCACAGCGGTGCGTCGCACCGGTGACGCGGTCGACTCCTACGACTTCGATGCCGCCGGGCAGCTCGTCGGCGTCCGGCAGGACGGCGTTCGTACGCGCTTCCGCTACGACGCCGCCGGGCGTCTCGTCGCCGAGACCCGCGACGAGGCCGGCCCGCACGAGGACCCGCACCGCACCATGTGCCACCGGACCTTCGACGCCGCCGGACAGCTCGTGAGCACCGAGACCGACGGCGAGGTCACCACGCACGTCTACGACGCCGCCGGTCGCCGCGTGGCCGACCGCCGTCCCGACGGCTCCGCCACCGAGTACGCCTGGAGCGTCGACGGACTGCTCGCACGGGTCGTCACGGTCGGCGCCGACGGTGCACGGCGTACGCGCGAGCTCTCCGTGGACGCGCTCGGCGAGCTCGCCGACATCGACGGCACCCCCGTGTGGTGGGACCCCACCGACCCCTGGCACGCCCTGCTCGAGCTCGGCGACGCACCTGTCGTCGCCGCCGGCCCGCTGCACGGTGTCGACGGACGCTGGCAGTCACCGTCGTGGCGGCCCACCGCCACCGGCGACGGCTCCGACCCGTGGCAGCCCGATGCCGTCTCCGGACCGGGACCGGCGTCGCTGACCGCCGCCGGCGAGCTGCTCCTCGACGGCCTGGAGTGGCTGCACGCCCGCGCGTACGACCCGGCGACGCGCAGCTTCCTCTCCCCCGACCCCCTCCCGCCCGTGCTCGGTGCCGGGTGGGCCGGCAACCCCTACGCGTACGCCGGCAACGACCCGTTGCACGCGCTGGACCCTCTCGGGCTGTCGCCGGTGAGCGACGCCGAGCTGCAGGCCTACCGCGAGGCGAACCGGGCACCGATCTTCAAGGCGGCCGACGCCGTCGGAGAGTTCGCCAAGGACAACTGGGAGTACGCCGTCGCGGTCGCCGCGGTCGCGGGCGGGGTCGCCCTGGTCGCCACGGGAGTCGGCGGGCCCGCCGGCATGGCGCTGATCTCGGGTGGCATCGACGTCGGCATCCAGAAGGCCACGACCGGCGAGGTGAACTGGAAGCAGGCGGCGGTCTCCACCATCGCGGGAGGCGTCGGCGCCGGGGTCGGCACCGCGCTCGCCCGCAACGCCGCCATGTCGGTGGGCAGGCGGGTGGCCATCAACGCCGCCGTCGACGGGACGGCGAACATGGCCAGCTACGTGGCGCAGAACGGCCGCAACAGCTCCGTCCGGGGGCTGCTCGGCTCGTTCGCCGGCGGGGCGGTCGCAGGCTCCGCCAGTCAGTACGGCGGACGCGCCGCGAACTACGCCGAAGACATCGTCGGCAGCCGGCTGAACGCCACGGCGACGCGAGCGCTCACCGAGACGACCGTCGACTTCGGGGCGGGCTTCACGGGGTCGACGACCGAGCAGCTCATCTCCGACGGTTCGGTGAACCTCAACGAGGCATCCCTCAAGGGCGGCGTCGCCGGCGTCGCGGGCAACACGGGGCGTGTCATGGAGCAGCTCGACCCCGCCGGTCCGAGAGTTCTCTCAGGAAGGCACCAGGCCGACGCCATGGGACGACCGTGGACAGCCTTCCGGGAGGACTGGGGCTCCCAGGGCAGCGGGGTCGCGGTCACCGCCGCCGGCGACAGGGCCATCGACGGGGCCGAGCAGGGTGAGCTCCTCGGCCTGTGACGGGGCGTGGAAGGGGCGTGGAAGGGCTGGACGGGATTAGAGTCGCGGCATGACGAGCGTCCCTGACGGTGCCACGCGTTACGACCGCATCCAGGGCCGCATCCGTCGATCCACGGTCGTCGAGACCGGCCTCTTCGTGGTGGCGGTCGGCATCGCGGTCGTCCTCCCGCTGCTGAACGGGGCCGACCCGCTGCTGGTCGCGGGCATCTTCGCGGCAGCGGCCGCGATCTCCGCTGCGACCTATCTCCTGCCGGGCCGGTTCCGCTGGCCCGTGGTCATCGTGGTCGCGGTCGCCGGGGCCGCGATCGTGGTCCCCCTCACCGAGGACGGCACGTCGGCTCTCGTCTGGTTCGCTGCCTTCTTCGGCTGCCAGATCCCGGTCAACGCCATGACCAGCCGCGCGCAGTGGAGTGCGCGCCTGTCCACCGCGGTCGGCGCCCCTCCCTCGGCCGCGCATCCGCAACGCGGGGACAAGGTCGACCACTTGGCTCTGTGGACGACCACGGAGCACGACTTCGAGGCCGTCGACCCGGCCTGGGAGACCCTGCGCGACGCCCTGCACCGGCTGGACGGCCGCGACCGCACCCTCCTCATGCTCTGGCGGGGCCCTCACCGCCTTGCCGTCGGTGGCGACGCAGCCGGTCAGATGATCGTCATCGGCACCAACGACCAGGGCAGGTGGATCGCGCTCCAGTCCTCCGCGAAGCCTGAGGACAAGACGTTCCGTCAGACGCTCGAGGACGGTCGCGACATCCCCTTCGCCACCGAGCTGGTCCGCACCCCACCCCAGCACGTCGTCGGCATCGACCTCGCCGAGCAGGCGCTGCAGCACCTGCACCGCACGGGAAGTCAGCACCCCGACCTCACCTGGTGGCGAGACGTCACCGTGCTGCAACACCTGCGGCCGAAGGAAGTGCTCCTCAACGACGCGTGAGAGCCCACCTGCCCGTCGACGTGGCGGCGTTCCGGCATCCTTGGCACGTGACGAGAGAGCCGCACTCCCCACCGACGCCCGCGGGCCGCTTCTACGGCACGCTCGCCCTCGCCCTGCTGGTCCTGATCGCGGGTCTCGTGCTGCTCGTCGACGTGTCGCGTGACCACCCGGCCGTACGCATCGGCTTCAGCGTCGCGATCGCCGCCGTGCTCGCGCTCGGGGTCAAGGACGCCGGCGAGCGCTTCCGCGCCCGCCGGGCGGAGCGGAACGCCTCGGAGTCCTAGACCAACCGCGTCGTCGGCCGCGTCGTCGGTCGTACGCATGGGTAGTGCACGCCTGGCCCGCGCTCCCCGCGGGCACCGCACCCACCCCGAGGAGCACCGCATGGCCGAGCACGACGACAACCAGGACCTCACCGGTCGCATCGACGACGCCGAGGAAGCACGGGCGACCTCGGACGACTCCGGCGCCGCCGCGGCCGGTGAGTACGACGCCGCCGAGGGCTCACCGCACCAGGAGGCACCGGCCCCGTCGGGAGACCCCGCGGACGTGCTCGTCGAGGACGTCCCGACGCAGTCCGAGGACCCCGAGCGCCGCTGAGCGCGGATCAATCACCCCGGTGCCCGGGCCGGCGAGCGAGCTGGTGCTCGAGGTGGCGTACGCGCTCCTCGAGCGCCAGCACCCGGGCGATGCCGGCGAGGTTCAGCCCCTCCTCGAGCAGGTCACGGATGCGGTGCAGCACCGCGAGGTCGTCCTCGGAGTACAGCCGCGTGCCGCCTGCAGTGCGGTCGGGCGCCAGGAGGCCGCGGCGCTCGTACACGCGGAGGTTCTGCACCTCCATGCGCACCAGGCGGGCGGCGACGCTGATCGCGTACACCCCGTCGTCGGATCCTGCAGACACCTGGTCAGTTTCCCTTGCATCTGGAATATCGACAACCTATAACTGTTGATACAGATACGAGGCCGCTCCGGCGTCCTCGTCCCCATCCACCGCGGCTCGTGCCGCACCCGTGAGGAGGAAACCCCATGCTGCTCCGTCCCACCGACCCCTTCCGTGAGTTCGACCGGCTCGCCGCCCAGCTGACCGGCACCACCAACCGTCCCGCGGTCATGCCGATGGACGCCTGGCGTGAGGGCGACCGCCTCGTGCTCGAGCTCGACCTCCCCGGCGTCAGCACCGAGTCCCTCGACATCGACGTCGAGCGCAACGTGCTGACCGTGCGCGCTGAGCGCGTCGCCCGCAACGGCGACTGGGAGCGCCTGGCCTCCGAGCGCCCGACCGGCGTCTTCAGCCGCCAGCTGGTGCTCGGCGACAACCTCGACCTCGAGCGCATCGAGGCCTCCTACGACGCCGGCGTGCTGCGCCTGGTCGTGCCGGTCGCCGAGAAGGCGAAGCCGCGCAAGATCGAGGTCGCCGGCCTGCCTGCCCGCGAGAGCGAGGCCGCGCAGATCGAGGCCTGATCCTCGGGTCGGACCACCTGTCGGCGAGCCCGGACCGCAGCAGCGGTCCGGGCTCGTCCCGTCACCGTCCCTGGAATGTCGAGTCGCGCTGCTCGCGGAACGCTGCGCCCCCTCGACGTCGGGGGCCCAGCGAGGTCGGCCGGCGCGACGGCGTCGATGACGCGTGAGGCGATGCCGAGCCGCCCGCACTCCGCGGCCGTGTCCGGTCGCCGACGATCGCGACCGCCATGGCCTTGCCGCGTCCGAGGATCGCCGGCAGGTACACCGTCGCTCCCCCGTCGGGCATCAGACCGATCGCCCTCGGACGCGTTCTTCAGGTGGGTGGCGGGCTCATGACGACGAGGTCGGCGCACATCGCGATCGAAGTGCCCACACCGACGGTGACCCCGATGACGCGGGCGACCACGAGCTGGGGCGCGGCTCGGCGGGCAAGCACCCACAGGTTCAGGCTGTCGAGCGGGGGGGGTGTCGGCGCCGCCGGTGGACTCGATGCGTACGCCCGGGGTGCTCGTGGAGGTCATCGACCGAACCCCCATCCCTGCCTCACGCGGTGCGCCGGCGGAGCGTCGCCGCACCCAGCACGAGGACGCCGAGGGCGAACGCCGTCACGACGGCCAGGTCGGCGAGCGGCGCGGCGACGTCGGCGCCGGCCGTGAGTGCTGTCATCGCGTCGGTGGCGTACGACAGCGGCAGCACGTCGCTCAGTGAGCCCAGCACCGATGGCAGCTGGTCGCGCGGCACCAGCAGACCGCAGAGCAGGATCTGAGGCACGACGACCAGCGGCATGAACTGCACGGCCTGGAACTCGCTGTCGGCGTATGCGCTGACGAACAACCCGAGGGCCGTGCCGAGCACGGCGTCGCCGACCGCCACGACCAGCAGGAGCCAGACCGGACCGGCGACCTGCAGGTCGAGCAGCCACACCGAGACGGCGACGGCCATCGACGCCTGAGCGGCGGCGACGCCGGCGAAGGCGAGAAGGTAGCCGAGCAGGAAATCCAGCTTGCCCATCGGCATGGCGAGGAGTCGCTCCAGGGTCCCGCTGCTGCGCTCGCGGAGCGTGGTGACGCTGGCCACGAGGAACATCACGATGAACGGGATGATCGCGAGCAAGGCCGGCCCGAGACGGGAGAAGACCCGCGGGTCCTGGTCGGAGTACATCCACCACAGCAGCGTCACGATCAGCGTCGGCACGAGCAGCAGCATCGCCGCGGTCCGGGCATCGCGTCGCAGCTGTGCCACCACGCGCACCGCCACAGCCAGCGTGATCCCGGGACTCCACATCGCGGTCATGCCGCCGCCTCGCCGACCATCGTCAGGAAGGCCGACTCGATGTCCTCAGACCCTGTGCCTGCCCTGATCGCGTCCGGGGTGTCGTGGGCGAGCACGGCGCCGTCCCGCATCAGCACCAGCCGATCGCAGCGCTCGGCCTCGTCCATGACGTGACTGGAGACGAGCACCGTCGCACCATCGGCGGCCAGACGGTGGAACAGGTCCCACAGCTCCAACCGCAGCACCGGGTCGAGGCCCACCGTCGGTTCGTCGAGCACGAGCAGCTCGGGCTCACCCAGCAGCGCGACGGCGAGGCTCACGCGTGACCGCTGCCCGCCCGAGAGGCGGCCGACCACCTGGTCGCGCTGTTCGTCGAGGGCGACAGCGCCCATCACTCGATCCGCCGCTGCCGGCGCCGCGCGCAGGACGCGAGCGAAGAACCGCAGGTTCTCCGCGACCGTGAGGTCGTCGTACACGCTCGCGGCCTGGGTCACGTAGCCGACGCGATCGCGCAACGCCGGGGCGCCCGCCGGCGCGCCCAGGACGCGCACACTTCCCGAGGCCACCCGTTGGACGCCCACGATCGACCGCAGCAGCGTGGACTTGCCGCACCCGGACGGCCCGAGCAGACCGGTCACCCCCGAGCGGATCTCCAGGTCGAGGTCGCAGAGCACGGTGCGCTGCGCCCGCACCACCGTCAGGGCGCGGATCTCCACGGCGGCACCCGCCGCTTCGTCGTTATTCATCATACGTTGAATATCTGCTTCGGACGTCTCCACGTCAAGGGCGTGCGCCAGACCGGCTCACGCTGCGTAGCCTGCGCTCATGAGCCGCACCAGTCGCGCCGGGCGTCGAGGGGCATCCAGCACCGCCCGCGACGACATCGCGAAGGCCGCCCGCGCACTCTTCGGCGACGTCGGCTTCGACACCGCCACGATGCGCGGCATCGCCCACCGCGCCGGGGTCGACCAGGCGCTCATCGGCTACTTCTTCGGCTCCAAGCAGGAGCTCTTCGCGCAGGTCATGGATCTGCCACTGGACCCCGCGGTCGTGATCCCGCACGTCACGTCGGGCGGACCTCGCGAGGTCGGCGAGCGTCTTGCGCGAGTCGTCCTCGAAGCTCTCGACGACCCCGCGCGCCGCGCCGTCATCGAGGGCATGGTGCGGTCCGCGGCCAGCCACCCCCACGCGGCCGCGATGATCCGGGACCGGATCACCGCGACGGTGCTGCTCCCGCTCGCGTCAGCCGTCGCCGGCGGGGCCGGCGAGCAGAACGACGCGGAGCTGCGCGCATCCCTGGCGATGTCGCAGGTGCTCGGGCTGGTGATGGCCCGACACGTCGTGGCACTCGAGGTGCTGCAAGCCGCCTCGACCGACGTGCTGATCGCGCAGGTCGCCCCGACCCTGCAGCGTCACCTCGTCGGCGGACCGTGAGGGTCAGTCCCTCGTGAAGACCCGGTCGCCCCGCGACCAGGCCCCCACCGGGTCGGCGCGTCCGATGTGGTCCTCGTGGGCGTCGAAGGGATCCTCGTCGAGCACGACGATGTCCGCCGAGGCGCCGACGCGGATGTTGCCGGAGTCCTCGAAGTGGTTCGCGTGCGCGGCACCCGAGGTGTAGGCCTGCAGGGCGTACGTCAGGCTCAGCGCCTGATCCTCACCCATCGGCGGCTCCTCCTCGGACTCGTCCGTGCGTCGCGAGGAGCGGTTGACGAGCACGTGCACGGCTTCCATGGGCTCAGGCGGGTTGATCGGCCAGTCCGAGCCGCCGGCGACCAGCGCGCCCGTGCCGACGATGTCGGCGAAGGGGTACTGCCAGCCCAGCCGCTCCTCGTCGAGGTAGGGCTTCACCATCTGCACCGCCGGGGTGTTGGCGCGCGCCCACATGCCCTCGACGTTCGCGATCGCCCCGAGGGTGCGGAAGCGGGTGCGGTCCTCCGGGCGTACGAGCTGCAGGTGCGCGAGCTGGTGCCGCTGCGGGCTCCAGCCGTTCTGCCGTCGGGCCGCGGCGATCGCGTCGAGCGAGGTGCGGACGGCCCGGTCGCCGAGGGCGTGGAAGTGGGCCTGGAAGCCGGCCGCGTCCAGGGCGATGACGGCGTCCTGCAGCTGCTGCGGGCCCATGAACGCCAGACCCCGCTCCCCTCCCTCGCACGGGCAGCGGGCGCCGCCGAGATACGGCTCGTCGACCGCCATGGTGAAGGTCTCCGAGACCCCGTCGACCATCAGCTTCACCGAGCCGGCGTCGAGCCCGGCCGCGGCGAGCCGCTCCCGCTCTGCCTTGAGCGCCTCGATCTGCTCGACGCCCTGGTGGCGGTCCCAGAACAGCGCGAGGCGTACGCGGGCCGTCAGGTCGCCGGTGTCGACCAGGTCGAGGTAGGCCTGGGTGGGGTCCTCGAGGTTGGCGTACCCGCCTACCAGGGCGTCCTGCCAGCCGACGATGCCCCAGGAGTGCAGGAAGGACTGGGCGTCGCGCAGGGCGTCGGCGCGCTCCTGCCGGCCGACGTCGACGAGGTCGTGCACGAGCAGGGCCGCGGCCTCGCGCAGCGTGCCGGTCGGGTTGCCGTCGTCGTCGCGCTCGATCCAGCCGTCCGGCGGGTCGGGCGTGTCCTTGTCGATGCCTGCGAGCTCCAACGCGCTGGTGTTGACCCACGCGTTGTGGTGGTCGTTGCTCGGCAGGAACGCCGGCCGGTCCGGGCAGACACGGTCGAGCATCTCGGCGGTCGGACCGGTGTGCTGGTCGAAGTGCTCGAGCGACCAGCCCCCGGCGCGCAGCCAGTCGTCGCGACCGGCGTCGGAGTCCTCGACCAGGGTCTGGATGCGCTCCAGGCAGGCGTCGGCGCTGTCGCAGTCGGTGAGCAGGCCGTTGCGCAGCTCGAGCCCGCCGACCATCGGGTGCACGTGGGCGTCGTGGAAGGCCGGGAGGATCAACCCGCCCTCGGCGTCGAACTCCTCGACGGGGCCGCCACCGACGGACATCTCCTCACGGACCGTCTCCAACGGGCCGACGGAGTGGATGGTGTGGCCGCGTACGCCGACGGCGTGGTCGCCGAGGTAGGCGAGTCCGTCGAAGAGGCGTCCGTTGGCGAAGATCGTGTCGGGCATCAGCCCATGCTCACACGCCCGGGTCCTGGCCGGCACGACCGTTAGTGTGGGGCCATGACACTCGCGGAGGCGCTGGACGTGCGCACCACCGGGCCGGTCGACGGCTCCGTGGTCGTGCTCGTGCACGGTTTCGGGTGCGGGCAGTCGATGTGGCGCCAGGTCGCGCCGGTGCTGGGCGCGACCCACCGGGTGATCTCCTTCGACCTGCCCGGGTCCGGCGGAGCCGACGACGCCTCCTACGACCCGACCCGGCACGCCCGGCTCGAGGGATACCGCGACGACGTGCTGGCGCTGCTGGACGAGCTCGACCTGAGCGACGTGACGCTGGTGGGCCACTCGGTGGCCGCGATGATCGGGGTGCTGGCGAGCATCGAGGCCCCGCAGACGGTCGCCCGGCTCGTGCTGGTCGCGCCGTCCGCGCGCTACGTCGACGACGGCGACTACGTCGGTGGGTTCGCCGCTGCCGACATCGACGAGCTCGTCGAGCTGATGCAGCGCAACCACCTGGGGTGGCAGGAGCCGCTGGCCGAGCTGGTCTCCGGCGACGGCGGGCCTGCGGCGCGCGAGGAGCTGTACGAGAGCTTCTGCCGTACGCGCCCCGAGGTCGCCGCCCAGTTCGCCGACGTGACCTTCCGCGGCGACAACCGCGCCGACCTGCCCCGGGTGACCGTCCCGACCCTGGTGCTGCAGTCGGCCCACGACCTGGTCGCGCCGCTGACGGCGGGTCGATTCGTGCACGAGCAGATCCCCGACTCCCGCTTCGCGGTCATCGACACCGCCGGCCACTGTCCGCACCTGACCGCGCCGGGTGAGACCTCGGCCGCGATCCTCGACTTCCTCGGCCGCGTGCCGACCGCCGCGTGAGGGCCCGCACCCGGCTCGATCCCGACCTCCTGCAGGACGCACCGGCCGGTCACGTCACGACCGACGAGACAGGGCTCGTGGCCAGCGCGAACACGGAGTTCCTGCGCCTGGTCGGACGCACCGAGGACGACGTGGTCGGTCGGCTGGAGCTCGCGGACCTGCTGACGGTGGCCGGACGGGTCTACCTCGAGACGCACCTCGCGCCGCTGCTGCAGCGCGAGGAGGTCGTGCGCGAGATCGAGCTGGACCTGCTGCGGCCCGACGGCGCACGCGCCCCGGTGCTCCTCAACGCCCGGCGGCTGGGCGACGAGGGGTCACGGTCGCTGCAGATCGTGCTCCTCGGGGCCGGTGACCGGCACCGCTACGAGGAGGACCTCCGGCAGGCCGGCCGGCTCGCCGAGGCCGCCCGGGCCGAGTCCGCTGCGCTCGCCGAGACCCTCTCGCGCACCCTGATCCCTCCCGCTCCCCCGTCGGTTCCGCACCTGGAGATCGCGGCGGCGTACCGCCCTGCGGGTGACGGTCGCGAGGTGGGCGGCGACTTCTACGACGTCTTCCAGGTCAGCGAGACCGGCTGGGTCGTCGTGCTGGGCGACGTGAGCGGCAAGGGCGTGCACGCCGCGACCGTCACCTCCCTGGTGCGGCACAGCGTACGGACCCTCGCGATCGACCACCCCGACCCCGCCGACCTGCTCTACGGCGTCGACCGGGTGCTGACCCGGGAGCAGACCGACCACTACTGCACCCTGATCGTGGTGCGCATGGACTACCGCGAGCGTGGGTGGGACCTGCGGATCTGTCTCGCCGGCCACCCCCCGGCCCTGCTGCGCGCGGCGGACGGCACCGTGACCGAGGTCGGCACCCCGGGGTCGCCCGCCGGGCTCATGCCCGAGCCGTCGTTCACCTGCGTCCGGCACCGCCTCGGCGATGAGCTCCTGACGGTCTACACCGACGGCGTCACCGAGGCGCGCGGGGTCGCCGGGATGTACGGCGAGGAGCGGCTCTACGCGTTGATGGGAGAGCTGTCGCACGACCCGCACGCGCAGGTCGACGGCATCGTGACCTCTGCCCTGGACTACCAGGACGGCAACCCCGCCGACGACATCGCGATCATCGCGTTCGCGGCCGTCGGCTGAGGCTGCTCGCCACACCCGCGAGCTCAGCCCAGGGAACTCAGGCCGGGGAACTCAGGCCAGGGAGCTCAGGTCGGGAGGCACGTCGACGGCGTAGCCGCGCAGCACCTCCAGCGGCACGACCTCCAGCGCACGCTCCGAGGTCGCGGCGAGCACCACGGGCGGGGCGACGCCGTCGTGGTGGGCGTGCAGCCAGCGTGCGGCGACGACGCACCACCGGTCGCCGCCGCGGAGTCCGGCGAAGCCGAAACGCGGCTGCGGGGTCACCAGGTCGTTGCCGGTGGCGACCTGGTGGGCGAGGAACTCATCGGTCATCACCGCGCAGATCGCGTGCAGACCGGGGTCGCCCTCACACCGGCAGGTGCCGTCGCGGAACCAGCCGGTGACCGGGTCGGTGCTCGCGACCTCGAGGGGTTCGCCGAGGACGTTGCTTTCGGGTCGTGCGCCGGTGGTGCTCATGGGCACCAGCCTGACGTACGCCCCTCTCAGGCCCGGTCCGTGGGCGGCACCGCTGCGGTGCAGCGGCAGCCCAGGGGCAGCGCGATGCCGCTCGGGGCCTGGGCGAGCGCGTCGATCGGGCCGCCGGGGAACGGCAGCCTGACGTCCTCCACGCCGTGAGCGCTCAGCACCGTCATCGAGATGCCGTAGCGGTCGACGTCGTGGACCTCGACGGCTTCGGCGGTGCGGTGTCCCTGGGCTCGCAGGCAGGCCACGAGGTCGCGGGAGTGGGCCTCGCGCAGGTGCGCGACCAGCTGGGGCGCGAGACGCCACAGCGGGTCCGGTGCGGCGGCCCGGAGCTGTTCCGGCGCCACGGCGATCCCACGGTGGCCGCCGAGCAGGCACTGGACCGGCGTCAGACCGAAGACCGCGTCACCGGCGCCGTCCGCCTGCCCGCCCGGGGGTCGGCAGGCGTGGAGGCGTCCGGTGAGCTCGATGCGACGGTAGGGCCGGGCCGCGGGCACGATGAGCGAGGCGACCCGCCGACCCTCGAGGTCGGCGGCCGTCGCGGAGTCCGCCTCGACGGCGATGCGCGGTCGTCCGTCGGCGCCGGTGTGCACGGTCACGATGGTCATGGCGCCGGCCCGGCCGCCGCAGCCGCGCACCAGCAGGGTGCCGCAGCGGGCGCGGGCCAGCGCCGTACGCGCCACCTCGGCCGGGGACGGGCCGGTCATCACGCGACCTCGGCTTCCATCGCGGCGACGAAGTCGCCCTTGACCGCGCGCCACGCCTCGTCGTCCATGTGGCGGCGCCAGTACGGCGAGCACGACATGTCGGCGCGCGGGACGCGGCGGTCCAGCAGCAGGTGCCGGCGCAGGGCACGGATCTCGTCGGCCTCACCGTGCACGAAGGCGTGCACGCGACCCCGGGGGAACGGCAGGTTGCGGACCTCCTCGGCGAGGAGGTCGGCGTCCTCGGCACCGCCGCTGCGATGGAGCCAGACGACGTCGAGGTCGCCCGGCGAGGTCAGCGGCACCTCGTGGTCGGGGCCGTCGCAGAGGAGGCGTACGACCGCCAGAGCGCCCTCCGGCACCGCCTCGAGCGACGCGGCGATCGCGGGCAGCGCGGACTCGTCGCCCACGAGCAGGTGCCAGTCGGCCGTGGGGTCGGGACGGTAGCCGCCGGCGGGCCCCTCGAGGACGAGCACGTCGCCGGGCCGGGCGGTGCTCGCCCAGCGACCGGCGGCACCCGTGCCGTGCACGACGAAGTCCAGCGTCAGCGTGCACGACGCGGGGTCCCAGGCGCGCACGGTGTAGCGGCGGCGTACGGGCCACAGGTCCCGCGGGCAGGTCTGCTTGACCTCGGCGGGCTCGAAGGGGGCGGCGTACGGCGCTCCCTCCGGTGGGAGGGCGATGTTGACGTAGGCGTCGGTGGCCTCGGGCATCACGAAGCGGCTGGGGTCGGCGAGGTCGCCGCCGGTGAGGGTCAGCCGGACCATGTCGGGGGTGATCCGGTCGATGGTGTCGACGTACGCTTGCATGAGGCCCTCCTGGTCTTGAAGTTAGGCAAGCCTAACCTCACCGGTGGAGGATGTCGATGGCGCCCGCCCGCCGGACTGCCTCAGCGCGCGAGCAGGTCCTGCATGGTGCCGATCTCCGCGGCCTGCGTGCGGGCGATCTCCCGCGCCAGCTCGATCGCCCCGGCGTCCTCACCCTCGGCGATCTGCGTCCGCGACTGCTCGATCGCCCCCCGGTGGTGCTCGACCATCAGCTCCAGCCACAGGTCGCCGAACGCGGCGTCGGAGGCGGTGCGGAGGTCCGACATCTGCTGCGGCGACATCATCCCTTCCATCTCCACCCCGCCCATGTCGTGGTCCATCCCGTTCATGTCGTGGTCCATCCCGCTCATGTCGCCCATGTCGCTCATGTCGCCCATGCCGGCCGTGGGCTCGACCCCCCACTCGTCGAGGAAGCCCGTCATCTGCTCGATCTCCGGCTGCTGCGCATCGCGGATCTGTGCCGCCAGGTCCGCGATCGCCGGATCGATGTCGCGCCCCTGCACCATCTCGGCCATCATCACCGCCTGCTGGTGGTGCGGGATCATGCCGGCGACGAACGCGACATCGGCCTCGTTGAAGTCCGCGTCCGCGGGCACCGATGACGCCGATGTCTCGTCGGCCGAGGTCTGCTCGTCACCGCCGCAGGCGGCACCGAGGGTCACCAGCGCAGCCGCGGCGAGCGACCCGGCGGCCACGCGGCGGAGTCGTCCGGGAAACCGTTCGCCGAGGGGTCGGGATGTGCGGGTGGGGGTCATGGGTCTACCAGCCTTCTGCGTCGATGAACGTGTCTCCGAGGTCGTCGCTGCGGACGAGACCTCGGCTGTCGAGAAGCCACACGGCACCGTCGGGCCCGGCGGTGAACGCCTGCAGTCCACGGTCGGCCGCCCCGTCGCGTGCGGTCCACTCCCCCGGTGCCTCCGCAGTGTGGAGGCGGCCGTCGGTGCCGACGCCCACGAGCGTGCCCTCGGGCGCGACGTCGACGAGCACCAGCTGCGGCGCACCCGGCACGGTCGCGAACGTACGCCCGACGTCGTCGCTGCGCAGCAGCTCCCCGCGGTCGGTGGTGCCCCACACGCTCCCACGCGTCGGGTCGACCGCGAGGTCGAGGAATGCGGGCGCCCCCGCGACGGTGGTGAACGTACGTCCGTCGTCACTGACGCGCAGGACGCCGTTGGACGCGTCGTACCCGACGACACCGCTCTCGCCCGCGTCCATGGCATGGAAGTCGGCCTCGCCCGACAGCGCGACCGGCCGCCAGGAGGAGCCGCTGTCGGTGGAGGTGATCAGGCCGAGGTTCGCGGGTCCCTGTGTGTCGGGAGCGGAGTGCCCGCTGGCGAAGAGGTTCTCGTCGGGTCCGACCGTGAAACCCATGAGGTCGCTGCGGGTCTCGCCCACCCGGCTCAACCCGGCGCCGTCGGTGTAGGCGAAGAGCCCGTCGTGGGTGGCGACGTACACCCGGCTCGGGTCGTCGGGATCGACCTCGAGTCCGTGGACGTGCGCGACGCCGGCCTCGCTGGCCGAGCCACCCGAGCCGCCCGACGGGCCACCGGATCCGTCCGACGGTCCGGTTCCGCACGCGGTGAGCACGAGCAGAGCCGACGCTGCGGACGCCAGGGTGCGCGCGAAGTGGCCCGCCACGGGGAAGGGGGACATGCCGCCCACCGTAGGCGGGGCGCGACTCCCTCCCAAGTTCTACTCAAGCGACGGTGCCCGCCTCCCGGAGAGCCGCGATGCGGGCGGCGTCGTACCCGAGAGCGCTCAGCACCTCGTCGGTGTGCTGCCCGACCGACGGAGGCATCCGACCGGGCACCGGGTCGGCGCCGTCGACCTCGAAGGGCACGGCGATGGCGCCGACCCGGTCGTCCTCGGCGAAGGAGACGACCAGGCCGTTCGCGCGCATCTGCTCGTCGTCGGCGAGGTCCTCAGGAGTCGCCACGACGTCGAAGACGACGTCGTTCTCGGTGAGCAGGCGCTCCCAGTGGGCGCGCTCGTGCCGGGCGAAGGCCCGGTCGAGCTCACCGATCAGCGCCGTGGCGTTCGCCAGCCGGTCGGGCTTGGTGGTGAAGCGCTCGTCCTCGAGCAGGTCCTCGCGCTCGAGGCACCGGGCCAGCACCGGCCAGTGCCGGTCCTCGTTGAGCAGGGTCAGCAGCAGCCACTTCCCGTCCGCGGCCTCGTAGTGCAGGCTCAGCGCGTTGAAGTGCTCCTCGCGTGGCGGACGCTCGGGGAACTCCGCCCCGCACAGGGCCGCGGTCGCCATGTAGGAGTTCGCCCACAGCCCGTTGGCGTGCAGCGAGGACGACACGTGGGCGCCCGCGCCGGTGCGCTCGCGCTGGTAGAGCGCGGTGGCGATCGCGGCGTACAGGCTCATCGCCGAGGGGTGGTCGCCCTGCCCGACGACGCCCTTGGCCGGCGGGGCATCGGAGGCCGGCTTGATGGTGTCCATCATCCCCGAGCGCGCCCAGTACGACGTCGCGTCGAAGCCGGGCTTCGCCGCCTCGGGGCCGCGCTCGCCGTAGCCGGTGAAGGAGGCGTACACGAGCCGGTCGTTGAGGCCTGCCAGGGTGGCGTGGTCGATGCGGAACTTCTCGCGTACGCGCAGCGGGTAGTTGGTGATGAAGACGTCGGCGTCGGCGACGAGGTCGTGCATCACCTGCTGACCCTCGGGCGACCTCAGGTCCAGCGCGAGCCCGCGCTTGCCGCGGGCGTCGTGGATCCAGGCGTAGTCGTGCTCGGAGACGGGTTGGCCGGGCAGGCGCGGCAGCTGGCGGTACGCGTCCCCCGCGCCGGGCGACTCGATCTTGACCACCTCGGCGCCGAGGTCGGCCATGATCATCGCCGCCGCCGGGGCGGCGATGTAGCTGCCGCAGTCGATGACCTTCAGGCCCGCGTACAGGCTCATGACTTCTCCTCGTGGGCGTCGGTCTCGTAGTCGTCGTAGAAGCCGCGGCCGGACTTGACCCCGAGCCGGCCGTCGTCGATGTAGCGGCGCAGCAGCGCCCGGGGGCCCTCGGGCAGGCCGTCACGGTGGGCGGCGTAGTTCTCCTCGATGTCGAGCACGACGTCGAGGCCGACGGCGTCCATCGCGCGGAAGGGTCCGCGGCGAGCGCGCAGCACCGAGACGTAGATGTCGTCGATCTCCGCCGGCGAGGCGACGCCCTCGTCGAGCACCATCAGGGCCTCACGCTTGATGGAGGCCCAGATGCGGTTGTAGATGAAGCCCATGCTCTCGCCGTGCACGCGGTAGGGCTCGATGCCGAAGCGGGGCAGCTCGTCCATGAGCCGGTCGATGATGTCGGCGTCGGTGTGCCCGCACGACATCAGCTCGCACGCCACGGCGACCGGTGGCATGTAGAAGTGCATGTTCAGCACCCGCTCGGGTGAGCCAACCTGCTCGATCATGCGGCTGGTGGGGTGCGAGGAGGAGTTGCTCGCGAGGATCGCGTCGCCGGGAGCGAGCCGCTCGAGGTCGGCGAAGGCGGGGATCTTCACCTCCAGCCGCTCGGGCAGGGACTCCACGACGAGCCAGGCGTCAGCGACGGCCTCGGCCATGTCGCCGGTGGTCTCGACCTTCGCGGCGGTGTCGTTGCCGGTCTGCTCCAGCACGGCGGGCAGGTGCTCGTCGATGAACGCGGCGGCGTCGGCGCGCTGGGTCTCGTCGAGGTCGCAGACCCGCACCGTGCCGCCGCCGGTGGCGAACATCAGGGCGATGCGCCGGCCGAGCGTCCCGGCGCCGATCACGGCGACCGGTCGGGCGTCGGGCCCGGTGACATCGCTGCTCATCGGGTCTCCTCGAGGTAGTCGTACACGGGCTCGGCCGGCAGCAGCGAGAGGTCGGTGAGGACGTGGCTGGCGCCGACGACCTCGCGCACGGGGAGGTCCGCCAGCGGCGCCGCGACGTGGTCGAAGAGCTGCAGTCGGGCGGGGCCGGTCCAGGCCTCCTTGATGACGAGGTCGCGAACGCCGGCCCGGATCAGGTCGCAGCGCAGCAGCTGGCGGCCGTAGCCGAGGATCGTCTTGACCATGAACTGCGGCACCCCGATCTGGGCGCGGGCCTCGTCCTCGTCGAGCCGCTGCTGCTTGTAGCCCATCGTCGCGGTCGCGACCCGCTCGGAGGTGACGTCGAGGGTGCCGATCAGCACGCTGTCCTCCACGCGGAGGCGGGGGACGCCCATGCCCTTGGGGTACGCGCTGAGCTCCCGGCCGGCGACGGTGGCGGCGAAGTTGTCGAGGTACATCGCGTGGAGGTACTCCCCCCGCTCCTCCCCCAGCCGCACCGGGATCGCGAGACCACCCTCGGTGTAGGTGCCGTAGGAGCCGACGTCGCCCATGTGCATGATCTCGAAGCGCACGAGCGCGTCCTCGTCGATCTCCAGCGGCTCCGGCACGACGGCACGCAACGCCTCGGGGTCGGTGCGGTAGGTGATGTTGAGGTACTCGCGGTCGATGAACCGGTTCGCGGCCAGCGGGTACGGCGGCGCGGTCAGCGGTGTCGCGTGGGCTGCGGCGACGTCGGCGGCCCTCACGTCGCGCACCCGGCGGCGGGTGTGTGGACCGATCGCGGCATGGAGGACTCCTGAGGGTTCGGGGCGACGGAACGTGGCTACGGTCCTGACATGAGGCCCACGTCACACCTTCCACCCCACCTGACGCCCACACCTGCGCCCGCCCACCGCCGGGCCGCGTGATGGGCCTGCCGGGACCCCGCGACCTCTACGACAAGGTCGAGAAAGCCGCCGGCCCGCGGGCGCGGGAGGTCACGCACTCCGACCAGTTCGCACAGGCGGCCTCGGTGGTCGCCGGACTGAACCACTTCGTACGCGGACGCGTGAACCGGGTCGCGGCGAAGGCCTGGCACACCCTCAACCTGCCCGCCGGCACCGACGTGCAGAAGCTCAACAACCGCCTGGGTGCTCTGGACCGGCAGGTGCGGCTGCTGACCATGGAGCTCGAGCGCGAGCGCGGCAAGGCTCCGAGGAAGGACGCGGACTGATGGCGAGCATTCCGGGTGCCGGCACCCTGGACCGCGTACGCAAGGAGGTCGAGCGCAACGCGCTGCGGGCCCGCAACGGCATCGCGATGGCCACGGGCCTCAAGCGCACCGACGTGGGACTCACCCCGAAGGACACGGTGTGGAGCTCCGGTCGCGCCGAGCTGTGGCGCTACCGCAGCGACGAGGTCTCGCTGAAGCCGCCGCTGCTGATCATCTACAGCCTGTTCAACAAGAGCTACATCCTCGACCTGCGGCCCGGCAACAGCGTCATCGAGAGGCTGGTGGCCGAGGGCTTCGACGTCTACATGATCGACTGGGGCGTGCCCGACGAGCGGGACGCTGAGAACCGGCTCGAGGACTACGTCGACTACTACATCCCGGCCTGCATCGAGCGGATCCAGGAGCTCACGGGCACCGAGCAGGTCAACCTCTTCGGCTACTGCTTCGGCGGCACGCTGGCGATGCTGCACGCGGCGCACCACCCGGAGTCGCCGCTGCGGAGCCTGACGGTGCTGACCACGCCGGCGGACCTGCAGCAGTGCGGCCCGATGACCGAGATCATGGCGCGCACCGACCTCGAGGACGTCATCGGCAAGGACGGCCTGGTGCCGCCCGGCGTCATCATGCAGGGCTTCCGCACGCTGGAGCCGGTGGGCGAGGTGACCACGCGGGTCGACCTGGTCGAGAAGCTCTGGAACGACGACTTCGTCAGCGCCTACCAGGCGATGAACGGGTGGGCCACCGACCAGGTGCCGCTGCCGGGCGGCGTCGCCCGCCAGTTCAAGAAGCTGGTGGTGGAGAACGGCTTCCTCAAGGACCGCGTCTATCTCGACGGCGACCGGGTGCACCTCTCCGACATCACCGTGCCGTTCATGCACGTGCTCGGGCTGCGCGACCACATCATCCCCGAGCCCGCGGCGAGCCCCCTGGTCGATCTCGTCGGGTCGGAGGACAAGCAGGAGCTGCGACTCGACGCGGGTCACGTCGGACTCATGCTCGGGCGCACCGCCCACAAGAACACGCTGCCGGTCGTCATCGATTTCCTCAAGAAGCGGAGCGAGCCCGTCTCATGACCATCGCCGAACTCACCGTCGACCACGTCGAGGCGCTGACCTCGTTCTTCGCCCGGATGCCCGAGGGCGACGTCACCTTCATCAAGGTCGACGTCTCGCCCGAGGCGATCGCCACCTGGCCCGACGCCCCCGGGGCACGCTGGGTCGAGGTCGACCAGGACGGGACCGTGCAGGGCTTCGTGGTGCTCTACCGCCTCTCGGGGCTCTCGGACCACGTCGCGGAGCTGCGGCTGGTCGTCGACCCCGACGCGCGGGGTCGCGGCATCGGGCGTGCGCTGGCGCAGCACGCGGTGGCGTACGCCGTACGCGACGGACTGCTCAAGGTCGTCGTCGAGATGCCGGCGGCCCGGCAGCGGGTCTCGGAGATGTTCCTCGACCTCGGGTTCACCGGTGAGGCGCTGCTGCGCGACCACTTCCGCGACCGCGACGGGCAGGTGCAGGACCTGATCATGCTGGCCTACCTCGTCGAGGAGGCCCAGCAGTCGATGAGCGCCGTGGGCATGGCCGAGGTGCTCGACGAGGGGTGACCCAGGACGTCCCAACCGCGATCATCGAGCCGGGCTGGGTGCCGGCACCCCTCAGGTCGCGGTCGACGGGCAGACGCCGGGTCAGCGGATCAGCCGGCGAGCAGGTCCTGCATCGTGGCGATCTCCTCGGCCTGCGTCTGCGCGATGTCCTCGGCCAGAGCGACCGCCTCGGCGTCCTCGCCCTCCGCGATCTGCGTACGCGACATCTCCACCGCACCCCGGTGGTGCTCGATCATCAGCTCGAGCCACCGGTCGCCGAACTCCGCGTCGGACGCCGTGCGCAGCGACGACATCTGCTGCGGCGACATCATGCCCATGCCGCCCATCTGGCCCATGTCGCTGTGGTCCATCCCGTCCATCCCGCCCATCCCGTCCATGCCGTCCATGCCGTCCATGGCCGAGGCGGGCTCGGCGCCCCACTCGTCGAGGAACCCCTCGAGCTGCTCGATCTCGGGCTGCTGGGCATCCCTGATCTCGGCAGCCAGGTCGGCGATCGCGGGATCGACGTCACGGCCCTCGACCATGTCGGCCATCATCACGGCCTGCCGGTGGTGCGGGATCATGCCCGACGCGAACTCCACGTCGGCCTGGTTGAAGTCCGCGTCGGCCGGCACGGACGACGTCGAGCCGGCGTCGCCCGGGGGCTGCTCGTCCCCGCCGCAAGCGGCGCCGAGGACCAGCACCGCGAGCGAGGCCAGCGACGCCACGCCGGCGCGGAGCAGTCGGGAGGAGCGGTGCGTACGGGTGCGTGCCATGTGGTCTACCAGCCTTCTGCGTCGGTGAACGTGTCTCCGAGGTCGTCGCTGCGGACGAGCCCTCGGCTGTCGAGGAGCCAGACGGCGCCGTCGGGACCCGCGGTGAACGCCTGGAGGCCGCGGTCGGCCGCGCCGTCGCGGACGGTCCACTCCCCCGCCCCGGTGGTGGTGTGGAGGCGCCCGTCCATGCCGATCCCGACGACCGTGCCGTCTGGGGCGACGTCGATGAGCACGAGCTGCGGGGCGTCCGGCACCTCGGCGAACGAACGGCCGCCGTCGCCGCTGCGGACGAGCTGGCCCCTGTCCGTCGTGCCCCAGACGTCCTGCGAGGTGGTGTCCACAGCGAGGTCGATGAACCCCGGGGCGCCGGCGACGGTGGCGAACGTACGCCCGTCCTCGCTGACCCGCAGCACACCGTTGGACGCGTCGTAACCGACCACGCCGCTCTCTCCGGCGTCCATGGCGTGGAAGTCGGCTTCACCCGACAGCGCGACCGGTGCCCAGGAGGCGCCGGCGTCCGTGGAGGTGATGAGCCCGAGGTCCGCCGGTCCCCCGCTGCCCGGTGCGGAGTGGCCACTGGCGAAGAGGGTGTCGGCGGGGCCAACCGTGAAGCCCATCAGGTCGCTGCGGGTCTTCCCCACCCGGTCGAGTCCGGCGCCCTCGGTGAAGGCGAACAATCCGTCGTGGGTGGCGACGTAGACGCGGTCGGCATCGTCGGGATCGACTTCGAGCCCGTGGACGTGGGCGACGCCCAGGCTCGCTGCGCTGCCGTCCTTGGAGGACGGTGCGTCGGGTTCGGCCGATCCGTCCGCGGTCCCTCCGCACGCGGTCGCACCGAGCAGGAGCAGGAGGACGGCGGTGACGGCGCCGAGCGGTCCGGGGCATCGCCGTCGGGACCGTGTCGGGGAAGTCGACAGTGCACTCACGCGGCCACGGTACAGAGACGGTCCAGGCAGCTCACTCAGATAGCTGCGTGAGCCTCACCACCACGCCGCGCTCCCTCGTACGCGTCTCCTCGACGGTCCAGCCGCGGGTGGTGAGGTCAGCCGCGAGCTGGTCGACCTGGCCGGTGTGACCGAGCTGCAGCAGCAACGATCCGTCGGGCCGTAGGTGCCCCGCGCACGCGCGCAGCACGGCGCGGGCGACGTGGAGACCGTCGTCGCCGCCGTCGATGGCGAGCACGGGATCCTCGGGGAACTCCCCGATCGACTCGTGCCGCACCCACGGTGGATCGGCGACGACCACGGCGAACCGCTCGTCGTCGCCGAGCGACTCCTCCAGCCGGCCTTGACGCACCTCGACGCGGTCGCCCACGCCGGCGGTCTCGGCGTTGCGGGTCGTGTACCCGCACGCCGTCGGATCGAGGTCGACCGCGACCCAGCGGCAGTCGGCGAGCGTGGCGGCGAGCAGGCCGATGTGGCCCGCGCCGGAGCAGAGCTCGAGCAGGGGTGGGCCGGGCTCGCCGGGCTCGTCGGGCTGTTCTGTGTCGATGTCGGCGAGCAGCTCGGCGGCCCAGCGTGACTGCATCGCGGTCCACGGTCGGGGTTCGAGCACGCGGGAGTCGTACGCGATGGTCAGGCCGCCGACGTCGACGACGCCGGGGCCGTACGCGGGGTCCTCGAGCGGCCCGGGGTCGGCGGCGAGGTCGGCGTCGGAGCTCATGGACGGTCCTCGGGCGGCAGCGTCTTGTGGGTGCCGTCGCACCAGGGCAGCCGGCCCGACATGCGGCAGCGGCACACCGCCGAGACGGGCCGGGTGGTGCGGTGCTCGCGTCCCTGGTCGTCGGTGACGACGTGGTCCCCGCGCAGCAGCATGGGGCCACCGGGGCAGAGCACGACGTCCTCGCGGGCGCTCGGTCGGATCATGACGCCCACCGCTGCAGCAGCGACGTGCCCACGCGAGCCTCGAGGTCGAGGCAGGTCCAGGCGCCGAGGAGGACGTCCTCGGCGAGGTGCGGCTCCTCGGCGACGAGGGCCCCGCACACGGCGCGTACGGCGACCTGCTCGTGCGCGGCGTCGGCCTCGACGTGCTCGTCGTAGTAGGCGGCGACCTCCTCGGGCAGCCCGAGCTTGCGCAGGGCGCGGGCCAGGCGCTGGGAGGGAAGCGAGCTGGAGGCCTCGAACGCGGCGAAGTGGCCGAGAGCTGCTCCGCGGAGGCGTCGGTGGAGCCCGAGCATCGTCATGGCGGCGTTCTGCTCGAGGATCTCGGGCACGGCCTCGCCGACGTACGCGCCGTAGTCCGCGTCGAGGCCGGCGGCGCGCATGCCGCGCTCGTAGAGGTGGTGGTGCAGGGCCGCGGGGTCGCCGGCGCCGTACTCGTCGTACTGGATCTCCGCCAACGGCGCCTTCGCCGCAGTGGTCAGGCGGGGCACGACCCAGGCGGTCGGATCGGCCTCCTTGAGGTGGTAGACGGATTTCTGCGCGAGCATGTCGAGGGCCTGCTCGGTCGTGCCGTGGCGCTGCAGGTGAGCGGCGAGCGAGGGGCCGTCGTGGGACTCGGTCATCGCGAAGACCGCCTCGGCGAGACGATCGGGGTCGGCGACCTCGTCGGCGGCCGGGTAGTCGTCACGGACGGCGGCCCAACGCTCGCGGAGACGCTGCTCGAGGTCGCGCTCGAGGCGTACGCGCACGGCCAGCAGGTCGGGGTGCCACTCCCAGCGGTCGTCGACGCCGGCGAAGCCGCGGTAGTGCAGCTCCTGGAGCACCCAGAGGGTCTGGGCCTCGTCGTCCGCGCTGGAGGCGGGCGGGAGGGAGACGGCGTCATCGGGAGAACCGAGCAGGGTGTCGTGAACGGCCGCACCGAGGGTGCCGCGGGGTGCGGGCAGGCAGGGCGCTGTCGGTCCTGGCGTCGAGGGCTCCCCGGCGAGGGCGTCGGGTGCGGGACTGACGAGCGTCATGGGACTCCTGGGGGCGGCAGCGGGTGGGCACGAGCAGGCTCGGGTGGGCACGGCGTGGTGCCGTCCCTCGTCCCGTGCCCGATGCATGGAGGGGCACGCACACCCGCCGGGGTGGCCGGGGTTGCCGCTACGGTCGGCAGATGACTGTCGAGCAGATGCCCTGTGGTGAGGTCGAGCTGGCGTACGAGACCTTCGGTGATCCCTCTGATCCGCCGTTGGTGCTGGTGATGGGCCTGGCGACGCAGATGCTGGGGTGGCCGGACGGGTTCTGCCGGACGCTGGTCGACGCCGGGTTCTTCGTGGTGCGCTTCGACAACCGCGACATCGGGCTCTCGACGCACCTGCACGAGGCAGGGCAGCCGGACCTGTCGCCGTACTTCGAGGGCCGGCCGGTCGAGTCCGCGTACGTGCTCGCCGACATGGCCGACGACACCGCTGCGCTGCTCGACGGGTTGGGCCTGGACCGGGTGCACCTCGTGGGTGCGTCGATGGGCGGGATGATCGTGCAGGAGTTCGCGCTGCGTCACCCCGAGCGGCTGCTGAGCCTGACCTCGATCATGTCGACGCCCGGTCCGCAGGTGGGGCCGCCGACCGCGGAAGCCGGTGCGGTGCTGTTCAGCCCGCCGGCGACGACGGAGGACGAGGCAGTGGAGCGGGCGATCGCGACGTACTCGGTGATCGGGTCGCCCGGCTACGAGCTGGATGTCGAGGCGCTGACCGAGCGCACGCGCGAGGGGTACCGGCGTGCCCACGACCCCGCCGGTGTGGCACGCCAGCTGGCTGCGATCTGGGCGTCGGGTGACCGTACGGAGCGCCTGCGATCGCTGGAGGTGCCGACGCTGGTGATGCACGGCGAGGGCGATCCGCTCGTGCAGATCGCCGGTGGCCGGGCGACGGCCGACGCGGTGCCGGGGGCGCGGCTGGTGACGTACGAGGGGATGGGTCACGACTTCCCGCGGGAGCTGTGGGGTCCGATCGTCGAGGAGATCAGCGCTCACGCCACCGCCGCCGGTTGAGGCGCGAGCCGAAGGACGAGCCGCGAGACCCTGGCGCCGGTCAGAAGACAGCGAGGTCACACCACGTCGGGCCAGTCCGACGTCAGGTACGCCTCGATCGCCCGATGCCGGAAGGAGTGCAGCTTGCCACGGTCGATGATGCCTCGGACGGTGTCGAGTCGCCGGGCCGTGGGACCGGCCTGACTCGCGCTCGCGAAGTCCATCGCACGGGCGATGGCCGTCGCCGTGCGCTGCTCGGGTGGCAACGTCGCCATGGCCTCGAGCATCTGCATCTCACGATCAGGCAGCCTGCCGAGGATCCGCTCGACGTGCGCCGCCGCCTCCGGTCTTGCCTGCAGCCATCCCGAACGGACGTCGGCAGCAGAGATCACGTCCTCCTCGCCTGCGTACCACGCCCGGTCTCCCACGAGCTGGAAGAGGAATGGTTCACCCCGGCACAGAGCGATGACGAGGTCGACGGCTGCCGGCTCCATGCGTACGCGACCTACCTCTCCTCTGCTGTCAGCGACCGGCCAACCGGTGCTCACGAAGTCATGCAGGGCCAGTCGAAGGTCGTCGTCGTCGATGGGCGCGAGGGTGGTCGTGGCGAATCTGCGGGCGAACGTGGCGCCCTTCTTCGCACCCGCCATGTCGGCGAAGTCCGGGAGTCCGGTGAGGTAGACCGCGATCGGCAGCAGGCGGGAGACACGACCGCCCGGAACGGAGACGTCGGCTTCGAAGGCCAGCGCATCCCCGAGGCAGATCAGCAGCTGAGACAGGGCGTCGTCGTCGGTGACGTTCTGGATCTCGTCGAGGTGGATGAGGACACACACGTCGTGCTGGATCGCCCTCTGTCCGATCTCGACGAGCAGCTCCGTCAGGGCGACGTACGGCTCCGGACCACTCCCGCGATCGAGCTCGACTCCGATCCCGGCCCCGGAGACCCCTCGAACGCGGGCGAGCATCTCGCCGATCCTGTGCTCCCTGGATGACGCGAGACCCGCGCGATCGGCCAGACCGAGCAGAGCCGCGGCGAGCTTCTTCAAGGGGTCGCTTCCGGTGGGCATCCGCAACTGGGGTGTCACCCAGTCGCCGTCCGCGTCGGCGAGCTCCGCGATCCGACGCACGAGCGCGGACTTGCCCACACCGGCCTCCCCGAGGATCGTGCGGCCGCGCTCGGGCAGACCGGCGAGCCGGCGCGGTCGCACCACGTCCTGCCAATCCCGGACGTGTCGTGTCCTTCCCGCCCAGATCGTCGGGATCGTGTCAGCGCCCGGGGTGAACGGATTCGTGAGAGCTGTACGCACGCTGATAAACTTATCATGACCAGTCTCAAGAACGATAAAGTTATCCCACAGTCCTCGGCTACGGAGAGCAAAGAGCGCCGAGGGCGTACGTCCAGTCGATGCGCTCCTGCTCGAGACGCAGCCGCTCTCCGTGCACGTCGGCGACGAGTTCGGCGTACACCTCGGATTCCCCGGCGGTCAGCCGTGTCAGGCCGGCGCGGGTGGGCTTGGGCTCGACGCCCCACCGGTCGCAGTGCTCGATCAGCGTGTCGCGATCCATCAGGACCGAGCGGGTCTGTGGCAGCCACGCGCGCAGCCTGTCCAGGATCGCGAAGCCGTGGGTGTCGAGGTCACCCCAGTAGGTCACGGGCACGCCGGCCAGCCACGGCAGGCGCCCGACACGGTCCACCTCGAAGCCGTGACCCCAGATCACGAGCCCACTCTCGGGGACGGGCACGCTGAGGAAGGTCACCTCGTTCTCGACCACGAGGCAGCTCGTCGGTGACAGTGTCAGCGCCGCGAGGTCATCGGCCCGCACCGTGATGTCGGGCAGAGCGACGGGGAGGCCCAAGGAGCGATGGGGTCGCACCCGCACCACCTCCGGCTTCGCCTGCAGGCCGAGATCGGCGAGGAAGCCGGCGGCCGAAGCGCGTACGCCGAGCATCGCGCCCAGCACGCCCCGGTGCTGTTCGACGAACTTGGTGTCGACACCGGGCGCGGAGATCTGCCGGAGGAAGAGTCCGCTCCCCCGCCGGGCATCGAGCCAGTCGTACGCCGCGACCACCTGCTCGGCCTCGGCTCCGAGTGCGACTGCGGCGAGCGGTCGGCTGTGCGCCCAGTCGCGCACGGCCGCCCGGTCCCCGGCCGCGCCGATCACCCGCGCGAGAGCGGCGACCTCGCGACGTACGCCGAGCAGCGCCCACGCCTGGTCGAAGGTGCTCACGACCGCGTGCGAGGGCAGCTCGTTGCGGCCCACCAGGCGCCCGCCGACCGTCCGCCACCGCAGCGCGTAGCGTCGATCCTCGTCGCGACCGTGGTCGAGCGCGGACAGCCAAGTGCGCACGGCTGTGAGGTCGTCCCCGATCTCGGCCGGCCGCGGCCCTCGTAGCGGCACCTCGATCTGCGGGCATGGCTGCTCGTCCACGAGCGCGCGCAGCAGCGTGCCGTCGTCCCACCGGCGACGCGCAGCACGCGCGATGTCGGTCGGCGTGGACCACGGCGTCGACGACGTCACCGGGACCGCCGCTCGCGGTACTCCTCGATGGTCATCATGTGCAGCCGCGATGACGTGCCACCGGGGTTGTCGACGAAGCCGATGGAGCTGACGTACGGCTCGATGACGTGCACCTTCTGCAGGGGCGTGACGATGAGGAGCTGCAACCCGAGCTTCGCGAACAGCTCGAGGGCGTAGCGCGTAGACGCGTCGGACCCGCGACCGAAGGCCTCGTCGATCACGGCGAACCGGAAGTCGCGTGAGCGCACGGCACCCCACTCGAGCCCGAACTGGTAGGCCAGCGAGGCGGCCAGGATCGTGTACGCCAGCTTCTCCTTCTGGCCGCCTGACTTGCCGTCGGAGTCGCTGTAGTGCTCCCACTCCTCGTCGGTGACCTCGTCGCGCTCGGAGGCGGAGAAGACGAACCAGGTGCGTACGTCGGTCACCCGTCGCGTCCACGCCCTGTCGACCTCGACGAACCCGTCGCGGCCCTGGAGCCGCTCGATGATGCGCTTGACGTCGAGGAAGCGCTGCTCGGAGTACTGATCGCCGTCGACGGCAAGCGCGTCGTTGGTGAGGTTGCGCAGGTCGGCCCGGAATTGGCTGACCTCCTGGTTGGTGGTCGGCTCCTTCTCGAGCCGGATGAACCGGCCCGGGTTGTACGGCACGGCACCCAGCGCCTCGTTGATGACCGCGATGCGGTCGTCGATCGCTGCGGCCTCGCGGTGCAGCCAGTTGTTGAAGCCGGCGAGTTCCTGGATGGCGTTCTTGTTCAGGTTGTCCTTGAACTCCGCCTCGAAGCGCGGCAGGTCGTCGGCGGCGACCTGCTCGTGCAGGGCGACGTACGCCCCTCTGGCCTCCACGTCGGCGTCGAGGTCGGCCCGCAGGGCTGGCCACCGGTTCAGCAGGTCGCCCATGAGGCGCACCAGGGTCGTGCCCGTGCGTGAGAGCTGCTGCTCCACGACCCGGCCGCGTTCGGCCAGTCCGCTGGTCAGCCGCAGCTGGGCCTCGGACCAGTCCTCCGCGCGTGTCGGCGCCGAGCCCAGGCGTGCAGCGAGCTCGTCGTACGTCGCGCGTGCTGCCTCCAGCACGGACCCTTCGGCGGCCCGCACCGTCGCCTGGTCGGCGTCGCGGGTGCGCCGCGCCCGGGTGAGCGCCAGCTCGGTGGTGGCGATGCTGCGTTCGAGCCGGCTCGACTGCTCGGCGGCATCTCCGCGCGCCCTCTCGTTCGCCGCGAGCGCGGCAGTGATCTGGGCGATGCGACTGTCGCCCGCCTCGAGCCGCGCCTTCTCCTCGCGGGCGCTGGCCTCGCGTGTACGCGCCTCGGCGACGTCGAGGTGCCGCCAGGTCGTGAAGCCGAGGAGCTGCACGTACGCCTCGTCGAGCACGCGGACTTCTTCGCGGGCGTCCCAAGCGTCCCGACCGCGCTGCTGGGCTGCGCGCAGCAGCTCGGCCTGCGTCGCGTGCTCGGCCTCGACGGCCGCGATCTTGCGCTCGTTGGCCCAGCCGAGCACCCAGCGGCGGGGGTCGTCGACCCGGTGCCGGTCGTCCTTGAGGTGCCGCTCGCCCGACCGCACCTGTCCGCTGAGGGTGACGGCGCGTTTCGCGGTGCGGAACACCTCCATCGAGGTCACGCACAGATGATCCGCACGGTGGGTCAGCTCGGCCTCGAGGTAGTCGGCGAACCGTCCCTGCCTGACCTCCAGGCAGTCGGCCAGGCGGAGGGCGGCGTCGGCGTCGCGGCGCAGGGCGAGCACCCGCTCGGGAACACGTTCGTACGTCAGCCGCGCCCCCACCTCACGGCCCCCGCGTCCTCTCACCGTCAGCCGCCGCTGGTCGACCCAGGCGCTGACCGCAGCGTAGTGCTCCTGTGGCACGAGCAGGCTGAGGGCGAACCCGCGGAGCACCCGCTCGGCGGCACCCCGCCACGCGCTCGACGCCTCGTGCACGTCGAGCAGTTCCCCGGCGTATGGGAGGTCTTCGATGCCGAGACCGAGGTCGTCGCAGATCGCGTCACGAAGCTGCACCTGCTCGAGGGGCAGGTTGCTGGTGCGCGAGCGCAGGCTCGCGAGCTCCTCGGCGAGCGCCGCCAGGGCGCCTTCGGCGTCCTTCTCGGTCGAGATCGCCTCGGCGACATCGGCATCGAGCTGCTTGCGGCGGGCGACCAGCCCGGGCCGGGCTGCCTCGGCGGCGGCGCGGGCGCGCACGAAGGTGGGCTCGTCGTCGACTGCCCCGAGATCGGTGCCGACGAGGTCGGTGCCCGCGAGGGCGGCGTCGTAGCGGGCGCGCGTCTCGGCGCGCTCGCGGGCATCGTCGGCGGCCTGGGCGGCGAGGCGCTCGAGCTCGCCGATCCGGTCACCGCCGGCGCCGGCGCGCTCCTCGATCAGCGCGACACGCTCGGCGTCAAGGCGTCGAGCCCGGTCGTGCACCTGCTCGAGCTCGGCGGCGTGCTCGGCGCGGTCGACAGTCAGCTGGTCGATCTCGGTGGTGAGCGCAGCGATGCGCTGTTCGGCGACGAAGAGCGACACGGCCGCCTGCTGGTCGGCGAGCGCGTCGCGCTCCGCGAGCGCTGCGTCGTAGGTCGTGGCCGCGCCGACGAGGGGGATAAGGGCCTCGAGCTGCTCGCGGGCGCGGCGCACGGCGTCGTGGGAGCGGGTGAGGTCCTCGAAGTGACCGATGATGTCGCGGATGCGGTCGCCCGGATCGGTCGGCTCCAGCATGTGGTCGCGCACGAACTCGTTGAGATTGCCGACCGACTTCATCGACACCGTCTGGTGGAACAGCTCCAGCGCCTGCATCGACCGGATTCCCAGACGGCGGCGGAGCGAGGTGGCGTACGCGGGGAACTCGTCGAAGACGTCGGCGCCGGCGGCCCGGAGCCGCTTGCGCAGATCACGCAGGTCGGAGCCGAAGTCGGCGAAGTCCTCGGCGATCTGCAGGTCGCGATCGGCGGTGACGAAGAAGCGGTACGGCTGTCCGGTGGCCTCGCGCTGCTGGAACACCTGAGCGAGCGTGACGGTCTCGTCGTAGCCCTCGTTGGCGAAGACCGCGAGCACCACCGAGTAGGTGCGGCGGTCGGTGCGCAGTCCGATCGCCCGGGAGCGCCCGGTGGACTCGACCCGCTCGGACTTGTAGTGACCCTCGACGTAGGAGCGCAGGGTGCGCTCCTTGGACTCGGCCCCCGCCGCCTTGTTGTACGCGATGCGGTGTGCCGGCATCAGCAGGGTCGTCAGCGCATCGACGAGCGTCGACTTGCCCGAGCCGATGTCTCCGGTGAGCAGCCCGGTGTCGCCCTCGGGTCGCAGCCGCCACACGTGCCCGTCGAAGGTGCCCCAGTTCAGCACCTCGATGCGGTGCAGCCGGAAGCCGGCGCGGGGCGCGCCGCTGCCCTGTGTCACGGGCTCGTTGAGCTCGACGCGGGAGAAGAGGCCTTCGTCGACGGTCATGCGTCGGTCTCCTCACTGGCGTTGCCCGCGTACGCCTTCAGCGTGCGGTCGAAGTCGCCCATCGTCTCGGCGTCGACGTACGCCTTCAGGATGCGGCGCACCTCCCACCGGTCACGCTCGGACTTCACCTGGCGTACGAACCCGAGGTCGGCGGCCTTGCGCAGCGTGGACTCGACGTTGTCGACGAGGCGCGCCTCGTTGGTGGAGTCGGCGGAGAAGAGCCGCATCATCTCGGTGACCTGCTCGCTCGAGAGCACCAGTCGGCCCTCGCCCCCGGTGGTCTCGAACTCGACCTGGCGCTTGCGCAGCAGCACCAGGAGGAGGCTGACGGGATAGGTGAGCTGGTGGCGGCGCACGAGGCGCGGCAGCGGGTCCTCCCCCTCGACGGCGGGGCGGGTGCGCAGGTAGGCGTATCCCTCGTCGTCGTCGATGACGACGTCCACGCCGATCGTGGCGAAGTGGTCCCGCACCCCAGCCCCGGAGCGCTGCAGCGTCGTCCACGTCTGCTCGTCGGCCTCGCGGTAGAGCACGCCGCGCATCAGCCGGATGACCACCTCCGCGATCGCCCGCTCGTCGTTCATGCCCGCCTCACCGTCACCGCGGGCAGGGTGGCGCGTCGGCGTACGCCCTCGGTGTCGTCGTACTCCACGACCATCTCCTGCCGGTGGTCGAGCGGCGAGCCGTCAGGCGAGCCGTGAGACCCGTCGGGGTCCACCTCCACCTCCATCCCGGGCTCGTCGAGCGCGAGGTAGCCGATCAGCTCGGCCGCACCGTGCTCGAGCGGATAGAGCTCGAGGATGTCGTCCAGCCGGGCCGAGGACCCCGAGGGCAGCACGGCGCGGATGTTCTCGGCGAGACGACCAGCGTCGACGACGTCGGCGGTGAAGAGCAGGTCGGGTGCGTCGAGCTCGGCGTCGGCGAGCACGGTCGACTCGACCTCGACGGTGCGGGCAGGCGTGTGGAGGGGGCGCTCCAGCGGCAGGGCGATGGGGACGCCGGGCTCGTCGATCCACAGCCCGGCAGCCGGCCGGCCGGCCCGCAGCGTCAGCGCACTGGTCTCGATGGAGCGGACCAGCTCGAGCACGCGACGGTTCTCCAGCCACACCTGGTCGTCGAGGAACCGGCGGAGCTGCTCGGAGATCTGCCGCACGGTGCGCTGCGTACGCTCCGCGGCCTCGGACCAGTCGTGGTGGATGCCGCGCGTACGCCGGTCGACCTCGACCTCATCGAGGTGCCCGACCCTGTCCAGCAGGTCGGCGAGCTCGCGCTGACGGGTGTCCGACAGCAGGAACTCGTAGAACGCGGTGAAGCTGCGGCCCTGGTCGGACGCGGTGATCTGGGAGCGGCCGCCGACGAGGTCGGCGAGCAGCTCGCCCTTGCTGCCGGCCCAGGTGGCGATGCGCTCGCGGGCGTCGCGGTCGAGGCGGCGGAAATTGTCCTCCACCTCGCGGAAGTCGGCGAGCAGCTCACGGGCGAGGGTCGCGAACTGCTGGTAGCGGTCGCGTACGCCGCTGCCCTCGAGCAGGACGACCTCGCCGGCCTCGACCCGGGCAATCTCGGCGTCGATCGCCGCACGCTGCCGGTGCAGCTCGGCCAGCCGGGCCTGCGGGTCGGACTCGGTGCCCTGCACGATCTGGCGGAGCAGCTCGACGGCGGTGTGGAGGCGTGACTCGGTGCCGACGAAGCGGCGCTCGGCGAGCGAGTCGACCCAGGCGTACGCCTTCTCGAAGGCCGGCGTGACCTCGTAGTGAACCTCCCCGTCGCCGCGGGGGTAGAAGCGGCGCAGATAGCCGGAGTCGGTGGAGGACCACTCCTCGAGGTAGGCGCGAGCCTCACGGGGAAACGGGGGCTCGTGCTCCGCAGTGTCTCCTGCCGGCTCCCGAGTGTTGAGGGCGTGCAGGTGGTCGTCGAGACGGGCCATCAGGTGCGAGGCGGGGACGGCGCCGGAGTTGCCGTCGACGAACACCTCGCCGAGGAAGGCGAGGATCAGGGGCGCGTGCTGCGCGCGCAGGAGCCGCCAGCCGGCGTGCCGGTCGCGCAGCCTCTCGATCGCCTCGAAGTCCACGCGCCCAGGGTAAGGAAGGGGGCCGACAGTCGCATCGACTGATCCCGCTCGAACGAGCGGGACCCCTCCTGTGGAGGCGTGCCCCGCGAAAGACACCACGGCACAACAGCTCTTCCACTCTTCGCCGATGTTCGTTCAGACGAACATGTAAGCGCACGGTTCGACATGCATCCAAGGCTGATGACTAATGTCTTACTTGTTGGACTTTTGAATGCGTATGATGGTTTCCGCCGGGAACGCAGTCATGATGTACGCCGAGACAGACATCAGGAGGTCATCGTGGCGCTGCAACGCCGATCAACCAAGACGCCGTCCCAACGATCGGCCGCGTACGGCCCTCTCGCTGCCGTGCTCGCCACGCGACGGCAGGAGCTCGACCTCAGTCAGCAGGACCTCGCGGATCTTGCCGGCGTGGCGCGCGGCTCGGTGATCGCCGCCGAATCCGGAAGGCCGATCACGAACGAGAGCCTCCTGGCACTGCTGGACGTCCTGGGTCTGCATCTGCAGGTCTCCCGCGGACGGACACCGGGGGGGTACGCCGTGAGCACGGAACTGGCGGGCCGCTACGGCCTCGATGCCGCCGACGACACGGACGACGTCTCCCCGGAGTCCCGGTGAGCACGGCCCCTGGCGAGGAGCCCGCGCCAGCGGCGTCGCGGATGGAGTCGCTCAAGGCCGTCGAGCGAGCGGACGTCTACAAGGGCGACAGCCTGGCGGCGCACCTGACGCGGACGGCGGACGGTCGCATCGAGTTCGCGTACGCCACTGAGTGGGTGACCGCCGGCGGCGAGCCGGTGGCGAGCACGCTGCCGGTCTCTCCGGATCCGGTCGTGGTCGGCGGGGGCGCCGTGCCCGCGTTCTTCGCCGGGTTGCTGCCCGAGGGTCGGCGTCTGGCAGCCCTCCGGCGCAGTGTGAAGACATCGGCCGACGATGAGCTCAGTCTTCTTCTGGCGGTGGGTGGGGACACGGTCGGCGATGTACGCGTGGTGCCGTCGGGAGCCGGCCTGCAGACGGTGGCGCCGCGCCTGGACGTCTCGCACCCCGCGGAGCTCAGTTTTCGCGAGCTCCTGAGAGACGTGGGCATCCGGGTCGACCGGGTCGGGCTGCCGGGCGTGCAGGACAAGGTCAGCGCCGCCATGCTCAACGTGCCCGTTCGCTCGGCCCACGCGCAGTTGCTGCTCAAGCTGGACCCGCCGGAGTTTGCGCATCTTGTCGAGAACGAGATGTTCTTCCTCCGCGCCGCGGGTGGGGCCGGCATCCGCACGGTCGATGCGAGGGTCATCACGGATGCCGAAGGACTGCCCGGACTCGCGGTCACGCGCTTCGACCGCGTCTCCCGGACCGACTCCCCGGGAGCGATCGCACTGGCGGTCGAAGACGGATGCCAGGCGCTGGGGTTGCCGCCGTCGGAGAAGTACCGCGTGTCGACCGAGCGGCTCCTTTCCGCGCTGTGCCGACTCTGCGAGGCGCCGGTCGTGGCAGCCGCAGAGTTCCTGGCGCAGGTGGCGTACGCGTTCCTGACGGGCAACGGCGACGCGCACGCCAAGAACTTCTCCGTCATGCGGGACCTCGACGGCCGCTGGCAGCCGGCTCCTGCGTACGACCTGCCGAGCTCGTTCTTCTACGGCGATCACACGATGGCTCTGAGCATCGACGGTCGGAGCGACGGCGACATCGCGGGGTCCCGTTTCGTCGCACTCGGATCGGCGTTGGGCGTGCGGCCGGCAGCCGCCCAGAAGATCCTGCGGCGCGTCGCCGCGTCAGCTGACGCGTGGGTCGACACGCTCGAGGAACTGCCGTTTGACGAGGCGCGGCGTCGGAAGTTCGCCAGGGTCGTGCGTCATCGGCAGGGGATCATGACACGCTTCTGAACCCCTCACTCACCGATGAGGTGATCACCTGCGTAGACACGCGTCACGGGATATCCCCACCTGCGAAGAACTCGCACCATCATGTCCGCGCCGGCCGGATTCGACGTGTGGACGACGGCATCGAGGTCGTACATCTCGTCGTCCGATGCGGCGCGAGCCAGCTCGTCGATGACCGGACCGATCGAGTCGATGCGGCCTCCGACCTCACCGAGATCGTGATCGAGCCAGAGCTCGAAGGAATCGCCCGTCTCGCGGAGCCGTGCAAGAACGGGCAATGCCTCAGCGCTCGTCTTGCAGCGGATGTGAGGGCGCTCGTCGCGAAACGTGCGGAGGTCGTCGACCAAGACGATGACCCTCGAAGCGGCGACACTCACGCCGAGGTGCCGTCGAAGCGCGGGGCACCGAGCTCATCGAGCAGAGCACGCGCCCGGGTGTATTTCTCGGTGAGACGCTCCCGCAGATCGTCCGGCAAGACGCTCAGTCGTGCCGGGTCGCTGTTGTCGGCGACATCAGCAGCCTTGACGACCTTGGCGATGGGATCTGCGCACGCTCGGCGCACAGCGTCGAGGTGCTCCTCCTTCGGCTGCTCGTCCGTGGCAGGTCGTTTGGTCAGCGCCTCGACCGCGGCCGCGACGTCCGGGCTGAACCCGACCTCGGCGAGAAGCGCGGCGTCGATCCCGGGGCAGTCCTCGATCGTGTCGTGCAGCCAGGCGGCGGCCTGTTGCTCCTCGCCGTAGCCGGCCGCCGCGACTCTCCCCGCGACGCGCTCGACATGGCCGCGGTACGGATTGCCTGCCTTGTCGACCTGCCCGGCGTGCGCACCGATGGCGAATGCGCGGGCGATCGCGGCGAGGCCGGCGTGTGAGTCAGTCATCTCTTCATCCGTTCGTGAGGGGAATCAGGTCGCCCAGGAGTGCCCGCCCCTGGTCGGGTGCGGTCAGGTTGCAGCCGAGGTCGTGGTCGGTCTTGCGGGTGCCGTGGTAGTCGCTGGAGCCGGTGACGACGAGGCCGAGTCGGTCGGTGACGTCGCGCAACGCTCCACGCACATCAGGTGAGTGCGCCTGGTGGTCGACCTCGACTCCGTCGAGCCCGGCCCCGGCGAGTTCTGCGAGTCGCTCGTCGTCGACTCCCGGCCCGCGCCTGGTGTCACGGGGGTGGGCGATCACCGACACTCCCCCGGCCTCACGGATGGCGGCGATGGCATCGACGATGTCGGGGCGGTAGCGCTCGACGTACGCGGGCTTGCCTTCGTTGAGCCACTCGGCGAACGCCTCGTCCTCGTCGGCGACGTGGCCGGCCTCGACCATCGCCTTGGCGACGTGCTTGCGGCTGGGGATGCCCTCGCCTGAGGCGCGTACGCGTTGCTCGTCGACGGACAAACCGAGCTCCGACAACCGTGGGAAGAGAGCGTCGATGCGGTCGGCGCGCGAGCTCGCCGCACGGCCGAGGATCTCGGCGATGCGCTCGTGCCGTGGATCGACGAGGTAGCCGAGCAGGTGCCGTCCGCTGCCGAGGTCGGTCACCGAGAACTCGATGCCGGTCACGACGGTGATGCCGTGCCGCTGCCCTGCCTCGAGCGCCTCGTCCCACCCGTCGACGGTGTCGTGGTCGGTCAGCGCGACGACGTCGAGGCCGGTCGCGGCTGCCTTGCGTACGAGCTCGGCCGGGTCGTCGCTGCCGTCGCTGATGTTGGAGTGGGTGTGCAGGTCGATGCGCATGGCAGTCACTCCGGATCGGGGAGACGCAGGGGGCGGACGCCACTCGGCCCGAGGCTCAGCGACCACGGCCCAGGTCCGCGCTTCGTGATCTCTCGCTTAAGGCGCTTTTCGTGTCGCAGGAAGAGCTGCAGCTGGTCGGCTGGACCTAGATCCTGCTTAGCGCCGATCCAGACGGAGCGGATGCCGTGTTGCCAGTAGGCGCGCCGTTCGGCGGGTCGGGAGCGAATGCGCCTGTCGCGCGTCAACACGATCAACTCGCGCTCCCCGATGACGGTCATCCAGTCGAGGTCCGGCGAGCCGCGCGGCACCTCGGGCAGACGATCATGTCCTGGGTAGAGCACGTCTTCACGCCCGAGGCTGCGCATGAGCTTGCCGAGGCCAAGCGTGTTCTCGTCAGTGAAGTACACGTTCGCGCTGGGGATCAGGCGGCTCGTTCGCCACCAGCGATCAGTTCGAAACGGATCGCCTGGTCGACCTGTTCCGGGGTGAGGTCGTACAGGTCAGCGATCCGGTCCCTGCTGGTGCCAGCGCGGAAGTCCTCGGCGATCGCTTCGGTACGTACGCTGCGCATGGCGGGCTGCCCGAAGGTGCGTCGGGGATCCATGGAAACCAGCGGGGTGCGCTGTTCTGGCTTCAAGATTCCTGCAACGCCTGTCTCGTCGTACTCGACGCAGGCCGTGAATCGCTCGGTGGCCCCCGAGAGCACGTACTGCCCGTCTGCGACGACAACCAGCTGCTGCTCGCGAGCGAGGCTCACGTCGTCCTGCACGGTCTGGACGAGCTTGCGCGCCTCGACATCGAGGAACGGACTCGCCATGGCGAGCGGATAGCGCCCGAACTCGGAGCGCAGTCGCACCATGGCTGGTCGCATGTTCTGCACCGGCACCTTGCGCCCGCGGAATTCGGCAAGCAGGCGCGCCTCCACCATCTCGCCCCACGTCACGGAGTCTGAGCCGGTCGGCTCCGGGCGAAGGATGGGGTCGTAGAAGCGCCCGAGGCGCTCGTAGCCCTCGAGCCAGCGACGAGCTGTTCCGCCGCCCAAGCCGATCAGGCGATCCACGTCGGCGTAGCTGTAGATCGCGCGATCGAGCAGCGATTCGGTCATGTCTGCATCGTGACACGTCCTGGCCCCGGGATTGTGCCTCGACGCGAGCCAGCCGCCCCGTCGCGACTCAGCCACGAGAGCCCTGCGGGACGCGTGCCGCCGCCGCCCAGACGCGACCGCGACCGCGGGCGCCGGGCAGGACGTCCAAGACGTCACGCTGCGCCTGCTCGGGATCGTGACCGAGGAGGGTGGCGTACGCGACCGCGACGCTCGGCGTGCGTTGATGCGCGGCGACGCAGTGGAGCAGCACGGTCTTTCCCTCGGCTCGGAGGCCTCGGACGGCGTCGGCCGCGTCGGCAAGCAGGAACCCGAGGTGGGGGTTGTCTGCCGGGTCCTCGCTGTCTATGAGTCGGGACTCGATCACCTCGGTGGCCTCGTCGAAGCAGGTCTGCTCGCGACCCACGCGGCACATCGAGACGACCGTGTCGGCTCCGTGACCGGTGGAGCGGTGGGTGCCGAGCAGCACGCCGCGGTCGTACGGGTGCGGGACGACGGTCGAGAACGCGCGGTCGGCGTAGTCGACGTGACCAGCGGTCGGCCAGCCCTTGGCATCCGGCGCGCCGCCGCGGACGGTGAGCGTGGCGTACGCGACGAGGTCGCGACCGTCCCCTCCGTGTCCGGGGCCGGGCCACCCGTGCACGGCGCGGCGCCATGTCCATGGCACCGCGCCGGCACCCCAGCGGGCCCCGAGAAGCCCCCCGGCTATTGCGGCGACGGTGTCGGTGTCGTCGCCGATGCGTACGGCCGCGTGCAGCGCGTGCTGCAGGTGGAGGCAGGCGAAGCTTCCCCGCTCGGGGGCCTCGGGCGGCACGGACGTGTGGGCGATCGCGGCTACCGCGGCCTGCAGGGCGGTAACGGTGAAGCCGTTCGGGGTGAACTGTCGCCCCGGCGCCTCCTGGTGGGTCGTCGGCGTTGCGAGAGCCTCGTCGATCCACGCCGACCACTGGTCTCGCCGTTCGTCGGGAAGGAGGTCGAGCCCGGCACGTACATCGATGCGCTCCTCGAGCACAGCGACACGGATGGCCTCGCTCCACAGCACGCACGAGTCGCCTGCGAGCGGGTCGGCGTGGGTGAGCTCGGCGACCGCACGAGCCGCGACGGCCAGGTGGTCACGGTCGTCCAGCGAGGTGAGTGCGACAGGGGCCGTACGCATCAGCGCACCGTTGCCGGCGGACTTGGGGTGGGACGCGGCGTACGCGGCGGCCTCCTCCCGCATCAGCCGTGCCGCGCCCCGCTCGCCCGCCCCGAGACGGCGGGCGGTGGCGCGCAGCACGGCTGAGGTCTGGATGCCGATGTCGGCGGGTCCGTCGCCCAGCCAGCCGAGGAAGCCGTCGGCGATCTGGTCGAGAGCGGCCTCGGTGGTGAGGTCGGCTCCGGTGGCGGCGACGCGGGCGATAGCGACGGCCATCGCGGTGTCGTCGCTCCACTCCCCCGGCGTGAAGCCGCCGAGTCCGCCGCCGCGCATCTCGGCGTCGGTGCCGGGAGGGGGTGGGGTGGCGAACTCGTACGGGACGCCGAGCGCGTCGCCGGCAGCAGCACCGAGGATGACGCCGGCGGCGCGGTCGGTCTGCGTGGTGATGAGTCTCATGGGGAGTCCCTTCTTCTCGGCTGTCATGGTGGTGCTGACCCCCGACAGTTGCATCGGATCACGTAGATCGGCTGCCAGAGCTCGGTGAGCGCCTGACCTGTCATTCCCAGAGCGACATTGCGCAGCGAAGGTTGTGACGGCAGTCTGAGCGCGTGACCCATCTCCTACGAGTCGCCGGCTCGCGCGCATCGAAATTCGCCACGACCGACATGAAGTCGGAATCATTTCTGGAGAAAGAGCATCTTGAGAGTTGGCTGTCACTTCACCCGGACGTCCTCGGCGACGGGCTGAAGATCGTTAGCACGCAATTTAACAACTGGGAATCGTCTGACGGCGGCGCGGCAAGGGAAGCCCTCGATATTCTCGCGCTATCGTCGAGCGGACAAACGGTAGTAGTGGAACTGAAGCGAGGGTCTGACCGAAAGGTTCATCTCCAAGCCATTACGTACGGCGCGCTAGTCGCCAGTTTCACTCGCGAACAACTCGCCGACGCGCACGCGAAGTGGGTAAACAAAACGAGACAGACGCCCATCTCCTCCCATGAGGCTATGGAAGAGTTGCATGACCATCTCGATGCAGGATGGGACGATGAGATACTCAAACTCCCGAAAATTGTCCTCGTCGCTGAAGAATTCAGCGACCAGACGGTGACCACGGTCCAGTGGCTCAAGGACGTAGTGGCCCCTCAACTAGACATCGAGTGCCATGAGTACAGCCTTTTCAGGGACGGCAATGACGTCCTCGTGGGATTCCAGATTATCTATCCCGTCGAGAATCTCGACGGTCGCACCTTGCGCCCGTCTGCGAGCGTGAACACAGACGCCGTCAGGCAGCGAATCGCTACTAACAAGCGGCGCGCCCGGTCGGTCAAGATCATCGCGGAGGCGGGGCGGGTATCGAATGGAAGCGAGGTTTCTCTCAACCTGGTAAGCCTTGTAAAGCCGGACGTCGCGAATGAAGTGGAAGCCTGGCTCGACGCAGATCCAGATCGTAAGAAGATCACGTGGCACAATCACCCACAGAAGCCCCTCCGTTGGGCTGCCGCTGACGACGCTAACGCCTCGTGGTCACCGACTGCCTTGAGAGACGAAATTTTCGAGCGAGCAGGCGGCGCACGACCAACCTTCTCTGCGGCCGACGCCTGGTGCGTTGGCGGTGAGAATCTCTACAGCATCGCTGAGCAGATCCTCGCAGAGACAGAAGCCGTCCGGGACGAGGGTCAGCCTTAGCCCCCCGCACGGATGACGGGGTGACTTCGGTCGCTGGCGCGGATGTGGACGGGCAGACCGCCGTGCTTGAGCCGACCGACGTCGTAGCGCGAATCAGCCCCGGTGATCGACCACGGATCGGGGTGGTCGTCCTGCTCGGCGAGCAGCGGCTCGATACGTCGGACCATGCGGCGGGCTCGACGTCCGGGCGTCACCTCCATGGGGGCGTCGTGGAGGTCGACCCAGATGGATTCGCCAAGTGCGGTGTAGTGCTCGCGCAGCGTCGCGGGGTCGGAGAAGATCTCGAGCCGCATCGGGTACCCGCCGACGCCGATCAGCACGCCCGACTGGCCCGGCAGGAGCGGGGGCCACGGCGGGAGCGTCATCATCGAGCGGTCGAACGCCCACTGCCGTGCGATGTCGCGCCGAACCTCGGCGTACGAGGTGGTCGCCGAGCCGACTGCGTCGGTGCGGGAGATGCGGTCCCAGACCTCGGCCTGACCGCCTGCGCCCCAGCCGGCGCGTACGAACTCCGACGCCCTGCGGATCTCCATCGTGTGCTCGCGGGCCTCACCGCCCCAGCGGCCGACCTCGACGCAGGCGACGGCGATCTCGCCGACGCTCCTAGCCGGGATGATGCTGCTGCGCAGCGCCATCCGGTCTTGGAAGCCGCCTTCGAACAGCTGCCCCTCGGCGACGAACACGTTGCGCTTGCCGGGGTTCTCGACGAGCAGGTAGGGCGCCTGCGCCTCCGGCATCTCTGCGATGCGGAGCTGGTCGAGCGAGGTGGTGAAGCGTCGCCGGCCGCCGCTGTGAGTCCAGACGGGAAAGAAGGTGACGGGTGCGACAGGGAAGCCCTGCCCGATGTGGATCTGCATGGTGGTGCCCTTCATCCGATGGTTGAGGTGTGAGCAGCGCTAGCGACGAGCCTCGAAACCGAGGCCACCGCTGGTTGAGGAGGCGACGAAGGAGCCGTCTCGAAACCAAGGGCCCGAGACCGGACTTTGCGCATATCTGCGTAAACTCGAGACGTGACTTCTTCAGATCGTCTGGCTGACTATCCGAGCCCCCACGTCGCCGTCGATCTCGTACCGCTGACTCTCGCACCGACCTCCGACACAAATACTGAGCGGCGGCGTACGCGTCCCCTTGAGCTGTGCGTCGTGACGCTCCCGGGCCCCGGCGACCAGCCGGCGCTCCCGGGCCGCTTCGTCCGTGAGCGAGAGACCATCGAGTCGACCGTGGCGGCGATCCTGGAGTCGAAGCTCGGCTACCGGCATGAGCGCTCTCTGGACCTGCATCCGCTCGGGGTGTACGACGCTCCCGACCGCGATCCGCGCGGCTGGACGATGTCCGTCGCGCACGCGACCGCCCTCCCCCGAGGCGCCGCCGAGCAGCTGTCGTCCGCGTCCAAGTTAATCCCCGTCGCCGGGCCGGCCGTTCGAGACCGGCGTGTCACCGCCGAGCCCCTCGCTTACGACCACGACGAGATGGTGACGACGGCCGTACGCCGGATGCGGCGACGCTACGAGGGGCGACCGGACCCAGATGGCCTGCTCACGGCACCGTTCTCATTGCGGCAACTGCGAGAGGCGCATGAAGCTGTGCTCCATGCAGGGCTGCAGCGGGACACGTTCGCCCGCCGAATGCGCGAGCGATTGATTCATGCGCGCGCCGAAGACGGCACGGCGATCCTCTCCTCGGCGGCTGTGGGCAGACCGGCCCGGCTGTTCGTCCCTGGAAAGGGCGATGGCCTGGAGCCCGGTGGCTTGCCGCGCGCGTAGGGCCAACTCGACTGGCGGAGGGCTGGGCAGCGCCTACTCGGACTCGGCTTTCGATCCGGCCGAGGAAACGGCGTGCTTGAACTCATGGATCGTGAACCAGTTCTCGTTCTTTGGCGGTTGATCGCTGATCTCGTATCGGCGTGACTGCCACGCACCGGTCGCGAGATCGTCGGCGAAGGCGGCGCCGCCCAGTCCCCCGTGCCGCCCGACTGCGACGATCTGCCGTACCTCGTCGCCGATGGTCACCACACCGTCCTCGCTGATCCGATGTCCGGCCAGTTTGGCCAGGCTGTTCTGTCCGTAGGTCGAGTCCGGGGACTTGAGGTCCGCGTATGCATCAAGTGCCGCCTCGAGGACAGCGCGCCAGTAGTCCGAACCGACTGAGGCGAACTCGTCCCTCACTGTTTCCCACGTGAGCACCTGGTGTGTCAGACCGGGTCGACTCTCGCTGAATGGCTGCGGCAACAACAAGAGATGCTTGACCCTGGCCGCGTCAAGACCGAGCTTGTCTCGCCACAGGCTGATGATCGTCGCCTGCTTCGCCATCTGCTCGTTCAAAGCGTCTTCGGTCGGGGTGTGGAACATCTTCGCCTCGATGGCGACGAGCCAGTCGGGTCCGACGATCACCACATCCGGAGTGTCGTTCGCCGTATCGGTGCCCCAGAACGAGCGAGCCGACTCGGTCGCGACCGATTCTGCGAATCCGTACTCGGTGAGGAAATGCACCGCCGGCACGCCGTCGGCGTCACCGATCTCCACATCGAGTCCGCAGAGCGAGAGGAATCGAGGAAGGTGCTGCATCTCGTCCCCTGCTACGAGGCCGGGGAGAACGCTGCCCGTGTAGTACCGCTCTTTCCGGTTCAGCGGCAGTCCGTTCTGCCAGCCATGGCTCGCCTGTATTGCGTCGCTCATCGCTTATCCCTTCACGTGGTCGGCTGCGTCATGCCCTGTGGTCGGCGCTATTCACGGTCCTCGGCTTGTTCGCGCCTCCGACGATCGATAGCTGCTCTCGCCCTGGCACCCTGATCACGTACGCGGCCGGAGCCTGCGCGAGCCACCCCTGATCCGAGTTGTCCGACCACCTGCGACGTCGTGACGACCCGTGCCTGCAGTTCTTCGCGCGCCTCGGCGAGTCCGACCGCCGCGAGTTCCGTCAGTGAGTCCGGCCGCACGATGCGAGACGATTCGGCGAAGGAAGCGACCGCATTGAAGAACCGGCGCGCTCCCTCGTCGAGAGTCGCCTTGGACAGCACGTGATGAACCTCCAAAGGCTTGACCACTCGCGATCGTTCGATCGCTGCGAGCATGTCGGAAGTCAGCTCCTCGTCCGCTGCGCGTTGAGCCGCGAGCGAGGTCCGGGCGTCTTTCAGCGCGTCCTCGACATGGTCGGGCTCCTGGTGACGAATCCTCTGTACGCGTAGGAAGTGATGGAGGTGCAGCGCCTGCTCTGCCACGAGGATCAACCTGAGGACGTCTCCCACGCTGCCGGCCTCCTCGACGTAGTCCGTGAGCATCTTCGCTCGCTTCGGCAGCCGGACGTCGGCCGTCAAAGCGGCCATCTCGGCCCGGACCATGCTGCGCAGCGTCGAGAGGTCACGGTAGATCTGGCTGCGGAGGGGGGCGACGGTCTCCCAGTCCGCCGAAGGCAGCCGACCCCGGCTCCGCGCTTGCTCGCTGATCTCGTGGAGGAGTCGGTACGAACCGACGATGTCGCCCTCGAGCCGCGCCCGCAGACGTCGGTCGACGGACTCGACCCGGTCAGCCACCTCCTCGACGGCGCGCTGCACGTCGCGTATCGCCGTACGGAGTGCCATCGAGGTTGCCGCAGCCTGCAGAGCCAGCGCTTGATCGGCTGCAAGTGAGACTTCGTTGAAGGTGAGGTCTCCTGCAAAGTGCCCTTGCTCGTTCTTGAAGTAGCCGCGTGTCACTCCGTTGGCACGCTGCAAGCCAAGGTCTCCAGCCTTCTGCCGGGCCTCCTCGGTCAGCCGGTAGTACTGGCCGCCAGAGCTGGCAGCGAGCGCCGCGCCTGTGGCACCGAGTGCAGCGAGCTCCTCGGGCGAGACAGACACGCCTTCGTGGCGCCGGGACCGATCCCCCGCCCAGAGCTCCGAGAGCACCGCCTCGATCGCATCGTCGCTGCCCTGAACGATCAAGCCGAACTCGTCGTGCACGATGACGATCTCGGCGTCCTCGACGCGTTCGCGCGGTGTCGACACGGTGATCCTTTCCCTGTCGCTCGGTGGTCAGCGCCTCGTGCCGATCGACGGCGCAAATGTGTCGCTTCTACCCACGGATATTCGGATGATGACGAACTGGACCCTATGCCTCAGGTGCTGCAGGTATACCTCGGATTCCTAACGGCGCCATCCGAATTAGTCGCAGGAACACGTCCCATTCCTCGCCGGCACCGTGAAGCAGCCGGCCCACGGCTCGTCGAACTCTTCGATGGACGGCTTGCTGCCCTGGTGTGGTCGGAAGGTGCTCAGCGGCTTCCACGCCCAGCCGTCCTCGACATCGAGAGCGCCGAACAGCGCCGGGTCGAGTTCGGCGGACCACTGACCACCCGACCAGCTGAGGTAGCCCGGCGAGATGTAGACGGCAACCCGGCCATCGACCCGGGCCGCGGCGTACGACGTGGTCTCGTAGAACGCCGTGGTGGCCGGCAGCGCGCCGACGGCGGCCTCGACCATCGCCTTGTCGGTCCGGCTCCAGGTGTCGCGCCACGACAGGACCTGCTGCCGGGTGAGGGAGCGACTCATGCGCGGTCTCCTTCGCCATGTCCGCTGGGACGCTCAGTACGCCCACGCTTGCGGTTCATACGATGGTGCGACTCACGGGTCATCTTCGACAAGAAGGCCGTGTCCTCGAAGCGCGTTTGACCCTCCATGGCGGTCACCTCGTCAAGCTCACGGGCGAGATCCGGTGCAACCTCGTTCGGGGCGCCGTCCAGCGCGTCGGTGAGCCGCGCCTTCGCATCGGCGAGATGCGTCGTGCCGGCGTCGAGGTCGCCCACCTCGAAGGACTCCGACGCCTTCTTCTTCGACGCCTGCGCCTCCTGGAACAGCACCTCGGAACGTACGACCGGATGCGCAACGCGGCCCGCGGCCTCGTCCCCCGGGACCACATTCACCGCGATCGGCTGCAGCACCGTCTGCTCGACGAGACCCGGCAGCTCGACGTACGCGAGCTCGAGCTCGGCGACCGTCGCGAGACCGAGTGAGGAGAGCTCCGGCACGCTCAACGCCAGCAGCAGCTTCCGCGACTCGGCGGCATAGAGGTCGCCGAGCTCGATCATGATCGAGCCGTCCGCCAACTGGTGCGCAGGAAGATCGTTGTAGAGCCGCATGAAGGCGACGGAGTCCTCCAGCGACACGGTGAGCGTGACGCCCTGCGCGACCTTGTCGAGGAGGCCGTCGACCTCACCGGCGATGGCGGCCGAAGCCGCGTCGGGGTCCTCTGCGAACACGTGGTTGCCGTTGCCTCCGCGACTCAGCGCGGCCAGGATCGTCTCGTCGTAGTGGCGGCCGTAGCCGAGCGTGGAGGTCACGACCCGGTCCCTTGCAGCCCGTGACGCCACGCCGCCGAACTCGCCCGCATCGGCCATCCCCTGGTTGACGTGCCCGTCCGAGACGACGAGCAGCGTCCCGCCGGCCGCAGCCACCCGGCGAAGCTCCCGCAGGCCGCGGAGGTAGCCGGCGCCCAGGTCGGTCGAACCGCCGGGACGCACGCGCATGATCGCGTCGATGACGGCCTCGTGGTCGCCGAGAGGCCCGGATGCCACGACGACCTGCGCCTCGTTGTCGAAGGTGACGAGACCGAAGTTGTCGGTCGACTCCAGACGGCGTACGAGGTCGACGAGTGCGCGCTTCGCTCCTGCGAGCGGCGGACCGCTCATGGAGCCGCTGCGGTCGAGCACGACCTGCAGCGAGGCCGGCGGACGCTCGGCACCTGATGACTCGGGTGCCTGCAGCTCGAGAAGCACGTTGACCTCGTCGGCGGTCTCGTGGGCCACGACGTTCACGTCGAGAAGGGCGGACATCTTCATGCGGTGCTCCTGAAGTGGGGGGTCGGCCGGTGGGTCGACGGGATCGGCCGGCTTCCTGTGATCCGAGGATGCGCCGGACCCCCGACACATCCCGCCGGGCGAGCTCACGCGCGCTCCTGCCGGCGGATCGTGCGGATGATGCGGACGACGTCGATGTGGTTGTCCCGCCGCCAGGCGGCGAGACGGGCTCGCGCACGCCGCGCCTCGACCTCGTTCGCACCGGTGCGGGCGAGGTGCCACTCGAGGGCGTCCTCGGCGTACGCGACGGCTGCGATGGGGCGCGCGGCTCGGATCGCCGCGATGGCCTCGACGGGGTCGCAGCCCTGGGCGAGCAGTACGGCGTAGCCGGCGCTCGGCCCGCGGTTGATGCCCATGTGGCAGTGGGTGAGCAACCGGGCGTCGGGGTCCTCGAGCGCCGTGAGCGCCCATGAGGTGATGCGGTCGAACCAGGTGTGCGGGATCCGCTGGCCGGCGTCGTCGATGCCGTCCCAGCGGTAGTCGACGTCCGGGACGTCGTCCCAGATCAGGGCGTCGTCTGCCTCGGCGCGTACGTCCAGCACGTGGGTGACTCCCAGGTCGTAGAGCTCGCCGACGTGGCGGATGACGAGTGCGTCGTTGCCGTAGGGCAGGTCGCCGCCGACGGCGAGCTGGTCGGTCACGAAGTGCGCGTTGGCGAACGCGGGCTGGTCCACGGGTGAGGACAGGATGGGCGTGGTCATGGAGAGCCTCCTCTGGGCGGTTGTGCTGACATCGACGTCGAGGAGGCGCTCAGCCGGACAGGCAATTTCCCGACCGAATTGCGTCGGACCACTCACCTAGCGTGCGGGCATGACGACCTGTGAACTCATGAGCGAACCCGTGGACCCTGCGACGGTCCTCTCCGACGCACGCCGGATCGCCCGCGTGCGGCTGCGCGGCGTCGCCGTGAACGACGCCGACGACATCGCCCAGGAGGCGGTGGTGCGCTACCTGGAACGTTGGCACGGCCAGGCGCCGGACAACCCGGCGGCCTGGCTGGAGACCACGATCGCCAGGCTCGTGATCGATCGCGGACGACGGGTCAAGCGCCGACCGGGCGACGAGCCGGCCGTGCAGGTCTTCGACGACCTGGTCGCGTCGATGCGGTCCCAGGAGTACGCCTCCCTCGTGCCCGTGCAGGAGGCGCTGATTCAGCGCGTGCTCGCGTTGGTGAGCGATGCGGACGCGGCGATCCTCCGTCTGCGCCTGCTTCAGGGACTCACTGCGGCGGAGGCCGCTGACGACCTCGGTCTGTCAGTCGCCGCCGTCGAGCAGCGTACGAAGCGGGCGCGCGACCGGCTGAGGGCCGCGCTGCAGGCACGACCGCAGGTCCTTGAGGAGCTTCGGTCTGGGCACCCGTCTGTGTACGCCGTGACCTGAAGAGGCGTGGGACTTTAACCTCGTGACTGCGCGCGACTGGTCGTCAGCTAGTGCCCGTCCCAACAGCGACGGGTCCCGGCTGAGGCCGAGTCGTCGAGCGCTTGCCCACGTACTTCTCGCGCAGCGCCTTCACTCGGTCGGACTCAGGCGCCTCAACGAAAGCCCAGCCCTTCACTCGCGCTCCGTTTGGTCCCGGGCGGTCGGACGCCTCGTCGGTGTCGACGATCTCCCACACACCGAGCACAATGCCGCCCTGCAAACTTCTTCTACCCTTGGCGACCGCAACAAGAATGAGCGGCTTAGACGCTGCGGCCTTGCGGATGTCCTTGCGCCGGTCTTCGCCGACCGCCCATGACTGACGTGCGTTCTCCCAGACTGCCTCTGATGAGGCTCCAAGGAGCCCAGCGAGCGGGTTGCCTCCTCCCCATACACCAGAGATCGACACCAGAAATCCGGGGTCAACGATGTCGACATCGTCTGCGTTAAGCACCTTCATGGCCGCCATTACCGGCACACGCTCGTGGTGGTGGCCGTGCACCTTGTTCGCCAGTTTGTTGAGACCGATGGCGTCGATGACAGCAGCCTCGACGTCGTAGGCGCCGTCGTTGGAGAGACCGGTCCGTAAAAAGTCGATTCGGACTTCGCGGCCTGCCTCATGTGCGGCTCGGATGCGTGCGACTTTCTCTGATTCCTCCGCGACTGCGGCGCACGCGGCGTCGTCGTCCGAAAGTTGCGCCTGATCCGGGTCGGCGCCTGCCTGCCTCAGTGCAGCCTGACCGTCACGGCCCTCCTGCACTGCCTGCAGATACTCGAGCAGGTGATGCGCCGCACGCGTCCCCCGACCCTTGCCCACGTAGAAAACCTCGCCGGGGTCCTCGGAATCTTCGGCGTCCACAAGTAGGTACACGTAGTAGTCAGCCATCAGACCGTTCGTTCCTCTTCTCCCGAGACTTCTGAGTCATCCTCGCGTACGTCGGCCATGCGATCGCGCGAACGCGCGTTTGAACAGCTCCGACCATCCCTCTCCTCGACTCAGAAGCTGCTCGGCCGTCACCCGCACGATCGCACTGGTCTGCGTACGCCGGGTGACGCGCCAACCCCGGTCGGCCTCGACGGCGTCGGCGTCCGCAGCGCCGACCACGAAGTCGAGGCAGCCCCGGTTCACGTACACGGCGACGGTGCTGTGCTCGTCCGGTCGCAGGCCGGCGTACCGGGGGCCGGCCTCCGGCATGGGGTCGTCGCAGAGCATCGACTGACGATCCAGGACCTGGGCCACTGCTTCCAGCACTGCCGGGTCCACGCCCAGCGAGGCGACCGTCTCGATGACGTTCTGTCGCTGCCAGCGAACCCACTGGGCTGCCTCGTCCGCATCGGGTTCAGTTGAGCCGCCAGAGCCCCACACGTCCGGTAGCGGCGACCAGAACACGTCGTCGTCCCAGGGCAACGCACCAGGACCGGGGCCGCGGGGGTCGACGCTGGCGTCCGCAAGTCTCTCCGTGCTGACTGACGCCGTGACGAGGGACGGGTCGTTGAGCAGTAGCAGCTCCCTCACGAGTTGCGCCGTACGCAGACGGCGGCTGTCCTCGACAGCTCTCAGCGCGGGACTCACGATGTTAATCGCAGCCGCGAACTCCATCGGCATCTCCATCCAGTCCGCCAGCGGGTGCTCGTTGCGCGCGAGGCGCCGGACGAGGTTCGCGAGGCTGTCCTGAACTGCCCCGAGACCGTCTCGCGTCACGCGACCGTCCAGCGCGCGACCGTCATCGACGCCGAGGAGATCGCGCAGCGCGTCCCGCCGACGCGCCCAGTAGTCGGCGGCGTCGGAGTCCACGTCGCGATACTCCACAGCGCGCACGGCTGCGGAGATGAGCGCCTCGACGCCGAACGCCTCGGTGCCCCGGCGAGCGCTGTCCACCGCATGCATGGCACGCGTGGCTACCTCCACCATGCGGTGCGGCACCAACGCATCACCCCTCGCGTCGCACGTCATCCAGACGAGCGGGCCATCACTGAGGACCGTTGCCCGCAGCGGGCCGTCGGCCTCGAGCAGCGCGAGAGCGTGCGGCAGGCAGAAGCTGACCCGGCTCCCCGCTGCGCTGAAGAAGACCCGGCCGCCCGGGCTCGACATCGTGACGCAGGCGTCGCGGACATCGATCCGGGCTGACCCCTCGGTGCGGACGAGCACCTGCTCGATGACCTCGCTGACGGATGCGTCGAGCTTGGCGATGTGCATGGTCGGATCCATGATGGTGACCTTTCGGACTGAGTGGCTGTCACTCTCTTCGACGCTGGCCAGACCTCAGACCTGACAGTCGGCTCCGACAAACTTTTCGCGCAGTGTCCACCGGCGAGCAGCTCGTGGCCGGGATTCGTGCCCGAATCGGTTGCGCCAGGAGCTCCCTCGCGGCTTGGATCGGAACCATCGGTCTCGGCTCGGGCCGAGCGTCGTCCACCGGGAGGCGAAGTGCCAGGTCCAGGTCGTGACCAACGAGGTCCCATCGAGCGTCTCGTACGCATCGTCGCCGCCCTGCACGCCGCCGGCGAGGACAGCATCGACGGTGACCGCCTCATCCGCATCGCCGGGTTCGACGGCGAGGGAGCCGCCGACCAGTTGTCCCGGGAGATCCGGCAGCTGAAGAAGTCGGGGTGGCAGATCGACAACGTCGCCCCCACGGGCTCGGCGGCTCGCTATCGGCTCAACAGCAACGATCCCCGGCTGCGCCTTTCCCTGTCCCCCGACGAGCTGCGGGCCCTTCGCCGCGCCGCACTGCTCGCTCGGCGGGCCGACCTCGCGGAGCATCTCGGGCTCCCCCACGACCCGGCGGCGAACGAGGGGGCGGACGGGTCCAACGGGGCCGACGTGGCGCTCTCCGGACACGACGACAGGCTCACGACGGTGTTGACCGCCGTACGCAGCCGGGCTCGCGTCGCCTTCCGCTACAACGGAACCTCGCGCGACGTGCACCCGTACGCGCTGCAGCGCCGCAACAACGACTGGTATCTGGAGGGCCGGGAAGTCGACGTCGAGCGCGTCAAGAAGTTCCTGGTCTCGCGCATGTCCTACCCCGAGGTGATCGATCCCGGCAGCGCCGAGACACCGCGCACGGTCCAGCACGTGGGTCTGCACCCCATGACCTGGCTTGTGGACGAGCCTGTCGATGTCGTCGTCCGTTGCCGAACGGACTTCCGTGACGACGTCACCCGACTGCTCAACGAGCCGGACAACGAGACGACGGTCGGCGACGAGGTCCGGCTGCACTACCGCGTCACCCACCGGGCGGCTCTGCGTACGCGACTGCTCGAGCTCGGCCCACGCGTCACCGGCGTCGAAGGCTTCGACAACCATCTCGCCCAGCTCCGCGCCGTGGTGTCGGGGAGCGGTCGCTGATGCCACCTCCGAAGTACGTGCAGCGGTTCGCACGACTCCCCCGCCTGCTGCAGCTGCTCACCGAACACCCGGACGGGCTTTCCCTCGCCGACCTCGCACAGGTGGCAGGTGGCACGCCTGCCGAGGTCCGGGAGGATCTCCTCGCCTTCTACACCGCCGACGTCGGCGGCTCGGACCTGATGGGTCTGAGTCGACCGGAGGTCATCGAGTTCCTGGGCGTCGACGGCGCCGAGGCCGACCCGAACGCCGCGGAGGTCGTACGCGTCGCCACCGACCGGCCCACCGACGAGCTGGGCATCGAGCTGCTCGACCCCGCGGAGCTCGCTCTGCTCTACACCGCCGCTCGGGACCTCCAGGACCTCGAGCCCGACGACGCCGATCTCGCCTCCGCGGTCGAGGCGTTGGCGGCCACCGTCTACGGAGAGCCGAACCGCACCCAGCCCCACCGCGTGTTCGACACCGCCCTGGAGCCGATCCGGCAGGGGCGGGAGGGCAGGAAGCGCGTACGCATCCAGTACTCGCGCGCCTGGCACCCCGGGCTGAGCGAACGCGTCATCGAGCCCTACCGCCTGCAACGCACCCGGCGCGGCTGGGAGGTGGACGCCGGCCCGCCTGACGAGGACGGCGCGCTGCGCACCTTCCTGCTCGGGCACGTACGCGACGCCGAGCTGCTGGAGGAGACCTTCGAGGAGCCCTCTGGGCTTGTGCGGATGCTCGAGGAGCAGCGGCGTACGACAACCGTGCGTGTCTCGATCGCCCATGCGGGGCGATGGACTGCCGATCGGTACGCCGAGCACGTCACGGTGGTCGACGACCGTCAGGACCACGTCGTGCTCGACCTGGACATGCTCGAACCCGTCGGCGACCGGCTCGGGCTCATGCTGTTGAGCACCGGCGAACCGTTCGAGGTCCTCTCACCGCACTCGCTGCGCGACGCCGCAGCAGATCTCGCCGGACGTCTTCTCGAGCGATGGGAGCCGCGTACGACCTGATTGCGCAGCGTCCGACAGCCGTCTCAGGCTTTTGTGTCGGGGGGTGAGCGCACTCTCCAGGTACGAGAACGACACCGAGACCGGCACCGTCCACCAGGGGGAATCATGAAGCGCAGCACGTGCTCGAACCGCACCACCATCGGCTCTCCCACGCCTGCATCGCCGCGGCGGCTCGACCGCCCCAAGGTCGACGTGCAGCGCACGCAGGCAGCGGCGCTGCCGTCCTACTGCCGCGGCCGTGAGTTGCACTTGGTCGACGTAGAGAACCTGCTCGGGGGTGCGCAGGTCACCGAGGACGCGGTGCGCCGGTTGCGGGTGGAGTTCGACCAGCTGGTGGCGTCGCCGTGCTCACCGGACGACGTCCACCAGGTGGTGGCGACCTCGACCTGGCACACGCTCGCCGAGGCCGCGTTCGGCTGGGAGGTAGCGCGGCCGGTCTTCCAGGAGGGACCGGATGGTGCCGACCTCGCTCTGCTCGACGCCGGGGGCTGGCGACCGGAGCAGCGCTTCTCGAAGGTCGTGATCGGGTCCGGCGACCACATCTTCGCCGCGTACGCCCGCCGCCTCCGTGCTGCCGGCGTCGAGGTAGTCGTGGTGTCGCGGCCGGAGTCGTTGGCGTACGAGCTGCGTCGCGCCGCCAGTTCCGTCGTCCTTGCTTCTACGCGCGAACTGGAGACAGCATGAGCGACTCTTCCTCGACCCCATGGTTCGCAAGCGGGCCCCCGGAGGTCGCGCTCCCTGACGGAACCACGCTCACCGTGTCCCAGGTTGACGGCGGCACGGTCGCGATCCTCAGCGGACGGGTTCGGGTGGCGACGCGCCACGGGTGGACGCGCGGCTCACGTCCGCTTGACCACGAGGTCGAGCCCGGCGTGTGGTTGGTGCGAAGGTTTGCGCAGAAGATGGCCGACGACCAGGGCGGGCCCGTCGACCTCGCCATAGCCCTTCTGCTGCCCGGCACTCAGCTGGAATCGCTGACATGGAGCCCTGCCGGCGCCGGCGGCTTCCCTGTTCGAGCAGGTGACTTCCTCGGCGAAGCCGATCTCGACTTGACGGTCGGCAGAGGGCCGAACCGCCTCGAGTACCCCTTGGGCGGCGTGCTCAGCCCAGTCGACGACGAGGTCGTAGACGACGAGCGCCCCCTCCTCGTGTGCGACCGGGGACCCGTCGGACGCCTCGTGCCGGACGCAACCGTCGAAGTGTTCCAGGGGGCACCATTCAGCCGACCGATGCCAGGACACGACCTGGGAAGCACTCGCGTGTGGATCGGCACCGATGCACGAGGCGAGGTCGCAGCGATCGTCAGCGACATCCTCATCGCATATCTCGTCGCGAAGCCAACAGTGTGGTCGCCCGACGTCTGGGGCTTTCAGCTCCCTCATTCGTCGAGGAGCGCTCGCCTGCTCACCGATTCCGCCGGTTCTCTGCGACAGGAGTTTGCAGACGTCACGCTCGCGCTCTCGCTCCAGCACGCGGACGGGTGTTGGATCTCGCAGGTTGGTCGGCTCGAGGGACGACTCCTGACCGCACGGGCCATGCCTTGGTTCCTGAAGCATCCAGAGGACGATGCGCCCCTCGAAGATCTGGTGGAGCTGCCGATCGAGGCGTACGGACCTGCCGTGGTGTTCGGGTTGCCCGGCACCTACGACTTCGGCGTCCTCGTGCGGTTCTCGAACGAGTCCCCCACAGCATGGGCCTACCTCCCTCGCCCGGATACATTCACGCCCAGCATCGTCACCGATGCGTTCGCCTCCCGCTATTCGGAGGATGAACATGCACGGGCCGCCTTCGCCGACGCTTGCATGCGCGTTCCCGCTCCTGAGCCGGGCTCGGTCGCACTGCCCGTCCGCGACGACGACTTGGGGCCTCACAGCTGGCTCATCGGTCTCGACGCCGCCGGTGACGTCGCTGCCCTATTCATCTGCCACAACCCTGACGAGGTGGTCTTCTCCGCTCGCCCACCCGAGCTCGACGAACCCACATTGCGGCGGATCCGCACCGGGGCCCTGCGAAACCCTGACGAGGCGGAAGAGTTCGAGCTTCAAGTCCGCGACCTGTCACTCGAGATCGCGGACGACGGAGGCAAGGTCATGCCTGAAGTTCGAGGCCGCATGCACTTCATCGCGGAGACGTTCCTCGAGCCCGAGTAGCGGCTTTGCGCGGGCCATCGACGACCGCTGCTTATGCCGATCGTTCGACAGCCACTTTTCTTCGCGAGGATGACTCGGCCGCGGCCTGAATGTGCGCGACGGCTCATGTGTCTGGAAGACGTTGCTCGCTCAGAAGAAAAGATCTCGTCGAAGCGGAGCGGGCGATGGCCCGCACTGACTAATTTGCGTTGCATGCCAAGGGGATCGGGTGCATACCCACGTCGTGTACGTATCGTCGAGGGGCCCACGGCCACGCGTCCATACGCCTCGCCTGACGGCACCCATGATGACCTCTGCCCAGGATCGCCCTTCCCCGGCCCCCGGGGCGACGTTCGGTGGCGACTCAGCGCGGCCACCCGGACGCTCACGCGGGTCGCCGACGGCGCAGAACTGTCCGATCTCATCGGCAAGGAGGCCGCGGCCAACGTCATCTCGGGCTTCCTCTCCATCAGACCCGGGGGTGGCCGGGTCTGGTCGGACGATGCCGGCCGGGCATCGACGGTTGTAACAGCTCAGGCCGTCTACCTGGGACTCATCAGGACGGACTCTGGTCCGGCCGCCGCTGGATCAGTCACCAGGGGCACTCTCGAAACCGCCGTTGTCGATGTGCTCCTCGCTTCGCCGGGATCCACCGCGCGCGAGGTCGTCTACCAGCTCAGTCTCCAGGGGGTCCCGACGGACCGCCGCACCGTGAACGCCTTGCTGTACGGCCAGCGCTCAACGTTTGAGTCCGATGGAGCGACCGTTCCTCGGTGGCGGGCCCTTTCGCTAGCCTCTCGCCCCGTTGCCAGCCGCCAGACGCCGACAGTCCAGAAGTCGAGGAAGGGTGGGAAGTCGAAGCAGGTCTCGACGAACGCTTACGCCGCCCTTGTGGACACCGCGTCCATCCCCTCGCCGAAAGCGGCGAGAAGCCACCCGGTATCGCGACGGTACGACAAGCCCGCGCTCGCCCTCTTGGCCTGGCAGCAGGAGGCCATGCAGCGCTGGTACGACCGTGGTTGCCACGGCATCGTGGAAGCCGTGACCGGCACTGGCAAGACCCATCTCGGTCTCGAGGCAGCCGAACAGGCCCGTCGTGACGGCGAGAAGGTGACGATCCTGGTGCCGTCCGTCGACTTGCAGGATCAGTGGGTGGAACGGTTCCGGCACTTTCTGCCGCACGTGCGACTCGCAAGGGTCGGCGGCAAGAAGACCGGCGACCCGGCGCGCGCCGACGTAACTGTCGCCGTCGTCAACTCCGCCGTCAAGCAAGACCTTGCGGCACTGTCACCGGACTCGCTACTGGTGGCCGACGAGGTGCATCGCTACGGAGCCGTCGAGTTCCAGTACGCCTTGCGGGCTGGGTACGGCCGGCGTCTCGGGCTCACCGCGACACTGGAGCGATCGGGGGACGACGCCGTCGAGGAGATCCTCTCCCCCTACTTCGGCGGGATCATCATGACCATGGGGTTCAACCGCGCGCTACGCGAGGGCGTCGTGGCTCCGTTCCGGCTCGTACTGGCGCCCGTGGCGATGGTCGACGAGGAGCGGGCAGAGTACGAAAAGATCTCCCGATCCCTCAGCCACGCGATGAAGCAGCTCAAAGCCGCGGGAGCCATCAGTGGCGGCGGGGATGTCATCGGTCAGATCGCTCGTCTAGGGGGAGCCGGCGGGAGCATCGGTAGAGCAGCCTGGGCGGCCCAGTCGGCGATGCGTGAACGGCGGCAGATGCTGGCGGGACTCTCCAGCAAGATCGACGCCGTCGAGGAGCTGGCGGAACTTATCGAGGACAGCCAAGGCGCGGTCGTCTTCACTCAGTCGAAGGCAGCCGCCGAACAGGTCGCGGCCGCGATGCGCGGGTGGAAGATCCCGGCGTCGGCGCTTCACAGCGACATGGGCGTGGCCGAGCGACGACATAGTCTGGCAGCCCTGACGACCGGCGAGCTCAAATTGTTGGCTGCTCCCAGGCTGCTCGACGAAGGCATCGACGTCCAGGCCGTGGACCTCGGGATCGTGACCACGGCCAGCCGGTCGCAACGGCAGATGATCCAGCGTCTCGGCCGTGTCATCCGGCGCAAGGACGACGGGCGAACGGTGACCTTCGTTCTCATCTACGCAGAAGACACGGTCGAAGATCCCGCCGAGGGAGTGCACGAGGGTTTCTTCGACATGGTGGAAGACATCGCGACCGACAAACTCGTCCTCGAGCCCGGGTGGACGTCGGCGGACATCGCATTCTGAGGGCAGCATCCCGATTCACGGAACCCCCGCTCGTGAAGTTTCCTGGCCTCCGCCGCCAGGACCCATGACCTCCGACTCTGAGGCCGACTTCTATCAAGCGCGCGAGCAGTTTGACGGCTCTCTGCACGCGGTCCTCGTCGTCGACGGCCACGTCCTCGTTGGTGATGCGCCTGGGCATCGCAAGAAGTCGCTCGTTCTCGGCACCCGACTGCAGTCCGAGCTGGTCGCAGACGCCATCGAAGTCGCCTCGGCTGGCGGCCTGGATCGGCGGTGAGACAGGGAGTCCTTCAGCAGTCCCGGCGCCCGTGTCGTCGCCCTACGTCGTGACGTACGGCGACGAGCTCGCCGAACTGGAGTTCGAGCCCGAGCGTGAGTTCGAAGTCTTGTTGCCCGAGGAGAACGTGCTCATCACGGGGGCGATCGACGTCGTACGACGCGACAGTCCCCCGCGGATCTCGATCGTCGATCTCAAGTCCGGAGAAGCGGTGAGCGACAACCACGACGCGCTCGACGAGGAAGAGATGCGACTCCAGGTCTCCACCGACGCGATCGCCGCAAAGCAGGAGCTGGAGTACGAGCCCGAGTCGGGCCTGGTGCGTTACCTCGCCGAGCCTGATCCCGACCGGCGCGAGTTGACGGTGCCACTGTCGGACGACGTGATCGCAGAGAGCCGCGAGCAGGTGGCGGGTCTAGCTGGCGACATCCAGCGACGCGACTATTGCGAGGCCCTTCGGCGCACAGCAGCGAAGAGCGAACGCGTCGCTGCACCTCGTGCGACTTCCGGCCTCTGTGCTCGCTGCCCCACCAGAACTGATCGCTGGTCGTCAGTCCTCCTTCTCCAGGGTCGCCATCAGCGGCGCCGGCGATTCTTCGTGCGTACCCACTAGGGCGGCTCGGTCGAGGAAGATGTTGCGGTGCTCGCAGCTGGTCTCCGGCAGCAGCATGCAGGCATGACAGGCGGCGAGATTGAGGCCGTCGCTCCCGGACGGTCCTGCCTCGCGGCATACCGGATCGTTCGAGCACCAGGCGGCGCGTCGCACCGCGGCCACCACCATCCGCTCGAGCACCTCCGTGCGGGCCAGCGCCGCGAGACCACCCAGGCTGCCGGCCGCGTCGGACGACGCGGTGTAGATGAGGATGCCGGCCTGTCCGGTGTCCGCGTAGATGCGTTCCCGTAAGGAGCCGACCGGGTAGCCGGCTTCCAGGCTGAGCTCCTGCAAGAGAGCGTGCGCCAGCGAGTGGACGGCGACGAAACGCGGAGACGGGGTCTCGCCGGCATTACCGGCTTCGTACTCCTCGGCTCGCTGCTTCATCGACTGCTCGAGGGACGCATGACGACTGACGACCTCAGGGTCGGACTCCCACCGCTCGACGAACGCCTCGTCCAACCGCACGAAGACCCCCTCCCCCAGTACCTCGGTCGCCGGCAGCCAGCCGACGGGTTGCGCGCTGAGAGGCGCCAGAGGTGAGTCGGGTGTCTCACCGGTCTTCGGGGTGACGCGTGAGAAGCCTTGCAGAGCGCGCACCTCGCGCAGCCGGTTGACCGCGCTGACCTGCGCTACCACGCCCGACAGTCGCGACCCGACCGCTTTCGGTTCGCACTGGAAGTTGTCTCGCGAACCCGCGTCGTTGCCCTTGCTGAGCGCCTCGTACTCCTGGGTTCGCAGCTTCTGCTCGCTGAAGTCCCCCCCGGCACTGGAGTGGAGCCCCAATCGCCGCTCGACGACCTCGCGGAGCTCGGCCACCGTGACGCCTTTGCTGCCGGCGGCCAGCTCTGAGAGGCGTCCCTCGAGGTCGGGCCCCGCGGCGTTCTTAAGTAGATCCCAGTTGCGGGACACCAGCCGGTGCGCCGGACCGGACCATGGCGGGATGGAAAGCGCCGAACGAACGGCGGCGAACCAGACGTTCGACGAACCTCTCTGAAGGACACGCAGACGCTTGTCGCACTGCTCGTCGGGTGCCCCCGGGAGCCAGGGCCGCTTTCCCTTGCAGGACCGCACACCGACCAGGGCGGCACTGGAGAACGAGCCGGCCAGGGACCTCGAAAGGCCGCACGAGCACTTGATCTCGATGTCCGACAGTGATGAGGAAGCGCCCCGGGTGACGAGTCGCAACGCGTGCTTGCCCTCGGATGCGTGCCCTCCGGTGTGGACCCACTGGAAGTACGGAAAGTCCTCGATGTGCCCTGCTTCGCAACACGCTACGAAACGAGACGGGGTCAGGTCCCGCTCGCAGTCCTCGCAGCGCATCTTCCGCGCGTTGAACTCCCAGAACCGCGCCAGTCGTCGACAGTCTGGGCAGTAGGCGAAGGTCGGGAACCGGACGACCGGGATGTCCCCTGCCCGCCTTCCAGTAGGCGGCGAGCGGAAAGTGTGGACGCCGAGCGACTTCGCCAACCTCGGTTCCTCGACGGCGGCGGCGAAGCGGTCGTCCCAGTCCTCGGTGCCGCAGATGATGAAGCTCTGGTCACCCGCAGGGAAGAGAGACCCTACGCCGTACGTCGTGACCAGTTGCGACTGTCGCGCTCTCGGCTTGTCACTCGTCGCCATCGGACGACACCGCCTTCGTCTGCTTGGTGGAGATGATCTTCAGAGTGCTCTCACGGTCCACGTTCCGGAGGCTGGTGAGGGTCGGCCAGGGCGCTTCCTGCGGCGGGAACTGCTCGACGAGCGCGGACTCCTCCTCCGGACCCGCTACGTCCGTGCCGGCGGGGACCATGAGAGAAAGCAGGTCTTTGCTCTGGAACTGCCAGCGTGCGTATCGGTCGACGCCGTCGTCGTCGACTGCTTCGCTCCATCTCTCGATCAGCGCCTCCAATGCTGCCTCCACGGACGAGGCAGCCTTGGCCTCGGACCGCCTGGCCCGGGCAGTGATCACCTCGACGAGGTCGTCCAGCTCGTCACCCGACACCGGTACGTCGACCGACTTGTCGTCCGACGCCCCCGGCACCGTGTGCCGGGCCAGGAGGATCAGGAGCCCGTGCAGGCCACGGTCCAGCGCTCTCGCTGCGAACGGCGTCGCGCTCGTGGCCTCCACCTGGCTGTAGAGCGAGCGGTGGTAGGAGGTGAACCCCTCGAAGTGGGACAGGTCGCGCGACCGACTGGCGTTGAGCAGGGTCATCACGAGGCCGGGCTTCTGTCGACCGACCCGGCTGGTGGCCTGGATGTACTCCGACGTCGTCTGCGGCTGACCCATCACCACCATCAGGCCCAGACGGTCGACGTCGACGCCGACCGAGATCATGTTCGTGGCCAGGACGACGTCGGGGCAGTCGTCGTCGGTCATGGCGGTCTCGAGGGCCGCAAGCTCCTCCGGGATCTCGCTGGCCTGCTTGCGCGAAGTCAACTCACGCGGATCGCTGATCGGGCGCGGAGTCGAGCCGGAGCGCCGGGCCACCACCTTGATCCTGTCGACGACGTCGTCGATCGACTGAATGTAGGCCGCGCCGAGCACACGGAGACTGTTGAAGTAGCCCAGCAGGGTCCAGTAGGCGTCCTTCACCTCGTCCGACGCGTCGAGGTCCGCTGCACCCTGAAGCAGCGCGGCGTACGTGCGGACCAGCAGCGTGGCGTGACTCGTGCTCGGCGCCATCAGGCCGACGTACTTCCTGGTGCCCTTCACCTCGGCGGAAGCATCGACCGCGAAGAACGAGTCGCCGGCGTCCAGACCGGGCGGAGGGAACTGACGCGCGTCGCGATCGAAGACCGCCTTGACCTGTTCGCGCGCCCTGCGGATCGTGGCGGTGGAAGCGACCAGTTTCGGTCGGACGCCGGACCCACGGTCGGTGGCCAGGTAGTCGATGCCCGTCTCGTAGAGGCCGACGAGCGTGCCCAGAGGGCCTGCGATGAGGTGCAGCTCGTCCTGGACGATGAGGTCCGGCGGAGCCGACGATCCGACTCCCAGGATGCGTCCGCTGTCCTCATTCCAGGCCAGCATCGCGAACTTGTCCACCGTGCCGATCACCAAAGACGGTCGCTCCCGGTAGACGTCGCTGTCGATGAGGTGGACGGGGAGTCCCTCGCGTCCGAAATAGCGGCACGTCGACCGAGGGCACCTGACCCGCAGCTCGTCCGCTAGTTTGTCGGCCTCGTAGTCGTGCGGTGTCAGCTCGTGCCCGCACCACGGGCAGCGCAGAAGCTGGACGGGGTCGCCGTCCTCACCGGGATGCTGGTCGTTCTGGCGCTTGCGGAGGGCGGACGCTGCGTTCTTGATGTTGTTCGGGGTCGCGCCTTGGCCGACCCAGAGCCCGATCGAGAACGGAGCCATCTCGCGGTCCTGCTGAAGGCGCCAGTCCTCGAGCGAACAGATGAGGCCGGCGGCTCGCTCGAACTGCTGCAGGGTCAACAAGCGCAGGGTGTACCGCATGATGACGCCGACACCGGCGCCCGCGGCCACGCTCTCGGCTCGAAGACGCCGCAGAACGAGGCTGAAAGAGATCAGACCCAGGTAGGCCTCGGTCTTTCCACCGCCCGTGGGGAACCACAGGACGTCAGCGAGGTCTCGCTCGTCTGAGGCCGGATCGAGCAAGCCTTCGAGGTTCATCAGGACGAACGCCAACTGGAACGGCCGCCACTCCGCCGTGACGTCCTCAGGAGCCTGGTCGAGATTCTTTCGAATCATCTCCTGGCGCCTGCGCTGCTCGCGCATGACGGAGTTCATCGCCGAGAACGCAGTGGCCGCCACTCCCTCTTCGACCAACGCCAGACCCCGCTTCATCCGCTCCAGCGCGATGAGGGCGTCCGACTTGTGGCGATCGAGCGTGGTCATCTGCTCCGACGAGAGGTCCGCGAGCCCGTCATCAAGTTCGTCGATCCACTTCGCGTACGCGGCAATCAAGGCGTGAGCCGCCCCGAGGTCTCCGGCAGCGAGGGCGGCCATGTCGAGTGGGGGTACGTCGTCACGCGAGGCGTCCGCCAGCTGCAGGTCGTGCTCGGGGAAGAACGTCGTGCTGACCTCGTCGATGACGGTCCCGTCGTTCCATGTCACCGAGACTCCGTGACCGACCGCCACGTTGCGCTGCCGCCGGTAGAGCAGGTCGTTGGTCTCAAGGTCCTTCTCGCCACCCACCGAGGCTCGGCCCCCACGGTCGACGAACTCACCCTCGGTCGCGCGCACGCTGATGCGAGGACGGAACCAGCACTGGGCGTCCGATCGTCCCTTGTCGGGACGGGGCTGCGTGTTCACGATCACCAGCGTCACGCTTCGAGTGCCCTGACGTGCGCGTCGCGAAACGACCCGGAGCAGGAGTCCGTCCGTTACCTCCCAGCCCTCCTTCGGCACGTCCTCCAGGTCGACCCGGACGACGCGGCGCGCCGCTACCACCGCCCAGTCCCTGCCGGCTTCCGAGCGCTCGTACCGGTCGGCGCTCACCTCGACGTTCAAGTGCCGCGCCGCCTCGCTCAGGCCGACGGTCAGCCCCATCGACGAGGGGTACCTCAGGTGTGCGAACGAGACGGCCGGGTCGTACGCCGCGTCGGGTTGTGTGCCTGCATCGTTGTCGGCGGCGTCGTCGGCCACCTCGATCGGCTCCGACGAACCGTCCGCCACGCGAGGGTGGAGGATCCCGACGACGAATCGCTCGAGCGGGTCCTCAGCGAGGACCTCATCCGAGGTTCCCGTCAGGTCGAGCCGGACAGCCTCGACCATGTGGCGTCGGGCTTCGTACCAAGGGTCGAGTGTCATGCGTCCTCTTCCGTCGTGTAGCTGATGGGCACCATGGACGCCAGCGAGGGAGCCAGCCACAGGCCGTGGGCCCCGGGCATCTCCGCGCAACGCGGCCCGGCCACGCTCACGACCCTGTCGATGGTCGCCTCGCCCAGATGCGCCGCGAAACTGCCGTCCTGGTGTCGCTTTGTGATGCGCCGTCCAAGTTCTTCGCCGAACTCCGGGCTGGTGCGACCGATGACAAGTTCGGCATGCTTCAGGGCAAAGCACGGGCGCTCAGACGCTGAGCGACGCTCGTCGAGCTCAAAAGTGACCTGCGTGCCCGCGACGTTGTCGCTACGCAACCATTGCTGGACCTGCTCTGCGTCGTCGCCGGGAGGGTGGCCCTGATCGATGTCGTCCGTCATCACCTGAACGCCGAAGGTCATCCATTTCTTGTGGCCGCCGTTGATCCAGCGTCCACGCCGGGACCGCTGCAGTCGCTTGACATGCCGGTCGTCGGGGCCGTCGGCAACCACGATGCGTCCGCGCGCGCGCGTCAGTGCGACGAACCGAACCCTGTCGTGCTCAGGCATCTTCTCGAGCCAGGGCTTGTCCGGGAAACGGACGAGCACGGCGTTGTCGAACTCCAGTCCTTTGGCGCGGTGCACCGTCGAGACCACGACGGGGGGCGCACCTGAGTCCGGAGGAAGCATCGACGCAACACCGGGCTGTCCCAACCGCTCTACGAGACGTCGCAGATCCAGCTCTCTGCCACGAGCCCCGGTGATGCCACGAAGCGCGCGCCACCGTTCCTGAGCGAGTTCCTCGTCGTCGTACGCCCTGAAAAAATCCTCGCGTGTCACTCCGATGACCGGGCTGTCGGCGAGCTCGCGCGCGATCCACGACGGCAACGGCTGTTCGTGCACGGACCGCCTCAGCTCCACGTCGATGCCCGACCGGGTCAACTCGTCTGCGACCAGCAACGCCTGACCGTTGTTCTCGACCAGGAAGGCCGTGACGCCACCCCAACCGTGCAGTAGAGATGCCGCCAGCTGGACGTCACCGACATGGATGAGGTCGGCTTCGAAATCCTCTACCGCGTAGGGCGCCTTGCTCGACTCGGCGACGTAATGCCGCAAGTCGGCGGCTGCGCGAGCCTCGCGTGTCCTGGCGCGGTACTGACCTTCGAGGACGACTCTGAGAACCCCGGCGTCGCCCAAAACCTCGCCGAGGAAGCGATCGGAACCCAGTTCTGCGTCACGCTTGTCACCCGCCTCCCGAAGCTGAAAGTCGTAGATGGCCTGAGCCGGGTCACCCAGGAGGGTGAACCCCGCGCTGTCGTCCAGGTTGTCCAGCAACGCCAAGAGAAATCGCGCGCGGGTGCCGACTACGTCCTGGATCTCATCGACGACCAGGTGTTCGATGTCGTCCAGGGCGTCCCAGTTCTCCTCAGACAGGAGCCGGGTCGCCAAGCGGATGCGGTCCTCGAAGCCGAGAGGTGCCCAGTCGACGGCCGCAAGGTCGGCCAGAATGCCCGCCGCCAGGGAGTCCAGCGTGCGCGGTCGCACGGTCGTGAAGCCAGCAGTGACTAGCCGCCTTTGTGCCGCAGTGACGGCGGCGTTGGAGAAGCTGATGATCACGATGCCGTCGTCGGGATCGACGTCGTGGTCGTCGACGAGGCTCTCGATGAGGGCCGCGACGACCTCCGTCTTCCCGCTCCCAGGACCGGCAATGACTACTTGTCGGGTGCCGGGCGCCGCCGTGGCGACCTGCATCTGTTCCTTGTCCAGGTCGATATCAGACATCGCTCTCCGCGCCGGCACCCTGCTTGCGGTCCCACAGGTACTCGAAGTCCTGGAAAGCGAGCCGATCACCGTACTGGTCGAGGTTGTCCTTGACGTTAACGATCAGGACCTCCTCGGAGCCACCGTTTCTCGGACCGCGCAACCCCCGGCCGATCATCTGCTGGTAGACGTTGGGGCTGAAGGTCGGACGAGCCACATACACCGCCCGGACCTTCGGAGCGTCGAAGCCTTGCGTGAACACGTTGTAGTTCGTCAACACGCGGATGCGACCAGCCTTGAACTCTTCCACGTAGTGCTTGCGAGCCGCTGGCTCGGTGCTCGCGGACACCGAAACGGCCTGCACGCCCGCGTTGGTCAGCAGAGCCGCCATAACACGGGCGTTCTCCACCGACGGGGCGAACGCGAGCACGCTCCAATCCTCGGGCAGCCGGGCTATCGAGTCGACCACGCGTTGCGTGCGATTCAGGTCCTCGCCCAGCTTCTCGCTGATGGCCGCCGGCAACCGGCCGAACTCTTCGATCTCCGCCACGTCCTTCGACGACAAGCGCACGTCCGCGCCATCGAGCAGCTCGTGCCTCACGGTCGCCAGGATCTGCTGGTCCTGCAACTCGCCGTACGGGTCGTCATCGTCGAGGAAGGCGTTGCGGTCGAGACGGTTGCTGTCATATCGCCGGGCGAGTCGCGCCGTCTCCTCCTCCGACATCCCCCTGAACGGCGTCGCCGTGAGACCGATCAGCGGTCGTCGTGCCTCCTTGTCACGGCCTCGAGTGGACCGTTGGGTCCATTCGAGCACCTGGGTGTAGCTGGAGCTGATGGACGTGTGGGCCTCGTCGATGACGACGACGGACGGATCGGTCAGCCAGTCGTAGTCGTCCGCCGGGCGGTCCTTCACCGAGCTCAACTTCTGGATCGTCGCGACGACGATCTGCAGCGTCCCTGGCTCTTCGGCCACCTCGTTGCTCGCCCACAGTCGTCCCAAGCGCAAGCTCTTGCCCGGGCCTATTGCGCGCCAGACGTAGGCCCACGTCTCAGCTGCCTGCTCGCACAGCTCATCGGTTTGAGCGATCCAGAGCAGAGGTCGGGACTCGTCGAGTGTGCCGTCCGCGAAAGCGCGGACCAGGGCTTCGACAGTCACACGGGTCTTACCTGCTCCCGTGGGGAGCGAGACCATGCCGCGGTCGGGTCCTCCTCCCTCGAGAAGGTGAGTGATCCGCCTCGTGACCTGCCCTTGATACTCGTGGAGCGGGGGAAGCACGGCCGGACCGTCCACTAGTTCCACAGCCGGACGATCGGCGGACGGGAAACCCGCCCAGTCCAGGGGGAACCCCAAGGAAGCAACCCACTGACGGGTCGTGCGCCGGCCGGACCACTCGCGGGGCGGCTCGAGACCGGCTTCATCGAGCGCGGATCGAAGCTGCTTGAGAATGCCTACACCGTGGACCGAGTACGCCAGTTTCGCGACACTACGGGAATCCAAGGGACCGTCATTCTCGAGAGCATCGAGGGCGGGCCGCGGCACGGAGCGACGCAGCGGTTGCTCGCCGACCGCCGCAACAAGGCGGTCCAGGTCGTCCGCGGCGTCGCGGACGGCGCGCCGCGTGGCATTGACCTTCTTCTTCTCCATGTCCGCGAAAACGGCATCAATGTGCGCCTTGGACATCCCGAGCTGCAGCTCGTCTGAAACCTGCTGCAGACGGCCCTCCGGAGAGGCGGCCGTGACGAAGAGGGTTTCGCCGTCCCGCCGGTGCTTCATGGGTCGCGCCGCCTGTCCTCGGGGCGTCGCCACCATCCGCACGATGCGACTACAAGGCTGCAACCGCAGGTCGTGGTCCTCCACGTCGTTCAGGTGCGCCTTCAGAGGCGGGAAGAGATCGAGCAGGTAGCCGGCCTCGCCGGATGTCTCGACGACAACTTCCTCCTGCAGCAACTGCTTGGCATCGACCAACCCCCACTTCTCGATCAGGTAGGCGACGTCATCTGCATCCTCGGAGTCCTCGACGAACATGGCCGGTACGTGCGCTTCCAGCATCGACTCGTAGACACCGCGGTCCCGTGTGACCCCGATGGCGTTGGGGGCCGCCATCTGGTTGTCGCGGCCGACGCGGACGAGTAGATCCGTGGGCTCGTTGTAGTAGGCAAACCAGGCATAGAAGTTGTACCGCCTCTGCTCGTCTGCTGGATCCCGCCAACGGTCGACGCGAGCCTTCATCCACGTCCAGTCGGACGACGTGAGGTCATCGATAGAAGCTTTCAGACCCAGAAGCGCGCTCTGGAAAGTCGCCTTCGCCACGGGAAATATGTCAGAGTCAACCCCGCTCTCAGGGGCGATCGCGTGCTTGACCGGCGTAAGACCGAAAGACGTGCGCAGCACTCCGTGCCGCTTTATGAACCAGATATCGGGATGCAGACCCTGGATTGGCCTGTGCGCCTTCACAGTCTTGTGCCGCGCGGTCCAGGGCTCGGCGGACGCGTGCGTCATCAAGTGTTCTGTAGCGTTAGCACGCCCTTCGTCCCCGAGCTTCGCGATCATGCTTAGCGGCCAGAGCGGATCTACCCCGCGGACAATGACACTGCCTGGATCTGGACGACCCTGAGCATTCTCAATGAATGCGGCCCGAAGCTGAGCCTTGTACTCTGAGACCCACGGCTCTTCACTTACGGTGTAGCGCCGAGTAGGAGCATCCACGGCACCCACCTTACGCAGCAAATCTTCGTCGGCAGCGTGAAACACGGGATCAATCAAAAAGGCACGGTCTTTCGGGTCAGCGCCAGAAATGATGCGCCCCTGCAAGAGTGCGTGCTCAGGCGTAGCCCATCGACCCTCTGCAGTTCGCAGCCACACGAGCTCAGAAAGGTTATCGCCCAGTTCCTCTTGTAGGACTGTGATCGCGGTGGCACTTGGCAGTTCCCGAAGGATCTGCCAAATCTCTGACCAAACGGCCCCCTTCCGAGCAGCGTCTACCGACCGGGTTCGCGCCAGAAGGGCGGCGAGTTCCCCTCGACGGTCCATGACCCTGACACCGAGAACAGACAGAGACCGCTTGACATCATCACTGCTAGCAAGAGCTGGGTCGACATAGGCCACGTCAGCCTGCCTTTTGGATTCTCCGCTCCGCACGAACACACGCCCGCGTCGAGGAGCCGTGAAGCTGCCGTCTTCCAATCGAATTATGCGTGATTTTCGCGCGGCGTCAGCGAAAGCCTGACTGACGCCGGGTCGGCCGCTCTCTCTGTCCCCAACTATCTTAGCGGCGAGCGCTATGGCAGCTCGGGATGACTCAGCGCTACCGCTAGAAACTAATGCTTCCAACCACTCCGTAATGTCTGCCGCGCCCCGCCCATCGTCGCCACTCAGGCGCTTCAGACGGCGGATCTTGTGCCGACGCTCAGGAGTCGCATACGCCCCGGGGTGCAACCATTGTTCGATCGGGGCCCCCGGCGACTCCGCCCACTCTTTGAGCCAATCGCCGAGCGACTCCTTGGCTTCGGGACCTTCACTGAAATCAGGAACCCACTTGATCTCAATGGGCCGGCGAAGCTGTCCGCGCCCATCTGGTATGCACGGTTGACCACTGAGCTTGAGCATGACTGGCTCGTTGATGTAGCCGTCCACCCAATTGCGGTCCTCCTTGCCGCGTGCGGGCATGGCGTCGAGTGCCGCCATTGGCGCGTCGGAACCACCAAGCACACCGATGGCGTCTCCGACCAGAGAAGGGAGTAGGGCTAGGAGCTCTTTATTGAAAGGCCCTTCCAAGAGATGGGTGCGATCGTCACTCAGCTTCCAGGGAGCGTTGACGACCCCGGCCAAAGTCGTTTCATCAAACGTAGGGAAGAACGCCCAGAAGCGCCCAAGCGAAACCTTGGGCGGCACCCTGAGTGCGTACTTGACTTCGACGACCTCCCGCGAAGCTGCGTGCCCACCGTCAGTCAGGGCGAGATCAGAGGGTTGGTGTTTTACGCCGCACACCTTCCATCGGCTGACCTTGCCATCCGCCACGAGCTCGACGAATCCGTCAGAGGCCGCCCGCTTGGTGACGTCCCAGTCTCCCCTGAAGGTCTTCTCGCGACCGCGGCCACGAAACCGGGCACGCAGCACGTGGTCGGAGAAGAGAATAAACTCGGCGGGAAATGATGCGAGTCGTCTATCGAGCGCTAGATCCCCTTCGATCAGCGGCAAACGGATCACTGTCGACGCCCAGGCCATCAGGTCTGCTAGGTCGGCATCCCTAGCCGCCCATTCAGCAGCGTCGAGAACTCGCCCCAGACGCATGACTGGGTAGTGCGTCTCCTCAAAACCAGCTGCAATCAACCTGTCGCGCGACCACTGGCCGTCGAAGCCGAGGCTTACGCTTTTGCTGAAGATTTGCGGACTGTCCGAAACCGCAAGCACGGACTTGAAGCCGATACCAAATTTGCCAATCTCCTCGTCTTCTTTTGCTGAGATGTCCGAGGCCATTACGGCCCGCACTCCAGCCTCGGTGAAGGGCTCGCCGTCGTTCGCGACGTAGAGGCACTCTTCTGTCAAAAGCACCTCGACTCGGGAGCCCGAGCCGCGCGTCGCGTCCACTGCGTTCTGAATAAGCTCCTCCAGCTGACGAGTTGAATAGCCGCCTTGCGCGATCCGACGCTCATTTCTTGCGTCTTGCGCCACGCGCGAGGCGTCCTTCCCGTAAACCGCCAGGCAGACCCTGGTCTGAGTTTCCACCACGCCGACGAGATCGGCTTCGTGGCCCGTGACCCATCCGTCAAGCGCGTTCTGCATTGCTGGGAGACTCCTTGTCCCCGACGCGGCACCTGATCGCCTCGTCGTCGTCGATGGGTCAGACGGTAGTCGAGACCAGCGACAGTTCAACAGGATCAGGAATCACTCTGAGCCCCCGATCGGAGTCCTGACCTGGCCGAACACCGGTAGAAGACAGTCGGCCACTGCCCGCGCCAGTGGCGGTGGGACCGCGTTGCCAATCTGTCTGGCGATGTCAGCGAGATCGCCGACGAATCGGTAGTCGTCGGGAAAGCCTTGGAAGCGAGCGGCCTCGAAGTGGGTCATCGCTCGGTCCTGCGTCGGGTGAAGGAAACGTCCTTTTTCCGGCTTGAAGAACTCGGTGCGGACCGTGCCTGCGGGCTTCTCCCAGGTCAGCCGACCCAGGCTGTCCGTCGCACTCCTGGGATGCTGCCGCCAGCAATCCATGGACAAATGATCCGGGAGGTCGAGCCGGCTTCCGCCGTACGGCACCGCTCGGAACCTGGCACGGGACAGCGGTGAGTAGTCACGACCGATGTGCAGGTTCGGTGTAGTGAAGGGGCCGGGTAACCACTCATCCTCGAAACGGACCCGTCCACTGGGGAGTCCCCGTCGGGCTGCGAATGGGCGGACGTCGCCGATCGCGTCTCTCACGGTGGCCCTGATCTGCCCGGTCGGGCGAGGGATAGCTACGTCGGCGAGATCGCGTCGCACGCCGACAACGAAAGCTCGCTTCCTGGTTTGAGCCACGCCGAAGTCGGCTGCATTCAGCACGGCGTGGCTGAGCCTAAAACCGGCCAGCATTCCTTGTAATACTTCGTTCAACAACGCTTCGAATTGAGGTGACTTCAGGAAGGCGGGGACGTTCTCAATCACGAACGCCTTGGCGCCCGAGGCAAGCACTGTGTCAATCAAGGACCGCCACAGGCTGTTTCGCTGGTCGCACGGGTCGCGTCGACCGATCATCGAGAACCCTTGGCAGGGGGGTCCGCCGACGACCACATCTGCCGATGGGACCGAATCTGAGTCGAGCCACTCGTCGACGGATCCCCAGAAAATCTGGTGACCGTGATTGGCCGCCCACGTGGCCGCGGCCGCTTTGTCCAGCTCGACAGCTGCGGCGACCTGATAACGCTCGCTCGACTGTGTGAAACCCTGTGAGAGCCCACCGGCTCCGGCGAAAAGGTCGATGACCCGGATTGGCGAGAGGCCATGCACGCGTTGCATCTATCGACCGTATGCGGAGTGTCCGTGCTCGCGACGACGTACACGCCGTGGGGTCAGAGCAGGCGCTCTCCGAGCCACAGGGCGAACGACTGAGCCAACGGAGGTGGTACGGCGTTCCCGATCTGACGGGCTATCGATGCCTTGGTGCCGCACCACTCGAAGGACTCCGCGAAACCCTGGATCACAGCGGCTTCGGCGTGGGTGATCGGGCGGTCCTCGTCGGGGTGAAGGTAACGCCCCTTCTCGGGCTTGAAGAACTCGGTGCGAATGGTGACGGCGGGTCGATCCCACCGTAGCCGGCCCATGACGTCCCCGGAGCCTGACCGGTGCTTGCGCCAGCACGGACTGAGCAACTCGTCCGGGATGTCGAATCTGTTGCCACCTGGAGGGATAGCGGCATACCGAAGTCGCGAGAGCTCGGTCTTGGTGCGGGTGACGTGCAGCTGCCGAAGCTTGAAGGCACCGGGGATCTGACGGCCCCGGAACTCGACCTTGCTTTGCGGCAGATCGATGCGCGTCACTTCAGGCTCGAGTGTCGGCTCCAACGCATCGCGGAGGTCGCGAGGCGACCGAGGTGCGGGCATCCCGGTCTCGCGGGTCCCCCGGGGCCGGCCCACTACGAATGCTCGACGGCGTGCCTGGGCGACGCCGTGATCGGCCGCGTTGACCAGGTGGATTTCCAGCTCGTAGGCGCCCAACTTCCCTCCGGGACGGGCGAGCTGCGTCAGATCCGAGAACTCACCGGACTTGAGGAACTGCGGGACGTTCTCGAGCAGGAAGAACGTTGGCCGGACCCTCTCGAGCGTCTCGACGTAATGCGTCCACATCGCGTTGCGAGGGTCCGCAGGATCCTGCTTGCCGAGGCCTGAGAAGCCTTGGCACGGGGGCCCGCCGACGACGACATCGCCGTGCGGAATGGCACCGCTCGTCCAGTCCGCGATGTCGCCGACGTGGACGTGGTCCCCGAAGTTGTGCGCGTACGTTGCCGCTGCGTCGAAGTCCCACTCGACGGCGGCCACCGACTGGAAAAGGCCCGTGGACTCGAAGCCCGCAGTCAGCCCGCCGCAACCCGCGAACAGGTCGATCACTTTCGCTTCGCCAGCCACGTCAGACAGGCTAGAGCCAAATCGGGGACGCCCCCGACAGGCTCACCGACGGCTGTGGACGACGTCTCGGATTCGATCGGCCGCCTCGTCGGAGTCTTCGTGCTCCCAGAACCTCAACGCGACCCATCCGGCCTCGGACATCGCCTCGTTGGTGTCTCGATCTCGAGCCCTGTTGCGGTCCAACTTCTCGCGCCACCAGGCGCTGTTGGCGCGTGGTGAGGTCGCATGATCCGGGCACCCGTGCCAGAAGCAGCCATCGATGAACACTCCCACGCGCACTCGCGTGAAAGCGATGTCGATGCTGCGTCGCGACCGCCCCGGCACCGGCCAGCCCACCCGGTACCGGAGTCCGTCACCATGAAGTCGACGCCGTATCGCCATCTCAGGGGCCGTTCCCTGGCGCGACTGTCGACTCAGACGAGCGGACACCTCGGCCGATGACGGCTCAGGGGACGAAGTTCTCGAGCTGTCGACCTGCGCGCCCATGTTGCTCCGCACGATCCCCATCTGCCTGCCTTCAGGGCACACGGCACCGTCGGCAAGTCGATCGGGCCGCCCTCGAGTTCTGTCGTCTACTGCACTCGACCTGGAGCCATCGTCCACCTGCTCTGCCTTCCCCTACCGGACGGCTGCAGACTTCCCTCGTCGCGCAGCTGCTGGGCCGCCCATCGGATGTCGTACTGCCACGTGAAGAACAGGTCACCGGACTGACGGAGCTCGTGCTCATGTCGATCCCAGACCTCGCGGCACACCTCGACGACAGTGCCTGAGCCGCCCAGAGCGTCGAGGGCCTCGAGCACGCACCTCCGCAGGTCGGACTTGTGCATGCGAGCAGCTTCTCAGCTCGACGCCCACTGATCCAGTCGTTCCGCGTCCGAGCCGCCGCGACACTCGCTCCCGGCTCGCAATCACGTTCTGCAAAATGGGTTCAGGTGCACCGGTCTTTCGCTCGCGTGCCGCCGTCGCTCCCTCAGCCGTTCGTGCGTCCCCGACCCAACTCCTCTGCGCCACGACCACGGTGAGGGACGAAGCAGAAGGCGCGCCTGTGAAGAGGCCGGCGACCAACCAGATCGCGTCCACGGCGCCCTTCCTTCTGAGTCCAGCGGACATCCGGGACCTGACCTCGCCAGACGACTCATCTGCTCGAAGCCGCACAACTCCGGCCGTCGGCAAGCTGACGACTGCGAGCGCGGAATTCAATGCGTCGGTCACCCCTACGCGCCCTACGGACGCAGATTCCCTCTCCGGCTCCTTCGCCTCGGCTCTGGGGCCCGCAGCCACGCGCTGCTACGCATTCACGGGAACCGCCGGGAGACGCCGCTCGACCTCTGGCGATGCTTCTTCGCGGACTGCGCGACTGCGGATGGACTCCGACAGCAGCATCCGGGGGCCGCGGGGAGCCGCCGAACGCGACGCGCGTGTTCCCGTTGACAGCGCTTCATAGGACCATCTCGCGGCACGCCGTCGCGCGCTGCCAAAAGGGTCCTCATATCGCGATCTCGGCCTACCGTGATCGGTCATGGACGCTTTCCATGACAACGACAGTGCCTTCGAGGACGCCCTCTCGTTCGGCACGGGCTACGCCTTCTTCCGACATGGCCAGGACCGCCAGGCGGACCGGATCGTCGCCAGCATCTCCTCGGCCGCCGCCGGCGAGCAGAAGCCTGACGACGCGATCGACGCGGCGCCACCCGTGCGTGTAGTCGCGACCATGGACCTGGACCGGCGTCATGGTCCGGTCGAGTGGGACGACGTCCTTGGCCAGGACTTCGTCGTGGAGCGCCTGCGGCTTGCCGCACGCGCACACAGCGCCCGCGGTGGCGGTCCACTGTCCGTCCTGCTCCAGGCTCGCATGCACGGAGCCGGGTGCCGCAGCATCGCTCTTGTGCTGGCACGGGAGCTCGAGCGCGACGTTGTCTGGGTCTCCCCTCACGCGGGACCATCGGCGCTGAAGGCCGCAGTCATCGACGCATGGAGGAACGGGCACGTCCTGCTCCTCGAGGAGATCGGCGCCCACCTGCGCGACCACCGGTCCTCCTTGGAGGTCATCGGGCTGTTCGACGACGGACGTACCACCCCTCTCGTAGTTGCCACCGACTCCACCCGTGAGCTGGGCGACACTCTGATCGACCGGTTCGACGTGGCGCTCTCGCTCGAGCCGTACGCTGAGACGGACATATGCAGGCTCGGGGTCGATCGGTCGTTCGCCTTGGAGAAGTCGGACGGCTTCGACGATGAATTCCTGGCTCATCTGGCCGGAGCCGCCCGCGAGACGCCCGCGGTCATGGAAGGGCTCCTACGCATCGCCTGCGACCTCGACGATGCAGGTGAGGAGATGACTCCGGACCGGGTGCTGTCGCTCGCCCACCTCCAGGCCGACGGCCTCAACGGACTCGAGGTCTACTACCTGGCCAAGGCGTCCCTCCTCGCCTTGCTCTACGGCCAGGACGGCGAAGACGCCGTCGTGCCCTTCAGCGCAGAACAGCTGGCGTCCTCGCTGGACCTCCATCGCGAGGTCGTGGCGCGGGCCGAGCGCCGCCTCGGCTCTCTCGGGCTGATCAGAAGGGCCGGCGACCAGGTCGTCATGACTGCGTTGGGGGCACTGCGCGCAACCGAACTTCGCGAGGCGTGCGACAACCGTGTCGAGTCCCTGGCCTCACGAGCGGCCAGCGGACGTCCCAGCTGATCGACCTTGCTCAACGGCGACTTCACTTAGCGGCGCTGCCACGTGGCATGGCACCTCGACCGCCGTCCTGCGTCAGCAGTGTTCTCTCAGCGGTCACGATTCGACCTCGAGCACACCGTCGGTCCGACCGCGCTCGCGCGGACGCCCTTACCCGGGACACCAAGATGCCCGACGTGGAGAAATTGGAATCTGTTAGCACCGGGCAGGAGCGCTGCACATCAGAGCCGACGGGCTCAGCGCCGACCGCGCCTCTCCCCCGCCGATCTCGGCGGCTCGGCCCGCATCTGCTCGCGCACCGGCGCCAGCAACCCGCCCAGCTGCTCGGTCTGTGCCTCGCTCAACGCCGTGAACAGCAGCCGACGTACGACCTCGATGTGCCCCGGGAACACCGTCGCAAGCACCTCCCGCCCCGCGTCGGTCAGGCTCACCGTGACCGTCCGCTCGTCCTCGGGGCTCGCCCCCCGCACGGCCAGCCCGCGCTTCTCCAGCAATCCGACTTGGTAAGTCAGTCCGCTCCGGCTGTAGACGACACCGTCGGCGAGGTCGGTCATGCGCAAGTGGCCGTCCGCCGCGTCCCCGAGCGTCGCGAGCAGCTGGAACTGCACGTAGCTCAGGCCGCCCGCGTCCCTCAGCTGCTCCTCCACCGCGTGCCGCAGCAGGCTGACGACCTCGATCAGCGAGAAGTAGGTGCCGAGCTGCGCATCGGTCAGCCCCGCGCCCGCTCGGCCGGTCGCGTTGGGCTCATCCACCACAGCGGCGATGCTAGTCATCAGCCGGGACGCGACCGGCCCGCGGCGGCTTCAGCGCAGCTCGGGCTCGACCACGATGACGGTCTTGCCGGCCGGCAGTCCGCCCTCGCTCGCCGCGCGGTGCACCGACACCGACTCCTCGTACGCCACCCGCTGCGCGACGTCGACGACCAGCTCGCCTCGGTCGACACGACCGACGAGATCGGCCAGCTGGTCAGCGCGCGACTCGACGTACACGTCGACCCCACGCACACCCCGCGCCTCGTCCGTCGGCGCCGGCATCCACACCGTCGTCCCGACGACCACGCCTCCGTCGCGCACCACCGCCGTGAGTGCGGCGTACGCCTCGGGCTCCAGCGGAGCCAGGTTCAGTACCGCGTCGACCGGCTCCGAGATCGCCTCAACCACGTCGACGGAGAGGTCGAGCACCTCGTCCGCCCCGCGCTCCCGCACGAGCTCACTGCTGCGCGAGCTCGCGGTGGCGATGACGTACGCACCGGCCGCCTTCGCCAGCTGCACCGCGTACGCCCCGACCGCTCCCCCGGCGCCCGTGATGAGGATCCGCTGGCCAGAGACGAGGCCAGCGTGGGTGAAGAGCGCCTGGTACGCCGTCAGCCCCACAAGCGGCAGCGCTGCCGCGTTGACCAGCGGAATGCTCGACGGCGCCGCGGTCAGCACCTCGGCGGGAGCGAGCACGTACTCAGCCGACGCACCGGGCTCCGTCATGGGCAGAAACCCGACGACCCGGTCGCCGACCGAGTGACCGGAGACCCCGTCGCCGACGGCGTCGACGACGCCGGAGACGTCCGAGCCCGGGGTGTGGGGCAGCTCGACCGGGAACGGCCCGGTCATGAAGCCGGCCCGGATGTTGCCGTCCACGGCGTTGAACGAGGTCGCCGCCACCCGGACCCGCACCTGACCGGGGCCTGGCTCGGGGTTGCTCACCTCGTCGAGGATGAGGACCTCGGGACCGCCGTGCTCGTGGAATCGCATTGCCAACATGTCGTTGCTCGCTCTCGTGTGGCTGCGTCGGTCTCCGGTTGAGGCTTCCGCAGTTGCTTCGAGTTCAAAGCATCAGGGCAACGAAACATTCCCGGGGCGTCACGGGGTCTCGCGGCTCGCGTAGCCGCTCGCACCTCGACCACCGGCGTGGTTTCGGGACGCTCGCCTAGCGGCTGGCTCCTCGACCGACGGGGGCCTTGGTTTCGAGACGGCTCCTTCGTCGCCTCCTCAACCGGCGCGGTCAGCGACGGTTCGAGACGACCCCGCCACCCCTGTCAGCATTCGTGCCCGGCGCAGGCCCCACCGGCTCACCACCCGGCACCTCACCCTCCGGCTCGATCGTCCAGTCCGGGTTCTTGACCCGCCATTGCGTACGCGACCCGTCCGTCAACGTCAGCACCACCCGCTCGTGCAACGCCACCGACGCACCCGCCGCCGGCCGCGTCGAGGCCACCCGACCGGGCACCAGCAACCGGTTCGGCTCCGCCGTCCTCCGCGCGACCGCCACGTCGAACTGCGCGTCCTGCAGCACCGCCAACGCCCGCTCCGGGGTCAACCCCCGCACGTCCGGCATCGTCTCGGCGTACCCGTCACCGGTGTTCGCATCCGGCGGCGCGAACTGCTTCACCGGCAACCCCTCATGGATGCCCAGCATGATCCGCTGCCAGATCGGACCCGCCACGGTCGACCCGTACGCCCGCGACACGAACTGCCCGTACGCCGTGAAGTTCTGCAACGGATAGGCGAAGCCGCCCCGCGGGTCCCCCACCCACACGCTCGTCGCGTACTGCGGCGTGAAGCCTGAGAACCACACCGCCGCGTTGTTCTGCGTCGTCCCCGTCTTGCCACCCGCCGGCCGACCCAACGACAACGCCGCGGCCGTACGCGCCGGGTCCGGCCCATCGATCGTGCCCTGCATGATCGAGGCCATCGTGTCCGCCACCCCCGCCGGGATCGCCTGACGGCACTCCGGGTCCGGCACCGGCAACGCCTCGTCGTCGTTGACCGTCACCGACACGATCCCGTGCGGGATGCAGTGCACCCCGCTCGCCGCGAACGTCGCGTACGCCCCCGCCAGCTCCAACGGCGAGACCTCGTACACCCCCAGCGTCAGCGCCGCGTCCGCCGGACCGATCGCCCGCTCCCCCGTGCGCGGCAGGCTCGTGATGCCCAGCCGCTCCGCCATGTCCGCCACGTCGAGCACCCCGACCTGGGTCTCCAGGTGCACGAAAAACGTGTTCGACGAGCGCCACACCGCCTGCGCCGCGGTCAGCGGCCCCGACGCTGCCGACCCCGAGTTCTTGAAGCCGCCCGGCGGATAGTTGAAGCCCGAGGGCGCGTACGCCGCCGGCGCGTTGTAGACCGTCGAGAGGTCATAGCCCTCCTCCAGCGCCGCCGCCAGCGTGAAGGGCTTCATGTTCGACCCCGGCTGGAACGCCGGCACCACCGGCAGCAGCACCTCGGTCTGGTTGCGCCGGGCGTTCTGCCCGAACGTGCGGTTCGTCGCCATCGCGACCACCTCGCCCGTGCCCGGCTCCACCGTCACGCTCGCCGCGGCGACCCGGTTGTCGCGCCCCAGCGCGTCGTCGACCGACCGCTGCGCGAGCCGCTGGGCCTTCGGGTCCAGCGACGTACGCACCGTGAGACCGCCCTGGTAGAGCAGCCGCTCGCGTGCCGCCGGGGTCTTGCCGAAGGCCGGGTCGTCCTGCAGCTGCTGGTAGACCCACTGGCAGAAGAACGGGTAGCGCGCGTCCGTGCAGCCGTTGTCCGGCTCGGTCACGTCCAGGCGCAGCGGCGCCTCCAGCGCCGTCTGCAGCTCGGCGTCGTCGAGGTCGCCGAGCTCGTTCATCCGGGTCAGCACGACGTTGCGCCGCGTCACCGCCTCGTCGGGGTTGTCCGTCGGGTCGTACGCCGAGGGGTTGCGCACGATGCCCGCCAGCAGCGCGCCCTGCTCGACGGTCAGCTCGGAGACGCCGACGCCGAAGTAGTGCCGCGCCGCGGCACCGATCCCGTACGCCCCGTCGCCGAAGTAGGCGATGTTGAGGTAGCCCTCGAGGATCTGCTGCTTGGTCAGCCGGTCCTCCAGCGCCGTGGCCAGCCGCGCCTCGCGCAGCTTGCGCAGGTAGGAGGACTGCGAGGTGACCTCGTCACGCTCCGCCTCGTCGGTGGCGGCGTTGAAGAGCACCTGCTTGACGTACTGCTGCGTGATCGTCGAGCCGCCCTGGACGCTGTCGGTGAGCACATTGTTGGCCGCCGCCCGCACGGTGCCGCGCAGGTCGACGCCGTGGTGGTCGTAGTAGCGCGCGTCCTCGATCGCGAGCAGCGCGTCCTGCACGTGCTCGGGCACCTGGCTCAGCGGCACCAGCACCCTGTTCTCGGAGTAGAACTCCCCGATCCGGCTGCCGTCGGCCGCGAGGATCACCGAGCGACGCGGCAGCGGCTGGTCGGGGAGCACGGCGGGCAGGTCCTCCCAGTACTCCGTGCCCTCGCGCACCGTGATCGCACCCGCCCCGCTCAGCGGCGCCGTGGTCAGCGCCAGCAGCAGCCCCATGAAGGTGCACAACGCGAGCATCGCCGCCGCCGCGCGCTTCTTCGCCCCGGGCGCCTCGGGGGGCGCCTCGCGGGTCGCCGACCAGCCGAGCACCTCGTCGGCGGAGGCGTCGGTGTAGTCGTCGGAGGAGGGGAAGCGAGCGGACATCAGACCTCCAGTGTGCCGACCGGCTGAACGATCCGGTCAAGGACGGTCGAATGGGACGTTGTTCACCTGTGGTCGTGTGGGTCCATGACGGAGAATGCCGACGTGAGCGACGTCGACCCCTCCCCCCGCGGACGCCTGCCGGTGCGTCTGACGCGTCGCGGCTGGTTGACGCTCGCCGCGGGACTGGTCGGCATCATCCTCGTGCTCAACGTCGTGGCGTTCACGGCGATGGCGCAGGCGTACCCGTGGATGACCCTGTGGGACGACGACGGCTCGGGTCAAACCCGTCCGACCGCGGCGGCGCCGGAGCGGCCGACCGTCCCCCACGCTCACCGTGCCGGAGGGGTCGACCCCCGCGGAGGAGGTCGTACGCCAGGCCGCCGCGTTCACCCCCCGGGCGCTCGCCAGGAAGCCGTGGCGGGAGACGTCGTCCTCGACGGGTGTCTCCGACATCGGCCTTGCCTTCGGGTGCAGCCCGCCGGACAAGCCGACCGCCATGGTCGGACGCTCGCGCAGCTGGGTGGCCTCGACCGGTCCGCTCCCCACCGACGTCGCGGGCACCGTCTCGGTCTCGGTGCGCGCGTACGGCGCCGGGGGCGGCGGGCTGGCACTCGCCCAGCTGTCGGGTGCGGTGTCGTCGTGCGCGTCGACGTACGAGACCTCGGCCCCCGAGGTGGGGGTCGAGTCGTTCGGCTTCGCCTCCTCCGACCTCTCCACCCTGGTGTGGCGGCGCGGGGACGTACTGGTGTCGATGGCGTTCCAGCAGTCCGGCGGGCCGGGCTCCCTGGACGCCGTCACCCCCTGGGCGAACGCGTACGACAAGCGCCTCCGCGCGCTGCTCGCCACGACCTGCGCCGCCCAGCGGGCGCCCGTGAACGCATCGGTGCGCTCACCGCACCTGGAGCCCGGGCGCTATGAGGGTCGTCGAGACTTCCACGTCGTACGCCTGGACGTGCCGGCGGGCTGGGAGACCGCGGAGGAGATGACCACCGCGCCGACGATCCCGATCCCCGGGCCCGACCTGGGGCTGCCCGAGCAACCGTACCGTCCCTACCCGCCCGCCGCGCCGATCTTCCCGGCGTCGCTGCCGAGCGAGGTCGTCCGCCCCGCGCTGCCGACCGCGCCCGAGCCCGCCCCTGAGCAGGCCAAGGCCGGCGAGCCCGTGCCGGACCCGGTCGGACCCGGCTGCGGGTGGGACTTCACCGGTCAGGCCGCCCCGCGCTTCGACGCCGAGCGGGCCGAGCGGATCTACCTCGAGCGCCGCGCCGAGGTGCAGCGCTCGCTGCGCCAGCAGTGGCGGACGTGGCAGGAGGAGCAGGCGGACTACTGGGAGGCCTACGACGCCTACGAGTCCCAGGCGCCGGCCTATCTCGCGTACGTCGAGGACGCCTCGGCCGTCGCCGCAGCGTGGGCGGAGATCCAGGCGGAGCGGGACGCGTACGCCTCCGCGCTCGCCGCCCGCGAGGCCGCCATCGAGGCGCGCAAGCAGTTCTTCATCGATCAGCGGCGCGCGCAGCGACGCTATGACGCCGCGGTCGTGGAGTGCCGGCAGCAGCCGCCGGCTCCGGCGCCGTCCCCGGATCAGCCTGGGGGCAACGGGAACGGTCAGGGCAACGGCGGCGGTAACAACGGCCCGTCGCGCGGGAACCAGCAGCCCACCCAGCCCACCGGCCCGACGTGCCCGCCCGAACGGCCCTCGATCCTGGATGAGGACCCGCCGACCATCCCGCCGGAGCCGACACCGCCGGCGGACCCGCGGCCCTGACCTCTCGACGCGGCCGCGCCACAGGTCTACCTTCAGCTCATGACCGATACCGCGAGGATCTCCGCCGCCCGTACGACTGCCGCGCTGGTCACCACTGCCGGCCTGGCGCTCGGCGGAGCCGTGCTCTCCCCCGCCTCGGCGGCGACCGACTCTGCGCGCGACCGGGTCGGGGACGCCTCGAGCGCACCGAACGTACGCCCCATGGACATCACCGGCGTGACCGTGCGCAACCGCGACCGGTCGGTCGTCGTGCTCACCCGCTTCGCGCGCTCGGTCAAGGGCTTCCTCATCGTCAGCATCGACCCCCGTGGCGGGGAGGGCGTACGCCTCGTCAGCCAGCGCCGCAACCGACCCATCGACGAGGACTCCGTGGTGCGCGGCGCGTTCACCGACGCCGAGTTCAACGGCGACGGCGAGCCGGAGGAGCCGCCCGCCGTGGAGTGCCCGGGCTACCGCGTCACCTGGAGCGACGACGACCGTCTCGCCCGCATGGTGCTGCCCTCGACCTGCCTCGCGGGTGGCGACTACGGCGCGATCCGGTACGCCGCGCTCACCGAGGTCGGTGGCGGGGGCGACAGCGACGTCGCGCACGTGGGGCGCACCGCCCGGAAGGACTGGGTCGCGCGCGGCTGACGGGTGGTTTCGAGACGCTCGTTCCTCGCTCCTCAACCGCCGAGGGTTTCGGGACGCTCGTTCTACGCTGTCGACCTCCGTCGGCGCGCTACCGCCACGCGCTGCCTGGAGACATGCGCCGGCCGATGCGCTCATCGAGATCGGCGATCTCCGTCATGACCTCCCCGGCGACCCAGACCCGGTTCTTCGCTCGACCGGTCACCTCGCGCAGAATGTCGTGCTCGACCAGTCGATCGAGCGCTTCGTACGTGCGCGCAGGCGTCGATCCGGTGAGTTCTCCAGCGGCCGCGATGTCGAGCACGGGCCTCACGAGCAGCCCCTCGACGAGCGCTGCGGCTGACGAGCGCGCTCGGGGGCGTACGCGCTCGACCCACTCGTGTCCCAACCGGCGGAGGTTGGTCGCGGACACGGCGGCCTCGGCCGTCGCATGCGCGGTGCACTCCGCCAGGTACCGCACGAGCACACCCGCGTCACCCGCTCGATACGCCGCGAGCGCGGAGAAGTACCTGTCGACGTCTGCCAGCATCGCTGACGCCGAGGGGATGACCACCGACGTCGCCGTCCCTCGAGAGCGCAGCACCATGGCGATCACGGCACGGCCGATCCGACCGTTGCCGTCGGTGAACGGGTGGATCGCCTCGAACTGTCCGTGGGTCAGCGCTGCCTGGGCCAACGGCGGGACGTCAGATCGCGCAGCGAAGGCGATCACGTCCGTCATCAGGCCGGCCACGCGCTCGGGAGGCGGAGGCACGTGCGCCGCCCCCCTCGGGGAGAAGTCGCTGCCGCCCACCCAGTTCTGCATGTCGCGATAGCGGCCGGCGTACGTACCCTCGAGCCGATCGTCCGCCATGAGAGCACGGTGGCCCTCCAGAAGGAGGGTCTCGGTGAGGGGTCGCCCCGGTGCGACAGCCGACAGCAGCGTCAGCATGGCGGCCGAAGCCGCTGCTGTGGTGCGTGCCGCGTCTGACGCGTCCGCGTCGACGGACGCCCGCGCGACCTCGTCGAGGTCGGCGTACACCTGCTCGATACGCGAGGAGGCGACGGACTCGCTGCGCACCAGGAAAGAGCCCAGGCCCGACAGCGTCTGACCCTCTCGACTGTCGAGCCGCACCACGTCCGCCTCGACCTCTCGGCACAGCTCTGCAAGGTCCGACGGAAGGTGCACGCGGGCAGGCTCGATCTGAGGAGGCACCTCGACAATGATCTGGGACAGCTCGCGATCCGCACGATTCGGGCGTCGCCCACCGAGGCCGCGCTGATCAGGGTTCGTCTGCCAAGGCACGGTCTGCTTCGTGACCGCAGGCCACCTGAGTCGAGACGTCATGCCTCCTCCTTCAAGTGAAACTGTGCGTGACTAATACTTTCACTTATGTACGCAGCTAGAACCATTGCACGACACAGTGTCGGTTGTCGCGTCACGTGAGGCCACGCACTCGGGCACGGACACGGCAGACCGTGCGAGGCTGCCGTCGCAGCCGCGCGAGTCGCATGATGTCTTCCGATCGATCGAGCCCCAGGAGCCTCCATGTCCCAGCCCGACCCCTCCCGCCTCCGCGCCACGACCGCCTCGGCGACGGTGTCCGCGTCGATCGACCATGTCTGGTCGGTGCTGACCGACCACGAGGGCATGTCCTCGTGGGGACCGGGCGTGAGCGTCACGCTGCTGGAGGACGGCAAGCCGATGCGCAATGGCGTCGGTGCCGTACGCCGCATCGCGATGCCCGGCCCCGCCCCCGCGATCGTGGAGGAGGTCGTCACCTTCGACGCGCCGCACCGCTTCGGGTACGCCGCCGTCTCCGGTGTCCCCTTCCGCGACTACTCCGGCGAGGTCGTGCTCACCGAGGGCACGGGCGGGACCCGCATCGACTACACGCTGCGGTACCGGCCGCGGCTGCCGCTGATCGAGCGCGTCCCGGTCGGCCTGGTGACGCGCGCCCTACTCGGTGCCGTCGTGCGGGCCGCACGCACCTGAGGGTCAGCGACCGGTCCAGGTCGGCTGACGCTTCTCGGCGCACGCGGCCACGCCCTCCTTCGCGTCGTCGCTGAGGATGACCGGGCTCGCCATCTGGCTCTGCTTCTCGAAGGCCTCCTCGTCGTCGAGGCTCACCCAGCCGGGGGCCTCGTCGACGATCTGCTTGCCGACGCGGACGGACAGGGGTGCGTTCGCAGCGACCGTCGCGGCCAGCTCGAGCGCGGCGTCGAGCGCCGCGCCGTCGTCGACGACGCGGTTGACCAGGCCGAGGTCGTGGAGCCGGGAGGCAGGCAGCGGGTCCCCGGTCATCGCCAGCTCCAGCGCGACAGGACGTGGGAGGCGCAGCGACGTACGCAGCAGGCCGCCCGCCGCCGCCAGCAGACCGCGCTTGGCCTCGGGCAGCCCGAACGTGGCGGTTTCCCCCGCTACCACCAGGTCCGCGCACAGCACCAGCTCGAAGCCGCCCGCGAGCGCGGACCCCTCGACCGCGGCGATCGTCGGCTTCGTCGGCGGCTCGGCCGCGAGGCCGAGCGGGCCGCGGCGGTCGGTGACGGGCACCTCGCCCCGGTTGGCCCCGGAGAGGTCCATGCCCGCGCAGAAGTGGTCGCCCATGCCGGTCAGGACGATGACGCGGACGGACGCGTCGGCCTCGGCGTCGTCGACGGCACGCTCGAGCATCAGCGCCATCCGCCGGTCGACGGCGTTGCGCTTGGCGGGGCGGTTGAGGGTCAGGATCGCGATCTCGCCGTCGGCGCCGGCGCGGGTGACCCGGAGCGGGGGCTCGGGAGGTGCGGGGAGGGTGCGCTCCCCCGGCTCGATGCCCTTCGCCGTCTCGCGGCGCAGCAGCACCCGCGTGCCGTCGGCGGTGATCACCGAGACGATCGCCCCCTCGACCGACCCGTCGCGGGCATGGGCGACGGTCACGGCCTCGACGACGCTCCCCTCCTGGTCGAGCACGTCCGGGTCCACCGACACCGGCCGGGGGGCGGGGCGGTCGACCATCGGGTGGAGGTTCGCGTACGCCTTCTCCGGAGGGCTCGCCGACCAGACGCCGAGGGCGTGCTTGGTGGCGTACCAGCCGAGCGACGTCGTGAGCCCGAACTCCTCGGGCCGATGCCGCAGCATCGGCACCATCGTGGCGACGCCGTGCAGGCCGTACGCGTTGCCCGGCCCGCCGGCGAACGTCAGCCCGCCCGTCACGCTCAACGGCCGGTCGGGGTCGTCGATCGGCAGCCCCAGCGCCGCGGCGCCGATCTGCACGGCCGAGGGGAAGCAGGAGTAGAGGTCGACCGGCCCCAGGTCCTGCGCCGTGACGCCCGCGTGCGCCAGCGCCGCGGCACCGGCCGCGGCGATCGCGGGCGACTCGGTCAGCGACGCCCGCTCGGAGACGAACCACTCGTCGACCGCGGACGCCCCCGCGTGCAGGAACACCCAGCGCGACTGGTCGATGCCCAGCGCCTGCGCCGCCGCGACGCTGGTGAGGATCACGCCCGCGCCGAGGTCGACCTGCAGGTTGGCGCACATGAGCTTGGTGTACGGCTCGGAGACCATCCGGTTGTCGGCGGTGGGCGCCGCGATCTCCCCGGGCGTGTGGCCCGAGCGGTCCCACGCGTACGGATTGACCGTCGCCGTCCGCGCCAGCCGCGACCACAGTCCGGCGATGCGGGAGGTGTGCTCGGCGGCGGAGAGGCCGGAGGCGCGGCGCAGCGCGGACTCCATGAGCGCGTACATGTAGATCGGCGCGCCCAACCCGACCGAGGTCTCCGCCTCGTTGTTGGCCTGCTTGTCGACGCCGATGACACGGTCGGGTCCGGTGGCTCCGTCGGGTGAACCCTGGGTCCAGTCGGGGTCGCGGCCCTCCGCCTGGATCGCGGCGATCGCGGCGCCCGCCTCGGCGCCGCTGACGAGCACCACGTGGGCGCGGCCGTCGACGATCTGCTGCGCCGCGTCGTTCAGCGCGAGCTGGCCGCCGTCGCCGCCGTACGGGGAGGTCTGCACCGTCTCGGGCCGCGACTCCTCATCGGATCCGACGTCGAACGCGCCGACGCGTGCGGCGGTGAGTCCGGCCTGGTCGGCGTAGGTCCAGGACGCCGACGGCACGGCGTACACCGCGTCCGCCCGACCCAGCAGGGCGTCGGCGTCCACGGCGGCGGGGGCGGCGTCGGCGGCCGCCGCGCGAAGTGCCCTCTCGGCGAGGACGATGGGTTCGACCGGGTCGTCCTGGCCGGGGCGGCGTACGGCCTGCCCGACGCCGACCACCACCGGTGTCGACGGGTCGAGCATGCGGCCGGTGGCCTCGTGGCGTACGGGCTCGTCCGCGATGCGCGCCGACGCGCCACCACCCAACAGCCCGGCGAGCAGGTCGAGGGACTCGCGTGCCGCGGTCTCCACGCTGCGGAGGGCGGTGAGTCCCACGGGGCCGCGTACGGGTGGGCCGTCCAACGCCCCGTCCAGGCGGACGGCCGCCCCGGAGCCGGCGGGCACGACCGTGGCCCACAGTCCGACCGTGATGCCCATCGGGCCGGTGCCGCGCAGCTCGAAGCCCGCGTGGTCACCGGTGCCGACGCGGGCGACGGTCCACCGGGCCTGGGCGGGGATGTCCATCAGGGAGATCTGCTGGGTGAACTGCTCGCCGGTCGTCTCCGCGCTCAACGTCGAGGGCCGCTCACCGCGCCACGACAGGTGCAGCGTCAGCCACTCGTGCCAGCGGTCGAGGTCGCAGACCAGCGCCACGGTGTCTTCGACGGAGCCGGGCACCTCGCGCACGGCGTGGACCCGGCGCGCGAAGTCCTCGGTGCCGGAGGGCTCGGGCACCTCCACCGTCGCCCCGCCGTCGTCGGCTGCGGGAGGACGGACTCTCCCCACCAGGTCCTCCGCGGTGTCGCGCGCCGTGCGCGCGAGCACCGGAGCGAGGGTGCGCGCCGTGGAGGCGGCGCGGGACAGACGCGTACGCAGGTCAGCCATGACGACACCCAACCATGACAGTGGTGCTGTCAGCGTGCTGGCCGACCGAGCCCGCCTCCGCCGGCCCGGGTCGTCCACCTCAGGCGCGGTCCAGCCACCGCTCCACCTCGCGATAGGTCGCCGCGACCGCCCCCTGCACCGCCGTCGACGCACCCATCGGTCGCAGGTCGCCCGTGCACTGCTGCATCCGCACCCAGCAGCTCCCTGCCCCACCCTCGTCGAGGCCGCAGCCACCGTCCGGGTGCAGGCAGGCGGTGCGCACGAGCATCGCCCGGGGCGTACGCACCACGAGCGGCCGCAGCGCCTCGACCACGTCACTGCTCCCGTGGGCGCAGTCGCCGTGCTCGCACACCATCACCGCGGCGATCGGCCCCATGTCTGCTCCTCATCAGTTGAGAACGGTTCTCGACCAATGCTAAGTTGAGAACCGTTCTCAGAGCAAGGAGTTCTCATGCAACCCGACATCCACCCCGCCTACGGCGTCGTCGCCTTCCGCGACCGCTCGACCGGCAAGCTCTTCCTGACGCGCTCGACGCTGGCCGACAGCCCACGCCCGACCGAGACCGTCGAGGTCGACGGCACTCCCGTGCCGGTCGTCGACGTCGACATCTCCAGCGACTCCCACCCGTTCTGGACCGGCACCTCGCGCACCCTCGACACCGAGGGCCGGGTGGAGAAGTTCAGGCGTCGCTACGCCGGCGCCGCGCGCGCCGCCGGAGGGTCCGCGTCATGAGGACGCCCCTGCTCGTCGTCACCGGCGTCGAGCCGATCGCGCTGGACTCCACGATGGTCTCGCTGGGCTGGGACCTCCCCGGCGCGGTCCTCGTGCGCCATCGCATCGACCCGTACGCCCAGGTGCTCACCCGCACCGTCAGCGACGCCACGGGCCTGCTCGAGACCGAGCACGTCCAGCTCGAGCACGCCTGCACCTCCTGCGCCCTGCGCGAGGACGTCGTGCCCACGCTCGACCGACTGGCCACCGACGGTCGCTGGCAGACGATCGTCTCCGCGCTGCCCACCGGCACCGGGGCCGAGCAGCTCACCCACGTCATCGCCCGTGACACCCGCCTGGCCCGTCGCCTGAGGATCGCCTCGGTCATCGCAGCCCTCAGCGCCGGGGACGTGCCGCGCGACCTGCTCGGTGACGCCCTGCTCCGCGAGCGCGACGTGCACACCGGGCCCGACGACGACCGTGGTGTCGGCGAGGTCGCCTGCGCGCAGGTCGAACGCGCCGACGTCGTCGTGGTCGACCACGACCCCGGTCCCGGGCGCGAGTCCGTACGCGACCTGCTCACCGCCCTCGCGCGCCACGACGCCGAGGTGCTCATCGGCGTCGAGCAGCTCGACGCACCACGGCTGGCCGCGGCGAAGCACTCCCCCCTCGCCTCCCGCGCCTGGGCAGACCCACCGTTGGAGGCACCGCCCGCCACCCTCGTCGGCGGCAGGGCCTGGCGCCTGGACCTGTGCTCGCCGCGGGCGTTCCACCACGAGCGGCTGCTGGAGGACATCGAGCGGCTGGGTGGCGGCCCGTTCCGCTCCCGCGGCTGCTTCTGGGTGCCGACCCGGCCCGGCGACATGCTCGAGTGGGCCGGTTCCGGGGGCCAGCTCAGCATCGGGGCCTGGCGCCCGTGGGGCCGTCGTACGCCGCAGACGCGGCTGCTGGTCACCGGGCTGGGGTCCCCGCCGGCACAGCTGCGCGAGGCGTTCGCAGACCTGCTGCTCACCCCGGGCGAGTCGGCGCTGCCGGCGTCGTACTGGCACGTCGTCGAGGACGGCCTCGAGCCGTGGCTCGGCGACATCCGCGACGCGGCCTGAGATCTCGCCACGTCGCCCACCGGGTTTCGAGACGCCTCGTTCCTCGGCTCCTCAACCAACGACAGACAGGAGGACTCCGTGGCCGTACCCAAGCGCCGCATGTCCCGCAGCAACACCCGCCACCGCCGCTCGCAGTGGAAGGCGACCGCCCCCGACCTCGTGCCGATCACCGTCGAGGGGCGGTCCTACCGCGTGCCGCGGCGTCTGATCCGCGCGGTGCAGCGCGGTCATCTCGACCCGTCGCCCTACCGCACCGACGGCAGCGTGAACCGGGGCGACCGATGAGCCCGCGGGGGCGTACGGGCGGCCCGCGAGTCGTCCGCAAGCCACGCCAACCGCTGCTGGCGCCGGGCGTGACGTCGGTCGACTACAAGGACGTCTCGCTGCTCCGGCAGTTCATCTCCGACCGCGGCAAGATCCGGTCGCGTCGCGTCACCGGGCTGAGCCCGCAACAGCAGCGCGCAGTGACCCGGGCGGTCAAGAACGCTCGAGAGATGGCGCTGCTCCCCTACACCAGCGTGCCGGGCGGGTCCGGCCGCTCCACCCCGACAGGAGGAGACCGATGAAGGTCCGCAACTCAATTCGTGACGTGAAGAGGCAGCCGGGCTCGCAGGTCGTGCGCCGGCGGGGGCGCACGTACGTCATCAACAAGTTGAACCCGCGGCTCAAGACCAGGCAGCGGTGAGTGGGATGTCCCGTGTCTGTCAGGTCACCGGGGCCCAGCCGGGCTTCGGCCACCACGTCTCGCACTCGCACCGGCGTACGAAGCGGCGCTTCGACGTCAACATCCAGCGCAAGCGCTACTGGGTGCCGACCCTGCGCCGCCACGTCACGCTCACGCTGAGCGCCCGTGGCATCAAGACCGTCGACCAGCGCGGCATCGACGCTGTGGCTGCGGACCTCCTCGCCCGAGGGGAGCGCCTCTGATGGCCGGCAAGGGAAGGGGCTCCGACATCCGCCCCATCATCAAGCTGCGGTCGACCGCGGGCACGGGCTTCACCTACGTGACCCGCAAGAACCGCCGCCACGACCCCGACCGGATCACGCTGAGGAGGTACGACCCGACGATCCACCGACACGTCGATTTCCGCGAGGAGCGCTGAGATGGCCAAGACGTCGAAGATCGCCGCCAACGAGCGGCGCAAGAAGGTCGTCGCGCGCTACGCCGCGCGCCGCGCCGAGCTGAAGGAGGCGGTGCGTACGGCCGACACACCGCAGGAGCGCGCCGCGGCCGTGCGGGCGCTGTCGAAGCTGCCGCGCGACGCCAGCCCCACCCGCGTACGCAACCGGGACCAGGTCGACGGCCGACCCCGGGGGTACGTGCGCAAGGTCGGCCTGTCCCGCATCCGGCTGCGCGAGATGGCGCACAGGGGTGAGCTGCCGGGCATGACGAAGTCCTCGTGGTGACGCACGACGCCGGTGCCGCCGGCCGCTGCCCGATCGGGCGCCGGCGGCGACACCGGCGTTCGCAGCGGTGCGGAGGTCTCAGGCGGCGGTGAAGGTGAGGCAGTCGGCGGTGTCGCCGCCGGCGCCGATCTCGACCTTCGGAGCGGCGCACTCGAGGTTCTCGTTGTGCGTGCACGCGGAGCGGTGGCAGGCACCGACCTGCGCGCGGCCCTCGGTGCCGGCGCCGCGGCCCTCGGCGACGTAGGTGCCGCAGCCGGTGTCGCCGAGCACGGTGATGGCGCCGGCGTGGCAGTCCTGGTCGTGGTTGTAGGAGCACCCGGAGATCGAGCACGTGCTGACGATGGGCAGCTGCATGGTGGGCATGGGATTCCTTCTGGATCGCTGACGGTGACGCCAGCATGCACCCGCTCGCCGCAGCTTTCCAGCAAGCGAAGGCTGCCCTAAGCCGCAGGTCAGAGGCCTGAGGGTGACCTAAGCGACACCACGCGTACGCCCCGCGCGGACCCACAGCGCGAGCGACAACGTGCACATCGAGATGCCGAATCCGAAGTCCTCGACCGGGATGTCCCACGGGAACCGGACCCCGCTGGTGGCCTCGTCGGCGTAGAGCACGATCGGTGCGCTGAGCTTGGTCAGCCACCCGTCGACGAGCACCATGAACGCGAGCACGATGGTCATCGAGAGCCAATAGCGAGCGGTCAGCAGCACGCGCGTACGCAGCACGACGAGGTCGATGACCGCGACGACGGGCATCGAGAGCAGCGCCATCCAGGTGTACTCCCCCATCAGCGCACGCCCTCCTGCTCTTCGGCGCGATCGGGGGCCTGGTCGCGTCCTCGTGCACCCCCGACCAGCCGCAGGATCGAGCCCACCGCCTCCCACGTGAGCACGGTGCAGATCGGGATCGCGACGAAGAAGACGAGCTCCTCGATCGGCAGCGGACCCAGCTGGAGGCCGGTGACGTAGCGAGGGTTGAAGTCCCAGTGCTCGCGGGCGATGCCGATGAGGTCCCACACCACGAACACGGCGATCACGGGCAGCAGTGCCGCCGCGAGCCGACGTGGCGCGCGCCAGACGCGTACGCCGGGGAAGAACTCCAACGGCAGCGTGATGAGCAGGCAGGCTGCCATGAGGGCGAGGTACTGCCACTGGTCAGGCACGGCCGGCCTCCAGGTCGCGGAGGGCAGGGGGCAGCAGCGCGTACGACGCCTCGGGCCACGTCCGCGGGTCGGCGCCCAGCGCCGCCAGCTGCGGCACCTGCAGCCGCGCCCACGTCGAGAGCCCGGAGTCGGGATCGGTGGCCGCGTCGAGCAGCTGCGACCACTCCCACCACGCGACGTCGGCCACCTCGGCCGGGTGGGGCGCGAGGGTGGCGCCGGGCGCGACGGTCGCCACCACGACGGGGCAGGTCTCGCGCTCGACGAGGTGGTCGGTGCGGGCGACGTACGCGAACTCGGGCAGCACCAGGCGTACGTGCTCGACCTCGAGCCCGAGCTCGTGGTGCACCCGGCGGCGTACGGCCGAGACGAGGTCCTCGCCGGGGCGCGGATGGCCGCACACGGAGTTGGTCAGCACCCCCGGGAAGCTCGCCTTGTCGTGGGCCCGGGTGGTGACCAGCACCCGGCCGGCGGCGTCGACGACGTAGCAGCTGAACGCCAGGTGCAGCGGTGTCGCGTCGTGGTGCACGGCCGACTTCGCGCCGGTGCCGATCGTGTGGCCGGCCGCGTCGAGGAGGACGACGTCGTCGTCGTCGGGCCACGTTGCGCCGTGACTTTCTGCCCTCTCGGCGTGATTTTGTGCCCTCTGGGCGAAGGTGGCGGGGTCGGGCGAGCGCAGCACCCGCGCGGCGGTGGCGAGCTTGTGGCGTCGGGCGACGCGGGCGCGTCCGGTGAACACGTCGTGGTCGCGGTCCTCGATGCGGTCGAGGATGCGGGCGTACAGCAGCCGCGCCGTCGTCACGCACCGGCGCGCTCCCAGCGGCAGCGCCGCGAGCCCCGCGTCGGCCTCGCGGTAGAGCCGGCGGTTGCGGGCGATCTCGAAGCGCATCAGCGCGCGCCACTCCTGCCCCACCCCGGCACCGCGCACCGCCTGGTCACGCACGGCGTGCGGGTCGACACCGAAGTGGTCGAGGTCTTCGGCCGGCACGTAGACCCGACCCCGGTCCAGGTCCTCCCCCACGTCGCGCAGGAAGTTCGTCAGCTGGAACGCCAACCCCAGCGCACGGGCCGCGTCGACCGCCCCGGCCCGGTCGGGCGGGTCGAGCACCGGCAGCATCATCTCGCCGATCACCGCGGCGGAGCCGTCCATGTAGCCGAGCAGGTCCTCCCACGTGGCGTACGAGGTCGTGGTCAGGTCCTGCCGCATCGCGGCGAAGAACCGGGTGAAGCACTCCAGGTCAATCCCCCGCTCACGGGTCGTGGCGGCCGCGGCCAGCACCACCGGGTCGACCGACCCCTCGTCGCCTCCGGTCTCCACGGCACGCACGAAGTCGGCCTCCAAGGCGTCGAGGCGGGCCGCGACCCCCGCCGAGCCTCGCACGCCCAGCGCCTGCGGCTCGTCGACGATGTCGTCGGCGAGGCGGGCGAGCCCGTACACGCTGAACACGTGCTTGCGCTGGTCCGGCGGCAGCAGCCGGGCGCCCCAGTAGTACGTGGTGCCGTGCTGCCGCGTGATCCGGGCGGCGCGGCGGTAGCCCTCCGCGAGAAGTGACCCCTCGGCGGTGGGGGTGGCCAGGCCCGTCACGCCGACCGCCTCAGTCGAGCAGCAGCGGTGCGGCGCGTACGCCCCCCGAGGTGCTCGGTGACGCGCCAGGCCGCGTGCTTGCCGCTCATCAGCACCATCGGGATGCCCACGCCCGGGGTCGTGCCCGAGCCGGCGAACACGAGCCCGGGCACCCGCCGGTCGACGTTCGCCGGCCGGAACGGACCCGACTGCCCGAAGGTGTGCGCCAGCGCGAACGGTGTGCCCAGGTGCATCCCGGCGGCCTCCCAGTCCTCAGGGGTCACGAGGCGCTCGACCGCGATGTCGGAGGATCCGATGAGGTAGCCCGCCTCCTCCACGAACGCGTGCAGCCGCTCGCGCATCGCCGCGGTCTCCCGCGACCAGTCCAGCGTGCTGCCACGGTGTGGCACCGGCTCGAGCACGTACAGCGTCGAGCCGCCCCCGGGGGCCGCGCCGGGGTCGCTGACCGAGGGCACCGTGACCAGTCGCGACGGGTCCGGCATCAGCTGCTGGGACCCGATCAGGGCGTCGAACGCGCCCGACCAGTCGGCCCCGAAGTGGATGTTGTGGTGGGCGGTCCCGGCCGGCACCGGCGTCCGGGTGCCGACGTGCCAGACGACCGCCGAGGGCGAGTAGGAGCCCTTGCGCACCCCCCGCGGGGCGCGAAGCTCCGGCAGGAAACGCTCGTACGCCACGGGCAGGTCGACGGTGCAGACGACGGCGTCGGCGCGCTCGGTGCGTCCGTCGGCCCGGCGTACGCCCGTCACCGCCCCGGTCGCGTCGTGGGTGAAGCCGGCGACCTCGACACCCGTCTCGATCTCGCCGCCGGCCGCCTCGAAGGCCCGCGCCATGCCGCGCGGCACGGCGTGCATGCCGCCCTCGGGATAGGACACGCCACGCACCACGTCCATGTGCGCGATCACCGCCAGCACCGCACGCGCCGCCTGCGGGGAGACCCCCGCGTAGAGCGCCTGGAAGCTGAAGACCTTCTGCAGCCGCTCGTCGTGCAGCCGGTGGGAGATGGCGCGGTCCAGGCTGCCGAGACCGCCGAGGCGCAGCAGCCGCAGCGCGTCGCGAGGGGAGCTCGCGAGTCCCAACGGCGAGGCGTAGTTGCGATCGAGGAACGCGTCGATCTCGGTGTCGTAGAGCTCCTCGAGCCACGCCAACAGCCCCCGCAGCCGGGCCGCCTCGGCCGGGGAGCAGACGCGGGCGACCTCGGCCTCGAGGTCGGCCATGTCGGCGCGTACGTCGAGCCGACTGCCGTCGGCGAAGTGGGCCCGGTAGCTCGGGTCGAGCCGTCGCATCGGCACGGTCGACTCCAGGTCGGCGCCGACGGCCGCCAGCGGCTCGGCGAGCAGGTTCGGCATCGTCATCACGACCGGGCCGGTGTCGAACCGGTACCCCCCGGTCTCCCAGGTGCCGGCGCGACCGCCGACCTGGTCCTCGCGCTCGAGCACGAGCACGTCGTGCCCGGCGCCACGCAGGTGACAGGCAGCCGCGAGGCCCGAGAGGCCGGCGCCGATCACGACGACGCGGCGGGGTCCGCTCATCGGGTCCTCCTCGACAGGGCGACCGCGAGGTCGCCCAGGTGGGTGCGGTGGGTGGGGGCGACCGGCGCGGGGCCACCGGTGCCGACGAGCGCGCCGTCGGCCGCCGCGAGCAGGCGGTCGATCTCGACCTCGGCGCGGGCCGGGACTCCCGCGCAGGCCATGGCGTCGGCCAGGCGCCGCGCGCCGGCGTCGTCCAGGCAGCGGTCACGGCAGCGGTCGAGCAGCACGAGGTCGGGGCCGGCGAGCACCTCGGCAGCCCACGCGAGCAGCCGGGTCGCGGTGCCGTCGCAGAGGTCCTGCCGCTCCGGCTTGCCGGTGACGGCGAGGTCGCCCCACACACCGAGCACGTCGTCGCGCAGCCCGAACGCGTCGCCGACGTGGTCGCCCCAGGTCGCGAGCGCCTCGAGCAGGCACGGGTCGTCGGTGAGGAGCAGCGCCCCGAGCTCGACCGGACGCCGCACCGTGTAGCGCCCCGTCTTCAGCCGTGCGACCAGCGCGCTGCCGGCAGGCCGCGAGGCGTGCGGGGAGGCGGTCGCCGTGACGTCGAGGAGCTGCCCGTGCACGAGCTCGACGACCATGGCGCGCCAGGCAGGGCGTACGCGGCCCGGCAGGTCGGCGACCAGGTCCGAGGCCTCGGTGAGCAGCAGGTCGCCCAGGAGGATCGCGACGCTGTCGCCGTAGCGGTCCGCGTCACCGCGCGCCGAGGACGCCCGGTGGCGGCGGGCGGCGAGGTGGTGGGCGGTCTCCAGACCGCGGCGGTGCGCCGAGCGGTCCATCACGTCGTCGTGCACGAGCGCGAAGAGGTGCAGCATCTCCAGGGCGGCCCCCAGCGTCACCAGCTCCTCGCGCCCGGATCCGCCACCGGCCCCACCTCCTGCCGCGGCGTGACCGGCGGCGGCGAGACGAGGGCGTACGCGCTTGCCGGGCACCCGGGTGCGCAGCCGCAGCTGCTCGCCGAGGTCCACGCCGTGGCCGCCGTACGCCGCGGGGTCCCCGCCCACCTCGCCCAGCAGGGCGACGACCTCCTCGACGCGCCGGGCGACGAGGTCGTCGACGCGGGCGAGGAACTCAGGATCGGGGACGGCCCGGATGCCTGTCGCCCCGGCGAGCGCGGTCACGGTGCGAGCTCCTGCTGCAGGGCGGCGGTGAACCGGTCGCGCATCAGCACCAGCACCGCCCCCATCGCGGACTCGACGATCGGCGCGGCCGCCCGTGGGGCGGGCACCTGGGCCTCCACCGACATCTCCAGGTCCACGCGGACGCCGTCGCCCGGTCGCGGCGCGACCCGGAAGACACCCTCGGCCCCCGCGAGCTCGGCGCGCCGCGTTCCGCGAGCGCCCCGTGCGGCGGCCGCCGGGTCGTGATGGAACGAGATGGCGTGCGGCGCATCGAAGGTCATGCGCTGGGTGAACCCGGCGGCGAAGCTGCCGCCGGGGTAGCTGATGCCGCCGACCTCCCAGCGCCACAGGTCCTCGGCGAGCGGGGTGATGCGTCGGATGAACGGGGCGCTGCGCCCGACGAACCCCGGGTCGCACAGCAGCGCGTACGCCGCCTCGCAGTCACCGGGCAGGTCGGCGCTCGCGGTGATGCCACGACGGAACGCGTGGCGTGGGGGCGCGAGCATCACGAGGCCCGAGTCTTGCTCACCACACCACGCAGCGCACGGGCCGCCCCGCTCACCAGGCTCTTCGCCGGCGACGGCCGCCCGAACCGGTCTCGGTGAGCGTCCACGAAGGCGGCCAGCGGCACCGGGTCCCGTCCGGTGACCTCGCGGACGGTGTCGGTGAGGACGTCGGCGCCGTCCTTGCCGTGCCGGACGACGTCGGCGAACTGCGCGATCACGGCCTCGGTGGTCCACCGGTCCTGCCCGGCGAGCCGCAGGAGCGTACGGAACACCGGCACGGGCAGGTCGACGTGCCGCACCGGCCGATCGAGCACTGAGCTCATGATCTGCGCCACCTCGCCGAAGCCCAGCAGCTCGGGCCCGGTGAGGGTGAGGGTGCGACCGTCGTACGCACCGCCCGGGGGCATGGACGCCGTGATCACCTCGGTCGCGACGCGGGCGATGTCGCCGACGTCGACCCATCCCACCGCCCCGTCGCCGGCGACCTGCGGCAGCCACCCCAGACCGACCGGGGTGGCCAGCTCGAGCAGGTCGACGTCGAAGGCGGTGGGCAGCAGGATCGTCCAGGTCAGTCCGGAGGCGCGGATCAGCGCGTCCGTGCGCGCACACGCGTCGGCCCAGGGCACCGGGGAGCCGACGCGGCCGTCGGCCGAGGAGAGGTGCACGACGCGGCGTACGCCCGCCTCGACGGCGGCCTCCACCGCCAGGCGGCCCTGCGCCGCCTGACGCGGCGAGGCGGCGACGATCAGCAGCAGGGTGTCGACGCCGGTCAGGGCGTGGCGCAGGGCGGTGCGGGCGTCGGGGTCGTCCAGGTCCACGCGACGCGCGTCGAGTCCGTCGCGGCGCCAGGACTGCACGACCTCGTGGCGGCTGCTGAGGGGGCGTGCGTCGAGGTGCTGCCGACGCAACAGATCGAGGGCTTGGGAGCCGACGTTGCCGCTCGCACCGAGGATCGCGACAGGTCGTGACGATGTCCCAGCAGTCTGCACTCAGTGCAGTATATGCACCATGGCGCACCGCGACACGTCATCGCGCCTCTACCGTGGTGACGTGACCAGCTCCGCCCCGGAACCCTCGCTCCGCGAGCGCCGCCGCGTCGAGCTTCGCGCGCATGTCGCGGCGCGCGCGCTGCGCCTCTTCGCCGACGAGGGCTTCGACGCGGTCACCGCGGAGCGGCTCACGACCGAGAGCGGCATCTCGCGGCGCACGTTCTTCTCCCACTTCGCCAGCAAGGAGGACGTCGTCGCCCACGGCGCCAACGACGACCTGCGCGACCTCGCCGCGGGTCTCGAGGCTCACCGGGACGCCGGGTTCGTCGCCGCGTTGCGGGCCAGCGCGTCCCACTGGGTCGCCAGCGTCGGCGAGCACGCCGAGCGACGCAGGCTCCGCGTACGCATCGAGTCCAGCCACCCGCGGGTCCGTGCGGCCGTGCGCGAGGCACGCCTGGACGAACTGCACCGTGTCGCCCTCCCCCACGTGGCCGCCGACCTCGACCTCCCGCGGGAGCACCCGCTGGTGGGCATCGCCACCGGCGGCTTCGCCGGGCTCGGACTGGCTCTCGACGACGTGATGCTCTCCCCCGACGTCGACGTCGACGTCGCCGGGGCGGTGGAGCAGGCGATCACCACGGTGGCCGGGATGCTCGACGGAGCGCGTGCCGCTGCGCACCTCGGCTCAGCCGGGCACGCTCACGGGCTCGCCGCGAGGCCCCCCTCGAGCTCTGCGACGTAGCCGGCGAAACCCGCCGGCGCCCGACCGCTGCGCCGTGAGGAGGTGCGGACAGGGGCACGGTGCGTGGTCGCGACGACCACGTCTCGCAGCGCGCGCAGGCGCGTCACCAGGGCGACGTCCTCGTCGTGGGTCAGGGGTGCGAACCCGCCGACGCGGTCGTACGCACCCAGCCGGACGCCGAGGTTCGCCCCGTGCACCCGCTCGTGAGGACCGCCCACCGGGTGCCGCCGGTGCCACTCCGCGAGGCCGGCCCGGTCGAGGCCGGCGGCGTCGGGCTCGACGGTGCCGAGCAGCAGGTCCGCACCCGCGTCGGCGAGCGCGACATGGGTGGTGAGCCAGTCCGCCGGCACCGCGCTGTCGGCGTCGGTGCACGCGACCCACGTCCGTCCCGGTTCCTCACCGCCGGCCCGGCGCAGCCACTCGACCCCGGCGGCCCGTGCGCGCCCGACGCTGCGGTGCGTCACCCGCACCGTCGCGACGTCGGGGGCGGTCGCTGCGACGGCGGCCGAGTCGTCGGTGCAGGCGTCGAGCACCAGCACGAGGCGTACGTCGAGCTGCGGTCGCACTGCCAGCAACCGGGCGCGGGCCGCGCAGACCGACGCCAGGCAGCCGCCCACCAGCTCGGCCTCGTCGTTGCAGGGCACGACGACCCACACGGTGTCGACGCGGACGGTGTCGACGGCCGGTATGCGACCGGAGGGACTCAGGAGTCCCACCAGCCCGAGTCGGCGAGCACGAGCACCTCGACGTCGGTGTCCCGGTACTCCGCGACCGTCGGCGGCAGCTGCGGGTGCCCGGTGAAGGCGGCGTGCACGTCGGCGGCGTCCATCGGCCAGCCGTCGATCGGGTGGCGCCAGTGGGCGAGCAGGATCGTGAGACCCCCGGCGTCCCGCTGACGCTCCCGCTCGGCGACGAGCCGCTCGACGACGAGCCGCTCGACGAGCGAGCGCAGCTGCTGCGGGCTGAGGAAGTAGCCGACCTCGGAGATCACGACCAGGTCCACCGGGTCGGTCGGCCAGGTCGCCGGCGCGGATCCGAGCAGCGCCTCGACCGAGGCGGTCGCGCCGGACCCGAGCAGACGTCGCTCGGCCGCCGCGAGGGCGTGCGGCGAGGCGTCGATGACGCTGAGGGCGTCGCACCGGTGCGCCAGGGCCGCCGACAGCGCCCCGGTGGAGCAGCCGACCTCCACGCCGTGGCGGTACCGACGGCGCGGCAGCATCGAGAGCAGCAGACCGCGCTTGCGGATCTCGTACCAGCTCGTGTCCACCCCCCACGGCTCCTCGTGCAGACGGTGCAGGTCGTCCAGAGCGGAGTCGGGCGCGGCATCGCCGGCGGCGGTGAGCCGGAAGGCCTCCTCGTCGGCCAGCGCGTGCTCGAGCACGTGGCGCCCGAGCATCACCTCGTCCCCCGGAGCGGAGGACAGCGCCTCGACCTGGGTGCGGTGGCAGTGCACCGCGCGGGACTTGCGGGCGAGCTCCTGCTCGCTCAGCGTCATCCGCACGAAGCCGGTCGGGAACCCGGCCTGGGGGTCGGCCCACTGCCACCACCAGATCGGGAACTCCAGCAGGTCCGCCCCCGTACGCCGTGCCGCCCGCGCCGCGGCCAGGGCCGCCGCCTCGTGGTCGGGGTGCCCATCCGCGGCGAACGGGGCGACGACCACACACCGGCCGAGCAGCGCAGCGTCGCCCGGGTCCGCGCAGGCGCCGGCCGTCACGGTCTCGACGATCCTCGCCGTGATCTCGTCGACCCGGTCCTCGAGTCCGCCGTCGGGGAGCTCGAGCACCCGCAGTCGGGCGGCGTCGGCGCCCAGGGCGTCCCACGCAGCGCGGCTCTCGGTCGTACGCCGCGCCGCCAGGTCCTCGCTCGTCACCGTCGGCGAGTGCGGATGCGACCCCTCACCGCGAGTGAGGACGACGCCGTCGACCGGGGTGCCGGCGCCGACGAGGCGGGCGACCAGGCCACCGGCGCCCAGCGTCTCGTCGTCGGGGTGCGCCGCGACGACCACGGCGCGGTGCCAGCCGCTCGTCTCGAGCTCGTCGAGCTCACGCCACGCGTCCTGCGTACGCCAGGCGAAGCACCCCGAGCCCGGACGGTCGTGGGTGAAGGAGCCGACCGCCCTCACCCGTGCGCCCCCGCCAGGTGCAGCGCGCCGAGCGCGGCCAGGTCGCGCTCCGCGTGGTGCTGGCGCAGGAAGACGGTCAGGTCGGCGACGCGCCGCGCGTGCTCGGGGTCGCGCACCAGCGGCCCGGGACCCAGGCCGTGCCCGACGCGGGTCATCACCTCCTCGCACGCGGCAGCGACCGAGGAGCGCACCTCGTACGCCACCGCGGCGGCCTCGTCGCCGTCCTGGTCCAGCGCGCGCTCCAGCGCCTCGGCCGCCCAGATCAGCTGGCTGCGGGCGTTGCCGATCGCCACCCGACAGGCGCCGATGTGGAGGTGGGCGACCTGGTCGGGCGTACGCAGCGCGGCCGCGCGGACGAGCGCGTCGGCGATGGCGACGGCCGCCCCGAACCAGACCGCGGCGACACCGACGCCGCCGGCGGCGAAGCCGGGCCGCCGGACGTACCAGTCCGCGCCGCCGACCGGCGTCGCCGCCACGTCCTCGAGGGACAGGTCGGGGGTGTCGATGAGCTCGAGGCCGCGCGGCACCCAGACCGCGTCCTCGGGGTGTACGCCGGGTGCGTCCAGCTCGATCGCGAGCAACCGGTCGGCGCCGTCGTCGTCGCGAGCGGTGACCAGGGCGGCCTGCAGGCGCCCGGCCAGCGACGCCCAGCTCTTCGTGCCCGTCAGCACCGACCCGTCCGGGCCGTCGACCACCTCCAGGCGACCGGGGCCTCCCGCGGCGTACACGCCCCAGCGGCGCTCCGGCGGGCCTGCCGACATCTCGGCCTCGGCCAGGATGGCCCGGGCGTCGAGGTGGGGCTCCACGGCACGGGCGACGGTCAGGTCGCCCGCCCCGATGGCCGCCAGCACGCTCCAGCGCCGCAACCGGGAGGCCGGGCCGCGGAGCCCGGTGTCGACGTCCCCCGCGACCTGGTCCAGCGACGACAGGGCCGTGCCGACCGGGTCCTCGCCACCGCGGCACGACCGCGCCCAGACGGCCAGGGCGGGCACCGGGAGGTCATCGTCGTCACGGGCCAGGCGGAGCAGGTCGATCGCGGGCGGGGTCAGCGGGCTCGGGTAGGTGTCGTGATCAGGCATCGTTCCCGACGCTAGAGAGCCCCGGCGCCGCAGGTCAGGCCCGCACGGGTGGCACGGGTGGGCCTGAGGGGCCTGGCTGGCCAAGGCGGGACGCGTACGGGGCCGCCCGCAGCAGCGGACGGCCCCGTACGGGTCAGCTTCGACTCAGGTGACTCACTGGGCGGTGATGCGGCCCTCCCCGCCGGCCGGGTAGTCCTCGGCCGTGACGACGCCGCCCAGACCCTCGGCGACGTAGTCGGCGAGCGCCTGCTGGTAGGTGACGCCGACCGTGGTGAAGTCCAGTCCACGGAAGGGGTACTGGTCGCCACCGCGCGCGGAGAAGTCGTTCGTCGCGACCGCGATCGGGGCGCCCTCGACGACCTGGCCGTTCTCGACGAGCACGGTCCCGTCGTCCAGCGTGACGGTCTGCACCCGGGTGCCCGGCGTGAGCACGTCGCCCGCGTCGTTGACCTCCTGAGCCTGGCCGGAGAGGTCGTAGACGAACGAGAAGCCGGCCACCTGCGCGAACTGCCCGTCGGGGCTGATGCCCGTCTCACCCGCGGGGGCCGAGACAGCGTTCTCCAGGATCTCCTTGAACTGCGAACGGCTGACGCCCGGCACCACGGAGACGAAGTTGGTGAACGGCGCGACGTCGAACGCGTCGAGCGCGGTGAAGTCACCGGGCTCGAGCACGGCGCCGTTGCGGATGCCGCCTGCGTTCTGCAGGGCGACGTCGGGCTCGACGACGCCGAACTCCGCGGCGTTCTGCCGGCCCGCGTAGAGCAGGGCGTCGGCTAGCAGGTTCCCCAGGTTCGTCTCCATGCTGCGGACTGCGTTGCGGGTGCCGTCCAGCGGCTCCTCGGCGTCCGCGAGCACCGTCTCGGCCAGCTGGTCGACGTACGCCTGGACCGGCTCGACGACCGCGCGCTGCACGAAGGGGTTCGGGGCGACAGCGTCCGGCGCGACGCCGGAGACGCGCACGGGGCCGCTGCGCTCGCCGACCTTCACGAGCTCGCCCTTGCGGTTGAACTTCACGATCAGCCGCCCGACGTACTTGTAGTCACCGGCCGTGGTCACGATCGGCACCTCGGTGTCGGTCGCGTCGGTGGCGTACTGCGGGTAGGACAGCGGCTCGCCGTCGAGACCGACCGAGATCTCGTCACCGGGGACGAGCAGGTCGCCCTCGTTCGCCAGCAGCTCGTCGCCACCGCCGGCGATGGCGATGTCGACGCCCTGGAGCCGCGAGACCAGGTCCTGGTCCTCGAGGATGCTCTGCAGGTGGCTGATGAGGATCACCTTGTTGACGCCCTTGGCGCTCAGCGCGTCCACCTGGTTCTGCACGATCGCGGCGACGGCCTGACGCACCACGACGTCACGAGGGCTGGAGACCGAACGCAGCGCCGGGGTGGTGGCGCCGACGATGCCGATGCGCTCGCCGCGCTTCTTGACCACGGTGCGCCTGACGATGGTGCCGTCGGCCTTGAGCGCGGCCAGACTGGCCTCCTCGCTCACGTCGAGGTTCGCCGAGACGAACGGCGGACGGTCCTCGGCGTCGGCACCGAATCCGGTGATGAAGTCGGCCAGCACGTCGGGACCGAAGTCGAACTCGTGGTTGCCGATCGCCATCGCGTCGTAGCCGACCGCGTCGAGACCGATCGAGTCGTAGAACGGGACGCCCTTCTCCAGGCTCGCGGTGAACTCCGGACCGGCGAGGAAGTTGTCGCCGGAGGAGAGCATCACGGCTGCACGCTTCAGGCCGCCCTGTCGGGCGCTGCGGCCCGTACGCGCCTCCTTCTTCAGCTGCGCGGAGAGCGTCTTGAACCGCGCGATGCCGCCGAAGTCCTCGGCGCCGGGGGCACCGAGCAGCTGGGACTCACCGTCGTTGTTGTGCAGGATCGTCAGGCGCAGCGCCTGGCCCTGGCGCTTGTTCTCGCCCTTCTTCTTGCCCTTCGACTTGTCCTTCTTCGCGCGGCGCTCGAGTGCCGTCGCTGCGGCCGCCGCGGTCGTGGTGCCGGCTGTCGGCACGGGCGACGTCGGGGCGGGCGCGGCGGTGCCGGCGGCGGGCACCGCGAGCACTCCGGCGGTCAGGGCGGTGACGGCGGCGGCGGCGAGGCCGGACCGGTGGCGACGCGGTGCGCGCGTCGTGGTGCGAGAGGGCACAGGGGCTCCTAGAGATCAGTCTCGGACGGCATGTGTCGCGACGCCGACCAGGTGGACCGACGCCGAGGTGACCCTAAGCGGACGAATCGGTCGCCGCCATGGTGGATCGCACCGCGCGCGTCGTCGTCACACGGATTTCTCACTCCGTTCACACGCGCACCCCGCGGCGCGGCCCGGGACTTTCGGCCCGGTGGATCACAGGGCCGTTCGGCACTACTTCTGAGGTGTGACGCCCGACACGCTGACGTTTACTTGCAGGTCACAGGTTTCTGGCCGTAACTTACTCTCAGTAACCCGCTCGTATCCGACAAATCAGGCACTCGCCAGTCGGCCACCTCGGCCCGCGTTCCCCAGGGCCCCTTGCACCCACCGAAGGAACCCACCCATGCGCAGCCACGCCCTCGCCGGCGGCGCGCTCGCGGTCGCCGTCGCCCTGACGGTCGCCCTGAGCAGCGTCCTCGAGCTCGACCTCCTGCCACTGGCTCTCGCCGGCGTCGCCGTCGGCGGCGCCGTCGCCCTCATCCCGGCCGGCAACCCCGGCCTGCGCGCCGTCGGCTTCATCGTCGGCACGGTGCTCGGCCTGATCGGCTACGTCGTGCGGGCTGCTGTGCTGCCCGACATCACCGCCGGCCGGGCGGTCGCCTTCGGGCTGATCGTGGTCCTGGTGACGCTGGCCGCCGTCGCGACGCGCGGCCGCATGCCGCTGTGGTCGACGCTGCTGGGCGCCGGCACCTTCTCGGCCGTGTACGAGGCCGCGTACGTCGCGAACCCGCCGCAGGTGCTCACCACCTCCTTCAGCACCCTCTTCGCGCTGCTGCCCGCCTTCGCGATCGGCTACCTCGTCGCGGTGCTGACCGAGCCGACCCGCTCGCTCGCCCCGACCGCGGACGGCCCGCAGGGCCACGTGCCCGCGCAGTCCACCGACTCCCCCACCGCGACCGGCACCACCGGCACGACCTCCCTGGAGAAGACCCGATGAGCACCTCTCTCACCGCCACCCCGCGTCACCGCGCGGACCGGTCGCGCCACGCCCGTCGTACGCGTCTGGCCACCACCGCCGTGGCACCCCTGCTCGCGCTGAGCGTCAGCGCACCCTTCGCCGGCGCGGCGTTCGCCGCCGACGGTGAGAACACCGGCACCGTCGACGTGGTCAACACCGAGACCGTGCAGGTCGTCGCCGACGCCACCGGCGCGGTCCAGTCCAAGAGCCTCTACGAGCAGCTCTCGTTGACCGGCAACGGCCAGGTCGCGCTGCTCAACCCGGTCGTCACCGAGGGCCTGCGCAACCTCGACGGCTTCGGCGGCGTCTCGGTCGAGGACGGCCAGCAGGTCGTCCGCGCCGACGTCGAGGGCAAGGAGAACCTCCGCACCGTCTCCGACTACGAGGGCGACCTGCCCCTGGACATCTCGGTGACCTACATCCTCGACGGCCAGGAGGTCTCCCCCGGCGACCTCGTCGGCGCCACCGGTGAGCTGTCGGTGACCTACACGGTCAAGAACGTCACCGCGAAGCCGCAGGAGCTCACCTTCGCCGACGGCGAGGGCGGCACCATCACCAAGACCGTCGACGTGCCCGTGCCGATGGTCGGCTCGCTGACCACCACGCTGCCGTCGAGCTTCACCGACGTGCGCTCCGAGGCCGCGAACCTCGCCGGCGACGGCCGTGGCGGCACGCGGGTCTCCTTCACCATGACCCTGCTGCCCCCCATCGGGTCCGACACCGCGACCGTCGGCTACACCGCGACGCTGACCGACGGCGAGCTGCCGAAGGCCGAGCTGACCGCCCTGCCGGTCGACCCGCTGTCGGTGCCGACCTTCAAGTCCGCGGCGACCTCCTACGAGGGTGGCGCCGAGACCGGTGCCGAGCTCGCCGAGGGCGCCTCGACCATCGACTCGAACCTGCTCAAGCTGCGCGACGGTGCCGCCGACCTGCTCGCGGGTCTGGTGCAGCTGCGCGACGGCGCGGCCGAGCTCTCCGAGGGTCTGACCGGCAGTGCCGCCCCGGGGTCGATCCAGCTGGCCGAGGGTGCCGAGGAGCTGCGTGAGGGCCTGCAGGGCCGCGCCGCCCCGGGTGCCGCGCAGGTCGCAGACGGCGCCTCGGAGCTCGCCGACGGTCTCGGTGGTGCCGTGACCGGCACCGGCCTGCTGGTCGACGGCTCGCTCGAGCTCACCGAGGGTCTGCGTACGCGCGCCCTCCCCGGCTCGCGCCAGCTCGCCGACGGTGCCCGTGACCTCGACTCCGGTCTGCGTCAGCTCGACGCCGGCGCCGGCGAGCTCGCCGGTGGCGCGACCCGCCTCAAGGCCGGCTCCGGTGCCGCCCTGACCGGGTCGCAGAAGCTCACGGCCGGTCTCACGCAGCTGCGTGCGGGCCTCGGTCAGCTCTCCGGCGTCGAGGGTCTCGGCGCCGCGGCCGCGGGCATCGAGCAGCTGCAGGGTGGCGTGGACGCCCTGCTCGCCGGCTTCGGCTCCGCGTCCGAGCCGACCACCCTGCTCGGCGGTCTCGCCCAGCTCGAGGGCGGCCTGGCGCAGCTGAACACCGGGGCGGGTCAGCTCGTCGGTGGGCTCCAGCAGCTCAACGGCGGCCTGCCCACGGCGAAGGGTGGTGTCGACGACGTGAAGGCCGGCCTCGATGCGGCCGCTGGGAGCACGGCTCAGCTCATCACGACGCTGGACTCGCTCAAGACGAACCCTGGGTGCGCAAGTGACGCAGTCTGTGTAGGCACTGTCACGCAGCTCGCCACCAACGCACGTCAGTCCGCGAGCAAGCTCGGCGAGGCATCGGCCGGCCTCGGCGCTGTCTCCTCCGGCCTCGGAACGGCGATCGGCGCCCTCAGCACCCAGCTCATCCCGGGCGCTCAGGCCCTCCAGGGCGGCATCGGTCAGGCCCAGGCCGGCGCCACCCGCGTCACCGCGGGTGCCCAGCAGCTGAAGGCCGGCACGCAGCAGGTCGACGGCGGTCTCACGCAGCTCTCCACCGGTCTCGCCTCCGCGGTCGAGGGCGTGCTCGCCCTGCAGGCCGGCGCGGCCAGCGCCGAGACCGGCGCGGGCGACCTCACCGCGGGCATCTCGCAGCTCGACGCCGGTGCGGGCGACCTCGCCGCGGGCGCCGGTCGTCTGGCGGCCGGCACGGGTGACGCGACCGCGGGCTCCGCGCGGCTCGCGGCCGGCGCCTCCGACCTCAGCAGCGGCATCGACGACGCCGCCGGCGGGTCGGCGCAGCTCGCCGACGGCATCGGTCAGCTCTCCGACGGCATCGGTGACGCGGCCGACGGTTCGGCCCGCCTGTCCGACGGCGCGAGCGAGCTCTCCCAGGGCATCGGCGACGCCGCCGACGGCTCTGGTCAGCTGGCCGACGGCGCCGGCGAGCTCGCGGACGGCCTCGGCGACGCGGCGACCGGCTCGGTGCGGCTCTCCGACGGCCTCGGTGAGGCCGCCGAGGGTGCCCCGCAGCTGGTGGACGGCGCGCAGCGGCTCTCCGACGAGGGCACCTCGCAGCTGATCGAGGCGGGCAAGGACACGGCTCAGAACTTCGGTGAGCTGTACGCCGTGCTCGAGGCCGGCTCCGAGCGCGCCAACGGCGAGAAGATGGTCGTGGGCGCTCCGTCCGACTCGGTCGGTCTGGCCGCGTACTCCTTCACCCTCGAGGGCGAGGACGGCGCGACCGGTCGCAACATCCGCAACGGTGCAGCCGGCCTGGCGCTGCTCGGTGCCGCAGGCAGCGTCCTGTGGCTCCGCCGCCGTGGCATCTGACACCTGATCGACACGTCACTCCAGAAGGAACGAGGACGGCGGCTGTGGGAGCATCGAACCCCGCGGCCGCCGTCCGCGTCCCACGCGCTCGCCGTCCCGTCTACGTGCCGAAGGAAGCCGTGAGCACCAGCTCCGAGTCCCCCGCCGCCACCGACAACGGCACCGCGCGGCCGCGTCGCAAGCGCGTACGCCTCACCCACGACCAGCGGGCGGCCCAGCTGCTCGAGATCGCCGGCACCCTGTTCACCTCCCACGGCTACGAGAACGTCTCGATCGAGGACATCGCCCGTGCCGCCGGCGTCACCCGGCCGGTGATCTACCAGCACTACGGGTCCAAGGACGGCATCTACCTGGCCTGCGTCGAGCAGGTCAGCGCGGAGTTCATGGACCAGCTCACCGTTGCCCGCGAGGAGGCGGGCGGTGACCTCGTCGCCTTCATCGAGCTCGGCACCTCCGTGCTCTTCGACCTGCTGGTGGAGCATCCGGGCGCCTGGGCGCTGCTCTTCGGCGCGACGCTGACCGAGGGCGGTCCCCTGGCAGAGAAGATGAGCGAGCTGCGCTTCGGTGCGGTCGACCGCATGGGCGAGCTGGCCGCGGAGTTCGTGCCCGGCGCCGACCGCGATGCCCTAGACGCCTTCGCGAACGCCGTCTCCGGCATCGCGGACTCCTTCGGGCGCTGGTGGCTGCGTCGGCCGGACCTGCCGCGCGAGGCGGTCGAGCACTACTTCCGCGTCTTCGTGAAGGGCGCGATGAGCTCCGCGGCTCACGCGATGGCCGACCGGCCGGCATGAGCGAGCAACCCGTCGAGGAGTGGCTCGCGGAGCAGCTCGACGCCCTGGCCGATGCCTTCGATCTCGACGACGACCAGGCCATGGCCGCCGTCATGGTGGCGAGCCTGGCGCACGAGGTCGGCGACGTCGTCCTCGAGCGCCTCGACGCCGAGGGGTCGGATCTCGCGAGCGGCGGCGAGGAGCTGCAGGCGTACGCCACGGAGGTGCTCTCCTCCCCCGCCGGCGGCGACGAGGACCCGGGCGAGGGACTGGACGCGGAGACGCTGCTGCAGATTCTCCCCCACCTCCGCGATCCGGACGTCGCCGAGGCGACGCTGAGCCAGACCCTGAACACGCTCGACCCCGAGGGCGGGCACGAGGCCGTACGCGCCGCCGCCCTCGGACTCGGGACCCTCGCGGAGTTTCTGGTGCCACAGGCGCCGGTCGAGGCACGCCCGGCCCTGCACTGGCTCTGGGCGCGCGCTGCCGAGGCGCTGGCCGACACCGAGGAGGCCGAGCGCCTCCACGAGGCCGCCCTCGATTCCGACCCCGACTGGTCGCCGGCGCTCTATGACCTCGCCCGCGTCGCGAACGACCGCGGCGACGCCGTCCGGGCCCTGTCGCTGCTGCGCCGCAGCCGGGCCCGCGAGGACGACGTGCTGGTCGAGACCCTGCAGCGGTTCGTCCCCCGGGACCGCACCGACATCGGCCGCAACGACCCCTGCTGGTGCGGGTCGGGCCGCAAGTACAAGGCCTGCCACCGAGGTCGCGAGACCCTCACCCTGGCCGAGCGCCTGCCCTGGCTGGTCGCGAAGGCCGACCTGCACCTGACCTACGGCGGTGCGGGCGTGCTCCTGCACGCGGTGGCGGCCTGGTGGACCGACGGGCAGCGCGAGCCCGAGGCGCAGCTCGACGCCCTCGCGGACCCGCTGCTGCGCGACGCGGTGCTCTTCGAGGGCGCCGGTCTCCAGGTCTACCTGCACGAGCGCGGCGCGCTGCTCCCCGACGACGAGAGCGAGCTCGCGGCACGGCTCGTCGCGGCCCCGCGGCAGGTCCTCGACGTCGAGGTCCCCGGGTCGAGCACGGTGCGCGTACGCCCCGTCGCCGGCACCCCCGGTGAACCGACCGAGTCGGTCGAGGTCGACTCCCGCAGCCTGGCGGGCGTACGCAAGGGCGACGTCGTCGCCGCCCGGCTCGTCGAGATCGACGAGCGTTGGCACGCCTTCGGCACCGTCGAGCTCATCGACCCGGCCGCGGCGCTGGGCCTCGCCGAAGGACTGGCCGCTGGGCCCGACGCGTACGAGACCGTGCAGCTGGTCTTCGACGCGATGCCGGCGCAATGAGGATGCCGACAGGCGTTTCCGAATCGACACGTGGCGGTTGTTGACGTCTTAAACCTCTGCTCTCGATACTGCGAGTACGAGCATCACGTCCGTGGGCTCGTCCTCTCGCGCCCTGTCCTGAACCGAGGTCTCGTGTCCCACCGCCACCGCTCCACCCGTCGTCACGTACGCCGCGCCGCCGGCTCGCTCTCCCTGGCGCTCGCCGCCTCGCTCGTCTCCGTCGGCACCGCCTCGACGGCGGCCGCCCATCCGGGCCACCGGGTCCACGAGGCCACGCTCGCCGCCGTCGAGCCCTCCGCCCAGGACGGCTCGCTGCTGGTGCTCGACTCGCTCGAGCGCGTCACGACGAGCACCAACAAGCGCGGGTACGTGCGCTGGCTCGACACCGGCTTCTCGCTCACCGCCCCGGGCAGCGGGGTCGCCCTGTGGTCGGCGCGCGCGTCGTACGAGGACCCGATCATCACCCACCTGCGCACCGACGACGGCGCCACGCAGCTGCCCCCGGGCGTCCTGAAGCGCTTCGGCGCCCTGCCGGGCTTCCTCAGCGTGACGGTCACCGAGGTCGGCAAGCGCCGTCCGGTGCTGGAGACGGTGCGCTCGATGTGCCTGTCCTCCGGCTGGGGCAGCACGCGCATCCGTCCCGACGCGGCCCCGACCTCGGACTACCCCGAGGGCTGCGGCGGCGGGCCGTACTCCCTCGGCTCGGTGATGGGCATCGAGGGCGGCTGGTCCACCCGCATGGAGCCGCCGCTGCGACGCCTCAAGGCGGACGCGGGGCGCTATGACATGACCATCAGCGTGAACCCGCGCTGGCGCGAGATCATGGGTCTCTCCCCCGAGGACGCGACGACCACGACCCGGCTGCGGATCCGTGAGCCCCGCCGCGGTCGCACCGTCCGCAGCAGCTGGATGAGGTACGCCCGGCAGGCGCAGGCCGACCAGACGCTCGCCGACCAGTCGGCCCCCGGCGACGAGCCGGTGCGGCCGGTCTCGACGCCGCCCGCCGGCACGCCCGTGCCCGACCTGCGGTCGCTCCCCGCGTGGCAGATCCAGCTCAACCGCGAGGGCACCGTGCTGCGCTTCGGCGCCACGGTCTGGAACGCCGGCGAGAGCCCTCTGGTCATCGACGGCTTCCGCGACTCCGACAACCGCAAGCGGATGACGACGTACCAGTACTTCTTCGACGGCGAGGAGCAGGTCGGCTACCAGCAGGTCGGTGAGATGCGCTGGCACGCGGCCAACCACAACCACTGGCACCTCGACGACTTCGCCAAGTACGTCCTGCTCGACGCCGACGGTGAGCAGGTCGTGAAGTCCGCCAAGCGTTCGTTCTGCCTGGCCAACACCGACATGGTCGACTACACGGTGCCGGGGGCGAACTGGAACCCGTACAACACCGATCTCTCCACCGCCTGCGGCGACCTGTCCGCCCTCTCGGTGCGCGAGGTGCTCGACTCCGGCTCCGGCGACACCTACCACCAGTACCGCGCCGGCCAGGCCTTCCGCATCAGCGACCTGCCGGACGGCGTGTACTACGTCGCCACCATCGCCAACCCGCTGGGCAACCTCGTGGAGTCCGACACGACCAACAACGAGTCGCGACGCAAGATCCAGCTGGTCACCACCCCGCGCGGTCGCAAGGTGATCGTCGAGCAGATCGGTGACATCGACGAGAACGTCCGCACCCGCGGCAGCTACTACTTCGGCTGACGACTCGGCGGGCGGGTGGCGTTCTGCACGCCCCCGTCCGCCGCATCACTATGCTCTTGACCGTGCCGTCCCCCATCCGCGTCGCCGTGGTCAACGACTACGAGATCGTCGTGCGCGGCATCGCCGCCATGCTGGAGTCCTTCTCCGACCGGGTCGTCGTCGTCGAGCTCGACAGCAACCTGCCGGTGATCTCCGAGGTCGACGTCGTCCTCTACGACACCTTCGGCCAGCCCCAGGGCGCCCAGCTCGACCCCAGCACGGTGCTGGCCGGGGCGGGCGAGGCCAAGCTGGTCGTCTACTCCTGGAACGTCTCGGCTGACCTGATCGACACCTCCTTCACGACCGGCGCCCACGGCTACGTGCCGAAGTCGGTCTCCGGGCAGGAGCTCGTCGCCCTCATCGAGCGCGTCCAGGCCGGCGAGCACGTACGCCCCGAGCCCGACCGCTCCGAGATCGTCGGGGACGTCGGCGCCTGGCCCGGTCAGGACATCGGGCTGACCCCGCGCGAGTCCGAGGTGCTGGCCCTGATCTGCCAGGGCTTCAGCAACGACGACATCTGCGGGCGTACGCACCTGAGCCTGAACACGCTGAAGGGCTACATCCGCAACCTCTACCGCAAGATCGGCGTCGCCGATCGCGCCAACGCCATCCTCTGGGGCGTCGACCACGGTTTCCGGCCCGACCAGGTCAGGCACGTCAAGCCCTGACGCGGGCCCTGACGCGAGCCCTGACGCGAGCCCTGGTTCACGGTGCGAGCCGTTCCCAGTGGCGTACGAAGCCCTCGACGTCGCGGATCCCGAGCGTCGCCCCCGGGTGCTTGATCACCCGCGTCGGGTCGATGCCCGCCACGGGGTCGCGGAAGGTCAGGCACACCGCCCGGTCGCCGTTGGGAGTGAAGCTCACCCCGCGGTCGCTGAAGGACAGGTGGGGCGGGCCGGCGGTCTTCAGGAACGCGAAGTCGCCGGTCAGGGTGGCACCGGTGATGTTGGCCAGCGGCGTACGCAGCCTCCACGGCCCGTAGCGCACCCGCAGCCCCTCCCCGTCGAGCACCACGCCACTGGTCATCGGGGTGATGCCGAAGGGCAGGCCGGCGGCGAGGTAGACGGGTGAGAAGCGGAAGTCGTACGACGTCATCTGCACGCACTACCCCACCCCGCGGGCTGCACCCCTGCTCGTGGCGTCACTATGCTGCGGCGCGTGTCCGCCATCCGCGTCGCCATCGTCAACGACTACGAGCTCGTCGTGCAGGGTCTCGCCGCCATGCTCGGCCGGTTCGGTGACCGCATCGACGTCGTCGAGGTCGACAGCCGCATGCGCGTCGTCTCCGACGTCGACATCGCGTTGTACGACACCTTCGGCCAGCCCCAGGGCGCCGAGCTGAACATCTCCGACGTCGTCACCCCGGGCTCGGCCACGAAGGTCGTCGTCTACTCCTGGAACCACGACCCCGACCTGGTCGAGGCCAGTTTCGAGGCCGGGGCCGCGGGCTACGTGGAGAAGTCGGTGAGCGGCGCGGACCTGGTCGACCGGCTCGAGCGTGTGCACGCCGGCGAGCAGGTGCGCCCCCAGGTCGACCAGCACGACACCGTCGACGGTGACGTGGGCGACTGGCCGGGGCAGCAGCACGGGCTGACCCCGCGCGAGAGCGAGGTGCTCGCGCTGATCTGCCAGGGGTTCAGCAACGACCACATCTGCAGCCGCACGTACATCACGCTGAACACCCTCAAGGGCTACATCCGCAACCTCTACCGCAAGATCGGCGTCGACGACCGGCCCAACGCCATCCTGTGGGGCGTCGACCACGGCTTCCGGCCCGACCGCGTGCGTCGCATCGACACCTGAGGCAGTCCCCTGCGGCCCGCCCGCCCCCACGGGTGTGACTGACCGAGGGCGCTCTCGGAAACCTGGCGGTGGTGAGGAGCTCTCCCTGGACCACCGACGTCGACCATCCGACGGGCGGCCCCGACCGACTGCGGGTGTTGCTGCTCGCGGCCTCGACGAACCCGGTCCGTGAACCGTTCACCGGCGGTCTGGAGTCGCACACCCATCTCCTCGCGCGTCTGCTCGCCGCGCGTGGCCACGAGGTGACGCTGCTGGCCCCCGCCGGAGCCGACCCGGGTCTGGACGTCACCGTGGTCGCAGCGCCACGCTTCGTCCCGAGCCCGGCCGCCGCCGAGGACGTCAACGCGCCGTCCGCACAGTGGATGGCCGACCACCACACCTACCTCGGGGCGATGCTCGACCTCGCCCGCGGCGCGCAACGCGACTTCGACGTCGTGCACGACAACAGCCTCCACCACCTGCCGGTCGCGATGGCTCCCACCGTGGACGTGCCGGTGCTGACCACGCTGCACACGCCGCCGCTGCCGTGGCTGGAGTCGGCGGTCGCACTGGCCGGGCCGGGGGCACGGTTCTCCGCGGTCAGCGGCACCTGTCGTACGGCCTGGCGCCACTGCGTCGACGCGGCCGTCGTCCGCAACGGGGTCGACACCGCGCGGTGGACACCGGGACCGGGCGGCGAGGACCTCGTGTGGACCGGGCGCCTCACCGCCGAGAAGGCGCCCCACGAGGCGATCCTCGCCGCGCGCGCCGCCGGTCGCCGGATCCGGCTCGCGGGACCGGTCACCGACGCGGCGTACGTCGAGGCGTGCGTGCGTCCCCTCCTGGGCCCGGACGCGGAGTACCTCGGTCACCTGCGTCACCCCGAGCTCGTACGCCTCGTCGGGGAGTCCGCCGTCGCGCTCGTGACGCCCCGGTGGGACGAGCCGTACGGTCTGGTCGCAGCCGAGGCGATGGCCTGCGGGACCCCGGTCGCGGCGTACGACAGGGGCGCCCTGAGCGAGGTCGTGACCCGGTACGGCGGCGTGGTCTGTCCTCCCGGAGACATCGGTGCCCTGGCCGCGGCGACGGCGCGCGCCGCCATGCTGCCCCGGGACCTGGTGCGGTCCGCGGCCGTACGCAGCTGCTCGGCGGAGCGGATGGTCGACGAGTACGAGGGCCTCTACCTCGACGTCGTCGGGCGCGAGCGCGCCGCGTGAGCGCCTCGTGAGCGCCGGTGGGGCGGCGGAGATCGGCTGGTACGTGCACCACCAGGGCGCCGGACACCTGCACCGTGCGACGACGCTGGCCCAGGGGCTCGTCGACGTCCTCGGCGTGAGCGTGACGGGGCTGTCCTCGGCGCCGGCGCCGAGCGGGTGGCCCGGCCGGTGGCTGCATCTCCCCCACGACGCGCCGGCCGAGACGGCCGACACGGCCGACACGGCCGAGCGCGACGACGTCACGGCGAGCGGCAGGCTGCACTGGGTGCCGCGCCATCACCGGGGACTCGCGGCGCGTGGGGCGATGATCACGCGGTACCTGCACGAGTCGGCGCCCCGGCTGATGGTCGTCGACGTCTCCGTCGAGGTCACCCTGCTGTCCCGGCTTCACGGGGTGCCGGTGGTCTCGGTGGTCGTCCCCGGCGAGCGTGACGACGCCGCGCACGTGCTCGGCCACGACGTGAGCGAGGCCCTCGTCGGGTTCTGGCCCGAGGCCGCGACCCCGTCGCTGATGCGCGCTCCGAGCTCCACCGCGAGGCGCCTGCGGGCCCTCGGCGCGGTGAGCCGTCACGACGCCGACGTCGCGGCGCCCGGGGCCGATCGCGGCGTACGCACCGCGTCACCGCGTCGCAGCGTGGTGCTGCTCGCCGGGCGCGGGGGCGACGACTGGCCCCCGCCGACCGTCGACCGGGCTCGCGAGCTCACCCCGGACTGGTCGTGGACCGTGCTCGGCCCTCCGGAGATCGGTGGACGGTGGCACGCCGACCCGCGGGCCGTCGTCCGGTCGGCCGACGTGGTGGTGACGCACGCCGGTCAGAACGCGCTCGCCGAGGTGGCCGCCCTGCGTCGACCCTGCGTGGTGGTGCCGGCGGCTCGACCGCACGACGAGCAGCGGGCCACCGCCCGCGCCCTGGCAGACCTCGGGCTGCCCGCCGTGGTGGTCGACGACCCGGCGGGCGCCGACTGGTCGGGCGTGCTCCAGCAGGCCGCAGGCCTGGACGCCTCGGACTGGTCGCGGTGGAACGACGGACGGGCGACCGGGCGGTTCGTACGCCTGGTCGAGGCGGCGCTGTGAGCACGCCCGGCCGCCGATCGGTGGGCGCGGTGGTGCCCGTGCACGGTCGGCACCGCCATCTCGCGCGCTGCCTCGAGGGACTGCTGCACGGCGACCGCGCCCCCGACCGCGTCGTGGTCGTGGCGGTCGACGACGACCTGGTCCGGCTCTCCGCGGCGCTGCGGCGGCACCTCGCCGACCCGCGGGTCACGGTGGTCCACCAGCGCCTCGGGGCACCGCTGGCGATCGCCGCGGCCCGCAACGCCGGCGCGGCGCAGGCTCTGGCCACGGGCGCCGACGTGCTCGTCATGCTCGACGTCGACGTCGTCGCGGGCCCCGGCCTGGTGCAGGCGTACGCCGCCGCCTGCCGCGAGCACCCCGACACCGTGTGGTCGGGACCCGTGACCTACCTCGAGCAGCAGCACGACCGGGTGCCGGTCGCCGACCTGCCCGACCACGACGCACCGCACCCGGCGCGGCCCACGACGAGCCCCGGCGTACGCGAACCGCTCGAGGACCCCGACCTGTTCTGGTCGCTGTCCTTCGCACTCTCCGCGTCGGCCTGGCGCGCCACGGGCGGGTTCTGCGAGACCTACCGCGGCTACGGCGCCGAGGACACCGACTTCGCCCGGCTGGTGCTGTCCGCCGGGTTGCGCCTCGGGTGGGACGGGTCGGCCCGCGGCTACCACCAGTGGCACCCGACGTCCGACCCGCCGGTGCAGCACCTGGAGGCGATGCTGCGCAACGGCGCCGTGTACGCCGACCGCTGGGGGCGGTGGCCCATGCGGGGGTGGCTCGACGCGCTGGCCGACCAGGGTCTCGTGGTCCGTACGCCCGACGGCGGCTACGCCCACCCCTCCGGACCTGCGCGGCGCTAGGTGGCCTGCCTAGCGTCGAGGACACGGGCGCCCGGACCGGGCGTCACCCCCAGCCCTCAGGAGACGCCGTGCCGGACGTCGAACGCACCGTGACCACCACGACCCCGCTGACCCGCGTGTGGGAGTACCTCCACGACTTCAGCAACGCCACCGAGTGGGACCCGCCGACGGTCTCGTGCGAGCGCATCTCCGGCGACGGGGGTCTGGGCACCACGTACCGCAACGTCTCCGAGCTGCTCGGACAGCAGCAGGAGGTCACCTTCGAGGTGGTCGACTTCGTCGAGTACCAGCGCTTCCAGCTCGCCGGCGACGCCGGTGACTCGCTGCAGCTGCGCGACACCATCACCCTCGCCGAGAGCGCGGACGGCGGCACCGACGTGACCTACCACGCCGAGTTCATGCCGCAGGGTGCCGCGAAGCTGGCGACTCCCCTGATGCCACCGGGGCTGCAGGTGCTCGCCTCGCGCGTGGCGGACAGCCTGCAGAAGACCCTCGACGGGCTCTGAGCCTCACCTGGCACGACCGACCACAGATCGACCACAGACCGACCATCGATCGACACAGGAGAACGCATGGGACTGGACGACAAGGCGAGCAACAAGGCCGAGGAGGCCAAGGGCAAGGTCAAGGAGGGCGTCGGTGAAGCCACCGACGACCAGGAGATGAAGGACGAGGGCCGCGCCGACCAGGCCAAGTCCGACCTGAAGCAGGCCGGCGAGAAGGTCAAGGACGTCTTCAAGTAGGCCGCACTCCGTACGCGACAGCGGGCCCGCACCCTCGGGGGTGCGGGCCCGCTGTGTTGCCGGCGGTGTTGCTACGGGGTGGGCTGTGAGATCAGACCGGGTTCTGGTCCCGACCGGCCTCCGACACGGGCGGGTTCTCGGCCCAGCGCAGCAGCGCCGCGACACCGATGGGTCCGGCGAAGCCGCGGGGCACCACGCTCATGTCGGCGCCCGAGAGGCACGCGGCGGCCAGCAGCACACGACCGAGCGGGAGCTCGCCGGCCTCGACCGCGCCCATCGGCAGCGGCAGACCGGTGAACGCGGACGGGTCCACCGTCGCGTCCTCGAGCAGGCCGGGCTCGACCAGCACGGTCTCGACCTGTGCCTTGGTCAGTGCGGTGAGCACGTCGTCAGCACCCTCGCGTGAGCCCTCGTCGCGCCCGCGTGCCATGTCGAGGTCGTTGCCGAGGCCGCCGTCACGCTCGACCGCGGCCCGCTGCAGCACCTCGTGCACCTCGGACCACATGGCCTCCTCCGACGCGCCGTCGGCGCGGCTTCCGGACTCGAGCTGGCGTACGCGCTCCGCCGCGCCCGCGTCGACGTGCTCGACGGCGGCGACGAGCTCGGTGAGCATCTGGACCTCGCCGGCCAGGAGCAGGAGCGGGCGTCCACCGAGGGACCTGCTCTGGCTGACGACCTCCTCGGCGATCTCGCGGGCGTTGGCCTTCCAGTTCTCCTCGGCCAGTCGCTCGACGCGGTTCTCCGCCTCGCCGCCGACGCCGTCGACCTTGGAGATGTAGTACGTCTCCCCTCCCTCGACGGTCGTCGAGGACTCCGGGTCGCCGGCCGCTGCGCGGTAGGCGGAGACCTCCGCGCCGGTGCGGTCGGCGACCGCCAGCACGAAGGAGACCGCACGGTCCTCGACGGTCACCCAGGGCAGCAGGTGGGGCAGCGGACCGTGGTCGACGGTGCGGCCCGAGTCCTCGACACCCGCGTGCACGGTGTCGAGCACGACCTGACCGTCCGTGGCGACGAGCGTGCGGCGTACGGATCCCTGCAGCCCGGACTGCTCGGCGATGCGACGCCCGATCTCCTCGACCAACGTGTCGTCGACCCCGGCCTCGCGCAGGTCGGACTCGACGTCGCGGCGGCGGATGTCGATGCGGTGGTCGGCGTCCTCGACGTCGCGACTGACGTCGACATGGACGGTGGTGAAGGGGCCGGCGTGCTCGAAGACCGGTCGCAGGGCGCTGAGGTCCATCGGGACTCCTCGGGTCGGTGGGTGGTGACCCGCGCCTACCCGCGCGGACGCGGCTCCCACACATGTCATCGGGTACCGCTCGGAACGATCTCGGTGCGCCTCCCACGAAGTGTCGGTGGTCGAACGTATGTTCGACTCATGCGCATCGAGGGAAAGCCGGACGGCTGGACGGGGCCGACCACGGTCCCCGTGTCCGACCTGCCCGCGGTGCTGCCCTCGCTGCCCTCGCTGCTGTCGACGCACGAGGTCGAGGCCCTCGACGAGTCCGCGCTGCTCGAGCTGATCGGCTCCGCCGAGCGCGCGAAGTCCGCACTCGCCGCCCTGCAGGCACGGGCGAGCGCGACACTGCACAACAAGCGCTGCCGTCGCGAGGAAGCCGGCGGGGTCCCGCAGGCACAACGCGGCCGCGGCCTCGCCTCCGAGATCGCCCTCGCCCGCCGCGAGTCACCCCACAAAGGATCCCGGCTGCTCGGACTGGCCCGAGCGCTCGTCGAGGAGATGCCACACCCGCTCGCGGCGCTCCAGCGAGGTGACGTCACCGAGTGGCGCGCCACCGTCGTGGTCAAGGAGACCGCAGTGCTCACCGCAGCCCACCGTCGCACCGTCGACGGCGAGCTCGCAGACCGGCTCCCCGACCTCGGCGACCGCCGCGCCGGCGCCGCGGCCCGTGCCATCGGCTACCGGCTGGACCCCGGCTCGAGCCTGCGCCGGGTACGCGGAGCGCACGCCGACCGCTGCGTCACCGTGCGACCGGCACCGGACACCATGACCCACCTGACCGGCTTCCTCCCGGTGAAGGACGGCGTCGCCTGCCATACCGCGCTCACCCGGGCCGCCGACGCCGCTACGGCCGCCGGCGACGACCGCACCCGGAGCCAGCTCATGGCCGACCTGCTCGTCGAACGCGTCACCGGTGTCGCCCCCGCGACCGGCACCCCCGTCGCCCTGCACCTCGTCATGGACCAGCAGGCGCTGCTGGCCGCCCCCACCGACGCACCGCCCTCGGCCCACGAAGCCGCCGCCGAGACCGCGGCGCACCTCGACGGCTACGGACCCATCCCCGCCTGGCTCGCCCGCCGGATCGTCCGGGACTCCGACCGCGTCTGGCTCCGACGGCTGTTCACCGACCCCGTCACCGGACAGCTCGCCGCCACCGACTCCCGTGCCCGCGAGTTCCGCGGCGCGCTCCGCCGCCTCCTGGTGCTGCGCGACCAGACCTGCCGTACGCCGTGGTGCGACGCCCCCGTACGCCACCTCGACCACGCCACTGCCGTCAGCGACGGCGGGCAGACCACGTACGCCCACGGGCAAGGTCTGTGCGCCCGGTGCAACTACGCCAAGGAGCTCGACGGCTGGTCGCACCGGCCGGAGGCCACCGGCACCACCGTGCGCGGACCGACCGGTCACAGCTGGTTCAGCCCCACCCCGGTGCACCGACCACCCGGGCGAGCACCCGCGCCGGCTCCCTCACCCCGCCGCAGCCCTGCGGAGACACACCTCGCGGCACTCATCGCCGCCTGAACGGCCCTCCCCTGCCGCCCATACGTCTCGAAGGGCAGACGCGGGGGCACACCGCGTGATCTCATACCGGTCCATGAGGTCATCGAGGCTCGCTGCCGTGCTCACCACCGTCGCGCTCGTCGCCCCGGCGTCGGTCCTCACGGCCTCGCCCGCCGTCGCGGCGCCGGCCTCGCGCGACGGCTGCGTCTCGAGCCGCCCCGAGCCGGGATCGGACCAGCGCGTCCGCATCTGCTACACGCTCTTCAAGCCCGCGGGTGCGAGCCGGCGGGCCAAGGCGCCGGTCGTGCTGCACAGCCACGGGTGGGGCGGCAGCCGCACCACCGATGCCGCCGAGTTCGAGGACTACCTCGACGCCGGCATCGGGGTGCTCTCCTTCGACCAGCGCGGCTTCGGCGACAGCGGCGGCAAGGCCCACGTGATGAACCCCGCGTACGAGGGTCGTGACGTGCGACGGCTCGTCCGCTTCGTCGCCCAGCGGCCGTGGGTGCGCAAGGACGCACCGGGCGACCCGCGACTGGGCGCGATCGGCGGGTCCTACGGCGGCGGCTACCAGTTCCTGGCGGCCTTCGAGCACCTCCGCACCAAGGGCACCCCGGTCCTGGACGCCCTGGCGCCCGAGATCACCTGGTGGGACCTCAAGCAGAGCCTCGCGCCGAGCGAGCTGGTCCGCACCGAGTGGGTGGCCGCGCTCAGCGCCGCCGGCCTGCCGAGCGACGCGCTCCCTACCGGCGTGTACGTCTCCCTCCTCGAGGGGGCCGCCGCCGGCACCTGGCCGCAGGGCGCGGTGCCCGGGGGCGCCGATCTCGACCGCTTCTTCCTCCGCAACGGCCCCAAGTGGCAGGTCAGCCAGGGCCGCCGGCTCGACATCCCCGTGCTGTTCGGGCAGGGAGCCACCGACAACCTCTTCCCGCTGCGGCAGGGCCTGCAGAACTGGCAGAAGGCGCTGACCGACAGAGCGCGCAGGAAGAGCATCTTCGTCGGGTACAACGGTGGCCACACCCTGCCGTCGCTGTTCCCGCTCGGCGTGCAGGTCTCGGCGGACCCGTGCAGCCAGCGGCTGGGCAGCGAGGAGTTCGGCGACCTCGCGCTGCGGTTCATGGAGGAGAACCTGCAGGGCAAGGACCGCGGTCTGCGGGGCTTCGACCGGTTCCACCTCGCCACCAACGACGACCGCTGCGTGACGACCCGTTCCGTGCGTCCCGACGCACGGTTCGACGTCGCCGACTTCACGGTGCCGACAGTGGCCGGACCTCCGGTCTCGACCCGTATCGCGCGCGGACCGATCACCGTGGCGGGGCGCAGTCGCCTCGCCGCGGACGTGACGACACTGGCACGCGGCAACCGCGCCTTCCTGGCGCTCGCCGTAGGACGCACCCCGCTGGACGCCCGCATCGTGCAGAACAACTCGCTGCCGGTGCGGATCGACAGGGTCGTGAGCGACAAGCGCGTACGCGTCGAGCTGCCCTCGGTGGCGGTGAAGGTGCCGAAGGGGCAGTCCCTGTTCCTGCTCGCGTCGCCGCTGGCGGACATGTTCGCCGGGTTCGGCAGCCGGACGCCGTCAGTCATGCAGTTCAGCGACGTGCGGGTCGCGCTGGCGACGCGCTGACCGACTCAGCGCACCTGGTCGCCGGTGATGCGGTAGCTCTCACCCGAGCGACCCACCTCGATCTGCCGGGTCTCGGACTGCGACCCTCCCGCCGTGGCGTACGTCAGGTCCACCAGCACGCTGCCGCCGTCCGAGGGGCGGGTGCCGTCGACGCGTACGGCATCGATGGTCGACCAGAACCCACGGTAGGTGTCGTACCCGATCCTGGCCTGCTCCCCGGCGGACAGCTGGGCCCACGCCGCGTCGATGCGGTCCGGGAGGAGCGAGTAGTAGCCCTCGATGAAGTCCGCCCGGGTGCCCGAGGGCGCCTCGCTCGGAGCTCGCGACGGCGCCTCCGAGGTCGGTGCGCTCGACGACGGTTCCTCCGTGGTCGGTGCGCTCGACGACGGCGCGGCTGAGGTCGGAGCGCTCGACGACGGCGCGGTCGCGGCCGGACCCTCGGCAGCGGTCGGGGTGTCGTCCCGGGTCATGAGCCACCCGCCCGCGACGACGAGAGCAGCGAGGGCGAGCAGGGCGACCAGAGCGCCCACAGCGAGACCTCCGGGGCGGCGTCTGCCGCTGCCCTCGTCGGGGATGACCGGTCCCACCGACCGGGGAGGCGCTACCGGCATCGCCACCGTGGCTTCTCCGGCGTCCCGCGCGACACCCGCGACACCCGCGTCGCCCTCGTGGACCCGGCGCAGCTCGTCCGCGGCCTGCCGCATGGTCCACCGGTCCTCGGGGCGAGACTCCATCATCCTCGCGATCGGGCGTGCCAGGTCACCTGCGCGCCGCGGCGGGCGCGGTGCCTGCGAGGCGATGGTGGTGAGCATCGCGATGGCGTTCGCCTGCTCGGCGTACGGCGCCTCGCCCTCGGCGGCGGCGTACAGGGAGGCGCCGAGCGCCCACACGTCGGAGGCGGGCGAGGGGTCCTCGCCGCGCGCCAGCTCCGGTGAGAAGTACGCCGGGGTGCCCGTGACGAGGCCGGTGCGCGTCAGGTGCTCCTGCCCCAGGGTGCGGGCGATGCCGAAGTCGGCGATCTTGGCGACGCCGTCGTCCCGCAGCAGGATGTTGCCCGGCTTCACGTCACGGTGCACGGTGCCGCGTGCGTGGGCTGCCGCCAGCCCGTCGGCGACCTGGGCCCCGATCCGCGCGAGCTGGTCGGTCGGCAGCCGCTCACCGGACCTGATCAGGTCCGCCAGGGTGCGGCCGCGGACGTACTCCATGACCAACCAGACCTGGTCGTCCTCCTCGACGGCGTCGAAGACCGAGACCACGTTCGGGTGGTTCAGGGCCGCGGAGTGCCGCGCCTCGCGCAGGGCACGGGCCACCTGCGTGGTCGACTCGCCCGGCATGCCTCCGAGCTGCTTGACCGCGACGTCGCGGCCGAGCCTCTCGTCGCGGCAGAGCCAGACGCTGCCCATCCCGCCGCGTCCGATCTCACGCTCCAGGCGGTAGCGGCCTGCGATGACCTGCGTCGGCATCCTGCTCCTCTCTCGAGCTCCTGTCGTCGACACCCCCGCGGGCGGGCCTGCTCCCCGTCACAGCCGCGGGTCGACGGCTTCGGACTCCAGCGCCAGCACGGCGAAGACCAGCTGGTGAATCTGCCACAGAGGACGCCGTTCGACGAATGCGGCCAGCGACTCCAGGCCGAGTCCGTGCTCGCGTCGCGCCAGGCGACGCTTGGTGCCGAGGTGCCGATCACGCAGCAGGTCGAGGCTGTCGACGTAGTCGGGACCGTAGACGAGCCGCAGGTACTCCCTGCCCCGCACCTTCACGCCCGGTTGCACGCCGCGCCCACTCTCGACAACCGGCTCCGCGTCGGCGGGCTTCACGACCATGCCCTCTCCCCCGGCCTCGGTCAGCCCCCGCCACCAGGCGACGGCGTCCTCGCGGGCGGTCGCCGAGTCGAGGTCGACGAAGCGGTGGCGGGTCGGCGTGAGCAACGGGTGGCCCAGACCGGTCAGTCGCGTCAGCAGATCCATCTGCCAGGTGTGCGTACGCGTCGCCGCGTACGCCTCCCCCTCACCGGCCAGCACGGCGAACGGCGCGAAGCTCACCCCGTCCAGCCCGTCGGTGGGACGCACGTAGCGGCGGTACGCCTCGCGGAACGCGGTCGCGTTGTCCAGGCGCCGCTCGAGCCGGGCGCTCAGGCCGGCGACGTCGAGACCGCGGGCGGCCGCCTGGTCCAGTACGTCGAGGGCGGCCGGGACCGCGTGGCCGGCGGCGGCGCCGACCGAGGCGTACTGGTCGCGGATCAGCCCGCCCGCCTTCGCCGACCACGGCAGGAGCTCGCCGTCGAGCACGAGCCAGTCGGTGTCGAGCTCCTCGAAGACGCGCGCGCACGCCTCGCGGAGGCCGTCGACGAGCCGATGCCCGAGAGCGCCGGCGAAGAAGGCACGGCCCGTGCGCGTGTGCACGACACCGGCGGAGCCGTCGTCCACCCCGAACCGGCGCGCGGCCACCTCGGCGTCGCGGCACAGCACCGCGATCGCCCGGGACCCCATGTGCTTCTCCTCGCACACCACCCGTGAGACGCCCCACCCGGCGTACTCCTCGAACGCCTGGGCCGGGTGCTCGAGGTAGCCCGCCTCGGCCTGCTCCCCCGACGCGGTCGCGACAGGCGACATCGTCGCCGGCAGGTGCACCAGCCACCGCGGGTCGACCGCGAAGCGGCTCATGACCTCCAGCGCCGCGGCGGCGTTCTCCTCCGGCACCTTCACGCGCCCGGCGTACGCGGTGCCCTGCGCGACGTCGAACCAGTGCGTGCCCGCGACGTCCTCCAGGCGCAGGACGGACGGTTCGCGCTCGACCGAGGCGTCGCGCTCGGGCGCGAGGGGTCGCGCCGGCTCGTACCACTCCTGCTCCGCCGGCACCGACACGAGCTCCCGCTCGGGCCACCGCAAGGCGGTGAGGCTGCCACCGAAGACCACGCCGGTGTCGAGGCAGATCGTGTTGTTGACCCACTCGGCATCGGGCACCGGGGTGTGGCCGTAGACGACGGCGGCGCGACCGCGGTACTCCGCGGCCCACGGGTAGCGCACCGGCAGGCCGAACTCGTCGGTCTCCCCGGTGGTGTCGCCGTAGAGCGCGAACGCGCGCACCCGGCCCGAGGACCGCCCGTGGTAGCTCTCCTTCAACCCGGCGTGCGCGACGACGAGGTCGCCCCCGTCCAGCACGTAGTGGCTGACCAGACGGTCCATGAACTGCAGCGCCTCGGCGCGGAAGTCGTCGGTCTCCGCCTCGAGCTGGGTGAGCGACTCGGCCAGCCCGTGCCTGACCTGCACCTTCGCCCCCTTGAGGGCACGGACGAGCTTGGCCTCGTGGTTGCCCGCCACGCACAGCGCGGTGCCCGCCGCGACCATGCCCATGACCAGCGACAGCACCTCAGGCGTCCGCGGGCCGCGGTCCACGAGGTCCCCCACGAACACGGCCGTGCGGCCCTCGGGGTGGCGGGCGCCGACGGCGCGGCCGGCGTCGTCGAGGTCCAGCTCCCAGCCGAGCTCGCCCAGGAGCGTACGCAGCTCGCCGGCGCAGCCGTGGACGTCGCCGATGACGTCGAAGGGACCGCTCTCGTCGCGACGGTCGTTCCACGACCGCTCCCGGTCGATCGTGACGGTGTCGATCTCCTCGGCGCCGCGGAGCACGTGGACGCGGCGGAACCCCTCCTTCCTGATCCGCCGCATCGACCGCGTCAGGTCGCGCTGCTGACGGGTGACGACGTGGTCGCCGAACGCACGGTCCGGGCGGGACCGGTTGCGGTCGATCGCCAGGCGCTCGGGCACGTCGAGCACGATCGCGTCGACGAGCACGTCGTGGCTCTTCGCCAGCCGCACCAGCGAGGCCCGCGCCGGGCCCTGCACGTTGGTCGCGTCGACGACGGTGAGCAGGCCGCGGCGCAGGCGTACGCCGACGATGAACTCGAGCACCTCGAAGGCGTCGGGGGTGGCCGACTGGTCGTTCTCGTCGTCGGCGACGAGGCCCCGGCAGGTGTCGGAGGAGACGACCTCGGTGGGCAGGAAGTGCCGGGCGGCGAAGCTGGACTTGCCGCTGCCGGAGACACCGACCAGCAGCACCAGACCGGCCTGCGGGACACCGACCCGGTGGGTCCCCGACCCGTTCACGCCCTCGCTCATGCGGTGGCCTCCTGCCCCTCGATGCGGGTGAAGACGCCCATCTGTGTCGGAGCTCCCCGCTCGGCGTCGACGTCACCGATGCCGTGATGGGTCACGGCGTACGCGTGGGCTCCCGCGACCTGGGCGCACCAGGCGGCGAACTCGGCCCGCGTCCACTCGAAGCGGTGGTCGGGGTGACGGGGCCCGTCGAGGTGCTCGTAGAGGTCGTTGTACTCCCGGTTCGGCGTCGTCACGACCACCGCACCGGGCCGCGCGGCGGCGAACACGACGCGTACGAGCGCGTCGAGACGCTCGGGGTCGACATGCTCGACGACCTCCATGAGCACGGCGGCGTCGTACCCGGCGAGGCGGTCGTCCTCGTACGTCAGGGCGCTCTGGACGAGGTCGATGCGCTCGCTCTGTCGCTCGCTCAGGGAGTCCAGGCGCAGGCGGCGAGCGGCCTGCTGCAGCGACCTGGTCGAGACCTCGGCGCCCGCGACGCGGGTGAAGTCCGGCGTCTCGACGAGGCGGGCGAGGAAGGCGCCGGGGCCGCACCCCAGGTCGATCACGGACCGCGCTCCCAGCTGCAGCAGGGTGGCGAGGACGGCGTCGTGGCGCTGCCGGTTCAGCGGCGTACGCCGCGCGGCAGGCAGCAGCGCGTGCTCCTCGTCGGCGGGCACGGCCTCGTCGGTGTCGTCGCCGACCTCGGCGAGTCGCGCCAGGGCGTCGCGGGCGAGGCCGGTGCGGGCGAGGTAGCGGCGGGTGATGAGCTCACGCTCGGGGTGGTCCGCCAGCCACCCCTCGCCGGAGCGCAGGAGCTTGTCGACCTCGTCGGGGCCCTGCCAGTAGTGCTTGGACTCGTCGAGCACCGGCAGCAGCACGTACAGCTGGGAGAGGGCGTCGGCCAGGCGCACCGTGCCGACGAGGCGGAGGCGTACGTAGCGCGAGTCGCCCCAGCCGGGCAGCGTCGTGAGGGTCTCGTCGAGCGGGATCGGATCGGCCTCGACGGTCCAGCCGAGCGGCGTGAAGAGGCGGACGGCGATCTCGGGCCCGCCCCGACAGGGCAGCACGGGGATCGAGATCTCGAGCGGGATCGCCGAGTCCGCGAGCTCCTGCCTCGACCGGCAGCGGCCGGCGCGCGCGGTGCGGAAGACGTCGGCGACCGCCGCGCCGAGCAGGGACGAGGCGGCGTACGACCGGTCGTTGACGTACTGCGCGAGGCTGAAGTCGGGGACGTTCTTCCGGCGGGAGCGCGCGAGCCGCACCGGGTCGACGTCGAGCACCACGGCGGCGGTGCAGCGCTCCTCCCCCGCCTCGGGGTAGAACACGGTGGCCGTGCCGAAGGACTGGTCGAACTCCTGGACGCGGTCAGGGTGCTTGTGCAGCAGGTGACCGAGATCGGTCGCGGGCCGATGCGTGGTCGTGAGGGTGAGGAACACGACGTGCAGTCTGCCCTGAGCAGGGCGGCGTCAGCCCGGGAGCGGACCGTGCATCTCGACGACGGAGTAGAGCTGGCTGTCGATCCCTTCCACCGTGCACTCCGCGTGCGCGTGCAGCAGGGTCTCGATCATGCTCGAGAAGCCGAGCACCCTCTCGTTGTAGGCGCAGACGTCCCAGCCGCAGACCCCACGAGCGTCGCGGACGTCGCCGATGACGGCCTCGATCATCGCCCGGAAGACACTCGACCGCTGGTGCTCCGGAGCGACGAGGGTGAAGCCCAGGTAGTAGACCGCATGCCGAGCGGTGTGCTCGGGGTAGCGGGCGGCGAAGTACTGCGGGCTGATCCACGGCACGGTCTCGAGGTCGCGCGTCAACGTGGTGAGACCGATGACGTCGCCGTCGTCGTCGCGGGCGAGGTACTTCATGACCCGCGGGTCCCGCATCTCCTCGACGAACTCCTCGGGGTGCAGCACCTGGCGGGCCACTGCGCGCGTCGCCATGGGCTCGAAGGCCGCGAGGTAGAGCTGGTGGAACCGCTCTGTCACGTCGTCGGAGAGCTCGCGCTGGACCTCGATGGCGATCGTCTGCTCGACGGTCTCCGACTCAGCCACGGGTGCCCCACCCCTGCACCTCGTACGCCGCGACGGCCACCGCGCACACCGGGTCGTCGACGCACTCGGCGCTCGCCACGGCCGTGCCGGTCTCGACGTCGTCCCAGCCGCGCGAGGCGCACAGGTCCTCCAGGCTGAGGGTGATCTGCGTGCGCAACGCCTCCTCGCTGCCGCTGTGGTGCTCGACGAACACCCCGCCCGTGGTGCGGCGGTCCACGGCCCAGCCCAGACCCGCCCAGACCACCTCGCCGTGCTGCTCCGCGCCCGCCTGGGCGAGCACGCACCACAGCCGGTCGCCGTGCTCGGCCTCGATCGTCTCGCGGGTCTCGACCACCGTGCTCTGCTCCGGGATCACCGAGGACAAGGTGATCAGGTTGACGTCCGCCACGCCCGCCTCGCCGAGGGCGCTGTCGAAGGCGGAGAGCCGCGTACGCCCCGTGCCGCTCCCTGTACGAACGGTGATCCGGGGCCCCGCAGGAGGCTCGACGCCCCCGTCGACGGGGTGAGGATCGGTTGTCATGTGCGCTCCGATGGCTGAGGGCGGTCGCGACCGGGTCCGGACTGCGACCGGCAGCGTATCCGCCACGGGCTCGGTCGTCCGGGCGGGCTCACGGGGCGGCGTCGGCGAGCGTACGGACCGCTCTGAGCGAGACGAGCGCGGTGGTCCCGACCCCGACCTCGCTCGTGAGCCTGACCGAGCCGCCGTGGCGCTCGACGATGCCGCGACAGATGCCCAGGCCCAGGCCGGAGCCGTCCTGCTCGCGGATGTCGGAGGAGTCCACCTGCGCGAAACGGTCGAAGATCGTCTCCAGGCGATCGGCAGGGATCCCCCGGCCGCGGTCGCTGACGCGCACCACGATGTCGTCCCCGTCGTGCGTCGCACTCAGCTCGACCGCGGACCCGGGCGGCGAGAACTTCACCGCGTTGCTGATCAGGTTCGTCAGCGCCTGCACGATCCTGTCCCCGTCGGCCATCACCCGGGCCGGACAGTGCACGGTACGGACCAGATCCACCCGCCGGCTCGTGGCGAAGTCGGTCAGCTCGCGCTGGGCCACGGCCAGCAGGTCCTCGATGTCGTGCGCTGCGAGGGACAGGGTCAGGTTGCCCGAGTCGATGCGCTCCTGGTCGAGGATGTCGCTGATCATCCGTGACAACCGCTCGGAACTGCGCAGCGCCCGGTCGGCCATCGAGGCCGCCGGGCCCGGGAGCTCACCGAGGTCGCCGTCCGCGAGCAGCTCGAGGGACCCGCGGATCGAGGTGAGCGGGGTGCGCAGCTCGTGGCTGACCACGGAGAGGAACTCGTCCTTGATCCGGTTGATCTCGTGCCGCTGCGTGATGTCACGGAAGACGACCACGCCACCCAGGACGTCGTCGGTCTCGCTGTCGACCAGGGGGCTGGCGGTGATCTCCACCGGGAAGACCCCGCCGTCGGCCCGTACGTAGCGGTCCTCCTCGCCGGCGGCGACGACACGGTTCCGGATGGCGTCGGCGATGTAGCAGCCGGCGGCCGCGTACGGCGTCCCGTCGTCGGCGGGCGCGTGGAAGATCTCGTGGGCGTCGAGGCCGATGAGCTCGTCGACGGAGTAGCCCAGCATCGATGCTCCCGAGGGGTTGACGAAGGTCATCATGCCGTCGGCGTCGACGCCGTAGATCCCGTCCGCGACCGAGGTCAGCAGCACCTCGGTCCTCCGGGCCATCTGACGCAGGTCGACCGTCCGTGCCCGGATGTCGGCCTCGAGGTTGCTCCGCAGGTGCCGGTTGTCCCGGGCGATGAGCCCCTGCCGCACGCCGGCACCACCGATGAGGATCACCCACAGCGCGGCCTCGATGCTGACCAGGTCGGCGTTCCTGTCGCCCAGGACCTCCACGATCACGGCCAGGAGCAGGACCACGAAGACGACCGCCGTGTCCCAGTCCTCGGCCCCGGCGATCCCGTCGCCGGTCACTGCGCTGGCGTCACCGGACGGGGCCCAGGCGGCGGCCGCGATGAGCAGGTAGCCGAGCATCCAACCGAGGTCCAGGGGCGTCCCGAAGACGAAGTCGCCGTCGGCCACCAGCACGGCGTACCCGAGATCCGTCATCGTGTAGACGATGAAGCCGGCGGTCACCAGGCCGAGGGCCAGTCGGTCGGCTCCGCGGGTGCGCCGGAGCAGGATGAGCGCCGCGGTGGCCAGCACGACGTCGAGCATCGGGATCAGGATCCCGGCAAGGAACGCCAGGTCCCCGCTGGCGGCCAGGAGGCGGTCGTAGACCAGCACCCAGGTCATGATGAGCACGGCCGACCCGAGGATCAGCCCGTCGAGGGCCAGGACGGCCATGTCCGTACGGTTCCGGGTGACCTGCGTGAAGTAGGCCAGGCTGGCGATCGAGAGCGCGAGAGCGAGCGCGATCGCCACGTCGTCGAGCGGCAGCGCGACCAGGACGTCTCTGTCCAGCACGGCACCCACCACGTTGCCCCAGAGCGCGACCACGCCGCCGGCTGCGAGCAGGCGCCAGGCGCGCCTGCGGTTGCCGGCGGACCAGCGCCCGCGGACCGCCGCGCTGACGGTGGCCAGGACCCCGGTCAGCAGCAGTCCGACCGCCGAGGCGCTCTCGCGGGTCGCCGCCGGGAGCGACGATGTCAGCAGCCCGGCGAAGACCACGGCCAGGGCGACACCGATGAGGACGAAGGCCACGAACAGCTTCCGCTGGAGCCCTGCTCGTGGCACGGACAGCGGCATGGTCAGAGGCTATGTCTCCTGAGCCCCGACGCACCCGCTTTCGTCGATCCCCTGGGTAGTGGTCTGATCTCGCCCACGGGGTCAGGAGTCGGCCGCAGGCACCTGCAGCTGCTCGAGCAGCGCGAGGACGCGTCGTTCGATCTCGTCGCGGACCGGCCGCACGTCCTCGACCGTCATCCCTGCAGGATCGTCGAGCTCCCAGTCCTCGTACCTCTTGCCGGGGAAGATCGGGCAGGCGTCGCCGCACCCCATCGTGACCACGACGTCCGCGGCGCGTACGACCTCGTCCGTCCACGGCTTGGGGAACTCACCGGAGATGTCGATGCCGCGTTCCGCCATCGCCGCGACGGCCGAGGGATTGACCTCGTTGCCGGGCTCGGAACCTCCCGACCACGCGAGGGCACGACCGCCCGCGTGGGCATTGAAGAATCCGAGGGCCATCTGCGAACGACCCGCGTTGTGGACGCACAGGAACAGGACGACGGGCTTGCCGTCCTCGACGTGGCCCTCGACGCGGGCCATCGCCTGGAGCCTCTGCTTGGCGAAGCGTTCAGCGAGCAGCGGCAGGTAGTTGAGCAACGTGGCGCGTCCCGCGAACTCGTCGTAGGAGGAGTGCAGGAAGCGCTCGATGGTCTCCACGCCGTAGATGCCGGCGAAATCCTGCTGCAGCCGCGTCGAGGCGGTCTTGAGAGCGACCTGCTGGTCCAGGGTCACGGCAGGGTTCAGGTGAGCGGACATGCGGTGCCTCCGGAGCTCGTGGTCAGACAGGGGTGGACACGCGTCGCGCCAGCTCGCCGACGCGTACGGACAGGTCCTCGACGGCCACGTCGAAGGCCTCGGTCGTGCTCGCCCCGACGGGATCGGCGACCGACCAGTGCACCGCCGACACCTCGCCGAGCGTCTCGTGGGCGCGGTCGCAGACCGTGACGACCAGATCGCCGTCGACGAGGACGTCCGTCAGAGATCGCGGCTGGATCCGTGGCATCGGCAGGTGATGACGCCTCGCGGCCTCGACAGCCCCCCGGTCGACGGTCGCGGCCGGGTGGGTCCCTGCGGACGCCGTGGGGATGTCGCTGGTCTGCTTCCACAGAGCGGCTGCGAGGTGCGACCTGGCCGAGTTGGCGGTGCAGACGAACACGACCCGGTCCGGCGTGTCGGACGCCGCAGGTGCCGTGCGGGACAGCACGTCACGAGCGAGGCGGAGGTACGTGCGCCGGCCGTCCCCCTCGGAGCGTCGACGGCTGACCAGGCCGGAGGACTCGAGCGTCCCGAGGTGATGGGCGAGCAGGTTCGACGGCATCCCGAGCACGCGTGACAGCTCGGACGGTGAGGCGTCGCCGATGAGGAGCGTGTCGACGATGCGCAGCCGAGCCGGATCTCCCAGCGCCGCGTGCACCGCGGCGCGACGCGTGAGCTCCGCATTTTGCTCAGTATTCATTGAGTCAAGTTTGGCTGACCGATCTGCAGGTGGTCAAGAGGTGCGCGGGGCTCGCGCGTCTGTCTCATCCGCCACGTGGCCCCAGGAGGTCACCCAATGCCGTTGGCGTGGGCCCGCCGGCGTCCAGCACCTCGGCCACCAGGTCCTCGATCACGCCGGTCGGCAGCCCGCCCGCGGCGAGGTTGGTGCGCGCCTTGGCGACGACCTGTTCGCGGGTCAGCGGGCGGCTCGCCCCTCCGAGCACGTCGGGGACGCTCGCCTCGACGCGCCTGCCGTCGCGGGTGGTGACCGTGACACGCGCCGGGTAGACGCCCGGGAAGCCCGAGTCCTCCCAGGGCTCGGCGGTGATGCGCCGTGACAGCTCGAGCCGCTCCCCGCCGATCTCCCGGGTGAAGAGATCCAGCCCGACCTCGCCGTCGACGACGCGGGCAGCGAGCACGTACGGCAGGCTCCATCGCACGTCGTGGGGTGTCGCCGGGTGCTGCCGCGACTCCCACGGGTCGGCGATGATCGCCATGGCACCGCGTGGCACGTGGCAGTGGATCGAGGCCACGTCGTGCGCATCGACGGTGTCGAGCACCTCACCCACCGCCTCGACGAAGGGGTGGATGAAGTGGCAGCACGGGATGAGCTTGTAGGCCGCTGACAGCAGGTGCCACCGATCCCCGAGGTCATCCAGCTCCTCGCGCAGCCTCGTGGCTGCAACCTCGTCCCCGGCGTACAGCTCGTAGAAGCCGAGCGGGCCCTCGAGCACGCGCTCCGGCCCCGTCATGCCGCTGCGGGCCAGCTCGGCCGCCCACAGCCCGGCGTGGGCGGCCCATGCCGGCTGTCCCGCCTTGACGGTGTCGCCGTCGGCGAGGAAGGCGAAGGTGCCACCGACCTGCGACCCCGCGATGCCCAGTGCGTCGACGATCGTGTCGACGGGGTCGCCGTGCAGCAGCCCGGACACGAGCGCCGCCGCGAACGGCCCGACGGCGGACGTGGTCTGGAACCCTCGCGCCTGCAGGGCGCCGGGGCTCGCCAGCCCCATGCGTACGAGCACCTCCCAGCCCAGAGCGAAGGCGGAGAGCATCGCCTCCCCGTCGGCCTCGGTCTCCTGCGCGACGGCGAGCGCGGCGGCGGCCACCGTGCTGCTGCCGTGGACGATCGAGGCGACGTGGGTGTCGTCGAACTCGAGCGAGTGGATCAGCGCCCCGTTGACCAGCGCCGCCACGGGAGCAGTCGTGGTCAGTCCGGAGCCGAGCACACTGGAGCGGCCGCCCGGGTGCCCGGCTGCGATGGCGGGCAGGGACCCCAGCGGGCTGTGGATCGAGCCGGCGATGCCGACACCCAGCGCGTCGAGCAGGTGGAGACGAGCCGCCTCCGAGACCTCGGCCGGGAGGTCGCGGTGCACGCGGACGGCTCGCTCGACGAGGTCCCGGCTCACGGACGGCGTGTGGGTCATCGCAGTGCCTCCTCCATCAGGTCCCGCCAGGCCGAGCGGTCGTCGCGCTCGCCGTCGACCAGCCCGCGTGCCACGGCGGCGAAGGCGGGGGCGGTCGCCCCGGTGAGTGCCGCGATCTTGTCGAGCACCTGCGCGTCCTCCAGCGGTCGATCCGGGCCCCCGACCGCGCTGAGACACCGCGCCGACGCCGTGCTGCCGTCACCGAGCGTCACCGTCACACGCGCAGGCCGGTCGTGCGGAGCAGGCGGGAGCGGCTCGTACGGCGTGAGGCGCACCGTTGCTCGCAGTCGAGCGATCTGAGGGTCGTCGAGGAGGGCCGCATCGAAGACCGTGGGGTCGCTGCGTCCGGTCCGCAGCACCGCTGCGACGACGTGCGGCACCGAGAACTTGCCCGCCAGGGAGGTGCTCGGCGTGGTGCTGTCCAGGGCCATCGCCAGCGGGTGGGTCTCCACGAGGATCGACCGCACCTCGTCGGGATCCCGGTCCTGAAGGAGCTCATCGCGGACCTCGAGCGCGGCTTCGAGCGCCGAGTGCGTGTACTGGCAGGCCGCGTAGACCTTGTGGTAGCCGTCGAGGATCGCCCAGCTGTCGAAGTCCCCCGCCAGCTCCTCCTCCGAGACACCGTTGCCCATGCCTCGTCGCAGGGCGCCCCATGCGCTGTCGTCCTCGCCCAGCAGACCGGCGTGGGCGACGTCCGCGGCGAGGAAACCCAGCGTCGCACCCGCCGCGGGCCAGGCGTTGCGCACCTGGGCGCCGGTGACGGCGTGGCCGAACGGTCCGGCCATCGCGAACGTCGCAGCGACGTCAGCGGCTCGCAGCACCGCGTCGGCGTCCCGCGTACGCAACCAGGTCAGACCCGCTGCCGCCCCGATCGGCGCCAGCGTGGCGTGCGGGTGCAGCACGAGCGGACGGGCCGGGGGCAGCGCCCGGGCGTACGCCGTGACGACCTCGTAGCCCACCACCGTGGCGCCCAGCACCTCGGCCACGCTCGCCCCGGTCGCCTCGGCCTCGGCCACGACCGCGGGCACCGTGTAGAGGCCGCCGTGGCAGGTCGCGGGCCGGTAGCCCTCATCGAGCTCGTCCCACGCGGCGGCTGCGGCGTTGATCACCGCCGCCTGCTCCCGCCTCACCCGATCCCCGGTCATCAGGCTCGACTCGGACGGTCCGCCACGCTCGCGCGCGATGTCGGCGAGCGTCCGCACCTCGGCGTGGGCGTGCCCGGCCGTCGCCGCGGCGAGGTCGTCCATCACGACCATCGCGGCCTTGCGCCGCACGGCAGCGTCCTCGAGAGCCGTCGCACCAGCAGCGACGTGAGCTCGGAGCCGATCGCGCCAGGTCCACCACGATCTCGGTGGCCCGGAGCCATCCGAGCCGTCGGAGCCATCCGTGCTGCCCGCGTGGTTCATCCGGCGGCCGCCGCCGTCCCTGCGAGACGTCCCAGCCCGACAGCGGTGAGGAGGCCGTTGCCCGAGGAGTAGCCACGCCCACCCTGCTGTCCGCTGATGCCGGCGGCCACCCCGCCGACGGCGAAGAGCCCGGGCACCGGCGTCCCGTCCTCGGTCAGGACGCGCGCATCGGCGTCGATCTCCAACCCGCCCTGGGTGTGGAAAAGCCCCGGCGTCACCCGCGAGGCGACGTACGGCGGCTCGAGCGGGGCCAGACCGAAGTCGGTCCGTCCGAAGGCGTCGGGCTGCTCCCCCCGGGCGGCCGCCGCGTACGCCTCCAGGGTCGACCGCAGCGCCTCGACCGGTGCACCGGTGACCGAGGCCAGGTCCTCGACCTCGTCGCACACCTTGGCGCCACCCATCTCGACGAGCTCGGCGTACTCCTCCTCCTTCAGCGTGATGTCACGGATCCTCGTGTCGTAGACCGCCCAGATCGGCGCGCTGCCACGCAGCACCTCCACCGCGAAACCGGAGTAGCCGACGATCTCGTCGCCCAGACGGGAGCCCGTCGCGTCGACCAGGACTCCCCCCTTCTCCTGTGTCGTCCAGGACAGGATCGACCCGTGCGGGTAGGCGACCGCCGCGTAGCCCTGGTAGGCCGTCCGGTTGCGCAGCTGTGCGCCGAGCTGGACGCCCCACTCGATGGCCTCGCCCGTCGATCCGTGGGCACCGAAGTACTCGAGCCCGACCAGGTCCGGCGCCCACCGCGCGACGAGGTCCCGGTTGTTGGCGAAGCCGTTCGCCGCGAGCACGACCGCCCGCGACCGGATCTCGTGGCGTCCGCTGCGCTCCCCGTCGACCACCACACCGGTCACGGTGCCGTCGTCGACCAGCAGCTCGGCGACCGGGTTGCCGCGCACGATGTCGACACCGGCGCCCTCGCAGGCGGCGACGAGGTCGCGGCTGAGGTCGATGCCCCGCCGCGACGGCGGGGCGTGGAGCCGCTCGACGGAGTGGCCCACGTGCTTGTAGTCGGTGATCAGCTTCAGACGCACCTGGTGGTCGTCGACCAACCACTCGACCAGGGATGCCGAGGTCTCGGCGAGCCGACGCGTCAGGTGCTCGGCCTCGTGGGGACCGCTCTGTCGGAGGAGGTCCGCGGCCATGCGCTCCGGGTCGTCCTGCACCCCGGCCTCGGCCTGGAAGCGTGAGCCCGCGGCCGGGATCGACCCGGTCGACAGGGCCGTGTTGCCCCCCGGCTCCTCGAGCTTCTCCAGCACGACGACCGAGGCACCGGCGTCGGCGGCAGCCAGTGCCGCGGCCAGGCCGCCTCCCCCTGCGCCGACGACCACCACGTCGACGTCCGTCTCGACATCAGCGCTCATGCGGTCGGCACCTTCGCCATGAGACCGCCGTCGACGAGGATCGAGGTGCCGGTCACGAAGGCGGCGTCCGGCGAGGCCAGGAAGGTCACGGCGCCGGCGACGTCCTCGGGCGAACCCATGCGTCCCACCGGAGCGGCGGCCGCCGCGCCGGCGGCCACACCCTCGGGATCATCCTGCGCGTCGAAGAAGCCCTGCAGGTTCGGGGTGAGGATGAAACCGGGGCACACGGAGTTCACCCGGATGCCCACCGGCCCACCGTCCAGCGCCATCGCCTTGGTGAGGGCGAGCACCGCGCCCTTGGAGGCGACGTACGCCGCGTCCTGCGCGAACGCCGCGAAGGACGCGGTCGAGCCGACCGTGATGACGCTGCCGCCGCCGTGGGCGACCTGCGCCGGCCAGGTGTGCCGGTTCAGCAGGAACACGCTGGTGAGGTTGGCGTCCATCTGCCGGTGGTAGTCCGCGACGCTGAGCGTGTCGAGGGCTCCGACGACGGTGATGCCGGCGGCGTGCACCACGACGTCGGGAGCACCGTGCTCCTCCAGCAGCGCCGGCACGCGCTCGTCGACATCGGCCTGGACGGTCGCGTCGAGGACAGCGCCGGTCGCGTGGTCGCCGCACGCGGCGACCGCGTCGTCCAGCCTGGCCCGGTCGCGGCCGAAGAGGAGCACGTGCGCTCCCTCGGCAGCGAAGCGCTCGGCCACACCACGGCCGATCCCCGAGCTGGCCCCGGTGACCCAGACCCGGCTGCCCGCGAACCGGTCGCTCGCGCCGCTCATGCGTCGCCGCCCATCGGGAGCGCGGGCTCGCCGGCGGTCCAGCCGCCGTCGACCGGGATGACGACGCCGGTGATGCCCGAGGCCCAGTCCGAGGCGAGGAACGCGATGGTGCGCCCCATCTCCTCGGGCTCGAACATGCGCCCCAACGGCACGCGTCGCGAGACCGCGGCGTCCAGCTCGGGGGTCATCTGCTGCCGCGCCATCGGGGTGAGCGTGAAGCCCGGGCAGATCGCGTTGACGCGGACGTTGTCGCGCGCCCAGTCGACGGCCAGCGAGCGGGTCAGCGCCGACACCGCCCCCTTCGAGGCCGAGTACGCCGACTGGTCGGGAAGGCTCACCAGGGCCGCCTGGGAGGCGACGTTGACGATGGCGCCGGCGCCGCTGTCCCTCAGAGCGGGGTAGAGCGCCTTGGCACAGTTGAACGACCCGACGACGTTGACGTCGTAGGTGCGTCGGAAGTCCTCCGGGTCCACCCGGTCGGCGGGGAGGTTCTCGGTGATGATGCCGGCGCAGTTGACCAGCACGTCGACACGACCGTGCTCGGCCACGACGGCTTCCGCGGCCTTCGCGACGGCCTCGTGGTCGCGGATGTCGACGCCGGTGACGCCGTCGCCGTCGTGCAGGTCCCAGGCGACGACGGTCGCGCCGGCACCCCGGAGCACCTCCACGGTCGACGCCCCGATGCCGGAGGCACCTCCGGTGACCACGGCCACCTTTCCGTTCAGATCCACCATGGGTGTCAGTCCTCTCCTCGGTTCGGTTCCCTGCTCGGGTCCGTCGGGTCGTGCGTCGGGTCGTGCGTCAGGTCGTACGCGGGGTAGTCGGTGTAACCGCGCTCCCCGCCGATGTAGAAGGTGTCCTCGTCCCAGGTCGCCCGGTCCACCCCGTGACGCCACCGGTCGACGAGGTCGGGGTTGGAGATGAAGAGCCGACCCACGCTGACCAGGTCGGAGACACCGGTCTCGACGATGGGAGCCACCTCGTCGAGCTCGCTGGAGCCGAGGTAGCCCGTGTTCACGACGTAGGTCGAGGGCCACCGCCGGCGCAGCTCCTCGTGGAGGGTCGAGGTGCGGCCACGCAACGTGTGCAGGTAGGCCAGACCCATCGGCGCGAGCGCGTCCACGAGAGCCAGGTAGGTCTCCTCGTTGCCGCGGTCGTGCATGTCGTTGAACTGGCCTCCGGGCGAGATGCGCAGGCCAACCCTGTCGGCGCCGACACGGTCGGCGACCGCGCGTGCGAGGTCCACGACGAAGCGCGTACGCCCCTCCGCCGAGCCGCCGTAGCGGTCGGTGCGTCGGTTCGTCCCCGGTGAGAGGAACTGGTGCAGCAGGTAGCCGTTGGCACCGTGCAGCTCCACGCCGTCGGCGCCCGCGGCGACCGCCCGGGCTGCTGCGTCCGCGTGGTCACGGATGGTCTCCTCGATCTCGGCGAGGGTCATCTCGCGCGGCTCCGGGCAGGGCACGAACTGTCCGCGCTGCCGGGTCTCGACCTCGAGGTCGGCACGTACCGCGCTGGGCGCCACCTGTGCCGATTGCGTCGCCCGGACGCTCGGGTGCCCCACCCGCCCGGTGTGCATCAGCTGGAGGAAGATGCGTCCGCCGGCGCCGTGGACGGCATCCGCCACTCGGGTCCAGACCGCCTGCTGGGCATCGGTGTGGATCCCCGGTGTGCCGGGATAGCCCTGCGCCTGGACGCTGGGCTGCGTCGCCTCGGAGACGATCAGGCCCGCGCCCGCCCGCTGCCGGTAGTACTCGACAGCTGCCTCGGGGAGCACGCCCTCCTCGTCCGCGCGGTTGCGCGTCATCGGCGCCATCACGACGCGGTTGGCGAGCTCGACGTGCCCGAGCCGCCAGGGGGTGAAGATCGTCCCGGTCATCGTGTCTCCCCCCCTGCGTCGGCGAGCAGGAACATCGTGTTCTGCAAGGACGCGTGCAGGTGCCTCTTCATCGAGGCCCTGGCCCCGTCGCCGTCCCTGGCCCTCAGGTGGGCGATGAGCTCGTCGTGCTCACCGACGGCCTCCTTCGCGCGCTGACCGGTCGCGCCCGAGCGTGACCGCGCCAGTCGCAGCTCGACGTTCACCTGGGTCACGGCCTGCTGCAGGCGCTCGTTGCCGGCCTCGCGCACCACCAGCGTGTGGAGGTCCAGGTGGTCGAACGGCGAGGGCGCCGGGCCCTGCGTCACCTCGGAGACCGAGGTCTCCTGCAGCCGGGCCAGCTCCTCGAGACCGGTGTCGCTGATGCGCGCCGCAGCCAGCTCGGCCGCCTCGCACTCCAGCGCGATGCGCACCTCGAAGAGCTCGCGCACCTCGGCGAGGTCGAGGCGGCGTACGAAGGCACCTCGGTGCGACTCGAGCACCACGAGCCCGGCGTGCGCGAGTCGCTGCAGGGCCTCGCGCACCGGCCCCCGGCTCACACCGAGGTCGGCGGCGATCTCGACCTCGTTGAGCCGCGAGCCAGTGACCCGCTCACCGGTGACGATCTGGTCGCGGAGCCGCGCCTCGACCCTCCCGGCGAGCGTCAGGTTGCTGCGGTCGATCGGCGCGACGCCCTCGAACCGCCCGCCGTCAGGCATCGATCCTCACGCACACGGTCTTGATGTCGGTGTAGTCGTGCATCACCGCATGACCCATCTCGCGGCCCCAGCCGGACTCCTTCACCCCGCCGAACGGCATCGCGGCGTCGAAGACCCCGTAGGTGTTCACCCAGACGTTGCCCGCCTGGATCCGCGCCGCGACGCTGTGGGCGGTGCCCACGTTGGCGGTCCAGATCCCCGAGGACAGTCCGTACCTGCTGTCGTTGGCCATCGCGACGACCTCGTCGACGTCGGAGAACCGGTTGGCCACGACGACCGGACCGAAGATCTCCTCCTTCACCACGCGCGCCTCCTGGGAGACCCCGGCGATGATCGTCGGCTCGATGAAGTAGCCCTGCTCCCCCACCCGGCCGCCACCGGTGACGATCTCGCCCTCGTCGCGACCGACGTCCAGGTAGCCGCTGACGCGCTCGAAGTGCTCCAGGCTGCCCAGCGGCCCGATCTCCGTGGCGGGGTCGAACCCGTCGCCCACGGTGATGCCGCGGGCCTTCTCGGCCATGCCGGCCATGACCTCGTCGTAGACGTCGTCGTGGACGTAGAGCCGGGACCCCGCCGCGCACGCCTGCCCGGCGTTGCTGAAGATGCCGTCGGCCGAGCCCGCGATCGCCGCCTCGATGTCGGCGTCGGGGAAGATGATGTTCGCGCTCTTGCCGCCGAGCTCCAAGGTGACGCGCTTGAGGTTGCCCCGTGCCGCGTCCACGATGCGACGCCCCGTCGCGGTGGACCCGGTGAACGACACCTTGTCGACGAGCGGGTGCTCGGCCAGCCGCTGCCCGACGGTGTGGCCGTAGCCGTTGACCACGTTCACCACGCCGGGCGGGATGCCCGCCTCGAGCGCCAGCTGGCCCAGCCGCAGCGTCGAGAGGGGCGTCGTCTCGGCCGGCTTGATCACGACGGTGTTGCCGGCAGCGAGCGCCGGGGCGAGCTTCCACGCCGCGATGTTGAGCGGGAAGTTCCACGGGATGATCAGACCCACGACGCCGAGGGCCTCGCGCCGGGTGTAGGTGTGGTATTCACCGGGCGCCGAGACGGGGATCGTCGAGCCCTCGAGCTTGGTGGCGAAGCCGGACATGTAGTGGAACAGCCCGGCAGCGGCCGGCACGTACCCGCCGACCGACTGGGTGTACGGCTTGCCCTGGTCCAGGGTCTCCAGCCGGCCGAGCTCCGCGGCGTCGGCCAGCATCAGGTCGCCGAGGCGCCACAGGGCGGCCGCACGCTCGTCCGGCTTCATCCGGGGCCAGGGCCCGGAGTCGTACGCGGTGCGCGCGGCGGCCACGGCGCGGTCGAGGTCGGTGACGTCACCGAGGGCCACGTCGGTGATGGCCCTGCCGGTCGCCGGGTTGATGGTCTCGAGGGTCGCGCCGTCGGCGGCGTCGACGAAGTCGCCGTCGATGAGGAGTCGGGTGTGCTCGATCGGCGCGTTGACGTCGACGTCGGGGGTGGTGGTCATGCCTGCTCCTGAGCTGGGGGTGGGGTGGGTGTTCGCCGAGGGACCGGCCGAGGGTCAGTGCTCGTGCACGATCACGCCGCGGATGTTGCGTCCGGCGTGCATGTCGGCGACGGCCTGGTTGATCTCCTCGAGCTTGTAGCGACGCGAGACCAGCTCATCGAGCTTGAGCGTCCCGTCGGCGTACATCTTGAGGAGCTTCGGGATGTCGGCCGTCGGGTTGCAGTTGCCGTACATGACGCCCTGGAAGTGCTTGGCGAAGTTCGTGAAGTCCTGCGGGCTGATGGAGATGCCCTCCTCGGCCTGGCCGACGGAGACCAGGACGCACGAGCCGGACTTGCCGACCGCCCGGAAGGCGTCGCCGATGATGTCGCCGTCGACGCGTCCCACGCAGATGAGCGCCACGTCGACGCCCTGACCGTTGGTGAGGTGGTCGATGCGCTCCTGCGCCTCGGGGATGGAGGTGTACGCCTCGGTCGCCCCGAAGACCTTCGCCTGGTCGTGCTTGTCGGCGACGGGCTCGATGACGATGATGTGGTCCGCGCCCGCGTGCTTCGCGCCCTGGACGGCGTTCGCTCCGACCCCGCCGAGGCCCAGCACGAGCACGACGTCCCCGGGCTTCACCCCGCCGTTGACCGCGGCTCCGAACCCGGTGGCGACGCCGCACGAGGCGAGGCAGGCCAGCTCGAAGGGGATGTCCTCGGGCAGCTTCACCGTCTGCATCTCGTGGCAGACGATGTAGTTGGAGAAGGTGCCGAGCCGGGTCACGCCACCGACTGGGTTGCCGTCGGCGTCGTGGAAGTGCGGGTTGCCGTCCATGCTCATGCCGAGCTCCATGCCGGCACCGTTGTTGCAGATGTACTGCATCCCCTGGGCGCAGTAGACACACTGGCCGCACGCGGGGATGAACAGCGTCGCGACCCGGTCCCCGACCTGGACGCGGGTCACCTTGGAGCCGACCGCCTCGACGACGCCGGCGCCCTCGTGACCGCCGACCATCGGGAGCTGCACGGCGAGGTCGCCGGTGACGAAGTGGTCGTCGGAGTGGCACAGCCCGCTGGCCATGACCTTGATGCGTACCTCGTTCTCACCGGGCTCGTCGAGGTCGAGCTCCTGCACCTTCCACTCCTCGTTGACGGCGTGGATGACGGCTGCCTTGGTCTTCATGGTGGTTCCTTTCGAGGCTCTGCTTGGGGTGGTGACGGAGAGGTGGCTGGATCAGGCGGGTGCGTCGCGCACCTCGGCGCGGCGTCGCCGCTCGCCGCGGCTCTTGACGACCTTCGACATGACGACCGCGATGACGAGCGCCCCGCCGTAGAAGAGCTGCTGGACGTACTGCTGGGCGCCCATGAGCTGCAGGCCGGTGATGCCGGTGACGAGGAAGTAGACGGCGATGAGCGTGCCCCACGGGTTGAAGCGGCCGATGCGCAGGACCGTCGACCCGAGGAAGCAGGCGGCGAAGGCCGGCAGCAGGAACGCGGCGCCTGAGACCGGGTCGGCGCTGGCGGTCGTGCCGGTGTAGACGACGCCGGCGACGCCGGCGATGCCGGCCGAGGCGGTCAGTGCCCCCAGGCGCAGTCCCGGCACGTTGACGCCGTTGAGCCGGGCGACGTCGCGGCTCTGCCCGGCGAAGAGCAGTCGCTGCCCCACTGCCGTGTGGTCGAAGACGTACCAGATGACCACGCACAGCGCGACGGCGTAGTAGAAGTCCAGGGGGATGGACAGGAACGGCTGGGTCAGCATCACCTCGGACAGCGTGCGGTCGACGCCGGTGATGGTGACCGAGCTGGAGATCAGGTAGATCAGGCCCTGCACCACGGTGCCGGTGCCCAGCGTCACGATGAGGGGGTCGATCTCGAAGACGGTCACGATCAGACCGTTCACGATGCCGACCAGCAGGGCGGCGACGATCGCTGCGAGCACGGCCGCCCAGATGTTCCACCCCTTGTTGACGTTGAGCACCGCGACCACGACGGCCGCCAGGTTCAAGGTCGAGGCGATCGACAGGTCCAGGTCGCCGGTGCGCAGCGGGATGATCAGGCCGAGGGCCAGGATCAGCAGCACCGCTTGCGACCCGAGCATGTTCGAGACGTTCGCCGTCGTGGGGAACGTGTCGGGCACCAGGAGGCTGAAGACGATGATCAGCAGCGCCCAGACGCCCAGGAGCGCGAAACGCTCGGGCTCGGCAGGACGCTTCGTGGTCGCCGTGCCGGTGCTCTTCTCGTCGGTGCGGGGCGGTGAGGTGGTCGTCATGATGCTTCCTCTGCGTAGACGGCGGACGCGAGGGCGTCCTTGGTGATGTCCTCGCCGTGCACCTCGGCACGGGCGCGACCCTGGTCGATGACGATGACGCGATCGGCCATCTCGACGAGCTGCTCGTAGTCCGAGGTCGCGCACAGCACCGACATGCCGTCGGCGATGGCGGCCCGGATGAGGCGGAAGATCTCGCGGCGGGCGCCGATGTCGACGCCCTGGGTCGGCTCGCTCAGCAGCATGACCCTGGGATCGGTGTCGAGCCACTTGCCGAGCAGCGCCTTCTGCTGGTTGCCGCCACTGAGGTGGCCCAGCTGCGCGGCCGGCATCGGCGGCTGCACGTTCAGCCGCTCGCACGCGGCCTGCGCCTGGGCCCGGATCGCCGTCCAGTCGACGAGGAAGCCGTTGGCACGCCCGGTCAGGAACGGCAGCGACATGTTCTCCAGGACCGTGAGGTCCAGGACGCCGCCCTGCCCCTTGCGGTCCGCGGGGATGAGGACGACGCCGCGGCGCATCGAGTCCGCGGGCCGGGGCCGGTCGGTGGCGACCCCGTCGAGGAGCACCGTGCCCGCGCGGGCGGCCCGTGCTCCGTAGAGCAGCTCGGGCAGCTCCTCGAAGCCCGACCCGGCCAGGCCGGTGACACCGACGACCTCGCCGGGGTAGAGGTCGAGATCCAGGTCGCGCAGCCGCTCCCCCGTGAGACCTCGCGCTGACAGCACGGGCTCGAGATCCTGGGTCGTCGTGCTCGTCAGCTTGACCGCGGCGTCGTTCCCGGTGCCGAGGATCAGCTGCACGAGGTCGTCGCGGGTCGAGCCGGCGGTGTCGCGGGTGCCGGCGGTCTCCCCGTTGCGGAAGACGGTCACCCGGTCGGTCACCTGCAGGATCTCGTCGAGGTCGTGGCTGACGAGCAGCACCGCGTCACCACGCGAGCGCAGCCGGTCGAGCAGGTCGAAGAGGAGCCCCACCTCGTGGCGGGGCAGGAACACGGTGGGCTCGTCGAGCACCAGGATCTGGCTGCGCTTCCCACCCGTGAGCTCCTGGGCGCCGACGGCCCTCACCACGGCGACCATGGCGCGCTGCACCGGGGTGAGCATGTCGATCGTGGCGTCGACGTCGACGTCGACCTCGAACCGCTCGAGCAGCTCGCGGACGCGGGCCCGCTCCGCGGACCAGTCGACGCGTACGAAGCCGCGTGCGCTGCCCGTCGAGTCCAGGGCCATGTGCTCCAGCACCGTGCCGGCCGGGGCCAGCCCCAGGTCCTGGTGCACGAAGCCCATCCCCTCCTCGCGGAGGCCGCGGGAGCCGAAGGGGCTCCGCAGCTCCCGCCCGTGGATGCTGACCACGCCGCCGTCGGCGTCGTGGAAGCCGGCGAGCACCTTGATGAGGGTGGACTTGCCGCTGCCGTTGGCGCCGAGCAGTCCGTGCACCTCACCGGCGCGGACGTCGAGGTCGACACCCCGCAGGGCGGGGACGCCGTTGAAGGCCTTGCGGAGGGAGGAGACCCGGAGCAGCGGGGCGGGCGTGCCCGCCCCGCTGGCCGGGACCGACTGGGTCTCGGTCATGACTTACTGCAGCCCCCAGAGCTCGAAGAAGGCGTCGGGGTACTCGTCGCCGAAGCCCTCCGAGGGCGACGGCGGGTTGCCGAAGTCGGCGACGTTGGACTCGTCGACGAGGCGGAGCGGGCCGGTCTCACCCGGGATCGGGTCCGCACCGAGCATGGCGCGGAAGGCGACGTCGATGTTGACGTGCGCGACCCAGTCGGGGCTCTCCGCGACGTTCACCGCGACACTGCCGTCCTCGATCATCTTCAGGATGGCGGGCGTGCCGTTGAAGGTGTAGATCTGCACGTCGCGTCCACCGGCAGCCTGGGCGATGCCGGGCGCGGCGTACAGCGAGATCGAGTCGTAGATCGGCAGCACCGCGTTGATCTCGGGGTCCTTGAGGAGCGCGGACTGCACCAGGCCCTGCACCTGGGTCGACCACTGGGCGACGGGCGCGTTGACGACCGTGGTCGTCGACCCCGCGGGCCCCTCGTTCTCGAGGGTGTCCTGGATGGTCTGCACCATGCCCTCCGAGGGTCCGGTCTCGGAGACCTCGATCACCAGCGCGTGGACGGGCTCGCCCTCCAGGTCGGCGATGGCGTACTGCGTGAACAGACGGGCGGCCTGGTTGAAGGGGGCGAAGGCCTCGTACTCCAGGCCCGGGGTCCCCTCGCCCTCGCTGTCGCTCAGGTGGAGCGGGATGACCGGGATGCCGGCCTCCTTGGCGGCGTCGATCTGCGGGCCGAGCGTCTCGGCCAGCGGGCCGTTCAGCAGGATCGCACCGGCGTCGTCGTTGATGGCCTGCTGGATGCCCTGCTGGTAGGAGGTCTGCGTGCCGTCCGAGGGGAAGGTGCGGAAGTTGACGCCCGCCTCCTCGGCGACGCTCTTCATCGCCTCCTCGCCCACGGAGTAGAACTCGGCCTTGCTGTCGATGGGGATCGAGTAGATCGTCTGGCCCTCGAGGCTCGAGACGTCGATCGGTTCACCCAGGTCGTCGACGGACGGGATGTCCTTCGCGGCGTCGACGGCCTGCTGGGCGGCTTCCGCGGCGGCCGTGTCGGTGCCCGAGCCGGCATCCGCTCCGGCTCCGCCGGACGAGCTGCCGCAGGCGCCGAGCAGCAGCGTCGCCACCGACGCCGCCGCCAAGGCGGTGAGCTTGTTGGTCTGCATGGGTCCTCCAGAGTTGCGTTGAGTGGGTCCGGGCGAGGTGCGGGTGCGGGTCAGCGGGTCGCGAGCTCGGGGCTGGCGACGAGGTCGTCGTAGATGCGCGCGATGGACCGGCGCTGGAACATCTCGACCAGTGCGTCGGGGTAGCCGACGTAGTCGTCGGTGTCGACGTGGATGTTGTCCTCGAAGCGCACCTCGTCGCAGGCCTGGTCCTTGGAGTGACCCGCGTCGATGGTGGCGGCCACCTCGGCGACGACCTCGCGACCGAGCTGGCGGTAGCGGTCGACGACCGCACGGTCCGCGACCTCGCCGTGCCCGGGCACGAGGAACTCGAAGTCGTACGCGCTGACGGCGTCGATGGCGTCGAACCAGTCGACGAGCCGGGAGTCCTGGAACGAGGGCAACCCCGCCTCGCAGACGATGTCGCCGGTGAAGATGACGGCGTCGCCGGGGAACCACGCCAGCAGGCTGTTGGCGGTGTGGCCGGGGCGGAAGGTGAGCTCCAGGGCGACGTCGCCGACGTGCAGGTCGAGCTGGTCGCTGAAGACGACGTTCGGCACCTTCACCTCGTAGTCGTCGACCCAGGCCACGGCCTCGGGGTCGATGCGCGAGAACAGGTCCTTCAGGTACTGGTCCGAGGGGGGTTCGGTCAGCAGACGGGTGCGGGTTCCGCGGTGGGCGACGACCTCGCCGCGCTGCCAGAAGTTGCCGATGGTGTGGTCGGGGTGGTGGTCGGTGTTGACGACGAACCGGGTCTCACCGAAACGCGCGGCGGTCTCGGCCCACCTGACGGCGTCGGTCGGCCGGTGCGGGCTGTCGACCTGGATCAGGCCGGCGGGGTCGACGATGAGCGAGTTGTTGCTGCCCAGGTGCGCGACCTCGACGTGCACGCGGCTGCTGATCTGCTGCAGGGTCATGGCTGCTCCCCCGTCGGCATCGATGCTCCGCCGAGGAAGCCCGGGAGCAGGTCGACCCGCATCGGGCTGAAGACCTCGATGAAGACGGCCTCGCCCTCGATGCTGCGCCCGCCGTGGACCGCGTGCCGGGGCACGATGGCCACGTCGCCGGCGGCGAGCTCCATCTCGGTGCCGTCGATGCTGAACCGGATGCGCCCCTCGAGCATGACCAGCGCCTGCTCGGCGTCGTCGTGCACGTGCGGCGGCAGCTCGGTGGGGTGCACCCAGGTGATCCGGTTGACGCTGATCTCGCGGCCGGCGACGGCCCGCCGGAAGTTGTTCGGGAGACCTTCGGTCTCGGGCAGCTCGGTCCATGACGTCGCATGCATGCCGGTGCCTCTCTGTCGATGGGCTATGACTCGGATCACGCTAGGTCGTCAACTACTAACTGTCAACAGTGTGCACTTGGCGTTTTCGCGTGGATTTCCTGCGCCGTTCAGGTACGCCGATAGGCCGCTGCGCCGGACCTCTCGAGGCCCCGCGCACCGGTCTGTCGGCCTGCCGGTCTCAGCGTCCGGGAACGCCCTCCAGAGCGCTCAGGAGCTCGTCGGTGGTGGAGACGTCGGCGTACTTCTGTCCCATGTCGAAGAGGTTGACCTCGTGGACGAGCGGACTGCGGTCGTACACCGCGTCCGAGGGCACTGCGACCTTGTAGTTGTAGGAGAACGCGTCGACCGCACTCCCCCGGACGCATCCGGAGGTGGAGCACCCGGTGACGACGAGGGAGTCGATGCCCGCCTGCACCAGGTAGCTCAGCAGCGGGGTGCCGAAGAACGCGCTCGGATGACGCTTCGGCAGCAGGATCTCGCCCTCTCGCGGGGCGATGTCGGGGTGGAACTCATAGCCCTTGTCGGGGATGTCCATGATGCCCGGCACCTTCGCCCCGAGCGCTCCGGCGTCGAAGGACTTCTTGGGCGCGACGTACGGGTAGAGCACCGGCCAGTCCCGGGAGCGGAAGAGCTCGAGGAGGCGCTTGATGTTGCCCACCGCGTCCCACGCGGCCTCTCCGACGCTGGTGGTGAACTCCTGGATCGCCTCGTCGAAGGGACGTGGCTCGGTGCCGGTCGTCCGGTACTGCACGTCGATGATGAGCAGCCCTGGCCGGGACCCGAGACCGACCGGCCGGCCGAAGCCGGCCGCGTCGTAGCGCTGCCTGGTGGTCTCGTCGATGAGGTCGCTCATGCCTCCGCCTCCTTCTCGGCCGCGGCGAGGGCGGTCGCACCGCTGTGCTCACGCCGCAGGTACTGACCGGTGGTCTTCTCGGCGAGGACGCCGTCCCGCATCGCGAACCGACCACGCACCAGGGTGTGCACCACGCGCAGCGGCACCTCCGTGCCCTCCCACGGCGTGTACTCCGCGCCCGAGTACTGGGTCGACGCGTTGATCGTGTAGCTGCCGTCGAGGTCGACCACCGCGAGGTCGGCGTCGGAGCCGACGCGGATGGTCCCCTTGCGGGGATACATGCCGAAGAGCTTCGCCGCGCGGGTCGACGTCGCGTCGACCAGCCGGTCGATCGACACCCCCCGCCGCAGGCCCTCGCTCAGGGTCAGGGGCAGCACGCCGCCGGTGCCGGGGAACCCGGCGGACGCCGTCCAGATGTCCTTCTCCTTGGCGGTCCGGTGACGGTGGTTGTGGTCCGACCCGACGCTGTCGACCCGGCCGTCGGCGAGGCCGAGCCAGAGCGTCTCGAGGTCCTCCCGCTCACGGATCGGCGGGTTGACCTTGCCGTAGGTGCCGCAGCCGGACTCCGTGGTCAGCGTGAGGTACTGCGTGCACGTCTCGACGAACAGGTTCTCGTAGGACTCCCGCTGACGCTGCATGGCGTCGAGCGCCAGCTTGCTGCTGGTGTGGACGGCGTACACCGAGGCCCCGGTGATCTGGGCCATGTACGCCACTCGCTGCACCGCCTCCGCCTCCACGAAGGAGGGGCGCGACTGGTTCCAGGCGCTCAGCGGGCCACGGGACTCGTCGATCGGACGGTTCTTCAGCTTCCAGACGAGCTCGATGTTCTCCGGGTGGGGGTTGATCATCGCGCCGGCGTCGGCGGCGGTGCCGAGCACGTCGTACATGTAGCCGTCGTCGTTGCCGGGCAGGCCGAGGTAGGCACCCTCGTCGCCCTTGAAGTTCATGAAGAACTTGAAGCTGGAGACCCCGAACTCACGGATGTAGGCCGGGATGTCGTGCACGTGGTCGTCGGAGCCGACGACGATGTGGAAGCCGAAGTCGGTGAAGGAGTCCTGCTCCATCACGGCCTGGGCGCCGGGCACGACGGTCTCGTACGGCTCCCCGCTCATGAGGTAGACGAGCATCGTGGTGACACCGCCGTTGACGGCCGAGGCCGTCTCGAGGCGCGCGTCGTCGGGGTCGCGCGGCACGCGGATGTCCTTGCCGAGGTGGACGTGCGGGTCGATCGCCCCGGGGAGCACGAGCTTGCCACCCAGGTCGACGACCTCACGCGCCCGGGCCTGCGAGCTGGGCGAGACGATCCCGGCGACGCGGCCGTCGGTGATGAGCAGGTCGACCGGGGAGACCCCCGAGCCGTGCAGGTAGACCCGGCCACCGGTCAGGCGTGTGTCGTGGACGGTGGTGGTGGTCATGCTCGCTCCTCACGGTCGGTGACGTCGGCGGCGTAGCGCCGGTCGAGTGCATCGAACTCGGGCTTGCGCACGAGCTCCTGGCGGTCCGCCCACGAGATCATCAGGTCGCCGGCGTCCAGCGTGTCACCGTGATCGATGAGGTGCTCCATCACCTGCCGCATGCCGGCGACGGCTCCACGCATGGCCGCGTTCGCGTACAGCGCGATCGAGAAGCCCAGCTGGCCGAGCTCCTCGCGCGAGGTCAGGGGTGTCAGGCCCCCTTCGACCATGTTGGCCATGTGGATGCCGGGCACGTCCCGCACCACCCGTGCCATCTGCTCGTGGGTACGCGGGGCCTCGACGAAGAGGATGTCCGCGCCGGCCTCGGCGTAGGCGCCGGCGCGGTCGATCGCGGCGTCGATGCCCTCCCCCGCCAGCGCGTCGGTGCGCGCGATGATCAGGGTGTCGTCGCTGTGGCGGGCGTCGACGGCGGCCTTCACCTTGCCGACCATCTCCTCGACGGTGACGACGCCCTTGCCCTCGAAGTGTCCGCACTTCTTGGGGCTGACCTGGTCCTCGAGCTGGATCGCCGCCGCTCCCGCCCGCTCGAGCTGACGCACGGTGCGCTGCACGTTCAACGCGTTGCCGAAGCCGGTGTCGGCGTCGACGACGAGCGGGATCTCGACGCTGTCGGCCATCGCGGCCACGTGCCCGGCGAGCTCGGTCGCGGACATCAGTCCGAGGTCGGGCATCCCGAGGTAGGTGTTGGTGACGCCGGCGCCGGAGACGTACACGGCCTCGAACCCCGCCTGCTCGATCACGCGCGCCGTCAGCGCGTTGGGCGCACCGGGCAGGAGCAGCGGTCGTTCGGGTCGCGCGAGCAGCGCGCTGAGCGAGGAGGGGCTGGACATGCGGGTCATCTGACCTTTCCGAGGGTCGGCGGAGACGTCGCACGAGGGGGGGCGGCGACGGATCCGGTCGAGCGCAGACCGGGTGCGGACTGAGATCCTCAGTGTGCGCGGTCACATGTCAACTGTCAACAGTTGCGCCTGGTGTCGGTGGGCCCTCTTCCCTCACGCGCCGGCGCGCCCGCCGGGCCGCAGGGCGAGCACCGACAGTCCGTCCACCAGCAGGTCGATGAGCGAGACATCAGGGTCCTGCAGCCAGAGCTCGTACGCCGTCAGCGCAACGGCGAGCGCGACGTGCCCCACCAGCTGCGGCTCCAGCTCGTGGGGAGCACGCCCCAGGCGCCGCGCGGCGTCGTCGGCGACGACCTGACGCCACTCGGCGTACCGCAGGGCGGAGTGGGCCTGCAGAGCCGGTGTGGTGAGGATCAGCCGCATCCGGTCGACGTGTGGCGGTCGCGCGTGCGCCGGGAACCGGTTGAAGTCGACGATGCCGCGACCCACCGCCTCGAGCACGGGCACGTCGTCCGGGATCGCGGCGAGCAGCTCGCGGAGCGCGTCGAGCGTCTGGTCGAAGCGCCCCCAGGCGATGTCGTTCTTCGACGGGAAGTAGCGGAAGAGCGTGCGTCGACCGACGCCCACCTCCGCCGCGATGTCCTCCAGCGTCGTCGCCTCGAAGCCGCGCTCGGCGAAGAGCCTGAACGCCGCCTGCTCGATGGCGTCGTGGCTGGTCACTTCAGGTCGTCCCACCGGCTACCTCCTCGACACGCGTGCAATCTAGGCCTTCCGTTGTTGCCCCGGGTGCAGTTACGGTGTCCAAACTGTCAACAGTTTGCGAGAGAGGATCGCCATGAACCCCGACACCCCCACCTCAGCCGACACCCCCACCGCGTCGCCGGAGGAGACCGTGACGAGCGAGATGCTCATCGAGGAGGTCTCGATCGACGGCATGTGCGGCGTCTACTGATGCTCGACCAGGCCTGGACCCTGTCGCCCTCGGTGGCGTTGCGACCCGAGCCCTTCGGGGCGCTCGCGTACCACTTCGGCAACCGCAAGCTCACGTTCCTCAAGCGGCCCGAGCTGGTGGCCGTGGTCCAGGCCCTGGGCGACCAGCCCGACGTCCGTGGAGCCCTCGAGGCGGCCGGCGTGCCGCCCGCCCAGCACGAGGCGTACGCCGAGGCGCTCGCCGGGCTCGCCCGCACCGACATGATCCGGCCCCGCAGCTCCGAGGAGAACGCATGACCATCACGCCCACCCGGCCGGCCCCGACCGCCCTCACCGCTCGGACCGCTCCGACCGCCCCGCCTGCGCGACCGACCGGCGGCACGCTCGTGGAGCAGTTCGAGCTCGGCCTCGACGCTCCGATCTGCCTGACCTGGGAGCTCACCTACGCCTGCAACCTCGAGTGCGCACACTGCCTGTCGAGCAGCGGACGACGGGATCCGCGCGAGCTCACCACCGAGCAGTGCGAGGCGGTCATCGACGAGCTGCAGCGGATGCAGGTCTTCTACGTCAACATCGGCGGTGGCGAGCCCACCATCCGGCCCGACTTCTGGCACCTGCTGCAGTACGCGATCGACCACCAGGTCGGGGTGAAGTTCTCCACCAACGGGGCACGTCTGACCCCCGAGCGCGCCGCGTTCCTCGCTTCCCCGGCCTGCAACGGGTACGTCGACGTGCAGATCTCCCTCGACGGGGCGACCGCGGAGGTCAACGACTACGTGCGGGGCCCCGGCTCGTACGACATGGCCCTCACGGCGCTGCAGAACCTCCAGGACGCCGGCTTCACCGACGCCAAGATCTCGGTGGTCTGCACCCGGCAGAACATCGGCCAGCTGGACGAGTTCCAGGCGCTCGCGGACCGGTTCGGTGCGACCCTGCGCCTGACCCGGCTGCGCCCGAGCGGTCGCGGCGCGGACGTGTGGGACGAGCTGCACCCCCTCCCCCACCAGCAGCGCGAGCTGTACGACTGGCTCATGGCCAAGGGCGAGGGCGTCCTGACCGGCGACTCGTTCTTCCACCTCGCCGCGTTCGGCGAGGCTCTGCCGGGTCTCAACCTGTGCGGTGCCGGTCGCGTCGTGTGCCTGATCGACCCCATCGGGGACGTGTACGCCTGCCCCTTCGCGATCCACGACGAGTTCCTGGCGGGCAACCTGCTCACCGACGGCGGCTTCCAGGCGGTCTGGCAGACCTCCGAGCTGTTCACCGAGCTGCGTTCCCCCCAGACCGGTGGCGCCTGCGCCTCCTGTGCGTTCTTCGACTCCTGCCGCGGCGGCTGCATGGCCGCCAAGTTCTTCACCGGGCTCCCCCTCGACGGACCCGACCCCGAGTGCGTCCAGGGCTACGGCGAGCAGGCACTGGCGGGTGACCGGGTGATCCCCGCCTCGAGCCAGGACCATTCCAAGGCCGCGCCGACGCGGAACCAGCCGGTGATGCTGAAGCTGCTGACCCGACCACCGGCCAGTGCCTGCGCCGAGAGCCCGCTGGCCGGGTTCGATCCCACCACCGATTCCTGCGCGACGAAGGGCTGCTGCTCATGAAGAAGCCGACGAACCCCTGGAAGCAGAACCCCTGGTTCGAGTCCGTGGCCGTCGCCCAGCGCCGGGCGCGCAAGCGCCTGCCCGCTCCCGTGTACGGCGCGCTCGTCGCGGGCTCGGAGCGCGGCCAGACGATAAGCGACAACGAGTCGGCCTTCACCGAGATAGGGTTGCTGCCCCTCGTCGCAGGCCACGCCGCGGAGCGCTCGACGCAGACCCGGATCCTCGGCACGGACGTGTCGCTTCCGGTGCTCATCAGCCCCACGGGCGTGCAGGCGGTGCACCCGGACGGGGAGGTCGCCGTCGCCCGGGCCGCTGCGGCCCGGGGCACGATCATGGGGTTGTCGAACTTCGCGTCGAAGTCGGTGGAGGAGGTCACCGCCACCGGCGCCCAGACGTACTTCCAGATGTACTGGACCGGTGACCGCGACACCATGATCCAGCGCATGCAGCGGGCCCACCGCGCCGGCGTGATCGGGCTGATCGCGACGCTCGACTGGTCCTTCTCGATGGGTCGTGACTGGGGCTCGCCCGAGATCCCCGAGAAGGTCGACCTGAGGACGATGGTGCGGATGGCCCCGCAGGTGGCGACCAAGGCGCGCTGGATGTACCGCTTCGGTCGGTCCGGCCAGATCCCGGACCTGACGGCCCCGAACCTCGCCCCGCCCCAGGAGTCTGTCGGCCCGACCTTCTTCGGCGCGTACTACGAGTGGATGACCACGCCGCCGCCGTCGTGGGAGGACGTCGCGTGGATGGCAGCGACCTGGCACGAGATCAGCGGGACCCCGTTCGTCCTCAAGGGCGTGTGCCGGGTCGACGACGCGCGACGCGCGGTGGACGCGGGCGTCGACGCGATCTCGGTCTCCAACCACGGAGGCAACAACATCGACGGCACACCGGCCGCGATCCGGGTGCTCCACCCGATCGCGCAGGCGGTGGGCGAGGACATCACGGTGCTGATGGACGGTGGCGTACGCCGGGGCTCCGACGTCGTGAAGGCCCTGGCCCTCGGCGCGTCGGCGGTGATGATCGGCCGCGCGTACCTGTGGGGTCTCGCCGCCAACGGCCAGACCGGCGTCGAGAACGTCATCGACGTCCTCGGCGGAGGCATCGACTCCGCGCTGCGTGGACTCGGGGTCTCCTCGGTCCAGGACCTCTCCCCCGAGCACCTGCTCGTCCCCGACGGCTTCCACGTGTCCTCGGACCGCGCCCCCTCACCCGTCCTGTCGTGAGCTCGCTCGCCGACGCGACGTGGCCGGAGATCGATCGGCGGCCGCTGGTCCTGGTGCCCGTCGGGTCGGTCGAGCAGCACGGGCCCCACCTGCCGCTGGACACCGACACCACGATCGCCGTCGCCGTCGCGGAGGCCGCGGCGCGCGAGGTCGGCGGGTGGGCGGCGCCGCCGCTGGCGTACGGGTCGAGCGGGGAGCACCAGTCCTTCGCCGGCACCTCCTCGGTGGGGACCGACGCGTTGACCCACCAGGTCGTCGAGCTCGTGCGCTCGATGACGACCTGGGCGGCCGGCGTGCTGCTGGTCAACGCGCACGGAGGCAACCTCACGGCGCTGCGCGCGGCCGTCGAAACGCTCGGCATGGAGGGTCGGCGGGTGGCGTGGGTCGCGTGCGCCACCGAGGAGGTCGACCTGCACGCAGGGCGTACGGAGACCTCGCTGATGCTCCACCTGCGGCCCGGGTCCGTACGACTGGACCGTGCCGAGGCCGGCAACTGCAGTCCGCTCGCGGAGATCCTGCCCGCGATGATGTCCGGGGGCGTCGCCGCCGTCTCCGCCAACGGCGTGCTGGGCGACCCCGCCGGCGCGTCGGCGCAGGAGGGCCTCGGGGTGCTGCGCGCGATGGTGGCGGACGTGACGGACGCGGCCCGTCGCCTGACGGCGTGAGGGGCGGTCGATGACAGAGCGCGTCGCGATCGTCACCGGGGCGGCCCGCGGCATCGGCGCGGCCGTGGTCGACCACCTGGTCGCCGACGGCTGTGCCGTGGTCGCGCTCGACGTGTGCTCGGGGTCCCCGCAGGCGACCCGGGAGGACCTCGAGCAGGTGGCCGCGCGCGGCGGTGATTCGGTCGTGCCGGTCGTCGCCGACGTCCGCGACCGGTCGGCGCTCGAGACGGCGGTGGATCTCGCGACTGACCGCTGGGGACGCCTCGACGTCGCCGTCGGCGCCGCAGCCGTCGTCCGCGGTGGCGCGCCGCTGTGGGAGACCGCCGATTCCGACCTGCAGGACCTGTGGGACGTCGACGTGCGCGGCGTGTGGAACCTGGCCGCGGCGGCGATCCCCGCGATGCTGCGCAGCCCGAGTCCCGAGCGTGCGCGCTTCGTGGCCGTCGCCTCGGCCGCCGGTCACCACGGCCTGTTCCACCTCGCGGGCTACAGCACCGTCAAGCACGCCGTGGTCGGTCTCGTGAAGGGGCTCGCCGCGGACCTGCGCGGCACCGGGATCACGGCGTGCGCGGTCTCCCCCGGATCCACCGACACCGCGATGCTGGCCGAGACCGCAGGGCTCTACGGCGTGGACGTCGCGACGCTGGTCGCGCAGCAGGACCTCGGCCGCGTCCTCGCGCCCGCGGAGGTCGCCGCCGTCATCGCCCACGCCTGCTCCCCGGCCGGCGCGGTCTTCCACGCCTCGGACGTGCACGCCGACGGCGGCTTCAGGCCATGACGTCGACCGCGCCCGCGGCCGCGCCCGTGCACGATCAGCCCGCGGAGCCCGCCCTGCCAGACGGCTTCACGGTCGAGCTGCTGCCGACGACATCGCAGCTCGAGGGCGGCCGGCTCCTGGTCGGCGGCGCTCCGGTCACGGCGATGCGCCTCTCACGCGCCGCCGGCGATCTGCTGTCCGGTCGCCGGCTCACGGTGACCGACGTCGCGAGTGCGGTGCTGGCCGACCGTCTCCTGGCACGCGACATGGCGGCTCCCGTGGTCGACGACGTCGAGGCGAGACCGGCCGAGGAGATGACGGTGGTCGTGCCGGTCCGCGACCGCGCGGAGCAGCTCGACCGTTGTCTCGCGGCTCTCGGACCACTCCGTGTCGTCGTGGTCGACGACGCCTCCCGCGGTCCGGGCGCGGTCGCGGCGGTCGCGACTCGCCACGGCGCCGAGCTGGTGGTCTTGGCGGACAACGTCGGACCGGCCGGTGCGCGCAACGCAGGGCTGGCTCGCGTACGCACCCCCCTGGTCGCCTTCGTCGACTCCGACGTCGTCGCGTCCGCGGAGGTGCTGCTGCAGCTGACGCGGCAGCTCGCGGACCCCTCGGTGGCCCTCGTCGGACCCCGTGTCGTCGGCCGTACGACGAGGGCGGACCCGCGATGGTTCGAGCCGTACGACGCCGCGGCCTCGTCCTTGGACCTCGGTCGCCGCCCCGGCTCCGTAAGCAGCGGCGCCGCCGTGGGCTGGCTGCCCAGCGCGTGCCTGGTCGGCGAGGTGGCACGGCTCGGTGACGGGTTCGACACGAGGCTGCGGGTCGGCGAGGACGTGGACCTGGTCTGGCGACTGACCGCGGCGGGGAACCGCGTGCGGTACGACCCCGGGTGCGTGGTGCACCACGACGTACGCCCCACACTGACCGGGTGGCTCGGCCGCAAGGTCGTGTACGGCTCGGGCGGTGCCGAGCTGGCCAGGCGTCACCCGGGTCAGTTGGCCCCCGCGGTGCTGTCGCCCTCGATGGCCGTCGCGGGGCTGGCGCTGCTCTCCCGGCGGAGGTGGGGCCTCGCCGTGGCCGGTGCCACCGTTGCGCACGCTGCCGTCTCGGTCGATCGGGCGCTCCCCCGCGAGGTGCCGCAGCCCACCCGGGCGCGGGCATCGGTCGCGCTGGCACTGCAAGGCGCCGGCTGGGCGGTGCGACAGGAGTCGTCGCTGCTGGTCAGGCACTGGTCACCGGTCTCGGCGGTCCTGCTGGCCTCGCGGCCTGGCCGTCGGGTGATGGCCTCGGCTCTGGTGATCGACGGTCTCGTGGCCTGCTACGAGCGACGGCACACAGGGCTCGACGTCGCCACGCTGCTGGTCGGGCGGCGACTCGACGACGCGGCGTACGGGGCCGGGCTCTGGTGGGGTGCCTGGCGCGCCCGGTCTCTGGCGGCGCTGCTGCCGCGGCGCCCCTCTCGGCCCGGTGGGCCGAGCGGGGCAGGCCGTGGCGTACGCGACCTCAGGTCTGCGCGTCGATGAGGGCGATCGCGTTGTCGAGGGAGTTCAGCAGGTGACGACGCAGGAGGCGTACGGCCGCCTCGGCGTCCCCTGCCGAGAGGGCGTCGACGATGTCGCGGTGCTCCGCCACCGCCTCGCGGGCCCGTGCCGGCTGGCTGGCCGATCGTGACCGCGCCAGCCTGATGCGGGCCGACGTCGCCTCGGCGGCCTCCACGAGGGCAGTACTGCCCGAGAGCTGCACGAGCACCCGGTGGAAGTCGCGGTCGGAGGGATAGGCGGCGTCGCCGTCGGCGAGCACCGAGGCCGCCCCGTCGACCTCGCTCACGAGAGGCTCGAGGCTCGAGGCGTCGCCCGACTCGGCCACCAAGCGGGCGGCGTGCGTCTCGAGAGCGATGCGCAGCGTGTAGAGGTCGGAGAGCTGCTCGGCGGTGAAGGCCGGCACGAACGCCCCGCGGTGCGGCACGAGGTTCAGCAGGCCCTCGCTGCTGAGCCGCCGCATCGCCTCGCGCAGAGGACCGCGGCTGATGCCCAGCGCCTGGGCGAGGTGCACCTCGTTGAGTCGCTCACCGGAGGCGAGCTGGCCCTCGAGGATCATCTGCCGCAGGACCGAGACCGTCCGGTCCGCGTACGTCACCTCGCCGCCGAGCGGGGACGGCATCGTCCGATCGCCCACTGCCGCTCCTCCGGTCGGGACCGCCGCTCGCGGCGGATCTGCGCTTCGTCGCCGCCAGGCGACTCCGCGGGAAAGGTACCCGATCCCCTCGGTCTCACGACGCATCTGCGCCGCCCGGATAGGTACGGAATCGGTCGGAGATCGCGGCCCCGGGACGACGGCGTCAGCTCGGGGATCGCTCGCCGTTCTCGAGCTCGCGCTTGAAGCGCGCGAGCGTACGAGCGATGTTGCCGCGCTGGAACCGCGCGAACGTCGTGCCGGTCGCGACCTTGTCGAAGGCCCGCGCGGCCCAGTCGGGCCACGAGGTGCGCTCGTCGATCCACGTCTGCTGCACCCGGACGCCGGTCTCGGTGGGCTCGAAGCGGTAGTCCCAGGTCGCCACGGGAGCCTTCAGCCACGGCTTGCGTACGCCCCAGGTGTCGACGGTGAACGCGAAGTGGTGCGGGGCGTCGGCGGCCGTCACCACACAGCTGGTCTGCCAGCTGACACGGCCACGGCGGTTGCGGCCGGTGAACCGGTCCCCGACGGTCAGCGCCTTGCCCGGCTCGGCGTCGGCCCCGCGGTTCTCGGGACTCCAGCGTCCCATCTGGGAGACGTCGCTGAAGGCTGCGTACGCGACCCCGGGTGCGACGGCGACCTCGACGGAGTCGCTGACGGTCATGGGTCGAGAGGTGCGAGACATGCGGTGACCATAGACGTGGAGCGCCCGGCGCCCGTGTCCCCCGCCGTCGACCCCAGGGGCACGACGCGGTCGATGAGATCGAGACCGGCCTCTGCGTGGGTCGACCTCAGGATCGACCGGTCGCGCGGCCCGGTGAGCAGCTCGTGCGCCACGGCACTCGCCGTGGCGTGGTCGAGGTGAGCGGTGGGGGTGGTGGCGCAGTGGTGCGGGTCGTCGTCGACGAGACCGACCTGACCGCGTACGTCGTCGAGCCGGAGCCGACCACGGCGACCCCACGCTCCTCCGAGGATGTGCCGGTGGCTGACGACCGGCTTCTCCAGGGACGGTAGGAAGCCAGGAGGGCGCCGCCCATGGTCATCGGTCCCGATCACGATGGACGGAGGTCCCACGAGCGCTACTACGATGACCGCATGGTCGAGCCGTCGGCGCCGGAGGAACGCCTCGTGCGCGTCTTCCTCCTGGACGACCACGAGGTCGTGCGCCGCGGCATCCGGGAGATGTTGGCCGATGAGCAAGGGATCGTCGTGGTCGGGGAGGCAGGCTCCGCGGCCGAGGCCGTGCCCCGCATCCTCGCGCTCCGTCCCGACGTCGCCGTCCTCGACAACCGGCTTCGCGACGGGACCGGGATCGACGTGTGTCGGGAGGTGCGTTCGCGTGACCCCGAGATCCGAGCGCTCATCCTGACCTCGTACGACGACGACGACGCGGTCTTCGCCGCGATCATGGCCGGCGCCGCCGGGTACGTCCTCAAGCACGTGCGGGGAGTGGACCTCGTGCACGACATCCGTCGGGTCGCCGCGGGGCACTCGACCCTCGACCCCGATCTCACCGCACGGGTCTTCGACCGGGTCCGTCACGGTCCGCCGGTGGACGAGGAGCTCGAGCGTCTCACCGAGCAGGAGCAGCGTCTGCTCGAGCTGATCGGCCGCGGACTGACGAACCGGGAGATCGCCTCCGAGCTCTTCCTCGCCGAGAAGACCGTACGCAACTACGTCTCGACCATGCTGGCGAAGCTCGGGCTGGGCAGTCGCACCCAGGCGGCGATCTTCGCCCAGAAGCATCCACGCCGCTGACGCATGAGTGACCGCCCCGACCCCAGTCTGCGACGCGTCGACATCGACGAGCGGCTGGACGGACTGTTGGGTCGTACGGGCGGCCCGCTCTCGGAGCGGGAGCGCATGCGTCTCCTGCTCGACGCCGCCGTGGCCACGACGAGCGACCTGTCGCTCGACGGAGTCCTGGCCCGCATCGTCCGACTGGCGGGAGCGATCGTCGAGGCGCGGTACGCGGCGCTGGGCGTGCTGGCGGAGGGGGGCGACCGCCCGCTGCGTACCTTCGTCCACCACGGCCTCGCGGTGAGCGTGGCCTCCGACATCGGGGACGCACCCCACGGACTCGGTCTCCTGGGTCTGCTGATCGATCGACCGGAGCCGCTGCGGCTGCACGAGATCGCCGAGCACCCGGCATCCTTCGGATTTCCTGCGCACCACCCTCCGATGCGCTCGTTCCTCGGCGTCCCGGTCCGCAGCCGAGGACGCGTGTTCGGCAATCTCTACCTGACCGAGAAGGCGGGGGGAGGCGAATTCACGGCGGAGGACGAGGAGATGGTGGTGGCGCTAGCGGCCGCCGCCGGTGTCGCGATCGAGAACGCACGGCTCTACCAGGAAGCACGCCACCGGCAGCACTGGTTGGAGGCCACGGCCCTCGGCACCAGTGCGCTCGCCGGTGACGGGGCGACCTCGGAGGTCCTCGACGCGCTGGCGCACCGCGCGATGCTCGCGGCCGACGCCGACAGCGCCTGGTTGGTGCTCCGGAGCAGCCACGGGCCCTCGCGCGTGGCGGCGCTCGCAGGGGCCCTCCCCGGCGACCTCGACGACCTGACGCGCCCTGGCACGTCGACTGCGCAGATCCTCTCCGAGGCCGACGCAGAGGCCGACGCCGGCGGACTCGCCGGATCCCTGGAGCCGAGGGGGCCTCTGGGCGGTCCCCAGCTGGTCGTCCCCCTGCGGACCGATGGTGCCGCGCTCGGCGTCCTGGGCATCGCCTGGGCGCACGAGCGTGCGGGGGCCGGTCACGACCTCGACCCGGACCTACCACGGCAGCACGCGCACCAGCTGGGGCTGGCTCTGGAGGTCGCCCGGGCGCGCGACAACCAGCAACGGCTCGCCGTGCTCGAGGAGCGTGACCGGATCGCGCGAGACCTCCATGACGTGGTGATCCAGCGGCTGTTCGCCGTGTCCCTCGGCCTGGACTCCTTGACGCGCAGGCTCGAGGACCCTCAGACCGCGGGCAGGGTGTCCCGCGCGGTCGACGAGCTCGACCAGACGGTCAAGGACATCCGTCGCACCATCTTCGCCTTGAACGTCCCAGCTCATGCCGGTGACGTGCAGTCACGGATCTCGCTTTTGGTGGAGCGCGCCCGAGCCACGCTGAAGTTCCGTCCCTCGCTCACCTTCGAGGGGCCCGTACGCAGCGTCGTCGTCGGGGAGGTGGCTGAGGACGTCCTCGCAGTCCTTGCCGAGGCTCTTTCGAACGCCGGCAGGCACGCCAGTGCGGACACCGTCGAGGTCACGGTCGCGGCCGGCCGCCAGATCTGTCTGACGGTGACAGATGACGGCGCCGGCTTCGACGACACGCGGGTCGCTCACAGCGGGCTCGAGAACTTGCGACGGCGAGCCGAGGACCGTGGCGGGACTCTCGAGGTCCGGTCTACCCCCGGTCGGGGCACGCAGGTGGTGTGGACCGTGCCGGCCCCGCCGAGACACGGGCGCTGAGTCCGGCCCCGCTCCACCCACTCCGGATGGCTGCGGTCACGGGACGCCGGTCCCTGTCGGTGAGGACCCACGTCACTACCGCCGGGCCGCGGGCGCGGACAGCCTGAGGGCATGGGCGCAGGTGTCTGCGCAGACCACCCGCGGACGGCATCCACCGTCGCGCGGAACCGCAGAGGAGTCGTCATGACCCGCCAGCACCAGTTCGTACGTCACGGAGGGTGGCCCGAGGAGCTCACCGAGACCACGTGTCGCCAGCTCTTGGCAAGCGGATCCGTGGGCAGACTCATCTGGCGGGGCGCCGAGGGGCTCAGCGCCCAGCCGGTGAACTACGTTATGGACCAAGGAGACATCACCGTCCGTCTCTCCCCGTACTCGCTGGCAGGACGCGAGTGCGGCTCCGCCCCCGTCGCCTTCGAGGTCGACCACGTGGATCCCGAGCTGCGTCTCGGCTGGAGCGTGCTGGCTCGTGGTCGCGGCAGGCGCGAGCACCTTTCCGTCCCGAGCAGGCAGGTGGACGTGTGGCCGGCCGGTGTCAGGCTGATGTTGTTGCGGATCGAGATCGATCGCCTGACCGGTCGCAACCTGAACGCTCCCGCGACAGCGGGAACCCGGACGCAGTGGCCGTGACCAGCAATGCGGCTACCGAGGCGAAACCGCCGGGGTCAGGGAGTGGGGACGATCGCCACCGTGGTGTTCGCGTGCTCGAGGACCGTGGTGGCAAGGCCGACGCGCAGCGCGGCCAACGGACCTGAGTGACGAGACCGACCCACCACCACGAGCGAGGCCTCGGGGTCCGTCGACAGCAAGGCCGACGCGGCTTCCTCACCGCGAACCGTACGAGTCACCTGCACGTCGGGGAACTTCTCCTGGTATCCCGCGACGACTTCGGCGAGAAGTCGCGTGGCGTCCTCGGTGTCACGTGCGTCCCCGAGGGTGTGGAGTCCGACGGCGAGTGCCACCTTGTCGACGTGGGTGTGCAGGACCGTGAGAGGGAGGCGTTGCACCGAGGCCTCGCTGAATGCGAAGTCGAGGACGGAGCTCGCTGAGGAACCCGCGTCCACGCCGGCCACGATCCCACCTCGATGGCCAGCGCCACCCGGGCGCACGACCACCACCGGACACTCGGCCCGCCGGCTGACCGTCGCCCCGACCGAACCGAGGAGCATCGACCTGACCGGACCACGCCCTCGCGACCCGAGCACGACCATCCAGGCATCGTGAGCGGCCCTCAGCAGAGCGTTCCTGGCGTCGTCGCGCGAGATCAGGGCGCGCACGTCGAGGTCAGGCTGCAAGGCAGCAGCGCGCTCGGCCGCCTCGTCGGCGACCCTCTGCGCGTTCGACTCGAATCGTCGTACCAACGTGTCCCGGTCGATGCCGTCGGCGTAGACGAGCGCCTGCGAATAGGCGGCAGCCAGGTTGACCGCGTGGAGCACGACCAGGACCCGGCGCTCCTTGGCGGCGCGACCCGCGGCCCAGACCAGGGCATTCTCGGAATCGGACGAGCCATCCACGCCCACCACCACCGCGCCGGTCATGATGTCGCGGAGGTCGTCGTTGTCGGCGAAGGTCACGTGGCCCGGGGCAGAGTCGAAGTCCATGCTCGAATGCTCCCGGCGATCGCTCGACCTCGACAGGGACACGGGTCACCGACAGGAGGGACATCTGCCCCACGGAGATGCCTACGACGGCCAACCCTGTCCGCCTCGGCACTCGCCTCCTGGGCTCATAACCCAGAGGTCGAGAAACAGCTGGCAGTGCGCTGTGCCGACGGCGCCTCGCACAGGACGACACCACCTCAACGACGCGAACGAGGCCCTCTCCGTTGCCGGAAAGGGCCTCTTGGCTGCGCCGATGCGCTGAGTAGCGGGGGGACCTCGCAGGTCTCCGATTGCTGTGTTCGTCGTTGCTGCCGGCACGCTCCCCCTGGCGCGTGCACTGGCAGATGCCACCCTCCGGTCATGCCCGGATCCAACCACGCGGAGCCGGACCAGAGCGCAGGCAAGACGTTGGACGGACATCCGAACGTGAAACGACGTCTCGAGCCGGTCTCTGCTCAGCCGCGCGGCTCACCTAGCTATCCTCGCCCGATTCTCGCGTACGAGGTCAAGCCGCGCGACCGCAACGTCACCTGTGCCGGTACCAGCCATTTCAGCTGCACCTCCCGGGCCGGGCTCCACTGGCGCTGTAGACGCGGTGGAGCAGTCGCTCGCCATGGCGGCCGCCCGACCATTGCGACGCGTGGGGAGACGTAGAGCCCTCGCGGTGAGCCTTCGTCATCGCGGCGGACCGTAGACCGCGGTCAGTGCCGCGTCGAGGTCAGCGATGAGGTCGTCCTTGGCCTCCAGTCCGATCGCGAGCCGGATGAGGCCATTGGCCTGGTAGACGGGGTCGAAGGAAGCAGCCGGGCCGTCCGGGTACTCCTCGTAGACGATGAGAGTTTCGTCGTGACCTAGCGAGACGGCCGAGGTGATGATGCGTAGGTCGTTGACGAACCGGACGCGTTCCTCATGGTTGCCGGCCAGGGCGAAGCTGACGACGCCGCCGTAGCCATGCCGTAGCTGAGCCGCGGCGATCTCGTGCTGAGGATGGTGTTGCAGGCCTGGGTAGCTGACGTGGGCGACGCGGGGGTCGTTGTGAAGGAAATCAGCAACAGCCTGGGCGTTGGCGCAGTGCCGCTCCAGGCGCAGCGGGAGGGTGGTGGACCCGCGCATGATGAGCCAAGCGTTGAACGGGGAGATGGCGCCGCCCGCGTGCCAGAGGGCCCCGCGGCGGACTTCCTCGACGAGGTCCGCGGCGCCGATGACAGCCCCGCCCATGGCGTCGCCGTGCCCGTTGTAGTACTTGGTGAGGGAGTGCATGACGAGGTCGGCGCCGAGGTCGAGCGGACGCAAGAGCGGCGGCGGGGTGAAGGTGGAGTCGACCGTCAACCGGGCGCCGGCGAGGTGGGCGATCTCGGCCAGGGCGGCGATGTCGGCGACGCGCAGATCGGGATTGGCGATGGCTTCGGTGTGGATGACTCGGGTGTTGGGACGGACGAGGCGGCGGACGGCCTCGAGATCGGTGATGTCGACGAAGTCGACGTCGATGCCTAGCTTGGCCGGGAAGAGGGTGGCAAAGAGCCCTTCGACGCGCATGTAGACGACGTTGGAGATGAGCGCGTGGTCACCGGGGTTGAGGAGGGTGAAGAACGCGGCGTGCAGGGCGGCCATGCCGGTGCCGAAGACGGCTGCTGCCTCGCCGTGCTCGAGTTTGGCGAGCTTGATCTCCAGCCCGAGCTGGTTGGCGCCGTGCTCGCGGGTGTAGACGAGACCCTTGAAGTCAGGGGTGTCGATCGTGGTCGGATCGTCGGGCAGCAGGTACGAGTTGGCCATGACGATCGGGGTGCGGATCGCGCCCGTGGTCCCGTCGGGTCGGTTGCCTCCGTGCACGGCCCAGGTGTCACCTGCGACGCTGTCGTAGTCGTGCTTGTCAGGCCGGCGGCCGTCTCCGGCGCTATGCGTGGTGGTCATCGTCGTCACGCCTTCAGTCGTCCGTCGCCGTAGGTGGCGCTGATCTCGCTGATGACAATGCGGTAGCCGTCGTACCAACGCGAGGCTTCATTCTTGGCCCTTCGGTGCGGGGCGAATTGGGCGAGCTGGGCTAGCGATGTCGTGTCCGCGAAGTAGTAGACGGCGTTGACGAGGTCGCGCTCGGGCGAGAGCCAGGTCTCGGTGCGGTCGAACCCCTGAAGGTTGCGCGCGAAGTCGTCGATCTGGGCGTCGAGTCGATAGAACTCCTCGTCGTAGGCTCCAGGCTTGAAGATGAACTGGGCGCAGATCAAGGCGTTCTCCTTGCTGATCGGTGGCTCGGGAAGGTGGGCTTCGGGGGGCAGGGAGCGGACCTGCTGGCCCGGCTAGGGCCTGTCAGGGCTGGCTGTCGCCCCGGCCGGCGGGTCCGACGCCGGGTTCGTAGACGGCGAGCGTGAACCGGGCGGGGGTCTCGCCGCCGTTGGCGTAACCGTGCGCGATGTCACCGGGGAACGCGACGGCATCCCCTATCCCGAGAGTCACGGCCTGGTCCCCGGCATGGACGGTGACGATGCCTTCGAGGACCTGGATGAGTTCTTTCGTGTCGGAGGTGTGGGCCTCACTGTCGTGCCGATCGCCGGGTGCCAGCGACCAATCCCACAACTCGACGACGTCAGGGGGGCCGGTCCCGGCAACAAGCACGCCCCGGCCGCCGTTTGTGCCGGTCCACAACGCAGCACCATGGCCGGCCCGGGTGACGGTGACAGGCTTCGGCTCCGGGGGCGCGACCAGCGAGGGCAGTCCGACACCGAGGGCGTCGCTGATTCGCAGCAGCGTCCCGACGCTGGGGTTGGCGGCACCCTGCTCGACGTTGATCACGGCCCGTCGGCTCATGCCGGCAGCGTCGGCGAGCTGATCAAGGGTCCACTTGCGGTCCTGGCGCTCTTGCTTGACACGGCCGCCGATGGCCAGCGCGAGCGCTGCGGTGTCGTCATCCACGTGGTGCATTGTAGTGCACTTCTAGTGCACTTCAATCGCTCGATCAGGAGATCTCCTAGTGCCACCGAAGGCTGATCGTCACCTGCAGACTCCCAAGGGCTGGCGAAGAGCAGACGCCCGTGATGAACTACCGGGCCACTGCACCGTGCCACCTCGGGGGTCGCTATGGGACTGAAAGATCGTCTACGCCGGGCCCTCAACCCGCAAGCCACCATCACGAACCCGCCTGCTGCATCGTCTCCGTCCCGGGGAGTCTTGGGCCCGCCGTCCGCGGGATTCGCCGTCCTCGACGTCGAAACCACCGGCCTGTCGCCCACCAGCGACCGCATCATCGAGATCGCCGTTATTCGCACCGACCCGCACGGCCAGGTGCTAGGCGAGTGGACTACCCGCCTGAACCCCGACGGCCCGGTCGGCGCCACCCACATCCATGGGATCACCGAGCGAGACGTACGCCACGCCCCACGATTCGCCGACATCGCCCGCGACCTCTCCTCGACGCTGGCAGGGGCGGCCGTCGCCGCTCACAACGCCAAGTTCGACCTCGCCTTCTTGCGCACCGAGTACGCCCGCGCCGGGTGGCGGCTGCCGTACCTGCCCTCGCTGTGCACCCTGGAAGCGTCCGGGCACCACCTACCCGGGCTGCCGCGACGTCGCCTGCCCGACTGCTGCGCCGCCATAGGGCTTCGCGTCGAAGATGCGCACTCTGCTCTCGGCGACGCCCGGGCAACCGCTGCCCTCCTCGCCGCGTTCATGCACCCCGCCTGGGGTCCCCCGCCCCGCCGCCAAGACCTCGACCTGCTCGACGCCGGTACCACCGTCTCCTGGCCGTCTGGCCCCGAGGCCGACGCTGCATTCGTGTGGACGGAGCTTTCGCGGATGCGCACCACCGAAGGCCGCACCCAGCGATCGACGTTGTCTGCACAGGCACAGCGCAACATCTCTCGCAACCAGGCAACTGCTCCAGCCGCGCCGCTTGTGCAGCTCCTGGAACGGTTCTCCCTCGTCGACGCCCTCGACGAGGGGGCGCCCGAAGGCACCCTCGCCTACCTGGAGAAGCTCGCCGAGGTCCTCGAGGACTACGAGCTGACCACTGAGGAGAGCGAAGCACTCGCCGAAGTCGCAGCCGTCCACGAGCTCGAACCGGACGCCGTCGCCGAAGCCCACCGGGCGTTTCTGCTGTCGATGGCGAGCCAGGCTGTCGGCGACGGCAGGATCTCCCGAGCAGAGCGAACCGAGCTCAACGCCGTCGCCGACCTGTTGGCCGTGTCCAAGTCCCATGTCGCGATCGCGCTGGACCGCGCCAGCGCCCACCGACACGATCATCTCGGCCAAGGGCTCGCACCTCTGCCGGCCGTCTGGGACCTGGGGGAGCCTCTGCGGGTCGGCGACAAAGTCGTCTTCACCGGCTGCGCCCAGGAGCAGCGGGCCGCGCTCGAGGAGGCATCCGAGGCCGCAGGTGTGCGCGTCGTCGGCGGAGTGTCCGGGGTCGTCGCGCTCCTCGTGACAGACGGGACGATGGACGGCACCAAGCTTGCCAAGGCTCGCGAGCTCGGCACCCGACAGGTCGACCCCGCCACCTACCAGCGGCTGCTCGCCCACATCCAGCCAGCCAGGCCCACGACTCACCGGCGAGACACGCTGCTCTCTGCGACGTCTCCGACGCCGGCGCGGCCGAAGCAACCGCGCGCTGGTGCGCGGGTCGTCACAACCGACACTGAGCCGGCCGTGATCCGTGCATGGGCCCGGCAGAACGGTTACGACATCGGAGAGCGTGGGCGGATCCGGGCTGACATCCTTGAGGCTTACACGCGATCTCAGGTCGAGGGGATAGACCCCTGACCCGGAGAGCAATTGCGCAGACGAGTTCGGCCTTTGCTCGGGCATCGACTTGGACCGCTGGACGCTGTCAGCGAACTTTGCGCGCAGACCATTGCGAGGCAGGGCTGGCTGAGCACTCTGCGGTGTATGCCATCGACTCCGCCTGCAACTGCTGACCGCCTGCTCGCGCTCGCAAACTGCATTGCGGCCGGGGACAAGCCGCTGGATCAGCTGGTCGCTCTCGCCGCGCTCGTAGACCTTCTCGAGACGATGAAGACCCCCCTGGCTCGGGACGCACGCAGGCGCGGGGGGCACTGATCTCCCGTGGCGGCCTGGAGAGCTGACCTGTAGCTGGACTGCCCGGAGCTGTCGTCGTTGCCGATGCCGGGGATCAGGCGCGCGGTGTAGTCGACCTTTCCGGTGGCCGGGTCGGTATGGAAGACCGCGACGAGGTCGTCGATGAGGTCGCCGAGCAGCATGGGGAGCGGGACGAGTCGGGTCCCGGCAGCCGTCTTGGTGCCGATTCGGCTGTGGACCGTCAGCAGTCGGCCGGTGTCAGGGTCACGGTGCTGGGTGACCCGTCCACCTTGTGCTGTGACGTCGAGCCATGGTCGCCCCTCCCCGTCTCGGGAGTAGTCGAAGACGTGGAGGCCGAACTCCTCGCCGACACGGAACCCGAGAAGGCGGCCCATCCATAGGCAGACCTGGTGGAGGGGGCTCAGCGATGCGGCCAGTTGGCGGACCTGCCGGAGGTCCAAGGGACTCGGCACCGGCTTCTGCTGGCGTTTGCGCCGTGGGCCAAGCGGTTCGATGGCCTGCAGGTCGCAGGTTGTCAACGGCGGCCGGGCACGATCGATGGCATAGCGCAGATCGCGCAGCACGTTCGTAGCGGTGTTGCGCTTGAGTCCGTGAGCGGTCTCGGGTTCGGTGAGCAGGCCGGCCCGGCGTAGGTCCGCGGCGAGGATCAGGGGTTGGCCAGTCCTCACGTCGGGGTGGACCTCGAGGTCTCCCGCGCTGGTCGCGTCGGCGACCGCATCCCGGCCGCACAGTCGTGTCGCGTCGTCGACGCTGAGCCAGATCGCGCTGGCTGCCCGGCGTCCGAGACGGTCGCCGGCCACGGTGGCCGCCGGGAGGACGAGATCCCCGGCCAGGATGCGGGGTAGGCGCTCGAGGTCGGTGACCTTCAGCTGGGACACCCCGCGGCGCTCGGCGGGCGCGGTGTGGGAGAGCTCCACCAGGAACGGCACAACGTAGCGGCAGACCTCCGAGGCCACGTCGCGGATCCGGTCACCGTTGGCCTTGCGGTGGACGCCGTAGCGGCGCAGCAGCTCTTCGAGGAGGATCTCGGCGAGCCGGAAGTCGTCGGGGTCGATGTCTGCGAAGAGATTGTCGACCAGGTCGGCGTCGTCGTTGGCTTGGTTGACCAGCACGACGAGATCGCTCTCGGACTCGCTGAGCGCCACGGGGAGTCCGTGACATAAGAGCATGAACCCCTCGGCGGGCCCAGCGCCCGGCCTGCGGTGCGTCCCAGGCTCGACGCAAGTGGCCGGCTCGGTGCCCTCGGAACGCTCGGTGACCAGCGCGAGGTGGCGGGGGTTCATCGGGGGCTCCGAGCGAGCTGGGTCAGCAGTGCGGTGAGCTGCTTGACCGTCTCGTCGAGCTTGGCGATCTGCTTGTCCTTGACGGCCAGCTGATCGCGCAAGGTCTCCTCGGAACGGCCCAGGTGCTCCAGCCTTCCCTCGAGCCGGGCCAGCTCGGCCGTCAGCGACCCGACCTCGTCGCGAGCTCGGGTCATCGCGACCGACTCCGCCGGGGTGGCGCCTCGACGCAGATCCTCGGGCGCGAGCCGGCCGAGTGCCAAGAAGTCATTGGCGTTGACCAGCACGCGGCCCTTCTCGTCGGTACGGGTGTCGAGCGAGTGGCGCTCGACGTCGCGGCGGATCGTGTCGACGCTCCGGCGGGCCAGGGTGGCCAGGTCCTCGCGGGTGATCCATTCGCCACTGGCCGGACTGCTCGGTGTGGGTGCGGCGGTTGTCACGCAGGTGCTTCTCGGGCGGGTGACCTGGTCGGTCACGGGTGCCAAGCACCGGTCCGGCACCGCCACTGGCGTGCAATCCCTGCACAGGCAACGTCGATGCACCATCGGTGTGCCACCCCGGCGCCACGCCCCGATGAGGCATCGCCGCAGGTCAGAAACGCATGCACCACCCTCGCAGCCGACATGTGCCCGCGCAGGGCGGCCGCATCTGACCGCGAACTCGGCACCCGTCGTCCTGGACGCGAGCGCATCCGCACGCCCCGGGAACGGGCCAAGGCCCCCAGGTGAGCCTGAGGGCCTGACGCACAAGACCGCAATCGCAGTCTTGAAAAGTAGCGGGGGCAGGATTTGAACCTGCGACCTCTGGGTTATGAGCCCAGCGAGCTACCGAGCTGCTCCACCCCGCGTCGGTGAGACCAACGTTAGCGGGAGGCGTACGCAGCATCAAATCGGGGGGTCCTCCGACCAGACGGCCGTCCCGCGCGCGGTGCCTGAGGCGCGACTCTCCCGCCACACCCCAAAGGAGGGGTCGTTGCGCGCCGCTCGCTACATTCGAGGGGTGCGTGCCACTCTCCTCTGCGTCGACGGGATGTTCGACTCCGGCCTCGCCGTGACCCTCGACATCTTCTCCACCGCCAACGCCCTCGCGGAGCGCCCGCTCATCGAGGTGGTCACGGCCAGCGCCGGCGGCCAGATCCGCACCGGCCACGGGCTGCGTCTGGCCACGACGCCGGTCGAGGAGGTCGAGGCCGCCGACCTGGTGCTGCTGCCGGCCATCGGCCTGGTCGACGCAGACACGGTCATCCGTACGGTCTCCGGGCACGCGCTGCTGCCTCAGGTGCGCCGCCTCGCCGCTGGAGGCGCCACGGTCGCCGCGGGCTGCTCGGCCACCTTCTTCCTCGCCGAGGCCGGCCTCGCCGACGGCCACACCGTCACCACCAGCTGGTGGCTCGGACCCGACTTCCGCAGGCGCTACAGCCGCGTGGACCTCGACGACTCCCAGACCCTCATCAGCGACGGCCGCATCCTCACCGCCGGCTCCGCCTTCGCCCACATCGACCTGGCGCTGTCCGTCGTACGCAACCTGTCCCCCCAGGTCGCCGACGACGTCGCCCGTCGTCTGCTGATCGGTCGCACCGCGTCGCAGGCGACGTTCGCGGTCCCCAGCCAGCTCGCCGCCTCCGACCCGACGGTCAGCGCGTTCGACGCCTGGGTACGCCGCCACCTCGCCGACCCCAAGCCGCTGCGCGACGCCGCCCGCGAGCTCGGCGTCAGCGAGCGCACCCTGCAGCGCGCCACCCAGCAGGTGCTGGGCCTCAGCCCCGTCTCGTTCATGCAGCAGGTGCGCCTGGACCAGGCCATCCACCTGCTGCGCACCACCGAGCGCTCGGTCGAGCAGATCGCCGAGGCGGTCGGCTACCGCAACGCGGGCTCCCTGCGGTCGCTGCTGCGCGCACGACGGGGCACGTCCGTACGCGAGGTGCGCGACCGCCGCTGAGGTCTGCCGGTCAGGCGCTCGTCCCGGGCAGCAGCGACTGCAGCTCCGCGAGCCGCGCACGGTGGTCCGTCCACGGCGTCACCCCGAACTCCGCCCGCAGGAGCTCGATCACCAGCAACTCGTCGGGTTCCAGCTCGTCCTCAGGCTCGGTCAGCTCCTCGACTCCCTCGTCCAGGTCGTAGCCGAGCGCCCCGACCCCTGACCCGTTGCTCTCGAGCAGCAGGGCGAAGAACTCGCGCATGTCCGCCCCGACCACGACGTACGGCGTGTCCGAGAGCGGCGTGTAGAGCACGACCGCACCGTTGTCGAGCAGGCTGAACTCGTGCTCGGTGCCGTCGGCGGCGAACGACCGCCCGATGCGGGGCGGGCAGTCGGCCCACTCACCGTGCTCGGACGGATCGCCGAGCAGGATGTTGTAGCCGTCGAGCCCCTGGCCGAAGGCCTCATCCGTACGCGCGAGCTCCTCGAGCCTTGCGAGGTCGGCCTCGCTGCTGCTCCCTGCGTCGGACGGTCGGTCCTTCTTCCGGAACGGCACCATGCGGTCATCGTACGAACCGCCGCGCGTGACCACGGTCGCTCCGCCGGAGCGGCGCGTGTGGTGCCCGTGGCGCCCGGGCACGGTCAGGTCATGCACAGCGACTACGACCACCTGATCCTCGGCGGCGGCCCCACGGCCGACGCCGCCGCCACCGCCATCCGCTCCGCCGGCGACACCGGCACCATCGCGATCCTCACCGACGAGGAGCACGGGCCCTTCCCGCGGCCGCCGCTGAGCAAGTACCTCTGGCTCGACGAGTCCACCACCGTGGCGAACCAGGACCCGGAGACCTCGGAGAAGACCGGCGCGACCGTGCACCTCTCAGACCCGGTCACCGACGTCGACACCTCCGCGAAGCAGGTCACCACCGCCTCGGGCGACACCTACGGGTACGGCCGCCTCCTCATCGCCACCGGCGCCCACCCGAACACCCTCGAGGACCTCCCCGCCGGCGACCGCGTCCTCTACTACCGCACCCGCGCCGACTACGAGCGGCTCGCGGCGATCATCGACGCCGCCGACTCCCCCGCGGACCTGCACGTCGCCGTCGTCGGCGGTGGCTACATCGGCACCGAGATGGCCGCGGCGATGCAGCAGCAGGGCTGCCGCGTCTCGCTGCTGCACCCGGGCCGACTCGTGGCCGACCACATGTTCCCGGCCGAGATCGCCCAGACGCTCACCGACCGGCTGATCCAGGCGGGAGTCGACGTACGCAACGGCGTCGAGATCGCCGGCGGCACCCCGTCGGGCGACGGCGTGACCCTGCGCAGCAAGAGCGGTGAGGAGCTCACCGCCGACGTCGCCGTCGTCGGTCTTGGCGTGTCCCCCTCGACCGGGTTCCTCCACGGCGTCGTGGACCTCACCGAGGACGGCGGTGTCGAGGTCGACGGTCACCTGGCGACGTCGGCCTCCGACGTGTACGCCGCCGGCGACGTCGCCTCCTACCCCGACGCCGTGCTGGGGCGTACGCGCGTGTCCCACATCGACAACGCCGACCAGCAGGGCGCTGCCGCGGGGCGCATCCTTGCCGGGTCGGACGAGACCTACGACTACACGCCGATGTTCTGGTCGGACGTCTTCGACCTCGGCTACGAGGCCGTCGGAACCCTGGACGCCTCGCTCGACACCTACGTCGAGAGCGAGTCGGGCACCGACGAGGACGGCAACGACCGCAGCGCGAAGGTCGTCTACTACGCCGACCAGGACGGCGTACGCGGCGTGCTGCTGTGGCGCGGCGCCGGCGACATCGAGAAGGCCAAGGAGCTCATCAAGAAGGGCTCGCGGCCGGCCGACCTGAGCGAGCTCGCCGGCTCGCTGGCCTGACCGCCGAGAGGGCACAGACGTCCGCCGAGAGGGCACGAAATTTCGTGCCCTCTCGGCGTCATTTGTTGCCCTCTCGGCGTCATTTTCTGCCCTCTCGGCGTGATTGTGTGCCCTCTGGGCGTCAGGCGCGGTAGCGGCCCGGGCGGTGGTTCATCGCCAGCACGAGGTTGAGCACCACGGCGCCGGCGGCCGAGAGCAGCACGATCTCCCACGGGGCGACCGCGAACGCCACGAGCACCACGGCGACGTCCAGCGCCATCTGCACGTAGCCGGCCGACAGCCCGAACTGCTCCTGTGCCACCAGCGCCAGCACGTTGAAGCCGCCCAGGCTCGACCCGTGCCGGAAGACGATGAGCAGTCCGATGCCGATGATCAGGTCACCGGTGAGGACCTTGTGCCACGCATGGTCGTCGGTGAGCGTCAGCACCGACTCGTGCAGAGCGCTGAAGGCACCGACGAGCACGACCGAGGCGAGCGTACGCAGCGTGAAGGCGCGTCCCTTCCGTGTCCACGCCAGCGCCAGGAACGGCAGCGTCAGCACCACGAAGACCACCGCGAAGCTCAGTCCCGTCGCGTAGCCGATCAGCAGTGCCAGGCCCGCGGTGCCTCCGGTGACCGCGCCGACCGACCCGAGCAGGGTCAGACCCAATGCCGTGACGAAGGTGCCGACCACGACGCCGGTGACGTCCTCGAGCCGCGAGTGCGGGACCGTGGCGACACCACCGGCGGGAATCGGCGGCGGGACGTGCGACGCGTCGTGATCGGAGGAAGCGCTGCTCACCGCTCTACTCTTTCGGCGACAGTTGACGCTCGCAAATCGAGATCATCGCCGGGCACGTGTCCGCCGCGCATCGATCAGCAACCCCACCGCTGCCGCCTGCGCGAGCCACGGGATCAGAACCACCGGAGTCAGGAGTCCGTTCAGTGCCAGCGGCACTGTCGAGACTGCGAGCGCAACACTCGCCGTGATCAGCCCCGCCGGCCGTCCTCGCCACACCAGCCATGCGGTCAGGGGCAGCGCGACCTGGAGGATCAGCAACGATCCGAGGACCAGTACGTACAGGACCGGCTCCCCGTCGAGCCAGCCTGGATCCCGGCCATCGACCGAGGCCGAGACGGACTCGAGGATCTCGCCCACCAACCGCCACCCGACCGTCACGGCCATGACGACGGCGACAACGGCGTACGCCCCGGCAACGGCACGCTCGGCCGTGGTCGGCTTCTGACCAGGTACGCGCGCGGGGAGCGACCCCGCCACCCTCACAGCGCCGGGTGCTTGTCCCGCCACGGCGAGGTCTCCTCCAGCTGCGCGGCGAGCCGGATCATGCGCGGCTCGTCGTTCAGCGACCCGACCAGCTGCGACCCGATCGGCAGGTCGCCCTCGCCCCAGAACAGCGGCACCGACATGGCGGGACGACCGGTGAGGTTCGCCAGCTGGGTGTACGGCACCCAGCCCAGGTTGTCGTTGATGATCGTCTGCACGATCGGCGTGAAGCGCAGCGTGCTCGCCACCCTCGCCTTCAGCAGCCCCTTGAGCACCAGTCGTGCCGGGAACGGCGTGTCCAACGCACCGATCCTCGGCGGTGGGGTCGCCGTGGTCGGGGTGAGGAGGAAGTCGTACGCGCGGTGGAAGTCCGCGAGCCGGCGCAGGTGCGTGTGGCGCCGCTGGATGGCCTTGACGTAGTCGGTCGAGGAGGTGGCTCGGCCGAGCGCCGCCATCATCAGGGTGTCGTCCTCGAACGCCTCGTCACCGACCGGCTTGCCCGCCGCCTCCGCCGCCGCCTTGGCGTTGTCGACCGTCACGGCCGCGTTGACGAACCAGGTGGTGAGGAAGTCCGCCGCCAGCGCGGCGTCGTCGAACGGCTGCTCGTCGAGCTCGACGACCTCGTGACCGAGCTCGCGCAGCACCTCCGCGCAGGTCGTCATCGCAGCGCGCGCGTCGGGGTGCACGTCGTCGTTGATCGAGCTGGCGGCGCTCATGCCGATGCGCAGACGACCCGGGTCCTCCCCCACCTCGTCGGTCAACGGGCGAGGGGGCAGCGCCGCGACGTACGGGGACTCCTCGGCCGGTCCCATGAGCACGTCGAGCATCCCGGCGGTGTCGCGGACGCTGCGCGAGATCACGCCGTCGGTGGACGTGCCGCCGATCGCCTCACCCATCGTCGGTCCCGAGGGCACCAGCCCCCGTGACGGCTTCAAGCCGAAGAGGCCGCAGGCCGAGGCCGGGATGCGGATCGAGCCACCACCGTCGGAGGCCGCCGCGCAGGGGATGATGCCCGCCGCCACGGCCGCCGCCGCGCCGCCGGAGGAGCCACCGGGGGTGTGGTCGAGGTTCCACGGGTTGCGCGCGACTCCGAGGTGGGTGGACTCGGTGATGCCCTTGGCACCGAACTCCGGGGTGTTGGTCTTGCCGAAGACCACGAGGCCGGCGTCGATCCAGCGGCGTACGACGGTCGCGGACTCCTCGGGCACCACCTCCGCCTGCGACCGCGACCCGCCCGTGGTCGGATAGCCCGCGACGTCCTGCATGAGGTCCTTGACCAGGAACGGCACGCCGGCGAACGGCCCCGCCTGCTGCTCCTCGGTGCTCGGGAAGGTCGGCTCGACCGGCGCGACGATCGCGTTCAGTCGTGAGTTCACCTGCGCGGCGCGGCTCTTGGCGTCGTCGAGCAGCTCGGACGCGGTCACCTCACCCGCGCGGACCTTCTCAGCGAGGGCGGTGGCGTCGTGGTCGGCGTAGTCCTTCATGCGGCCGAACCTAGTGGTCGGGGCGCCCGCGCACACCCGGTCGACGTCACACCTGCGTCACGTGCTGGTCTCGGTCTCCGGCTGCGCCACCGCGAAGCCACGCGAGGAGGCCCACTGCGCCACGTCGCGCCGCTCCACGGCCGCGGCCATCAGGTCGGGGAAGGCGTCCGGTGCGCACGAGAACGTCGGCACCCCCGCGGCGGCCAGCAGGGCCGCCATCGCCGGGTCGTACGCCGGAGCACCCGCGTCGCTGAGCGCCAGCAGCGCCACCACGGTGACCCCTGATTCGACCAGCGCCTTGACCCGGGAGGTCAGCACGCCCGGCGTCCCGCCCTCCATCAGGTCGCTGATGAGCACGAGCACCGTGTCCTCGGGACGCTCGACGAGGCCCTCGCAGTAGGTCAGCGCCCTGCCGATGTCGGTGCCGCCGCCGAGCTGCACCCCGAAGAGGACCTCGACGGGGTCGTCGAGCTCGTCGGTCAGGTCGACCACGGAGGTGTCGAAGGCGACCAGCCGTGTCGTCAACGAGCCGATCGAGGCCATCACGGCACCGAACACCGACCCGAAGACCACCGACTCCCCCATCGAGGCGGACTGGTCGAGGCACACGATCACATCGCGCTCGACCCGGGGCGTACGCCGGGCGTACCCGACCAGCCGCTCCGGCACGACGGTGCGGTGACTCGGCTGGTAGTGCCGCAGGTTCGCCGCGACCGTGCGGCCCCAGTCGATGTCGCCGGGACGGCGAGGCCGGCGCGTACGGGCCGAGCGCTGCAGCGCGCCCGTGACCGCCTGCACGACCTTGGCGCGCAGCCGCTCCTCGAGCTGCTCGGTCACCGCTCGCACCACCGAGCGAGCGGCCTCGCGCGAGGCCTCCGGGATGACCTGGTTGAGGCTCAGCAGGGTGGTGACCATGCCGATGTCGGGCTGCACCGCCTCCATCGTCTCGGGCTCGAGCAGCAGCTGGTGCAGGCCCAGACGGTCCATGGCGTCGGCCTGCATCACCTGCACCACCGAGGAGGGGAAGTAGGTGCGTACGTCGCCCAACCAGCGCGCCACCTGCGGCGAGGACCTGGCCAGGCCGCCGGTGCGGTCGGCGTCGTAGAGCTTCTCCAGCGCGGCGTCGCGCTGCTGGTCGTCCTCGTCGAGGTCGGGTCCCGCCTCGACGTCGTCGTCCAGCCCCGAGGGCTCCAGCGACTCCTGCGCGGCGCTGCCGAGCACCAGGCGCCACCGGGTCAGCCGGTCACGGGATGCGAGGATCTCGCCGGTCTCGGGGTCCACGTGCGGGCTCACGAGGCCACCTCCCGCCCCATCCAGCGGCCCAGCGCGTGCAGGGCGGCCAGCTCGTGCGCGGGCAACAGGTGCGCGCCGCGTACGGGTTCGGCCGGGTCGTCCTCGTCGATCGGTGTCACCGGTGGCACCTCGTCCACGGCATCAGCACTGCCGTCAGGAAGCCACGCCCCCGCGCCGCCGGACCCCGACCACCCTCGCCGCGACCCCAGACGGTGGGCGCCGCTGCGCAACCGGCGCCCGACCTGGTCGCGCTCCGGCCCGCTGAACCGGGAGAACGAACGCCGCAGCAGCGGCAGCAGGTCCTCGAACGCGGCCTCGTCGATCCCCTCCACCCAGGCGTCGACGATGTCGAGCACGTCGTCGTCGTGCAGGAGCAGCAGCACGTCACCGTCGACGAACCCGTCGAGCCAGGCCGCCGCCTCGGGTGCGGGCACCGCGGGTGAGAGACGGCGCGCGAGGCGTACGGCTGCCTCCTCGCCCGCGAGCCGACCGGCGTCGAGGAGGAGCCTGTTGACACGTCCGGAGAGGCCACCGGGCACACCGTCGTCCTCGGCCACACCCTCCAGCGCCGCGCCCCACTGACCCGTCAGCCGGTCCCCCACGCCGTCGGCCTCCGCGCCGAGGAGCGCGATGCCGCGGTGCGCCGCATCCACCCGCGTGCGCAGCTCGCCCGCGGCGTCGGGGTCGAGCCCGTGGCAGGCGGCACGCAGACCGACGGTGGCGCGGGCCACGACCGTGCGCAGCACCTCCAGCACCGCCGCGGTGTCGACGGCGCGCACGTCGCCGTAGCGTCGCGTACGCGCCAACGGCTCGATCGCCGCGAGCAACGAGCCGACGTCGTGCTGCCGCGCGGTGGCCCGCCCGAGGGCCGCCACCACGTCGTCCAGGGCGTCGGGGAGGTCCGCGGTCAGGCAGCGCTCGACCATCGCGGAGAGCTCACCGAGGTCATTCGTACGCCCGGCGAGGCGTCTGGCCTTCGCCGCCGCCGCGTCCGGGACCGTCGTGCCGTGGAGGCCTGCCTCGACGACGGCGACGGCGAGCTCGGGGTCCCAGCGCACCTTCCACGCCTCCCGGAACGTGCCGAGCGTCGCGCCCGTCTCCGTCGGACGACCCCAGTCGATCTCGAGCAGCCGCAGCTGGTGCAGCAGGCGCGACCGGTCGCGTCCGGCTTCTCGGCGCAGATCGAGCTCCAGCGTCGTCGCCGACGCCGACACCTTCATGCGCAGCGCCTTCTGGCGACGGGTCAGGTCGGCCATGAGCGGGACGGCCGGCACACCGTCGGGCACCTGCCCGAGCGCCTGACCGACCACGAGGTTGCGGTGGATCAACCGCAGCGGCAGCTCGGCACCGTCGCACAGCACCGCCTGGGTCGCCTCGCTCAGCTCGGGGAGCCCCACGGCCGGACGACCGCGGACGGCCGCCAGCGTCGTGGCCAGCCTGGTCGCCTCGACCACCGAGGCGGGGTCGGCGTCGTAGCGCTGGGCGCGGAGCTCCCGCGCGACGCGTACGAGCCAGGTCTCCGCGACCGTCTGGGGACCGTCGGCCTGCCAGGTGGTGAAGAGGTGCTCGTACCACCCCGGTGAGGTGACCCCGGCGCCGTAGCCCGAGGCGGTCGCGAGTCGGCCGGCCGTCCACGGAGCCCACGTGGCGCGCACCTTCACCTTGGGTCGCTTGGCCAGCAGCCTGTTGTCGGCGGCCGCCGTCGGGAATCGGTCGAGCTGCAGCGCCGGGGCGTGGAAGGCGCCGCACACGAAGACGATGCGCTGGCGCCCCTCCTTCAGGCTCGCCCGCACCACCCGGCGCATGGCGGCCTCGCGCAGCATGTTGGCGGGGTCGGTCGCCGGGGCGTCGGTCTCCTCGTCCTCCTCCTCATCGGCGGTGCGCAGCGCATCCATCGCCTCGGTGATGGCGGCGAAGCCCGCGAGCGACGACTGCCCGGCCCGGTGTGCGCGTTGCTCGACGGCGTCCTCCCACCACCGCTCGGCGTCGTCGTAGCCCGCCAGCGAGGCCAGGGTGCCGATGGGGTCGGCAGCGTACGAACGGCGCCTCACGCGCCGTCGGTGCGAGGGCCCCTCGCCGGTGTCGTCGCCCGTGTTGTCACCGGGGGCGGGGAGCACCGGCACGTCCCCGCCCGCGTCGGGCGCGAGGAAGTGCGTCGCGGGCAGATCGGCGAACCGCACCGGCACCCCGTGCGCCAGCGCCCACCGCAGCGCCACCCACTCCGGGGAGAACGAGGCGAAGGGGTAGAAGGCCGCGCGTCGCGGGGCGTCGGCGACGTAGACCAGCGCCGCGAGCGGCGGCACGAGACCGGGATCGGCGACGTGGCGCACGAGGTCGTCGAGCTCGGGGGGCCCTTCGATGATCACCTGGTCGGGCCTCACCTCCTCCAGCGCCGCGAGCACCGAGCGGGCCGACCCCGGCCCGTGGTGGCGTACGCCCAGCACCGTCAGCTCGTCGACGAACAACGCACCGTCCGCCGGGGCAGCGGTGTCGTCGGGTGCCGTCGCGCTCACGGGTCCATCCTGACCGACCGCACCGACAGGGCCAGGATCACGGCTCGACACCGGCGGTCTCCGATCGCTCGACCGGCTCTGTCGGCGGTCGTACGCTGCTGCCCTGATCCGTCACCCAGCTCTCGGAGGGCCGCCATGATCTCGACAGACGAGCGCGTCGAGATGCAGAAGAGAGGGCGCAGGGAGCATCGGGCCCGGTGGATGTCGCGCGTGCTCACGGCGGGGCTCATCGCCTGCGCGGCCCTGGTGCTGGTCCTCGACGGGCTCATCGGCAACGAGATCATGCTCATCGGCCTGCTGGTCGCCTCAGGCGCCAACGTCTTCACGAGACGCTGGCCGGACTGGCACGTCGTCGCCCGCGGGCCTCGGATGACCATGAAACGGTCACCACTTCCGATCGCAGCAGCGACTGTCTTCGCCCTGTCCATCGGTATGGCGGGATCACGGATTGCACGCGGATCCGACCCCCCGGCGGAGTTCAGATGGACCACACTGCCGACGGCGTACGCCCCACTCGTCGTCATCCTGCCGCTGCTGTGGTGGTTCCTCCGCGCCGAGATCGTGCTCGACCGGGAGCACGTACGCCGTCGTCGTCGCTTCTCGAGGACGGCTGTCGCGTGGTCGGAGATGGCGCCGCTCCGGTTCACCCCCGACGGCGCCGTGCGGGTGGAGCCGCTGAGCGAGGCGAGCGTCGCCGGGGGCTGGACCGACGACGGGTTCACCGTGCCGACGTTCGACGCCGACCTCTACCCCAGCGACGTGCGCGACGCACTCGCCCACTGGGCCGAGCATCCGGAGGACCGCGCCGAGCTGGGCACTCCGGCCGCGACCGCACGGTTGCGCGCCACCTGACGGCCACCTGGGACGCCTGCTCGGCGCGCCGGGATCACGACCCCGACGTGCTTCCCAGGTCTCGGCACGCGCGGTAGAGGTCGCGCCACTCGGGCCGGTCCTTCACGACCGTCTCGAGGTACTCCCCCCACACCACCGAGTCGGCGACCGGGTCCTTCACGATCGCCCCGACCAGGCCCGCGGCGATGTCATCGGCACCCACCGTGCCGTCGCCGAAGTGGGCGGACAGGGCAACGCCGTTGGTCATCACCGAGATCGCCTCGGCGGTGGACAGGGTCGCCGACGGCGACTTGAGCGTCGTACGCCGGTCGGCCGTCGCCCCCGACCGCAGCTCGCGGAAGATCGTCACCACCCGCTCGACCTGGGCCAGCGACTCCAGCTCGGCCGGCAGGTCGAGCGAGACGCCGAGCTGCTCCACGCGCCGGCGGACGATGGTGACCTCGTCCTCGAGGGAGTCAGGGAGCGGCAGCACGACGGTGTTGAAGCGACGCTTGAGCGCGGAGGACAGGTCGTTGACACCCTTGTCGCGGTTGTTCGCCGTCGCGATCACGTTGAACCCGCGCCGTGCCTGCACCTCGGCCTGGATCTCGGGGATCGGCAGGGACTTCTCGGACAGGATCGAGATGAGGGCGTCCTGCACGTCGGCGGGGATGCGGGTGAGCTCCTCGATGCGTACGAGTGACCCCGACTCCATCGCCCGCATCACCGGGCTGGGCACCAGGGCCCCACGGGTCGGTCCCTCCGACAGCAGCCGCGCGTAGTTCCAGCCGTAGCGCAGCGACTCCTCCGGCGTGCCGGCCGTGCCCTGCACCACCAGCCCGGAGTCGCCGGAGACCGCCGCGGCGAGGTGCTCGGCGACCCACGTCTTGGCCGTGCCCGGCACGCCGAGCAGCAGCAACGCCCGGTCGGTGACCAGCGAGGAGACCGCCACCTCGATCAGGCGGCGCGAGCCGACGTACTTCGGGCTGATCTCGGTGCCGTCCGCCAGCGTGCCACCCATCAGGTACGTCGTGACGGCCCACGGACTCAGCCGCCACTGCGGCGGACGCGGCCGGTCGTCGACCTCGGCCAGGGCGGCGAGCTCGTCGGCGTACGCCTGCTCGGCGCGCTCACGCAGGATCTCGCCGGGCACCTCGACGTCGCTGTGCTGCTCCCCCGTGCTCATGTCCTCATCCTCCACGAGACCACCGACGCTCCGAGAACACCCAGGCCTGGGACCACACGGCGGCGACGCCCGCGGCGAACGTGACCACGAGGAGCACGCCGCTCGTCACGAGCTGCCAGGTCGGCTCGCTGTCGAATCCCAGCAGCTGCGCCGTCGTGAGCGCCGAGAGCGCGATGACGGCCCACCCCGCGGAGAAGCGGTCGCGCAGCCGGTCCTGCACGGTCGGCGCGTACGGCTCCCTGAGCAGCCCACCGACGCGCCCTGCCAGCCACCGGGACTCGGCCCGCGACCACAGCCAGGTCGCCGCCAGCAGCGCGTACAGCAGACCGGCCAGGTCCCCCGCGACGAGCAGGGCAGCAGCAGTGCCGAGGAAGCCGACCCCGAGGAAGACGGCCAGCACCCGACCGGTCGTGCCGCGCGCCGACCGGACCAGGGACCTGCCGATGTCGGGGTCCTCCTTCACGGCACGGCGCAGCCGATCGGCCGGCTGGTTGCGCGACCAGAGCGCCAGCAGCACGAACACGACCGAGGTGACCGTCGGGAACACCCAGGTCATCGGAACGCCTGCGCGATCGTGCCCCGCATCTCGATGCCTCGCCGCACGTCGTCGAGCGCCGCGACGTGGGCCTGCGAGAGACGCAACGCGTGCGCCTTCACGAGCAGGTCGAGCGCGGAGCGCGGCAGGCGCTCGAGCAGCACGGGGATCAGCTCGCGCACGTCCTCGGCGCGGACGGACGGGTGCATGAGCGCCCCCGTCACCGCGCGCGCGAGTCCGTCGGGCCACCGGCCGCTCAGCTCCACGACCGTGTCCCCGACCCGTCGCAGCGCCTCGACCTCGCCGTCGCGGACGATCGAGCCGAGGTGGGCGACCGCAAGCCGTGACCGGGACCCCTCGTCGAGCAGGGCCAGCAGGCGGGGCTCCCAGACGCGCTCCAGCAACGGCTCGCACCAGACACGGCCCGCCTCGCTGCCCTCGCCACCCTCGGCGACGGCGCCGTGGACGAGCCCCGCGACCACGTCGTCGTCCGCGGCCGCGACCACCTGGGCCGGTGTCCACCCGGTCGCCTCGCCCAACGTCGCGAGCGGGGCGGCGGCGACGAGGACGCGGACGCGCCACCGCGCCGGGTCGACACCTCGCGGCGCCGCCGTCGCGAGACCGTCCCGACGGCCCGCGGCATCGGGTTCGGGCGGGTCCTCGACGCTCAGGCGGCGACGGCCGAGCGAGCGCGAGGACGACACCAGCGGCTCCAGGGCCGCTCGGGCGCGGGCGGCCCGGGCCGAGGCAGGCAGACCGTCCAGCAGCCGCCACGCCGTCTCCCGCGCCGCGGGCGACCGGTCGTCCAGCGCCCTCTCCGCGAGAGCTTCGTCGTTTGCTCCCAGACCGTGCTTCAGGACCGGCAGCAGGGCGGCGCGTACGCGGCCGGGCTCCTCGTCCCAGCAGGCCTCCAGCCACCCACGGGCAGCAGCGGGATCGCGGAGCCGCAGCCTCTCGAAGGCCTCCACCCGACGGGGCAGCGGCAGGTCGCGCCAGCAGGCGTACGTGGGGGCCGCGCCCTCGTCCTCCAGCGCCACCTGCCACGCGGGGTTCATGGCGCAGATGCGGCGGCCGGCCTCGCCGAGCACGGGCTGCAGCGCCGTCCGCACCGCGGCGTCACGCAACGCGACGTCGAGCACCCGCGGCAGCACCTCACCGGGAACGCGGCAGAAGTCCTCCTCGCACGCCCGCAGCCACACCACGACGAGCCGGCGGGCCAGCCGCTCGGGAACCGGCGGGTTGTCCAGCAGCAGCCGCAGCAGCTGCACGGCCACCTCGGGTGCGGCCGCCCGCTGCTCGGCCGCGACGTCGACGCGCTGCGGTGGCGACAGTCGTACGGCCGGCGGTCGGGACCTCATCGACGCGCCCAGGGCGACCTGGTCGAGCAGACGCCGTGCGCCCTGCTCCGACACCTCGATCCCGAGGTCGGGCGGGTCGGGGACGCCCCGTCGCGCCGTGCCGAGCAGCGCCGCGCTGGAGACCTCGTGCCACCAGTAGGCCAGGTCGGGGTCGTTCACAGCGCCACCAGCTCCTCGCGACCACGCGTCTCCACGAGGGCGGAGAGCAACCTGAAGCGTCCCGCCTCGAGCTCGCCGAACACCGGTCCGGGCGCGCCCCCCGACCGTGCGATCCACGCCCACGCCGCGGCGTCGCCCTCGACGACCAGCGCGTCGCCGGCCTCGTCGACGACGTGCAGCCGGTCGTGCGACACCTCGAGTCCCGCGTACGCGAGGGTGCCCGGCACCCGCTCCACGAACGGGTTCCGCTCGCGCGCCTGCGCCGCCCGGTCGAGCAGGTCGGACACCGACCCGGGTCGCGGCAGCGCCGTGCGGCGACCCAGCGACAGCGGCGCCTCGGCGAACACCGCCCGGCGCAACGTCGAGCCCGGGTAGCGCGCCACCCGCCCCTGCACCAGCGACCCGACCGGCCTGGCCTCCCGCATCGGCTGCGACCCACCGGCGAAGTCGAGCACCACGACCGTCTCGTGGGTCTGCTCGCCCCACATCCAGGTGCGCTGCTCGCGCACCCGCCCGTCGTCGGTGTGGTGCACCCCGAGCACGACCCAGTCGTCCTCGACGGCGTCGGCGGCCAGCACCTCGGCGGTGGCGTACGACCACCCGAGCACCGCCCGCAGGTCCCCCATCTGGGCCGGGGACAGACGCGTACGCCGCTGCCAGACCTGCGTCGCCGCCCACCACCGCCCGACGGCGGGCAGCAGGAGGTCGGCCCAGTCGGACCGTTGCGGCAGCTGCTCGGCCAGCCGTCGCATCTCATCGGCCAACCGCGGCACCTGGGCGTCGACGAGCCGCGCGGCCGCGGCGTCCCAGAACGCGTACGGGCGCCCGCGCGCCTCGGCCAGCCCACCGCGGACGAGGTCCTCCAGCCACAGCTCGAGCTCGGCCAACCCGGAGGTCATCAGCTCCAGCCGGGCCTCACGACGCTTGGCCTGGGCCGGGGTGTCCTTGACAGGTCGCTGCGTGGTGGGCTCGCGGGCGGTCTCCGCCCCCTCGGCGTGATTCTGTGCCCTCTCGGCGCGATTTCGTGCCCTCTCGGCGAGGGTCCGGGCGCGGCGTCGGGCAGGGTCGTCCAGCGGCAGCTCCTCCCCGGCGCGCAGCAACCCCTCGCTCCAGAGCAGAAGCAGCGCAACGGCGTGCTTGCACGGGTGCTTGCGGCTGGGGCACGAGCACCGGCACGCAGGCGCGGCCACGTCGATGCTCACCTGGTACGGATCGCCGCCCGTGCCCTGGCACCGCCCCCACAGCAGGGTCTCCGAGGCGCCCGTGCCCGACCACGGGCCGGGGCGCGCGAGAGCGATCGCCGCGGCGCGTACGCCCTCGTCCGGCGCAGCAGCGAGCGCACGGGCGCGGGACCAGGCATCCATCAGGGCCCAGTCTGGCCCACGCCCCCGACAACTCCGCCCGCGCCGGCGGCACAGGTCAGGACGGCTCGTCGCGCGTCCGTCGCCGCGCGGGACGCCACGGTCTGGCGAGAGCGAGCTGCGCCGCAACCCAGTCCGGGTCCTCGTCGCGCAGGTAGGCCCGCGCCTTCTGCCGCCACCGCCACACCTGCACGAGCCCGAGCGTCCACAGCACGTACTGGAAGCTCATGGCGACCTTGAACGCCTCCGGGGTGTACGCGTCCGAGGTCCCGGGCGTCTGCCAGTCCAGCAGCAGCCCGATCACCACCACGAGCACCAGGCTCGCGGTGAAGCCGCCCTGGTTCACCACGCCCGTCGCGCTCGCGACGCGCTCGGCCGGGTTCGACGTCCGCGCCAGGTCGAAGCCGATCACCGAAGCCGGCCCGCCGATGCCGGCGACGACGACGAGCACGACCAGGAGCCAGAAGGGCGCGGGCCCGGGCCACAGCAGCACGACGGTCCACGTCACGACGATCGCCGCGACGATGCCGAGCACGAGGTTCGAGCGCTGCCAGGGACGGGCGGCCGTCCGCATGCCCAGCAGCGGCCCCGCGGCGATGACGGCGACGACCATGATGCTGAGAAGCAGTCCGGCCTCGGCCGGCGTACGCCCCTCCCCGCGCACGAAGAAGGGGTAGCCCCACAGCAACCCCAGCGTCGTCGCGGAGAACTGCGTGACGAAGTGCATCCAGAACCCCAGCCGGGTCCCGGGGTGGGCCCAGGAGGCGGCGAGGCTGCCGCGCACCTGCGCGAGCGAGAGCGCCTGACCGGAGACCGACCGCGCGCCCGGGGCGTCGCGCACCACGAGCAGCAGCAGCACGGTCACCAGCACCCCGGCGAGGGCCGCGGTCAGGTAGGCGGGGGTCCACCCCAGCTGCGCGAGCGCGTACGTCATCGGCACCGCCGCCACGAGCGCCCCGCCCTGACCGATCACCGCCGTCAGCTGCGTGACCACCGGGACGCGTCGCCCGTCGAACCAGGTCGCAACCAGCCGCAGCACGCAGATGAACGTCAACGCGTCGCCGACCCCGACGAAGGCCCGCGCGACGAGCGCGGCGGCGTAGGAGTCCGCGAACGCGAACGCCGCCTGCGAGACCGTCATGAGGACCGCGCCCGCGACCAGCACCCGACGGGGACCGAAGCGGTCGACCAGCAGGCCCACCGGGACCTGCAGCCCGGCGTACACGACCAGCTGAAGCGTCACGAACGTCGCGAGCTGGCTCGCGCTGATGCCGAAGCGGTCCGCCGCGACCAGCCCCGCCACCGCCAGGGAGCTGCGGTGGAAGACGGCGAGGAAGTACGCCGCGACGGCGACCGTCCACACCGCGTACGCCCGTCGCCCCCGTCCTACGGAGCCGCCCCCGGAGCCACCCACGGAGGCACCCGCGGGGCCGGCACCGGACGCGGCAGGATCACTCACCCGAGAAGGGTAGACAGCCTCAACGGCTCACCCGAGCACGGTCCGGGTGCTGGAGTCGTTGACCGGCCGCTTCCGCGAGAACGCCCCGAGGTCGATCTTGAGACCGGTGTGCGCACCCACGTAGGTGACCGGCTCGGCATCGTGGTCGGCGCCGTCCTCGACGGCGTCGACGATCGCGGCCAGGAAGCAGCCCGCGATCGGAGCGTTCTTGAACTGGTTGCCGCTGGTGCCCATCGCGACGTAGAAGCCGGGCGCCTCGGTGCGGTCGTAGATCGGCGTCCAGTCGTCGGCGACGTCGTAGACCCCGACGACACCGCGCGGCTGGTTCGGCACCCCGAGCTCGGGCAGCCGGCGGGCGGCCCGCATCACCTGCGCGGTGTGCCGGGCGGTGGTCACGTGGGGGGCGGCGTCCTCGGGCTTCTCGACCCAGTCGAAGGGGTCGCAGTGCGGCTCGGTGCCGCCCACGACCCAGGCGCCCGCGGGGCCCGGACGCATGTACGTGCCGAGGTCGATGTCGAAGACACCGGGCCCGGGGGCCGCGTCGGTGCCGTAGCCGGGCGGCTGCGTCACCTGGTGCACCTCCTGGCGCAGCGGGCGCACCCCGATGGTGAAGTCCGACCCGATCCCGGCCATGGCGTTGAACGCCCCCGACCAGGGTCCGGCCGCGTTGACCACGACGGGCGCCTCGACCCGGCGTCCGTCGGCGAGGTCGAGGTGCCAGGTGCTCCCCCGCTGCTCCACCGCCACGACCTCGGCCCGGTAGGCGGTGCGGGCACCGTGGTGCCGGGCGGCGTACGCGAGGTTGTCGGCCGCGAGGCGCGGGTCGTCCATGTAGCCGGCGTCGGGGGTGTACAGCGCGCCGAGGGTGGCCGGGGCGTCCTCCCAGAACTCCTCGGACTCCACCGGCTTGTTCGGCCAGTACGCCCCGGTGTCGAGGTGCGGGAACCGGGCGGCGAGGGCGGCGGCGTCGAGGTACTCGAAGGGCACCCCGGCCGCCCGCAGCAGATCCCGGCTGGCCTCCAGGGGTACGGCGGGCACGTCGAGGTGCAGCATGCCGGTGCGGTGGAACCGCGACAGCGCCGGCGCCTCGGGGGCCGGGAGGTCGGCCACACCCAGGTGGTCGGCCCACTGCTCCCACATGAACTTCGCCTCCCAGGAGGTGGCGACGGTGTCGAAGGTGGAGTAGAGGAACCGGATCACCGCGCTCGACGCGCTCGTGGAGCCGTGCCCGGCCCCGGGGCCCTTGTCGAGCACGAGCACGTCACGACCGCCGCGGGCGAGCTCGAGGGCGACGGCGGAGCCGATCACGCCGGAGCCGACGACGACGGCGTCGGCGGTCAGGGCGTGGGAGCTGGTGGGGGTGGTGGGGCTGCTGGTCATGGGGGTCCTCGCGGGTCGTGGTCAGGCGTCGACGACGATGTCGCCGTCGGGGGTCGAGCAGCACGGCAGGAAGGCTCCGGCCGCGATCTCGCGCGGGCGGATGCCGCCGCTGTGGGACATGTCGACGCGGCCGTCGAGCAGCGTGATCTTGCAGGTGCCGCAGAGGCCGGCTCCGCACGAGGACGGGATCGCGAGCCCGGCCTGCTGGGCGGCCTCGAGCACGGTGGTGCCGGGCGGGCAGCGCAGCTCCAGGCCCGAGCGGCCGAAGCGTACGAGCGCCTCCGTCGGCGCGGCGGCGAGCTCGGGCCGCGGCTCGGGCACGACGGCGACGGGGTCGACGGGGTCGACGGCAGGCTCCGGCGGTGCACCGACGGCCCCCAGCACGAAGCTCTCCTCGTGGCAACGGGCGGGCTCGACACCGAGCCGGGCCAGCGTCGCCCGGACCCCCATCATGTAGCCGGGCGGACCGCAGCTCAGCACCTCGCGGTCGGCGAGGTCGGGCACGAGCGTGGCGAGCAGGTCGTCGGTGAGGCGGCCGCGTGGGCCGTACCAGGTGCCCTCGGGGTCCTCCTCGCAGATCCAGTGCACCCGCAGCCGCGGCAGCGTCACCGCAAGGGCCTCGACCTCCGCGCGACAGACCAGGTCGGTGGGCGTCCGCGCGCTGTGCACCACCACGACGTCGAGGTCCTCGGCGAGGTCCGCGATCGTCCGCAGGGTCGACAGCGTCGGGGTGACCCCGCTGCCGGCGGACAGCAGCAGGTAGCGCTCGGCCGGGTGCTCCGCGACCGCGAACGAGCCCAGGGGCCCGCGCACGTGGACCCGGTCACCCGGACGGCACTCCTCGTGCCACCACGCCGTCATCACCCCGCCCGGCATCCGCTTGACCGTGAGGGTCAGCAGGTGCGGCCGGGTCGGCGGCGAGGAGATCGTGTAGCACCGCTCGGTCCACGCACCGTCGACCTCACGCCCCACCACGACGTACTGGCCGGCGTCGAAGGCCAGCCTGCTGCCGGAGACGGTCGGCTCGAGCACGACGGTCAGCACGTCGTGGGTCACCGGCACCACGCGGCGTACGACCATCTCCTGCTCGAAGGCCTCCTCGGCCGGCAGCACGTCGCGCCCCAGCGCGGTCGGCAGGTCCGGCACGATCCGCAGGGCCGGGCCCTCCTCCAGGCCGACGGCGGGCGCCCAGGTGGTCGGGATGTCGGCGTAGGTCATCGCAGTGCCTCCTCGCGCATGCGCGCCACGTACCAGGTGACGAAGTCGTCGACCTGGCGCTCGCCGTCGGTGTAGGGCCCGGGCACGTACGCGGGGTCCGCGACGCCGGCCTGGGTCAGGCCGACCAGGGCGGCGTCCTGCTCGTTGGTGCGTCGCCACACCTCGGTGAGCTCGTCGACGTCGTAGTCGACGCCCTCGACGGCGTCGGCGTGCACCAGCCAGGTCGTACGCACCAGCGTGCGGTCCGGCGCGACGGGCAGCGCGGCGAAGGTGACCACGTGGTCGCCCAGCGCGTGCACCCACACGTTGGGCTGGGCGTGGAAGGTCACGCGGCCCAGCCGCGCCTCGTCGATGTCGCCCAGCAGACGTTGCACCAGCCGCGAGCCGTCCCGGCTGAAGGACTCCCCCGCACCGTCGAGCGCCTCCCGGGCAATGCGGTACGCGAACGCCGGCTCCACGAGGTCGTCGACCAGGTCGCGCGGGTAGCCGCGGGTGCGGCACACCGCGGAGAGGTCCTCCTCGGCCGCCTTGTACCGCTGGTGCGCCGGCATCAGCCGCGGCGGCACCTGGTCGTCACGCAGCCCCCAGGTCGGGAAGAACGTGCGCAGCAGCTCGGGGTGCCCGTCGCAGTGGTAGCACTCCCGGTTGTTCTCCATCGTGAGCTTCCAGTTGCCGTGCTCGACGAGGTCGACCTGCGCCGCGACCTTGGCGCGGTCGAGCGCATGGGGTGCCAGGTAGGGGGCGATCGTGTCGATCGCGCCGCCGGGTGCGTCGAGGTCCTCCGGCGGCTCGTGCGCCAGGCAGATGAACAGCAGCCCGCCCACCTCGCGCACGTGCACCGTGCGCAGCGACAGGCACGCGGGGTCCGGGCCGCCCTCGGCGACCGGCGCCAGCTGCGGGGCGTGCAGCAGCCGACCGTCGGTGCCGTAGGTCCAGTGGTGGTAGCCGCACACCAGGTTGCCGACGGCTCCCCGCGGCTCGGTGACCAGCCGGGACCCGCGGTGGCGGCACACGTTGCGGAAGGCCCTCACCTGCTCGTCGTCGTCGCGCAGCACGATCACGCTGATCACGCCCAGCTCGACGGTCAGGTAGTCACCCGCCTCCGGGACCTCGGCGACCGACCCGGCGAAGACCCACTGGCGGTGCCACAGCAGTCGCAGGTCGAGCTCGAAGAGGTCCGCGTCGGTGTAGCAGGCACCCGGGAGCGGCCGACCCGGCGTCCGTGCGTCGAGCAGCCCCAGGAGGCGGTCGCGGGAGGCGTCCCCGGTGCGTACGCCGCTCAGGTCGCGGCGGGTGGTGCGCTCGGGCGCCGTGGTGAGGGTGGTCACGGGTGTCTCCTGGTGCTGTCGTGGTCAGACGGTGAGGCAGAGGCGGAGGGCGTCGTAGACGGCCGCGTGGATGTTGCGGCTGGCGACGGCGTCCCCGATGCGGAACAGCTGGTAGGTGCCGGCGTCGTGGCGCACGACCTCCTGCGGCGCCCCGGCCAGCAGCGCGTCGTGGTCGACCTCGCCGAGGTTGGTCGAGCCGGGGACGAGGTCGCGGTAGAGCTCGTCGTTGGGCAGCGTGCCGTGCTCGACGACGACGTGGTCGACCACGCGCTCGACTATCGCGCCGAGGTCGGTGCTGTAGTCGGTGGCCAACGTGGCGACGAGGCGTCCGCCCTCCTCGGGGCGGGCGCGGCGTACGCCCACCAGGCGCCGCGCGAGCGTGGTGGTGACGTCGTGCTCGGCGAAGACCTTCAGGTACGCCGGGCTGTTCATGCTGCCCACGCCGATGCCGAGGCTGCGCTCGGGTGTGCTGATCTCGACCGCCAGACCGGCCCTGGCGAGCACCTCCGCGGCGTCCAGGGCGGGTTCGCCGCCGTGGTCGTCGTGCACCAGCACCCGGTCGCCGGCTCGGAGCCGGGCGCCGGTGCCGCCGAGCACGTCCCAGGTGTCGAGCACGAGTGCCTGGTCGGCCTCGGGCAGCCAGCTGCGGTTCGGGGAGCCGCCGGTGGCGACCACGACGACGTCGGGCTCGAGCGCGAGCACGTCGGCGGCCTCGGCGTACACCCCGAACCGGAAGTCCACCCCGGAGTACTTGGCCTCCGAGAGCCGCCAGTCGACGATGCCGACCAGGTCGCGGCGGCGCGGCGAGGACGCGGCGACGAGCACCTGCCCGCCGGCCCGGTCGGCGGCCTCGAGCACGGTCACCCGGTGGCCGCGCTCGCCGAGCACCCGGGCGGCCTCGAGCCCGGCGACCCCGGCGCCGACCACCACCGCGCGGCGGCGACGGCCCACGGTCGGCGCGATGACGTGGGGCATCGAGCCCTCGCGGCCGGTGGCCGCGTTGTGGATGCACTTGGCGTCGCCGGACTCGTAGATCGCGTCCAGGCAGTAGGACGCACCGACGCAGGGGCGTACGCGGTCCTCCTCGCCGCGTGCGACCTTGGCGACCAGGTGGGGGTCGGCGAGCTGCGGCCGGGTCATCCCGACGAGGTCGAGCAGCCCATCGCGGATGGCGTGCCGGGCGGTGGCCACGTCGCCGATGCGCGCGGCGTGCATGACGGGCACGTCGACGCGGGCCCGCACCTGCCCGGCGAAGTCGAGGAACGGCGAGGACGGTGTCCCCATCGACGGGATCGTCGCGGCCAGCCGCGCGTCGGACTCCAGCCCGCCCTTGATGACCGAGAGGAAGTCGATGCCGCGGTCGGTGTAGCGGCGCAGCACCTCGACGGCGTCGTCGAGGCCGAGGCCGCCGGGCAGGTCCTCGTCCATCGCCATCCGTACGCCCACGACGAACTCGGGGCTCACGGCCGCCCGGATCGCCTCGATGACCCGCAGCGGGAAGGTGAGCCGGCGCTCGGCGTCGCCGCCGAACTCGTCGTCACGGTCGTTCGTCGCGGGCGAGGCCCAGGCGTCGAAGAGGTGGCTGTACGCCTCGATCTCGATGCCGTCCATGCCGGAGGCCTCACAGCGGGCCGCCGCCTCGGCGTAGTGCCGCACGATGCGGTCGACGTCCCAGGCCTCGGCGACCTTGGGGAAGGACCGGTGCTGCGGCTCGCGCCTCGCCGAGGGGTAGACCAGCGGCAGCCAGTCGCCGGTGAAGTTGCTGGTGCGCCGGCCCAGGTGGGTGACCTGGCACATCACCGCGGCCCCGGCCTCGTGACAGTCCTCGACCAGGCGCGCGAGCCACGGCACGACCTCGTCCTTGTAGAGCAGCATGTTGCCGAACGCGGGCGGGCTGTCGGGGCTGACGACCGCCGAGCCGCCGATCATCGTCAGGCCGACGCCGCCGCGGGCCTTCTCGAGGTGGTAGAGGCGGTAACGGTCCTTGGGCATCCCGTCCTCGGTGTACGCCGGCTCGTGCGAGGTCGACACGACGCGGTTGCGCAGCTGCACACCCTTGAGGTCGAAGCCGTCCAGCAGCGGGTCGAGGTGGGCCATGCGGCCAGTGTCGGACCATGCGGACTACCACGACCAGCGCAGCGATCTGCACACGATCGTGCAACGATTGCGCATGATCGACACGCGCCTGAGAGTGCTGCAGGTGGTGGCGCACCGCGGTACCCTCGCGGCCGCCGCGCACGACCTGGGCTACACGCCGTCGGCTCTCTCGGCCCAGCTGCGCACCCTCTCCCGCGACGTCGGCACGCCGTTGCTGCAGCCCGAGGGCCGACGACTGCGTCTGACACCCGCGGGCCGCGTGCTGCTCGAGCGGGCCGACGCGCTCTTCGCGGAGTGGGCCGAGGTGCACGCGGCGGTGCTCGCGGCCGGCGGGACCGGTCTGGGCCGGTTGCGGCTGGCCGGCTTCTCGACCGCCGCCTCCGCGCTGCTCGCCGAGGTCGCGACCTCCGCACGCGACGAGGCCGTCGAGACCACCGTGACGGTCATCGAGGCCGAGCCGCTGGCGTGCTTCGAGATGCTGCTCGCCGACCGGGCGGACATCGCGGTGGTCGTCGCCGGCGGGCCCCTGCCGCCCTCGGACGACCCCCGCTTCGAGCAGCAGCCCCTGCTGGTCGACACGCTCGACCTCCTCGTGCCCGCGGGCCACCGGCTCGCCGAGCGGGAGTCGATCTCGCTGGTGGAGGCCGAGCACGAGCCGTGGATCACCGACCGTCCGGGCAGCACCTACTCCGACCTGACGCTGGCCGCCTGCTCGGCCGCCGGGTTCGTGCCTCGGCAGGCGCACCAGGCCCTGGAGTGGGACACGGCCGCCTCGCTCGTGGCGGCGGGCCTCGGCGTCGCGCTCATCCCCCGGCTCGCTCGGCTGCCCTTGGTCGGCTCGCTGGTGCGGGTGCCGCTGCGCGGCGAGGGAGCGCCCGTACGCCACGTGCGCACCGCCGTGCGTCGAGGCACCAGCTCTCAGCCGGAGATCGCCTGGGGGTTGCAATGCCTGCGGCGTACGGCCGACCGTCTCACGGCCGAGACGACCGCCTGAGGTCGCTCACGGCCGCGCGGCGACGGATGGGCGTGACGAACGCTACGCGCTCCGGCGAGCCGTGTGGCACTGCAGGGAGGACACGGTGGCACCCACGCGACTCGATTTCGGGACTCCACATTTTCGTTCCGGTGACATTTTCTCACGGCGCGCCACGGTCAGTTCTTGTACGTGTCGGGCCGATTTATCGCAGTACCGTCACGCGCATGTCATTGGATGTCCTGGCCCTGATTCTGCTTCCGGTCTTCTTCATCTTGGTCTGGCTCGGAAGCAGAGCCCTCGACGTCGCAGTCGGCAAACCGCTCGCTCAAGGAATCACGCTGATGGTGCTGGCACTCGTGGTCGGCCAGGCCGCCTTCTCGGTGCTCATCGCCATCGCTTGATTCGTCGCCCCGAAACGCCGGAGACACGGGCGATGCAAGCAGTCTGAACCAGATCCGGCGACGTGCTGATCGCTCGCGCGTTGCCGCCCCGGTCCATCGTGCGGGTAACTTGTCGCCATGGTCGGCATCGGGTTCGTCGAGTTCCTGGTGCTCCTCATGTTCTTTGTCGCAGGCGTTGTCTACGTCGTCCTGCGGTCACGTCCCGACTAGGACTCGCATGAAAGGCCACGATGAGTGAGCGGACCCATCGCCAACGTCCGCACTTTTTCCGGTTGTTCTGGCCGTTTTTCTGGTCTGCCATGGTTCCACCGATGGGCCTCGTCGTCTCACTCTTTGCGCTGCTGAGATCGCGGACCACACGTGAAAAGCGCTTCGCGATCGCGGCACTCGTCCTTTCGACCGCAGGGACGGTTGTCGTCGCGCTACGCATCGCGGCGCTCTCTTGAAGGTGCCCGGTTGCACAGACATGTCGACCCCTGATGCTGACGCAGGCTGGGTGCGAGGCAGGTCGCCGCATTCTGCACCAAGCTGGCTTGACGACCCCTTACCGTGCTTTCGGCCTCGCAACGCGATGCTACCGCTGTGCACGGAGCGATGCGGCTCGCGCTCGACGGGTCAGGTGAGCTGGTGGTGCTCGGGCTTGAAGTCCTTGGTCATGCGCCGGAAGTTGAAGGTGAACCCGGGGAACATCGCGACGACGTGGCCGTCTGCAGACTTGTACCAGCTGTTGCAGCCCCCGTGGTACCAGACCGTGCGGCGCATCTCGGAGTGGATGTGGCTCGTGTAGTCGTCCTCGGCCTGCAGGGTCGGTTCGATCGCCGTCGCCCCCTCGGCGAGCACCCGCTCGACCGACTGCCGGATGTACTCCATCTGCGACTCGATCAGGAAGATCGCCGAGGTGTGCCCGATGCCGGTGTTCGGACCGGTGACGATGTACATGTTGGGGAAGCCCGGCACCGTCGTGCCGAGGTAGGCCCGAGGGAACTCGTCCCAGTAGTCGCCGAGCTTGAGGCCGTCGCGTCCGATCACCGGGTAGGCGATGAGGCCGTCGGTGGCGTCGTAGCCGGTGGCGTACACGATGGCGTCGACCTCGACGTGACGGCCGTCCGTGGTGTGGATGCCGGTCTCGTCGAAGCGGTCGATCCCCTCGCCGTGCTCACCGGAGTAGAGCGTGCAGTTCTCGGCGTCCAGGGCGGGATAGAGGGCGTTGGAGAGGATGATGCGCTTGCAGCCGATGCGGTAGTCCGGCGTCAGCTTCTCGCGCAGGCGCGCGTCGGAGACGTGGTCGTCGATGTTCGCCTTGGCCTTCCGCTGGGCCACCAGGCGCAGCATCGTGTCGCTGTACTTGAAGCCGATGATGCGCGTCTCCAACCCCCAGTAGATCGCCGTCCGCACCGCCCGGTGCACCGCGTCGACCCCCAGCAGACGACGCTCGAACGGCGAGAACTCGTGGTCGGGGCGTGGCATCACCCAGTGCGGCGTGCGCTGGAAGACGTGCAGCTCGGCGACGTCCGGCTGGATCGCGGGCACGATCTGGGCAGCGCTCGCGCCGGACCCGATGACGGCGACGCGCTTGCCGCGGTGGTCGAAGTCGTGGTCCCAGTCGTTGCTGTGGAACTGCACGCCCTCGTAGGTGGCGCGCCCGGAGAACGGCGGCACCACCGGCGTCGACAGCGGGCCGGAGGCGTTGACGACGAAGCGAGCCCGCCAGGTGCCGGCGGCCTCGGTGTACACCTCCCAGAGCTGGTCGTCCTCGAGCCACGTCAGCCGCGTCACCTCGGCGTTCAACCTCGTCTTCTCGCGCAGCCCGTGCTTGTCGATGACGTGGTTCGTGTACTCCTCGAGCTCCTCCTGGGTGGAGAACATGCGCTCCCAGGCGTACGGCTCGCTGGAGATGGAGTAGAGCGGGCTCTGCACGTCGACGGCCGCACCCGGGTAGGAGTTCTGCACCCACGTACCCCCCATGAAGTCGCGACGCTCGAGCATCACGAAGTCCTCGACGCCGGCCTTGCGCAGCGTCATCGCCGCCGTCTGGCCACCGAACCCCGTGCCGACGATGAGGGCGGTGTACGCGCGGTCGTTCGCGGGGCTGCTGGTCATCGATCGTCTCCTGGTGCGTGTGCCGACGCGTCTGCGTCCGGGTCCGTCGCCCGGTCGGGGTCGATGCCCTCACGACGGAGCATCCGGCGACCCACATACCCACCGACGAGCGTGAGCAGCACCAGACCGGCGATCGCGGCGAAAAGCCCCAGCGGGTCGGCGCCGTACGCGCCGACCGCGGCGTACGCGACCGCCCCGGGCACGATGCCGACGGCGGTGCCCAGCACGTAGTCGCGGCGCGTGAGGCTGGTCAGACCGCTCGCGTAGTTGACCAGGAGGAACGGGAAGACCGGCGTCAGCCGGATCGCGACCACCGCGAGGAACCCGTGCTGGGAGAGCACCCGCTCCACCGGCTCCAGTCGCCCCCGGGTCAGGCGGTCGACGGCGTCGCGGCCGAGCAGACGCCCGATCTCGTACGCCGCGACGGCGCCGAGCAGCGCCCCGAGCAGCGCGTACGCGGTGCCCTCGACGAGACCGAAGAGCGCCCCGCCGGCGATGGTCAGCAGGCTGGCCGGCGTCGGGAACAGCGTCAGCACCCCGTACGCCACGACGTACGCCACCGGTGCCAGGGCCCCGTAGCCGCGCACCTGCTCCCGCACCTCGCCGACCGACGGCAGGACGCCGCTTAGCCCCGCGACCGCGACGACGGCGACCAGCGCGAGCAGGCCGACGACCTTCCCGACGTCGGACCGCGTCCACCGCCTCCGCCCGCCGCCGCCACCTGTCACGACGCCGAGTGTGCCAGCGGGCCGGGCCACCCGCAGGTGTCGTCGCGACCGCGACGCGCTCCGACGCGTTGACGACAGGGCCGGCGACAGCGCCGTCGACGACGTTCGCGGACCCACGAGGCGGGGAGGTGCCACGACGAACCCGGAACCTCCAGACCCTGAGGAGACACCATGGCCCAGCGCCTCGAGTCCACGACCATCGCGATCCTCGTCGCCGACTCCGGCGTCGAGCAGCCCGAGTTGACCGCGCCCCGCGAAGCACTCGACGCCGAGGGGGCCCGCACCGTCCTCATCGCGCCCGGCGGGGGCACGGTGCAGGCGTTCACCTCCGACGTGAACCAGGCCGACACCTTCACCGCCGAGCAGTCCGTCACCGACGTGCGCGCCGAGGACTTCGACGGCCTGGTCCTGCCCGGCGGCACGACCAACGCCGACAGCCTGCGGATGGACGCCGACGCCCTGACGTTCGTGCAGGGCTTCATCGACGCGGGCAAGCCGGTCGCGGCCATCTGCCACGCCCCCTGGACGCTGGTGGAGACCGACACGCTGCACGGCAAGACGATGACGAGCTTCCCGAGCCTGCAGACCGATCTGCGCAACGCCGGCGCCACATGGGTCGACGAGGAGGTCTTCACCTGCCCGGCGAACGGGTGGAAGCTCGTCACCTCGCGCGACCCCGGCGACCTGGACGCGTTCTGCGCCGCCGCCGTCGAGGCGTTCGCCGAGTCGAAGGCCTGAGCGGACCCGCCGCCCGGGGCGACTGGTCGGGAGGCCCCCGATCAGTCGCCCGAGGGCTCCGGGGCCGCGTCGTGGATGGGCTCGGCGGGCAGCTTCTTGACCTTCGCCCGCCGCTTGCGCCGGCTCGGGATCATGCCGCGCATCTCCTCCAGACGGCCGAAGCTGAGCAGCCGGTCCCCCGCCTCCAGCACCTTGTCGACGCTGGGGTTCGGGATCACCTGGGTGCCCCGGTGCAGCGTCAGCACGGTGATGTCCTTGTCGCGCAGACCGGACTCGCCGAGCGTCTTGCCGACCATGTCGCTGGGGGCCTGCACCGCGATCTCGGCGACGCCGTAGCCGGTGGAGACCGTCAGGCGCTGGCGTACGTCGATCTCGGGGAAGGCCACCTGGTTGTCGACGTAGTCGACGATCGCGCCGGCGACGTCCAGCCCGGTCGCCGCCTCGATCCCCTCCAGGCCCGGTGAGGAGTTCACCTCCATCACCAGCGGACCGTCGTCACCCTCGAGCATGTCGACCCCGGCGACCCGCAGCCCCATGATCTGCGCAGAGCGTACGGCTGCGCGCTCGAAGGCGGGGTCGAGGTTCACGCGCTCGACCGACCCGCCGCGGTGCACGTTGGAGCGGAACTCGTCGCCCTGCGCCACGCGACGCATCGCGGCCACCACACGGTCGCCGACGACCAGGGCGCGGATGTCGCGGCCCTTGGACTCGGTGATGAACTGCTGGATCAGCACGTTCTGCTTCGTGGACTGCAGCGTCTCGACGATGGCCTCGGCCACCTTCAGGTCGGGCGCGAGGATGACACCGATGCCCTGGGTGCCCTCCAGCAGCTTGATGACCACGGGAGCGCCACCGACCCGCTTGATCGCAGGGATGACGTCGGCGCGGTCACGCGCGAAGGTCGTCGCCGGCATCGCGATCTCGTGGCGCGAGAGGATCTGGCTGGCCCGCAGCTTGTCGCGGGAGTTGGAGATGCCCCACGAGGTGTTCGGCGTGTAGACGTCCATCTGCTCGAACTGCCGCACCACCGCGGTGCCGAAGTAGGTGATGGAGTTGCCGATCCTCGGGATGATCGCGTCGTAGGTGCTCAGCCGCTTGCCGCGGAACTGGAGGTCGGGCTCGCTGCCCGACAGGTCGATGCCGAATCGGAGGGTGTCGAGCACCTTGACCTGGTGGCCCCGGTCGAGGGCTGCGGTCCGCAGGCGCTGCGTACTGTAGGAGCCGTAGGCGCGGGAGAGCAGGGCGAGCTTCATTCGTTCCTCGTAAGGTCGTCGAGAGCAGAGGATGGTCCGTGACTGACAGCGTGCCAGGTCGCAGCGACGTTCACACCGGCGAGACCGACGACGAGGGCGACGACCCGGTCGAGGCCGCACAGGACCCGCAGGTCGCGGGCTGGCGCGAGTGGGTCACGCTCCCCGACCTCGACGTCGCCTGGGTCAAGGCGAAGCTCGACACGGGCGCGCGTACGTCCTCCCTGCACGCCTGGGACATCGAGGAGTTCGAGCGCGACGGCCGGGTGTGGCTCCGCTACACCGTGCTGCCGTGGCAGGACTCCAGCGAGGACCAGGTGCGGCTCGAGAGCCCGTTGCACGACCAGCGCGCCGTCCGCTCCTCCTCCGGCCACGCCGAGGAGCGCCACGTGGTGACGATGCTGGTGCGGCTGCTCGACCGCACGGTCACCGCCGAGGTCACCCTCACCAACCGTGACGACATGGGTTTCCGCATGCTGGTCGGACGAGAGGCTCTGCGGCAGGGGTTCCTCGTGGACTCCTCCCGCTCCTACGTCGGCCCGCGACCTCCGCTCGCGCTGCGCCGCCGCAACCGCGGCCGCTGACCCGGCCCCTTCCCCGAGATCCCGGAGACGTCGATGGCCCGCGAGTCCTTCCAGATCGGTGACGTGCGCGTCCGTGCGGGCCGTGACCAGTCCGTGCAGCTGCCGATCACCCGTCTGGTGACCGGCGCCGAGGTCGACCTGCCCGTGCGCGTGCTGCACGGTCGCCACGACGGTCCGACCGTGTGGATCAACGCCGCCATCCACGGCGACGAGGCCGTCGGCGTGGAGGTGGTCCGCCAGGTGCTGGCCGGCCTGGACCCCAAGACGCTGCGCGGCACCCTGCTGGCCGTCCCGATCGTCAACGTGCTCGGCTTCATGACCGGCTCGCGCTACCTGCCGGACCGCCGCGACCTCAACCGGTCCTTCCCCGGCTCACCCCGCGGGTCGCTCGCCTCGCGCATCGCCCACCTGATGATGACCGAGGTGGTCGCCAAGGCCGAGGTCGGCATCGACCTCCACACCGGGTCGGACCGGCGTACGAACCTGCCCCAGATCCGCACCGACCTCGACGACGCCCGCTCCCGCGAGCTTGCGATGACCTTCGGCACCCCGGTGGTGATGCACGCCAAGCTGCGTGACGGCTCGTTGCGCGGCGCCGCCGGCGCCGAGGGCAAGGTCGCGCTGCTGTACGAGGCGGGCGAGGCGTGGCGCATGGACGGCTGGGCGATCGACGCCGGCGTCCGCGGCGTCCTGCGCGTGATGGCCTCGCTGGACATGATCGACGCGCCGACCGACGACGAGGCGTCGGTGACGCGGCAGTCCCGGCGGTCCGGCTGGGTGCGGGCCCGCGGCACCGGCATGCTCCACCTCGACGTCGCCCTGGGGGCCGAGGTGTCCAAGGGCGAGCGGCTGGGCGGTCTCTTCGACAGCTTCGGCAAGCGCGTACGTCTGGTGCACGCCGACCGCGACGGCATCGTCGTCGGTCGCACGGAGGCGCCGCTGGTCAACTCGGGGGACGCCGTCGTGCACATCGCCGAGGTCGAACCCCTGCCCGCCGCGGCCGAGGAGACCGCTCTCCCGACGGTGCCGGCGGTGGAGTCCGTGGGATGGGTCGAGCCCGCCGACGCCTGACCAGACGCCTGACGAGACGCCTGACCTCGACACCGAGACCTGGGGGGTTGACCGTCGGCAAAGACTGTGCATGCGCACCGCGGGACGCGGGTAGAACGCTTACGTCGTCGTCTCCGGAGGTTCCCGCATGTCCTCAGCGCCGCTCCCCCGGGCCGTCCGCCTCGCCCGTCCCGCCCGCGCGGGCACACCGCGGTTGCTGCTTCCCACGCGGGGCTCGCGCCGCGTGGCCCGCCGGCTGACCGAGCTGGCCCGGGCCCTCGGCACGACCACCGAGCAGCTCGACCTCTCGACGGCCGCCGCAGCCGCTGACCTCGACGGCATCGAGCACGTCCACCTGGTCGGCAGCGACCGCACCCTCGGCCGCACCCCGGCCGACGCCGCGGACCTGGTCGAGGGTCTCGCGGCGCACCACCGGGTCACCCTCACGCTCGAAGACCTGCCCCGCGAGCGCGGCGGTCCCGACTTCGTCGCGAGAGCCCGCGCCCACCGTCGCATGGTGCAGGCGTCGCACGGCGTCGTCGTGGACTCGGCGTACGAGCAGGGATGGCTGTGCCGCCTGGTCGGCTCGCCGGCCACCGGCACCGTCGTGATCCCCCCGGCGGCGGCGCCCGTCGAGCGCCCCGCCTCGCCCCTCACCCGTCGACGGGGGCCGCTCGTGCTCGGCGTCGTCGGTGAGGTGTCCGCCGACAGCGGGCACCGCGACGTGCTCGAGGCCGCGGCCCTGCTCCACCGCACCGGACGAGCGCCCCGCGGCGTACGCGTCACGTGCCTGGACACGTCGCTGTCGGCCTCCGGAGCACCCGGCCAGCGCCTGCTGGAGGACGCCGTGCGCCTCGGTGTCACCGTCGACGACACCGGCGCTCTCGACGTCGACGCACTGACCCGCGCGTGCGGCACCGTCGACGTCCCGGTCGTCCCCGACGGCTCCCCCTCTCGTGGCGACGCCGTGCTCGACTGGTCCCGGGCCGGGCGACGGCCCCTGGTCGCCCGCCACCGGTACAGCCAGGAGCTCGCTTCGATCCACCCCGGCAGGGCGACCCTCGTGTCCACCACCGAGTCGTGGGACGGCGCGATCTCCCGAGCGCTGGATTCCCCCCGCTCGACGTCGGTCGAGGCCCCGGGCGCCGTCGGTCTCGGCGTCGCCGACGCCGCCGCGGCGTACGCGTCGTTCTGGGCGCAGCTCGACCGCCGCTGACCCGGCCCCCGGCGCGACTCGTGGCCTGAGGCCGAGTGCGCCGAGGCGATTGCGTATCGCTCCGTCCGCAGGTTGAATGAGTGGCGCAAGCGTTGTCTCGCTTGTGCGCCGCTCACCGTGGGGAGAGAGATGACCGCGAGACCGCCCGTACGCGTCGCGCTCGTCAACGACTACGAGGTCGTCGTCGAAGGCGTCGCGAGCATGATGCGCCACCACCGGGACCGAGTCGAGGTCGTGGAGCTCGACGCCTCCCCGGGAGGCACGGCGGGCACCCTGGAGGAACGGCGCATCGACGTCGCGCTCTTCGACACCTTCGCGCACGGACGCGTCGACGGTCACATCGTCGACGACCTCCTCGAGCGTGACAACGTCGACGCCGTCGTCGTCTACTCCTGGTCCCAGGACGACGTCCTCGTCTCCAGCTGCCTCGAACGCGGAGCGAGGGGATTCCTGTCCAAGGCCCTGCCCGCGAGCGCGATCGTGTCGGCCCTGGAGTGCATCCGCGCCGGGGAGACCGTGGTCCGACCCGAGCCCGCGCGACCCACCTCGACGGTCGCCGGTGACTGGCCCGGCCGCGAGGAGGGACTGACCCCTCGCGAGGCCGAGGTGCTGGCCCTCATCACCCGGGGTCTGAGCAACGAGCAGATCGCGCTGACCACCCAGCTCTCACCGAACTCGGTCAAGAGCTACATCCGGGGCGCCTACCGCAAGATCAGCGTCACCTCCCGGACGCGGGCGGTGCTGTGGGCCCTGGACCACGGCTTCTCCGGCGAGCGGGCGGACGCCTCACGCCCCCGTGCGACACGCCACTGACAGGACCCGCCACGCCACGCGGGGACCAGGCTGTGCGCCGCAGTCCCGAGTTGTCACCATGGACCCGTGACACCCACCGACGAACCCCTCGGGGTGCCGTCGCCTCGTGAGGTCCATCGGGCCCTGGACCTGGCCCTCCGGGTCGGGGACATCCTGCTGTCCTCCGGCGCCGGCGCCGCCGACGTGCACGCCACCATCCGCGCCCTCCTCGACCACGCCGGACTGCGCCGCGCCGACGTCGACGTCACCTTCACCTCGCTGCGGCTGGCCTACCAGGCCGACCCCGAGGACATCCCGGTCTCGCTCTCGCGCGTGGTGCAGGCCCGCGAGCTGGACTACGACGAGCTGACCAAGACGCACCTGCTCGTAGGGGAGTTCCTGCGCGGCGACCTCACGGTCACCGACGCCCGCGCGCAGGTCGCCCGTCTGGCCTCGCACAAGCCCTGGGTGCCGCGCTGGGCCGGGGTGCTCGCCTCGGCCGTCTTCGGCGGTGGGGTGGCCCTGCTGCTCGGCGGAGGCCTGGACGTCACCGTGGTCGCAGCCGTTGCCGCGGTGGCCGTCACCGTGCTGCAGACCGAGATGACGCTGCGCGCCTGGCCCGTGTTCTACGTGCAGGCCGCCTGCGGTGCGCTCGCGACGACGATCGCGCTCGGCGTCACCGCCCTGCCCTTCGAGGTGCTCCAGGGCCTGCGTCCCTCGCTGGTGCTGACGGCCAGCATCGTGCTGCTCCTGGCGGGCATCGGCTTCCTCGGTGCGATCCAGGACTCCCTGTCGGGCTTCTACCTCACCGCGGCCGCCCGCGTCCTCGAGGCGGTGCTGGCCACCGCCGGCCTGATCGCCGGCGTCGGCGCCGGTCTCGAGCTCGCGCCGGTCTTCGGCATCGAGTTCGCGAACGTCACGCCGGGGCGCACCATCGCGCCCGCCAGCCTCGCGCTGGCGTTGGTCGGCGGTGTCGTCGCCGCGGCGGCCTTCGCCTTCATCTGCTCCGCGCCGGTACGCGCTCTGCCGGCCGTCGCGCTCACCGCGGTCCTCGGTCAGGGAGTCGCCGCAGTCATCGACGCCCCGGGGAGCACGCTGCCCTGGGCCGCGGCCCTCGCGGCCGTGGCGATCGGTGCGGTGAGCCACTCCGTCGCCGGACGCGTACGGGTGCCTCCGCTCGTCGTCGTGGTGCCCGCCCTGGTGCCGCTGCTGCCGGGACTGCAGATCTTCCGCGGCATGAACTTCATCTCCGAGGGCGACGTCGAGGGCATCCTGCAGCTGTCGAACGCGCTCGCCACCGCGATCGCCCTCGCGGCCGGCGCGATCCTCGGTGAGTACCTGGCAGCGCCGCTCAAGCGCAACGCCCGTCGCATCGAGCGACGCGTCGAGCAACGGCTGTCCGGCCCCCGGCACGTCGGCGTGCTCGACCACCGCTGACCCCGCGAGAGGTCACTTCCCGCGAGGGGTCACTTCCCGCGAGGGGTCACTTCCCGCGAGGGGTCACTTCCCGCGAGGGGTCACTTCCCGCGAGGCTCAGCCGCGCTTGAGCCGCCGGCTCATCTCGGCCTCGACCTCGTGCCGCGCATCGCGTTCGGCCAGGGCACGTCGCTTGTCCCAGGTCTTGCGCCCCCGGGCGAGGGCGACCTCGATCTTCGCGCGTCCCTCGGTGAAGTAGAGCCGCAGCGGCACGACCGTCAGACCCGCCTCGCGCACCGCACGCTCGACGGCGTCGATCTCGCGGCGGTGCAGCAGCAGCTTGCGCTTGCGCCGGGTGGCGTGGTTGTTCCAGGTGCCCTGGGCGTACTCGGGGATGTGCACCTGGTGGAGCCAGGCCTCACCGCCGTCGATGTCGACGAAGCCGTCGACGAGCGAGGCGCGGCCGGCCCGCAAGGCCTTGACCTCCGTGCCGGTCAGCACCATGCCGGCCTCGTACGTCTCCAGGATCTCGTAGTCGTGCCGGGCGCGCCGGTTGGCGGCCACGAGGAACGCCCGCGGGTCCTTGGGTCCCTTCTGTCGCCGCTTCGCGCGCGACACGACCTCAGACCTCGGGCGCGGCGGTCGCGGCGTCGGACCCGAGGTGCTCCTCGACCCGCGCGACCTTGGCGTCGATCTGTCCGGTGAAGCCCGGGCGTACGTCCGCCTTCAGCACCAGGGACACGCGCGGCGCGACGTCGGCGACGACGTCGACGCACTGCTTGACCACGGTCATGACCTCGTCCCACTCCCCCTCGATCTCGGTGAACATCGAGCTGGTGCGGTGCGGCAGACCCGAGTCGCGCACCACGCGTACGGCCGCCGCGACGGCGGCGCTGACGCTCCCGGAGGAGTCAGCACCGCCGCCCGACGGAGCCACGCTGAAGGCGACGAGCACGCCAGTCCCGTCAGCCGTTGCCGTCGTTGCCGGCCGCGGCGTCCGCGTCACCTGCACCGGCGTCGCCGCCGCCTGCCGACCCGGCGTCACCGTTGCCCGCACCGGCGGCCCCGTCTGCGCCGTCGGGCGCCACGGCCTCGTTCTGCGCCGAGGTCAGCGCCTGCGAGACCAGGTCACGAGCCTGGTTGTTCAGGTTCTGGTAGCGGGCCAGGTTCTGGTTGGCGAGCGCCGCGTCGGCCTGGGCGAACAGGTCACTCGCCTGAGCCAGCAGGGCCAGAGCCTCCTGGGAGATCGCGAGCGGATCCCCGCCCCCCGGCTGCTGCGGGTCCTGCGGGTCGCCGTCGCCCGGCTCCAGCGGCAGGTTGTCGACGCCGAGGTTGCCCTCCTCGTCGAGAGCATTGCCCTCGAGGCCGAGCACGTCGTTGAGCGCCTCGGTCAGCGTCGCGCCGTAACCCGCCTGGTCACCGAAGGAGACCAGCACGAACCGCAGCACCGGGTAGTTGCCCTCGCCGGCCTGCCGCAGGGTGTAGAGCGGCTGCACATAGAGCAGACCCTCCCCCACCGGCAACGTCAGCAGGTTGCCGTAGATGGCCTCGGAGGTGCCGTTGCGCGTGAAGGGCAGCAGCGCCTGCTGGATCTCCTCGTCGGAAGCGAACGCGTTCGCGATCTGCGAGGGACCCTGCACCTGGGTGTTCGACGGCAGCCGCAGGATCCGCAGCTGGCCGTAGTCGCCGGGTTGCGCCGCGTCGGCGTCGACCGAGATGAACGACGCGAGGTTCTCGCGGTTGGCGGGCGTGTAGACCGAGGTCAGCGAGAACACCGGGTCCGGCGTCTGGTCGTCCTGGCGCGGCGTCGCGACCGAGAGGCGGTACGGCGGCTGCAGGTTGCCCGTGGACTGCGGGTCCTCGGGGATGTCCCACCGGTCGGAACCGTTGTAGAAGGTCAGCGGGTCCTCGACGTGGTAGCTGGCCAGGATGTTGCGCTGCACCTTGAACAGGTCCTCGGGGTAGCGCATGTGCTCGAGGATCGGCTCCGGGATCAGGTCGCGGCGCTCCACGGCGTTCGGGAAGACCGACTGCCACACGTCCAGGATCGGGTCCTGCTGGTCCCACTCGTAGAGCGTGACCGCACCGCTGTAGGCGTCGACCGTGGCCTTGACCGAGTTGCGCATGTAGTTGACCTGGTCGGTCGGCAGGGTCGCGAACTGCGCGCGGGGGTCCTGGCTGTCCGAGGTCATCTCCGAGAGCGAACGCAGCTCGGAGAGCGGGTAGCGGTTCGACGTCGTGTAGCCGTCGAGCACCCAGGTGATGCGGCCGTCGACCGCGACCGGGTACGGGTCGTTGTCGAAGGTCAGCCAGGGAGCCACCTTCTCGGCCCGCTCCAGCGGCGTGCGGTTGTAGAGGATGCGGGAGTTCTCGTTCACACGGCCCGACAGGATGATGTTGGGCTCGGAGAACTTCAGGGCGTACAAGGCCTTGCGCCACAGCGACCCGACGCCGACGCCGGCGTCGCCGGCGTAGGTGTTGTTGGCCGGCACCTCCCCGGCTCCGGAGCCCTCGGGCACGTTGATCTCGACGTCCTGACCGCCCGGCTCCTTGCCGACGATCGAGTAGAGCGGCGAGAACTCACCGAAGTAGACCTGCGACTGGTAGCCGTCGGCTCCGTTCAGCTCGCTCAGCTCACCGCGCGGCGGGATGTTGATCTCGGCCCAGGCGGGCTCGTCGCCCTGGATGACCGGCTCGTCGTCGGCGTTGCGCTGGTTGCCGTACGCCGCGATCATGCCGTAGCCGTGCGTGTAGACGGTCGCGAGGTTCGTCCAGGACTGCTGGTCCTCGGGCAGCCCCGCCTGGTTCAGCTCGCGCACCGCGACGACCATGTCGCGGTCCTGGCCGTTGACCTCGTAGCGGTCGACGTCGAGCACGTCGGGCACGGTGTAGTAGCCGCGCACCTGCTGCTTCTGCTGGAAGGTGCGGTTCACCTGCGAGGGGTCCTGCAGCCGGATGCCGGGCAGCGACTGCGCGCTGTCGGAGAGCTGCTGCGGCGACAGCGACGTCTCCGCGTTGTAGCGCACGACTTGCGTCCCTTCGACGTCGTACGCCGCTCTCGTGGACTCGATGTTGCGGGCGATGTACGGACGCTCGCGGTCGGGCTCGTTCGGACGCACCTGGAAGCTCTGCACCGCGGCGGGCCAGATGAAGCCGAGCAGCACCGCGGACAGCGCCAGCAGCGCGATGGACACCGCCGGCAGGGTCCACGTACGCCGGAAGACGTTCGCCAGCAGCAGGATGCCGCAGATCAGCGCGATGACCATGAGGATGTTCTTGCTGGGCAGCACCGCGTTCTCGTCGGTGTAGCGCATGCCGGTGAACGCGGCGTCCTGCAGGGTGCCCTGGGCGTTCAGCAGGTCGAAGCGGTCGAGGTAGTAGTCGACGGCCTTGAAGATCAGCAGCAGGCCCAGCAGCACCGAGGTCTGCGCGTGCGCCGCACCGGAGAACCGGTCGGCCTTCGACTGGAGCCGGATGCCGCCGTAGAGGTAGTGCACGGCCGCTGCCGAGATCAGCGCGAGCACCAGCGCGGTCATCGTGAAGTCGACGAGGTAGTGGTACCAGCTGAGGTCGAAGACGTAGAAGCCGGCGTCGCGACCGAAGAACGGCTCGGTGACCCCGAACTCGCCGCCGTTGCTGGCCAGGAGGTAGTCACGCCACTGGCCGGCCCCCGAGGCACCGGCGAAGACGGCCATGATGCCCGCGACACCCAGCAGCAGCCACTTGCCGATCGGCTCCACGGCGTCGCGGTAGCGGTCGAGGTTCGCCTGCTCCATCGACGCAGGGCGGAACACCGGGCGGAAGCGGTAGGCCAGGTAGATGTTCGCACCCACGACCACGCCCATGAACAGGCCGAAGACCACGAAGAGCCCGATGCGGGTCAGCAGCAGCGTGGAGTAGACCTCGGAGAAGTCCACGGAGGCGAACCACAGCCGGTCGGTGTAGATCGAGGTGAACGTGGACAGCAGGGTGAAGGCCAGGAGCAGCACCCCGATCGTCCAGATCAGGGCGCGCGAGCGCGGGGGCGCTCCGCCGGAGGACGGGGCGGTGCGGGTGCTGCCCCCGGAAGGGGGTGCATCGTCGAAGTAGCCGCTCACGTGGGTCGGTGTCTCCTCGGGTCAAGGCTCGGGGATGTCAAGGCTAGGTCAGGGGCGGTTCGTACGCCCGGAGCAGTCGTCCGGGGGCGTTCAGGCGGGGGCGTCTGCGAAGGTCTCGCCGAGCAGCCGCACCAGGCCGGGCACGACGTCGGCGCCCTCGATCACCTGCGCGGCCTCATCGTGGGCACGCAGGCGCAGCGCGCACCAGCTCTGCACGTCGTCGTCGGGCGCCGGCCGCAGCACGCCGACCACCAGACGCACCTCCTGCGCGTCGGGGTCGGCGGCGGCCGTCTCGGCGTCGAGCTGCTCGCCCGCGTCCGGGCGGGCCATCACCAGACGCTCGACCACGGCCACGGCGCCGACCACCGTCGGGGGCCAGTCGAGCTGCACGAGCAGCTGCTCGAAGTCGCCGGCGGGATCGAGCTCCTGCTCCACCGACGTCAGCCCCCCGGCCTCGGGGTCGAGCCCCATCTGCTCGGCGAGAGCCGGGGCGGCGGCGAGCAGCTCGGCGGTGTCGGCCAAGGCGTAGAGCCGCGGCGGGGAGTCCCACCCCTCGCCGGCGACGTGCGCCTCGATCTCGCGGACGGCGGAGCGCAGCGCGACGGCCGTGCCGCTCTCCTCGGTCGGGGGGTTCTCGCTCACGGGCACCTCGGCAGGTCGGCGTCGGGGTCCTCGGCCCAGGTCTGCAGCGCAGCCAGGGCCTGGTCGAAGTCGTCGGCGCGGACCAGCCGCATGCCGTCGGGGGTCGGGGCCGCCGTGGCCGCCGCACAGTTGTCGGCCGGGACGAAGAACAGCGAGGCGTCGGCCGCGTCGGCGCCCAGGATCTTCTGGGCGATGCCGCCGATCGGTCCCACGGAGCCGTCGTCGGCGATCGTGCCGGTGCCCGAGACGACCTTCCCGTCGGTCAGCGACCCGGGGGTGAGCGTGTCGTACACCGCGAGGGCGAACATCAGCCCGGCGCTCGGCCCGCCGACGTTGTCCGCGACCGCGACGTCAACCTCGTAGGGGAACTGGTAGCCGGGGCCGACCACGACACCCAGCTGGGCACGGCCGGGCTCGTCCGGCGGGGCCTGTACGGTCACCGGGAGGGTCAGCAGCTCACCGTCGCGGCGCACGCGGACCTGCACCTCGTCCCCGGGCTCGAGCCGCTGCACGGCGCGCACGACGTCGGCGGCGGCGCCGATCTCGACGTCGCCGACGGCCACGAGCTCGTCGCCGACCTTCAGGGCACCGTCCGCGCCGCTGCCCGCGGCCACGTCGAGCACCTCGGTCGCCTCGGGCACGGTGTCGCCGGCCGCCCGCATCGCGTTGGCGATCGCCGCGTCCTGGGAGGTGACCATCTGGATGCTGGACTGCCGCTCGGCCTCCTCGGCCGTCTCGTCCTCGCCGTAGACGACCTCGCGCGGGAACACCGCGTCGGTCGAGGACGCCCAGGCGGCGAGCAGGTCGAAGACGTTGAGGCGCTGCTCGGGGGAGGTGACCGAGACGGTGGTGAACCTGAGCTCGCCGTCGTCGCGGTAGGCGCGGTGGCCCGCCACGGTCACGATCTCCTCACCGGCGCTCGCGCCGAGCACGTCGAAGGTGGGACCGGGTCGGTAGACCACGAACGGCACGGGCGCCGCGACGGCTGCGACGACGAGGACGCTGAACAGCCCGAGGGCAGCCAGGCTCGATCGGATGCGCGCGTCCACGTGATGCACCTTCTCAGACGGAGGTGCGGCACCCCAGGGCGCGGGACCACCGCCACACCCTTCTCAGCCAGATCTCAGTCCTGGGGACCCTCGACAGGGCCACGGCCGATCCGTGAGGGGCGTACGGCGATGCCCGTGCTGCGGTCGTGGACCCGCGCCGGTCGCGGCTTGGTCGCACCGGGATGGGGCCGCTCCATGGCGGCGGCGAACCGCTGCTTCGCCGCGTCCGAACGGTCGACCTGCTCGTCACGCCGCGGACGCCCGGCCCACCCGGCCCACGCCATCGCGAGGGCCGCGACGGCACCGGCGGGCACCAGCCAGTACAAGATCTCCACGCGACCAGCGTACGAGCGTCGCGCCGCGCCCCCGGGGCGCCGCGCCGGTGACCGCCGGCAGCTGGGTCAGGGCGTGCCCACCCACTCCTCGGAGCCGTCGGCGAAGCGTTGGTGCTTCCAGATCGGCACCCGGTCCTTGAGCTCGTCGATGAGCATGCGGGCGGCGTCGAACGCCTCGCCCCGGTGGTCGGCGGCGCAGCCGACGACGACAGCGGCGTCGCCGATGTCCAGCGTCCCGGTGCGGTGCACGGCGGCGAGGCCCCGCAGCGGGTACCTGGCCTCCACCTCGGCCGCGACCTCCTCGAGGCGGGCCAGGGCGGTGGGGTGGGCCGAGTACTCCAGGCCCAGCACCGACTTGTCGCCGTCGTGGTCGCGGACGACGCCGACGAAGAGCACCACGCCGCCGGCGCTGTCGTCCTCGAGCGCGCGGTTCACCTCGGTCACGTCGAGAGGTGTCTCCCGGATCTCCACCAGCCGCATGGGAGGTCACGCTAGCGCCCCACGGGCCGCGGATGGCCCCGGCGAGTAGCGTCGGGACCATGAGTCACGGCCGCTTCAGCAACGAGGACCCCGACGACGAGCGCCCCGAGGAGGGCGGCTCCCCGGGGCAGGGCGCCTCGGGTGGCAACCCCTTCGCGGGCACACCCCTGGAGTCGTTGCTCGGCCCCCTGCTCGGCGGGGCCGGGTTCGGTGGTGCCGGCGGGCCCGGTGGTGCCGGTGGTGGCGGGTTCGGTGGGCCCGGCGGTCCCGACCTCTCGGCGCTCCTGGGTCAGGTGCAGTCGTTCATGCAGCCCTTCGAGGGACCCGTGAACTGGTCGCTGGCCAAGGACACCGCCCGCAAGAGCGTCGCCGCGGCCGGGTCGGACCCGGCGCCGACAGCGGCGGACCAGGCGAGCGTCGCCGACGCGGTGCGTCTGGCCGACCACTGGCTCGACGAGGTCACGGAGTTCCCCTCGGGCGTGCAGACCACCGCCGCGTGGTCGCGCGCGCAATGGGTCGAGCAGACCTCCGAGGCCTGGCACGCGCTCGTGCTGCCCGTCGCCGCGAACGTGGTCTCGGGCATGGGTGAGGCGATGCCGGAGGAGATCCGGCAGATGGCCGGCCCGTTCCTGCAGATGATGGGTCAGGCCGGCGGCGCGCTGTTCGGTCAGCAGGCCGGTCAGGCGATCGGCGGGCTCGCGGCCGAGGTGCTGACCGCGACGGACATCGGGCTGCCCCTGGGGCCGACCGGGCGAGCGGCGCTCGTGACGAGCAACGTGGCCGCGTTCGGTGAGGACCTCGACGTCAGCGCCGAGGACCTGCGCCTCTACCTGGCCGTCCGCGAGTGCGCCCACCACCGTCTCTTCGCCGGGGTGCCCTGGCTGCGGGAACGTCTGCTCACCGCCGTGGCGGACGTCGCGGGCGGCACGCACCTGGACCCCTCCGCGATCGAGCAGCAGCTCTCGGGACTGGACCCCTCGAACCCCGCCGAGATCATGGAGGCGCTCCAGGGCGGTCTCTTCGAGCCCACCCGCTCCCCCGAGCAGGAGGCCGCGCTCACCCGGCTGGAGACACTGCTCGCCCTGGTCGAGGGCTGGGTCGACGAGGTCACCGCGCAGGCGACGGGGACGCGCATGCCCGCTGCCGCGAAGCTGCAGGAGATCGTGCGCCGCCGCCGGGCGGCCGGGGGTCCCGCCGAGGACACCTTCGCTGCCCTGGTCGGGCTGCAGATGCGGCCGCGACGGTTGCGTGACGCCTCGGCCCTGTGGGGGTCGCTGCGCACCCGTCAGGGCATCGAGGCGCGTGACACCGTCTGGGCGCACCCGGACCTGCTGCCGACCGCGGCGGACCTCGACGACCCGCTGGGGTTCCGGGAGGACGTCACGGCACCCGAGTCGCTCAGCGACGAGGAGTTCGACGCCGAGCTCGGGCGACTGCTCGACGGTGACGACACCTCCGGTGGCGCGGGGGACGAGGACTGAGCGCCCACGCAGCGGCCGTGGCCACGCTGGCGCACCTCGACGCGTACGACGCGGGTCAGCAGGAGCTGCGGACGGCCTATCTCGACCACCTCGCACGGCACCCCGACGGGCTGCTGCGCGGCTGCCGTCCCGATCACCTCACCGCGAGTGTCGTCGTGCTCTCCGACGACGCCGAGCAGGTGCTGCTGACCCTGCACGCCAAGGCGGGCAGGTGGTTCCAGCTGGGTGGTCACATCGAGGAGCGCGACGCATCCCTGGTCGCGGCGGCGGAGCGCGAGCTGGCCGAGGAGTCAGGACTCGCGGGCCTGGCCGTGGACCCCCACCCCGTGCAGCTGGACGCGCACGCCGTCGACTTCTGCGGGGACTCCCCGGCACGTCACCTGGACGTACGCTTCCTCGCGGTGGCGCCGGTGGGTGAGAACCCTCCTGTCGCGAGCGAGGAGTCGCTGCGGGTGGCGTGGTGGCCGGTCGCGTCGCTGCCGAGCGAGGAGCCCTCGCTCCTGGCGCTCGTCGACGCCGGGCGCCGGCGTATGGGTTGTCCACCGCTCACGCGGTGACGGCTTCTCCCCCGGTCTCCTGGGCGTCCCCGGGCTCATCGGACTGCTGTGACGACGCGGCGCCGGACTGCTGGGCCGCGCACCACCCGTCGAGGAAACCCTTGGCGCGTTCGGCCTGGGGGTAGGCGTCGACCCAGGCCCAGAAGTCCGCGTTGTGGTTGGCCTCGAGCAGGTGGGCCAGCTCGTGCACCAGCACGTAGTCCAGCACCCACGGCGGCATCTGCTGCAGACGTCGCGACAGGCGGATCGAGGCGTCCGAGGGGGTGCAGGACCCCCAGCGTGTCGTCATGTTGTCGACCCAGCGCACGCTGTGCGGACGGGCCAGCCCGCCCAGGTAGGTGTCGCTGAGGCGCCTCGCCCGGGCGGTGAGCGCCGCGTCGCTGGGCCGCCGTCGCCGCTCGGCCCGGTCGAGCTTCGCGACCATCTTGTCGACCCACTCGCGCTCCTCGGCACGACTGAAGCGGGCGGGCACCATCACGACGACGCGACCGTCCTCCTTGTAGGCCTGGACGGTGCGCGTACGGCGACGCGAGCGGCGCACCTCGACCTCCATGTGATCCATCTTACCTGGTGAGAACCGGCGGTCTCGTGTGGCGGACGTCGTGGCGGGCCGCTGTGGGTGCTAAGTGCCGGCGGAAGCCCAGGTGAGCAGGCGCTCGCGGTCCCACGTGTTGACGATGCGCTCGGCCGGGACATCGGCAGCCACGGCGCGGGCGCAGCCGTGGTCCAGGAAGTCCAGCTGCCCCGGCGCGTGGGCGTCGGAGTCGATGCTGAAGAGGCACCCGGCTTCCAGGGCGAGCTCGATCAGCGCCTCCGGGGGGTCAGCACGCTCGGGACGTGCGTTGATCTCCACCGCGGTCTCGTGCGCCGCACACGCCTCGAAGACCGCCCGGGCGTCGAACTCCGAGGGCGGACGGGTGCCGCGTGACCCCTCGACCAGTCGACCTGTGCAGTGGCCGAGCACGTTCGTCATCGGGTCCGAGACGGCCGCGACCAGCCGCCGGGTCATGGCGGCTGCGTCCATCCGCAGCTTGGAGTGCACCGAGGCCACGCGCACGTCCAGGCGACCCAGCATCTCGCGGGTCTGGTCGAGCGACCCGTCGTCGAGGATGTCCACCTCGATGCCGTGCAGCAGCCTGAACCGCTCCCCCGCGTCGGCCAGGTGGTCGTTGAGCGCGGCGACCACGTCCGCCTGCCGCGCCAGCCGCTCGGCCGAGAGCCCGTTCGCCACCCGCAGGCGGGGCGAGTGGTCGGTGAGCACCTGGTACTCGTGCCCGAGCTGCATCGCGGTGAAGGCCATCTCCTCGATGGGCGATCCGCCGTCCGACCAGTCCGAGTGGGTGTGCAGGTCGCCGCGCAGGGCCGCGCGGATGGTCTCGCCCCCCGGCACCAGGGGCCCCGCGTGCTCCTGTTCCAGCGTCACCAGGCGGGGGGCACGTTCACCGCGCACGGCGTACGCCACCACCTCCGCGGTCGAACGCCCGATGCCCGGGAGGTCGGTCAGGCTGCCCGCCTCCACGCGGGCGGCGATCTCGTCGGCGTCGAGCGGCAGGAGCGTCGCCGCAGCCGTCCGGAACGCCTTCACCTTCACGGTCTCGGCGCGCCCGCGCTCGAGGAGGAAGGCCACCCGTCGCAGGGCGGCGACGGGCCCGGGAGCGTGGTCGTCGGCCGGTGAGGTCATGGCTGCGATCCTGCCCTGACCCCAGCGATTGACCCGCCCCTGCCTGCGGACTACCGTGGCCGCACGGACCCCCGGACGGGTCGCAGCGCTCGCAAGGGGAAGGCGGGCGCCGTGCACCGGACGGGGGTTCGGTGCGTCCCGAGCCGGATGCGCCTCAGCGTCCGGTGAAGCGAGGCGTACGCCGCTCCCGCACTGCCGCGAGACCCTTCTGCAGGTCGTCGGTGGTCATGGTGACCGGCTGCGCGAGCGCCTCCCACCGGATCGCCTCCTCGACGCTGCGGTGGCCGCCCTCGCGCAACGCGACGGTGGTGAGCCTGCTCGCCAGAGGGGCGGTGGCGGCGATGCCGGCCGCGACGTCGAGCACCGCGTCGAGGAACCCCTCGTCGGGCAGCTCCGCGGCCACCAGACCGATCGCCGCCGCCTCGGCGGCCTCGACCAGCCGCCCGGTCAGCAGCAGGTCGCGTGCCCGCATCGGGCCGACGGCGTCGACCAGCAGGTGGGTGGCGGCCATGCCGGGGTGCAGCCCGAGCTTGACGAAGGGGGCGCCCAGCTTCGCCGAGGAGGCCGCGTACCCGAGGTCGCAGGCCAGGGCGAGGCACAGCCCGGCCCCGATCACCGGCCCGTTGACCGCCGCCAGCACCGGCACCTCGATGCGCCGCACCGAGAGCCAGTCCCGGTAGAACGCCTGCATCCGCAGCCTCAGGTCGGCAGCGGTGGCGTCGGGCTCGGAGGCGAGCCACGAGACGTCACCGCCCGCGCAGAACGCCGACCCCTCCCCCGTGACCACCACAGCGCGCACGTCCGGGTCGGCGGCGAGGGCGGCGGTGGCCCGGGTCCAGGACGTCGTCATGGCCCCCGACATCGCGTTGCGCTGGGAGGGGTTGTCGAGCGTCAGCAGCACCACGCCGTCCCGGGGCTCGGTCCAGGTCAGGTGCTCGAGATCGGCTGGTGCGGGCATGGCGAGAACCTAGTGCCACCCCCGTCCTGCGGTGGCACGGCGCTGTCGCGGTGGCGCGTCAGGGGTCGGTTCCGGCGAGCGGGTGGGGTACGTTCCCGGCTGAGACCGGGCCGCGCGAGTGCCGGCCCGCCCCCACCACAGACGAAGGAGGCCGTCATGGCCGAGACCTGGAGCGGCGAGTTCTACTGCGTGAAGTGCAAGGAGAAGCGCACGGCGGACGGCGAGGTCAAGGTGAACGAGAAGGGCACCCGCATGGCCAAGGCCGTGTGCCCGGTGTGCAGCACGAACCTCAACCGCATCCTCGGCAAGGCCTGATCGCCGGCGCGGGTCACGCCCGTGCCCTGTGGATGACGGGGCCCGTCCGGGGTCGCGCGCTGGCAGGCTGCGCTGCGTGCGAACGCCACCTCGTCTGCTCCCCGGTCTCGGCGCCCTCCAACGGGCGCACGAGACCTTCCAGGTCGGTCTGCGGCGGCCGACGCCGCTGCCCGCCGGGCCCGCGACGCGTCGCAGCGTCGACGCGCGATCTGGACAGGTGTCCGCCGGCTCCGACGCCGGTGTTCTTGACGCGCTGCGGCGAGCGGGCCTGCTGATCGGTCCCCGGGCAGGTTCCGTCCTTCGGGTCTGCGTGGGCGAGACCTCCGACCGTGCGGCCGCCCGCGACGCCGCCGCCTCCGTCACCAGGCACGGGGACGCGGCGGCGGAGGCCCGGGCGGCGCGGCGCGCGCCGGTGCAGGTGGTGCTCCACGGGTCGGCCGCCCCCGACATGGCGGACGAGGTCGACCGGCTCCTGCGTCAGTGCGGGGCCGGAGGTCTGCGGCCGCTCGACGGCGGGGCCCCGTCGGCGACGGATGGCGCATCGTCCGGCACCGTCGTGCTCGTGGTGAGCGACGGCGAGCCGCCCCGCACCCTGGTCGACGACCTCGTCCGGGCAGGCACCGTGCACCTGTTCCTCCGCGTGGTCGAGTCCACGGTGCTGCTGGGCCCCTGGGTCGTCCCCGGGGTCACCGGGTGCCTGCGTTGTGACGACCTGACGCGGGCGCAGCTGGACCCCGCCTGGCCGTTGCTGGTCGCGCAGTCGGCCGACCGCACGGCGATCGACCGCGCGGACGGAGTCCCGAGCCCGGTGGAGCACCTGGCCCTGCTCGCCGCCGCGGCCGGTGCCGCCCGCGACCTCGTACGCCACGCCGAGGGTCTCGTCCCGGACTCGTGGTCGTGCGAGGAGCGGTGGGGGTTGCCGTCGAGGTTCGACGACGACGCACCGGGCCTGGCATCCGACTCGGCCGAGCGCGGCGTCCGCGCGGTCCCGAGGCATCCGGCCTGCGGCTGCTGCTGCTGGGACGTGGCCGAGCGGTCGGGATCGGCACCGCGTGACGCATGGCCCCTGGGGGCATGATCGAGATGTGAGTGATCTGCCCCGCAAGACCTTCCGCCGGTCGGCCCGCCTGGCCGCGCTGCCGATCGGGTTCGCCGCGCGCACCGCCGTCGGCGGCGCCAGGAAGCTCGGTGGCGCGCCGGCCGAGCAGGTGCTCACCGATGTGCAGCAGCGCACCGCCGAGCAGGTGTTCCGCACCCTGGGCGAGCTGAAGGGTGGCGCCATGAAGGTGGGGCAGGCGCTCTCGGTGCTCGAGGGCGCCCTGCCCGAGGAGGTGATGGCGCCGTACCGCGACACCCTCACCGCACTGCAGGACTCCGCGCCACCGATGAGCCCCACCACGGTGCGTCAGGTGCTCGCCCGCGAGCTCGGGCCCAGCTGGCGCAAGCAGCTCGTGGAGCTCGAGCCGGAGCCGGCCGCGTCGGCGTCCATCGGCCAGGTGCACCGCGGTCGTTGGTCCGACGGCCGGGCGGTGGCGGTCAAGGTGCAGTACCCGGGCGCCCGTGAGGCGCTGGAGTCCGACCTGCGACAGATCGCCCGCCTGTCCAAACCGTTCGCGGTGCTGATGCCCGGCATCGACGTCAAGCCTCTGGTCGAGGAGCTCCAGGAGCGCATGGCCGAGGAGACCGACTACCAGCTCGAGGCCGAGGCCCAGGCGACGTTCGCGGCCGACTACCGCGACCACCCCACCTACGTGGTGCCCGACGTCGTGGCCCACTCCGAACGCGTGCTGGTCTCGGAGTGGTTGGACTCCACCGGGTCGCTGGCACGACTTGCCGAGGAGGGCTCGCAGGCCGAGCGCGACCGCTACGGCGAGGCGTACGTGCGCTTCCTCTTCTCCGGGCCCAAGCGCGTCCAGATGCTGCACGCCGACCCGCACCCGGGCAACTTCCGCACCCGCGAGGACGGGCGGCTCGGGGTCGTCGACTTCGGCGCCGTCGCGCGGCTCGAGGAGGGCCTGCCCCGGGCGATGGGCTCGTTGATCCGCATCGCCGGCTACGACGACTACGACCAGGTGCTCGACCACCTGCGCGACGAGGGCTTCGTCAAGCCGGGTATCCGCATCGACCCCGCTCTGCTGCGGGAGTACCTCTCCCCCTTCGTCGAGCCGGCCGTCTCCGAGGAGTTCACCTTCACCCGGGAGTGGCTGCGCACCCAGTTCGTGCGCATCAACGACCCGAAGGAGCCGACCTACTCGATGATGTTCAAGCTGAACCTGCCGCCGTCGTACCTGCTGATCCACCGCACCTGGCTCGGCGGGATCGGGGTGCTCAGCCAGCTGGAGGCACGGGTCCCGTTCCGGTCGATCCTCAGCGAGTCGATGCCCGGCTTCGACGAGTAGGCCCCACCGGCCCGGTCTCCGGGTCCCGGCGGTCGATCCGGCGTCGCACGCCGTGCGCTACGCCGTCACGAGGACGGCGAGCGCACGGCGTACGCGCGCGGCGACGACGAGCGGCCGCGCGGTCACGGCACGGCGCGGCGGCGCGATCGGCGCCGCCTTCGCCGCCGGGCCGGCGGGTCCACCGGGTCCACCGGGTCGACCGGGTCGATCCGTCGGTGCATCCGCGCACCGCGGACCGCGGCGTGCAGCGGCCAGGGCGGTGCGGCGCTCGTCGTGGAGCACCGACCAGGTCTGCTCGGGGTGGTACATGGTTCCTCCTTCCGTGGGTCGGGATGCGCCGTCTGGTCCGACGCGTGGACGCGGTGGCCGGGGTGTCTCAGGCCGCGTGCTTGCGCGGCCGCCCCCGGGGCCGCTTGCGGGCGACGACCTCGCCGGCGACGAGCAGCTGGCCGCCCCAGACGCCGGCTGCCTCGCTGCGGTCGAGTGCGCCCTCGAGGCACGCCTGCTGCAGCGGGCAGTGCAGGCACATCGCCTTGGCGCGCTCGATGTCGTCGGGGGCCTCGGCGAAGAACAGGTCGGCGCGTCCGACACACGGCAGGTCGAGCGCGGCGCTCGGGACGTCGAGGTCGATCAGGGGTGCGGGGGTGCTCATGGTGCTCCTGAGCTGGCGGTTCTCACGATGGACGGGTCGGGAGGTCCGCGGGAGCACTCGCTCGGGTCAGCCGATGGGCTGGGTCACGAGCAGGAAGCCGCGGGTCCCGGCGGGTCCGCGGCTCGTAAGGAGCGGCTCAGCTGAGCCGGGGGGTCACGAGCAGACGGACCGGGCGGACGGCGCGCACGTCAGTGCGCGGTCTCGCCAGAAGGAGACGAGGACGCCCGCAAAGCCGTGGGGCCGGAAATTCTTGATGCTCTCCATCGCGGTGCTGTCCTCCTCTCGGGTCCGGGTCGTGGTGGCCGGTCGGCGCCGCGGGTCGCGGCGACGAGATGAAACTAGGGCACAGGCGGTGTCATGAGCAACATATTTTCTGACTCATGACACCGGACGTACGCCGCCAGCCGCGGATGCCGCTGCCTCAGGCGTCCGCGATGAGGGCGAGCACATCCTCGGCGTACTTCTCGATCTTCGCGCGTCCGACGCCGTTGACGGCGAGCAGCGCCTGCTCGTCCGCCGGCGTGCGCTCGGCGATCGCCTGCAGGGTCGCGTCGGTGAAGACGACGTACGCAGGCACCGAGTCCGCGGACGCGCGCTCCTTGCGCCACTCCCGCAGCCGTTCGAAGAGGGCCTCGTCGTAGGCCACCGGACAGTCGACGCAGTGGCCCGTACGCCGCTCGGCCGCCGTGGCCAGCGGGCCCCCGCACACCGAGCAGGACGCCGGCGCCGACTTGCCGCGCTTGCGTCTCGCGGTCCGCGACCCCGACCCTGCACCCGCGGGGTCCGTCACCGTCTCGGGCGCGACCTGCGCGAGGAAGCGCGAGGGCTTGCGCGAGGCGCGCTGCCCGGGGTTGCGGGCGCGCGACCAGGAGACCTTCAGGTGCAGTCGGGCACGGGTCAGCGCGACGTAGAGCAGCCGGCGCTCCTCCTCGACGGCCTCGGGGTCGTCGGCCTGCGCCGCGTGCACGATCGGCATCGATCCCTCCTGCACGCCGCAGACGAAGACCGCGTCCCACTCCAGGCCCTTCGCGGCGTGCATCGTCGCGAGCGTGACCCCCTCGGCCACCGGGGCGAACTGCTCGCCCGCACGACGATCGAGGTCGTCCACGAACGCGCCCAGGTCCGCGTCGGGACGGGAGGCCGCGAAGTCCTCCGCGACCGAGACCAGCGCGTGGAAGGACTCCCAGCGGTCCCGTTGCTGCCCACGCCCCTCGGGCGCCTCCTCTGTCCAGCCGATGCCGGCGAGCACCGCGCGGGTGTCGGGCACGACGCCCTCACCGCCGGCGGCGCCGCCGCGGGCCGCACCACGCAGCAGCGTGACCGCCTGCCGCACCTCGGCGCGTTCGAAGAAGCGGGCGGCACCGCGGACGACGTACGGGATGCTGCGTGCGGCCAGCGCCTCCTCCACGGCCTCGGACTGCGCGTTGATGCGGAAGAGCACCGCCATCTCGCGCAGCGGCACCCCCTCGGACCGCAGCGTCGCGATCTCCCGCGCCACCGCCTCGGCCTCGGCCACCTCGTCGGTGTGCTCGCGGAAGCTCACGGCGGCACCGTCGGGCCGTTGGCTGCGCAACGTCACACCGCCGCTGAGCCCCCTCCCCCCGGCCAGCACCTGGTTCGCCGCGGCGACGACCTGCGGCGTGGAGCGGTAGTTGCGCACCAGCTCCACCCGCGTCGCACCCGGGTGCTTGGTCGTGAACTCGCGCAGGTAGGTCGGTGTGGCGCCCGCGAAGCTGTAGATCGTCTGGGCCGGGTCACCGACGACGCAGAGCTCCTCCCGGCCTCCCAGCCACAGGTCGAGCAGCGTCGCCTGCACCGGCGAGACGTCCTGGAACTCATCGACGGTGAACCAGGCGTACTGCTGCCTCACCTGTGCCGCGACCCGCTCGTCCTCCGCCAGCAGCGCGGTGGCGAGAAGCAGCACGTCCTCCATGTCCATGCGACCCTGCTCGCGCTTGACCTCCTCGTACGCTGCGTAGACCTGCCCCACGAGCGCCGCGGAGACGCCGGCCACCGACCGCTGGTGCTGCGGTGCCAGCGCGGCGTACTGCCCGGGTCTCACGTTGGAGACCTTGGACCACTCGACCTCGCTGGCGAGGTCGCGCAGCACGGCCTGGTCGGGCTGCACCCGCACGCGCCGTGCCGCCAGGGCGAGCATGCTCAGCTTGGACTCCACCAGCTGCGGCGGCTCCCCGCCGTAGACCCGCGGCCAGAAGTAGCGCACCTGACGCAGCGCCGCGGAGTGGAAGGTGCGCGCCTGCACGCCCGGGGCCCCCAGGTCGCGCAGCCGGGTGCGCATCTCGCCGGCCGCGCGGGCGGTGAAGGTGACGGCGAGCACCTGCTGCGGGGCGTACAGGCCGGTGGCGACGCCGTGGGCGATGCGGTGCGTGATGGCCCGGGTCTTGCCGGTGCCGGCGCCGGCGAGCACCCGGACGGGACCCCGCAGCGCCTCGGCGACGGCGCGCTGCTCCGGGTCGAGGGCCTCGAGGAGCGGGTGGGTCATGCGAGGGTCTCCGATGCGGTCCGGTACGGGCTGGTCGTCTCGGCTGTGGTCCGAACGGTGGTCCAGACAGTGGTCAGGGCGCCGGCCGGGGCGGAGGGCGCCGTCGTACGGATCGTGCGGGTGCGGCGTACAGTCGTGGATCGCCCCCGACTCCGCCGGGGACCACCACCACCGAGGGGGACCCACCGATGGCAGCCAGCGTGACGATGTACACCACGTCGTGGTGTCCCTTCTGCCACATGCTGAAGGCACGTCTGGCCGATCGCGACATCGTCTGGGACGAGATCGACATCGACGCCGACGAGGAGGCCGCGGTCGTGGTGATGCAGGCCAACAACGGCAACCGCACGGTGCCGACGCTGGTCTACTCCGACGGCAGCACCCAGACCAACCCCTCGGCGCAGCAGGTGCAGCTCAAGCTCGCCGAACTCGCCGAGACCGTCTGACCCGGCAGACCGCTCCCGAGGACGCGCCGCGCTCACCAGCGTCCTGGCAGCTCGCCGCCGAACCACCGCTCGATCAGGACGCGGGAGATCGACACCCCGCCGGGCAGCACGACCTCGCCGGAGGTCGCACACGCCTCCAGCTCGCGCCGCGTGAACCATCGGGCGTCCTCGATCTCCTCGCCGTCGACGGCGATCTCGGTGCTCTCCGCCGTCGCGGTGAAGCCCACCATCAGGCTGGCCGGGAACGGCCACGGCTGGTCTCCTTCGAAGCGGACGTCACCGACGCGGACGCCGGTCTCCTCGGCCACCTCGCGGCGTACGGCGTCCTCGCACGTCTCGCCGGGCTCGACGAAGCCGGCGAGGGTCGAGTACCTGCCCTCGGGCCAGCCGGGGTGCCGGCCGAGCAGGCAGCGTTCGGACTCGCCGTCCCCAGTGCGGACGAGCATGATCACCGCCGGATCCGTACGCGGGAAGTGGTGGCGCCGGCACTGCCGACAGACGAGCAGGTGACCCGCCTGGGCCGGGTCGAGTCCTCCCCCGCACCGGGCGCAGAAGCGGGTGCCTCGGTGCCACTCCGCCAGACCGACGGCGTGCACCGCGAGCGCCGCGTCGTCCTCGGCGAGGTTCTGCACGACGTCGCGGAGCGTCGTCCACTCCGCCGGCGGCCGACCGGCATCGGTCGGCGGGTCGTCCTCGGGCGGCGCCGGGTGCAGCAGCGCGAGGTGGGTGACCCCGTCGCGCTGGCCGAGGAGCACCGTGACGGCCCCGCGGCCCGCCGCCTCGTCGGCGTCGACCGTGGGTGCTGCGCGCCACGCGAGCCGGGTGGCCCCGCTGCCGTCCTGTGCGGCGTACGTCGGGAGCATGTCGCGGCGCAGCTCCAGCACCCGGGCTGCGGGGTCCACCCAGGCCGAGGCGAGCCACGCGGCGTCGGTACGCCGGTGCGCGATGCGGTCGTGCGGCCGCGCGGCGAGGGCTATCGCGACGGCGCCGGACGCGCCTCCCGCCCCGCGGTCGCTCACCGGGCCAGCCACTGCTCGAAGGCGCGCTCGTCGTGGTCGCGGCCGAGGAAGTCGCGCACCATCGCCGCGGCATCGCGGCTGCCACCGGGCACGAGCACGGCGTCGCGGTAGCGTCGCGCCACCTCGGGCGCCAGGAGGTCCTCGGCGTCGAAGGCCGAGAACAGGTCCTTGGCGATCACCAGCGACCACTCGTAGGTGTAGTACGCGGGCCCGTAGCCCACCAGGTGGCCGAAGCCCGCGTGCATGTGCCCGCCGGGCAGGGTGCCGACGGGGCTGTAGCGCTCGGCGAGCTCGGCGGTCCGTGCGGCGAAGTCGGCGGGCACCTCCTCGTGGAAGACGTGCGACATCGCTGCGAAGAGCAGCTGCCTGCGCACCCCGACGGCCGTCGCCAGCTCGTCGGCCTGGCGCATCCGGGTCACGAGGTCGACCGGGATCACCTCGCCGGCGTCGTCGCGGGCGAACAGCGCCAGAGTGCGGTGGTCCCAGGCCCACTCCTCGAGCATCTGGCTCGGGGCCTCGACGAAGTCCCACTCGCACGCGACCCCGGAGAACCGCTCCCAGTCGTGGCGACCGGCCAGCACGTGGTGCACGAGGTGGCCGAACTCGTGGAAGAGGGTGACGACCTCGCCGTGCTCCATGAGACCGCGGCCGAAGTTGCAGACCAGCACCCCCTCGGCGAGCTGTCGACCGCGCAGGCCCGAGGTCAGGGAGAACTGCGCCGCGTGGTTGAACTTGCCCTCCCGCGGGTGCAGGTCGAGGTGGATGCGACCGATGCGCTCCGCGTCGAGGGAGACGTCGTACGTGCTCACCTCGGGGTGCCACGACGCCGCGGGCACCTCGGTGAAGTGCAGACCGAAGAGGCGACCGGTGACCTCGAGCAGACCCGCGGTGACCCGCTGGACGTCGAAGTAGCGACGGACGTGCTGGGCGTCGACCTCGTGCTCCTCCCGACGCAGCACCTCGGCCCAGTGACGCCAGCTGGACATGTCGATCACCGCGTCCGGGTGCTCGGCGCGCGCACGCGCGGAGAGCCTGTCGAGGTCGCGCTGCGCGGGCTCCTCGGCTGCCGCGGCGATGCGGTCCACGAAGGGCATCACGGCGTCGCCGGAGCCGACCATCTTCACCTCGGCGTCGAAGTCGGCCCAACCGTCGTAACCCAGGAGGCGCGCGTGCTCGGCGCGCAGCGTGAGCAGCTCACGCAGCACCTCGTCGTTCTCGGGCCACCCGAGGTCCTGGGACGCGGCGGCGACCGCGCGCCGTGCCGAGGCGTCGGTGGAGAACGTCAGGAACGGTCCGGTGTCGGGGTAGTCGGTGCTGACGGCGACAGTGCCGTCCTCGGCGACGGGGTGCTCGGCACGCCAGTCCTCGGGCAGGGCGGCGACGGCGGACGCGGGAACGCGGGTGACCGTGCGACCGTCGCGGATGCCACGGGCGAACCGCTGACCGAGCTCGGTCTCCTGCGCGGCGAGCTCGCGCAGCCGGGCACGGGTGGCGTCGTCGCGGTCGACCCCGGCGCGACGGAAGTCCCGCAGCGTGTGGGCGAGCACGCGACGCGCCGTCTCCGCGTCGTCGTCACCCTCGAACACGTCGGCGCCGGTCTGCGGGTCGGTGCGGTCGAGGCCGGCCAGCTGAGCGTAGACGGCGTCGTCGAGCAGAAGGTCGGTCGCGAGCTGCTGCACACGCTGCAGTCCCTGCTCGGCGAGGTCTCGCACGGCGGCGTCGGGGTGCACCTCGCTGAACAGCGAGGCAGCTGCACCCGCCCGGGCCAACGCCACCTGGACGTCGTTCCACAGCTCGAGCACCACGCGGTCGCCCGAGGGTGCCTCCCGCAGCGTCTCCACGGAGACGGCGGCCTCCTCGACCTGGTCGTCGATGCGCGCACGCAGGAATGCCGGCCAGTCCTCGGGCCGGCTCGGCATCAGCACCGGGTCCGGGCCGCTGACCGCGGTGCCGGGCGCGAACTGTGCCGAGGGCTGCTCCAGTGGCGTGAGGTCGTCCACGCCGCCCGTCCCTGCGGCACCGACCGCCCGCTCCGGCCGTGGGCCGCCTGCTCCGCTCGTGTCGCTCATGCCGGCCAGGCTAGCCACGGGGTGCAGCACCTGCGTCGGGGAGGAGCGCCTCCAGCTGCGCCCGGTCGGCGAGCCCGGAGGGCTCGACGAGTGCCCCGTCGCGGACGTAGTAGAACGCCGCGCGCACCTGGGCGAGCGGCACCCCGTGCAGCTCCGCCCAGGCGAGCCGGTAGATCGCCAGTTGCAGCGGGTCGGCGTCGTGGCTGCGTTGGGTCTTCCAGTCCACCAGGAGCCACCGGGGCGACCCGTCCTCGGCAGCGCGCTCGGCGTACACGGCGTCGATGCGGCCGCGGACGACCTGTCCGCCGAGCACCAGCGAGAAGGGAGCCTCGACCGCCTCCGGCGGGCGGTCGGCGAACGGTCCCGCCTCGAAGGCGGCGATCAGCTCGGCCAGGTCGTCGAGACCGTCGACGTGGTGGTCGCCCCGCCCGTCGAGGTCCTCGGCGTCGAGCAGACCGAGCTGACCGAAGCGGCTCTCCACCCACTCGTGGAACCGGGTGCCGAACCGCCCCGCGGCCGACGGCCGACGAGGCATGGGGCGGGCGAGGTCCCGGGCGAAGGCGTCCGGGTCCTCACGCAGCCGCGCCAGTGACGTCGCGGAGAGGTGCGAGGGAAGCGGCACCACGATCGTGTCGGTGTCCCGCTCACGGGCCTCCGAGACGAGTCTGTCCAGCTCGCCGTCCCACTCGGCGACCAGCGCCCGCTCGGTGAGGTCCAGGCCGTCCTCGAGGTCCCCGAACCGGGCCAGCACCGGGGCGACAGGGCCTCCGTGCCCGACGCAGTCGACCGCCCGGTCGCGGCCGTGGATGTCGCCGAGGTCGTCGAGGTCGTGGCGGCGCAGGGCGACGAGCTCGGCCGCCTCGCGGCGTCGTCGCGCCTCCAGGGTCGGCACGGTGACCGGCCACGCGTACTCCTGCGCCTGCGCGGCCAGGGGGTTCGGCTCGCCCTTCGGCGGCGTCGGGACCCACAGGTCGGGCTCGACGCCGTGCCGGGCAAGCACCTCCCGGATGGTCTGCTGGTACGGCGACGCGCCCAGCGGCGTCTTGCGTCCCTCGGTCCACACGTAGGAGGAGACCCACAGGCGGTGCCGCGCGCGGGTCAGGGCGACGTACGCCAGGCGCAGCTCCTCGGTCTGCTGGTACGCCGTGCGCGCTGCGTCGAACTCCTCGCGTCCGGTCTTGTCGTAGGACCGCAGCGCGGGGAGGTCACGGTGGTCCCCACGCAAGGGGTGGGGCAGCACCTTCGGCGTCGTGGTCCAGGTGGGCCTCGCCGTGGTGTTCGGGAACCGCTGCTCGCAGACGCCCAGCAGCCACACGTGGTCGAACTCGAGGCCCTTGGAGCGGTGGACCGTGAGGAGCTTGACCGAGTCGCTCTCGCCGGGCGTGGCGACGTCGAGACCCTGCCCGTCCTCCTCCACCCGGATCCACGCGAGCAGGGAGTTCAGCGACGCCTGCCCGTCCAGCCCGGAGAAGTCCGCGACGGCCTTGACGAAGAGGTCCAGGTTGTCGCGGCGCGCCGGGGCGGCCGGTGAGTGGGAGGAGGCCAGCTCCACGTCGATCCCGGTCACGTCGACGACCCGGCGCACGAGCTCCAGGAGGGGCTCGCCCGCCTGCGCGCGGAGCCGACGCAGCTCGCCGGCCAACAGCTCGAAGCGCTCTCGCGCCTCCGCGGAGAACGGTGCGGGCCCGGGATCCTCCAGGGCGTCGACCAGTGCGGGCACGTCGACGGGGTCCGACCCGGCGACGGCGTCGTCGAGCCGCGCCGGCAGGTCCGGGACGACCTGCTCACCGGGAGCGACCGGCGCCCGCCGACCGCCCTGGCCGACCAGCTCGCGGGCGCGTCGCCCCAGCAGGGCCAGGTCCCGCGGCCCCACCGCCCACCGAGGCCCGGCCAGCAGTGTCAGCAGCGAGGCGTTGTCGGCCAGGTCCTGCACCAGGTTCAGCGTCGCGACCACCTCGGCGACCTCCGGGAGCCGCAGCAGACCCTTCAGACCGACGATCTCCACCGGCACCTCCAGCGCGGTGAGGGAGTCGAAGACCGCGGCCGCGTGAGCGTTGTCGCGCACCAGCACGCCGATCTCCCGCCACGGCACGCCCTCGCCGCCCGACGACCGCGCGGTGCCCGCCCGCTTGATGGCGGCCGCTGCCCACGCGAGCTCCTCCGCGGCGGTCTCGTGGACCCGCAGGCGCACCTCGCCGGTGGCGGCGGTGGGCTTCGCGACCAGCCGGGCGACCTGCTGGCGGGCGTCGTACAAGGGGGCGGCGACGGCGTTCGCCACCTCGAGGATGCGCTCGTCGGACCGGCGGTTGACCGTGAGGGAGAACGTGAGCGGCTCGCCCTGCGCCGGCGCGAAGAACTCGGCGAACCGCACGATGTTGGAGACCGAGGCCCCGCGCCAGCCGTAGATCGCCTGGTTCGGGTCCCCCACGGCGGTCACCGCGTGGCCCAGTCCCCGCGCCGCATCCGGTCCGGAGAAGAGCGCGGCCAGCATCCTCGCCTGCGCCACCGAGGTGTCCTGGTACTCGTCGAGGAGCACGACGCGGAACCGCGCGCGTTCGGCCTCACCGACCGCGGGGTGCTCCAGGGCGAGCCGGGCCGCGAGCGCGACCTGGTCGGAGAAGTCCATCAGGCCCAGCCGCGACTTCTGGGCGCGGTAGTCCTGCACCAGGCCGAGCAGCTCGCGGCGGCGGGCGACCGCCGAGGCGATGCGGTCGCACAGCTCCTTCTGGCCCTCACCGCGGTCGCGTGCCGCCTCGGACTCGGCGAGCAGCTGGTCGTCGAAACGGCGTACGTCATCGGGCTGCCGCAGGTGCTCCGCGAGCTCGGACTCCAACGCGAGGAGGTTCTCGATGACGGTCGGCGGGTGGTCGCTGAGCTCCCGCACCTCTTTGCGGTGGGAGGCGACGGCACGCTCGGCGAGCTGGAACCGGGCACCGTCGGAGACGACCCGCGTGTCGGGCTCGTGACCGACACGCAGACCGTGCTCGGTGAGCAAGGAGGCGGCGTACGCGTTGTAGGTCGACACCGTGGGCTCGAGCCGCTCGACCTCCGGCGCCTCGCCCGAGCCGACCTCGTACGCGTGGTCGACCTCGAGGTCGCGGTCGAGGTCGCGGTCGAGGTCGCGGTCGAGGTCGCGGTCGAGCAGACCTGCCCGCTCCAACGCGCCTCGGATGCGTGAGGCGAGCTCCGCGGTCGCCTTCGTCGTGAAGGTCAGACCCAGCACCTCGTCAGGACGCACCAGGTCGTTGGCGACGAGGAACACGACCCGGGCCGCCATCAGCGCCGTCTTGCCCGATCCCGCGCCGGCGATCACCACGGCCGGGGCCAGCGGCGCCGAGACCGCCGCCCACTGCTCCTCGCTCAGGGTGAAGTCGTCGCCCATCAGGTCCCGGAGCTGCTCGGGGGTACGGATCCGTGTCGTCGTCGCCTCGCCCGTCACGACAGCACCGTCCCGGTCGTGTGCGCCGGGCACTGCGTCTGGAAGGGGCAGTGGTCGCAGTGGCCGCCGGGCCTCGCGACGAACTCCTCGCTGCGGAGCACTCGTGACGCATCCATGAGCTGCTGCTGGACGGTGGTGACGCCGGCCTCGTCCGGCTCCTGCGGCTCCATGGTCTGCACCTTCAGGGCGCCGCGGACGGCGTGCCTCAGCTGCCACAGCTCGGCGCCGCCCACGTCGACGCCGCCTTCTCCCGCCCCGGCCCCGGGAGCAGCGAAGGCGCCGTGCGCGGCGGCCAGCTGGTAGACGCCCAGCTGGGGGTCCTCCGCGAGCTCGGCCTTGGTGAGGGTGCGCTTGGTCGTCTTGAGGTCGACGACCCAGACCCGGCCCTGCGCGTCGAGCTCCAGGCGGTCGGCGAATCCGCGCAGCACCACGCGTTCGCCGTCCGGCAGCTCGACAGGGACCTCGAAGGCCTGCTCGACGCCGCTGGTCGTGCGCGCGTCCGGCCGGTGGTGGTGCCGCAGGAACCGGCCCAGGACCTCACGGACGGCCTCGCGCTCCCGGGTGCTCGACCACGGGGTGCGGAAGGCGATCTGCGCCCAGACCCTGTCGACGTGCTCCATGAGGGCCTCGCTGTCCTCCGGCCCGACGTCGAGCTCCCCCGTGGCGACCTGCTCCGCGAGCAGGTGCACGAGGTTGCCGAAGCCCTGGGCCGCGCTGTTCAGCGACGCGCCGCCGGCCTCCCGCTCCAGGAACCACTTCGCCGGGCAGGTGCGCAGCGCCGCCAGGGCGCTGGCCGAGAGACGGAGCGGCGCCTCGGTCTCACGGACGGGCTGCTCGGCGCGGCTGTGCTCCCGCAGGCCCCACCAGGCCGCCGGGTCGGCGTGCGGCGCGACCGGTCGACCGGACTCGTGCCGCGTCGCCGCCAGCAGAGCGAGTCGTCTCGCCGCGGCGTCGCGCAACGCCGGAGACCGGCTCGGGTCGCCGACGACGCGTCGCAGCTCCGCGACCAGCCCGCTGAGGGCCAGTGGCCGCGAGGGCCTCCCGCGACGGTGGGTCACATGGGTGCCCAGCTCGGCGAGGAACCTCGACGGCTGCTCGCCGTCGTCGTCCGTGCTCGCGACAGCGGTGACCACGAGGCGACGGCGGGCCCGCGTGCAGGCCACGTAGAACAGCCGCCGCTCCTCCGCCAGCGCTTCGCGCCGTGTCGTCGGCGGCTGCCAGCGCGGCCGGCCGTCGGCCTCGACACCCAGTCGGTCCGGCTGCAGCAGCGTCGCGCGACGTCTCAAGTCGGGCCAGACCTCCTCCTGCACGTGGCAGACCACGACCAGGTCCCACTCCAGCCCCTTGGAGCGGTGAGCGGTGAGCAGCCGCACCGCGTCGTCGCGGGTGTCGGCCTCCGCGAGGGTGCCGGCCGGGATCTGCTGGGCCCTGACGGTGTCGAGGAAGGCGCGCACACTCTTGTGTCCCTCGTCGTCGACCGCGCGTCCCGCGCTGTCGAAGAGCGCGCAGACGGCGTCGAGGTCACGGTGGGCCTGGCGGGCGGTGCTGCCCGGGCGCTCCGTGGCCCGGCGCAGCCGCTCGGGCCACCCGGTGCCGTCCCACAGGGCCCACAGGGCGGTCTCCGCGGTGCCCCCGGCGCGCAGCCCGTCGGCGGTGTCGCGCAGCCGATGCGCCAGCCGTGCGAAGGCGCGGGCGACCTGGGCGTCGGGCCCGCCTGAGGACACCAGCGGGTCGAGCCTGTCCGGCGCGACCAGGGCGTCGCGCAGCGCCGTCGCCGACGGCGGCGGAGGTCGGCCGTCGGCCCGCGCCTGAGCACGCAGCGCCCGCGCGAGCCGCCGGACGTCGGAGGCGTCGAGGTCGGCGAGCGGCCCCCGCAGGAGCTCGGCGGCGCTGTCGACCGGCACCTCCTCCCCGTTGCGCAGCAGGTCGACCACGCCGAGCGCGGTGAGGAGCGCCGCCACGGCCGGCTCCTCCCCCAGCGCCAGCTCGTCACCGGCCACGTCCACCGGGACTCCGGCGGCCGCCAACGACCGTCGCAGGGAGGGCAGCTGACCTCGGCCGGACCGCGCGAGCACCGCCATGCGCGACCAGGGCACCCCGTGCTCGAGGTGGGCACGGCGCAGGAGGTCGGCCACGTGCTCGGCCTCGGCCCGCTCGGTGTCGTAGGTCAGCACCTCCACCCGTCCCCGGTCGCCGTCGCCGTCGCCGTCGCCGAGCACGGTGGGCGAGGCGAAGCGCTCACGCTGCGCCCGGGGGATGCTGCCGCGCAGGCCGATACCCGCGGCCACCCGCGCGGTCGCCGTGGCGATGTTGTGCCCGAAGCGGCGGGTCGTGCCGAGCACCACCACCGGCGCCTGCGCGCCCGCGCGGTCGGGGAACTGCTCGGGGAAGTCCAGGATGCCGCGCACCTCGGCGCCGCGGAACCCGTAGATCGACTGGTGCGGGTCGCCCACGGCGACGAGGTGCCGACCGTCGCCGGCGATGGCCCGCAGCAGCGCCACCTGGCCGGGGTCGGTGTCCTGGTACTCGTCGACATAGACATGACCGAACTCGGCTCGCAGCTCCTCGCGGTGGGTCTGCGCCTCCAGGACGGCGCGGCGGACGAGGTCTGCGTAGTCGGTGGCGCCCTGGGAGTCGAGGTTGGTGAGGTACTCCTCCATGAACAGCGCCGCGGCCTGCAGCTCAGAAGCCCCGTGCCGGGAGGCGAGGTCGTGCAGCGCGTACGGATCCATGCCCTTCTCCCGCGCCCGTGAGATCACCGTGGCGACCTCGTGGGCGAAGCCGCGCGTGCCGAGCGCCGTGCGCAGACCGGCCGGCCACCGGACCGGGGAGCCGGTCAGCAGCTCGCGCATCACGACGTCGGCCTCGGGAGCGGTCAGCAGCCGGAGCGGTCCCGCGTACAGCCCGGCCGGGGCGTAGCGCCGCAGCAGGCTCAGCGCGAAGGAGTGGAACGTCTGGGACGGGACCGTCGCGACCGTGCGCGCGGACCGCGCCGTGACGCGGTCGCGCAGCTCCGTCGCCGCCTTGCGGCTGAAGGTCAGGGCGAGGACCGCCGCGGGGTCGACGCCTTCCTCGAGCCGCGCCGTGATGGCCTCGACCAGCGTCGTCGTCTTGCCCGTGCCGGGGCCGGCCAGCACCAGCAGCGGTCCGTCGGTATGGGCCACGACGGCGCGCTGGTCCTGGTCCAGGGGCGGTGGCGTCGCGGCGCTCGCCGCGGTCGCCAGCAGGCGGTAGGTGGTCACGGACCCACTTCATCATCGACCGCCGACACAACCGGAGGCCGTGGCGGAGTGGGCTGCCAGAAGGCATCGGCGACCGCCACCCGGCCCGAGGGCCGCACCGGGGTGCCCTCGGCCGCGTACGCCTCGCGCGCCCGTGGGCCGTGGCTCGGCGGCAGGGAGCCGTCGGCGCGGACCACCCGCCACCACGGCACGCCGTCCCCGGACGCAGCCAGCGCCCGGCCGACCAGGCGCGGGCCCGAGCCGACGACGTCCCCGATGGCGCCGTAGGTGGTCACCCGTCCGCGCGGGACCGCCTCGACGCACCGCAGCACGGCCTCCACGTACGCCTCGTCGAAGACCGCCGCCACGGCGGGCAACCTAGCCGGTGAACGGCCCCGTCCCCACGACCGGGCGGGAGGACCGTCAGGAACGCACCGAGGCCCCCGGGATGACGGAGCGACGTCTCCCGGGGGCCCGCGGTCCGGGTCGGTGCGGTCAGCGTCCGAGGCGCGAACCCAGGCCTCCGAGAACGCCGCCGAGCCCGCCGAGCCCGCCGAGGTCGAGCAGGCCGACGGCGTCCAGCGAGCCGTTCGGCGTGAACGGCTCGGTGCCCTCGACCAGGTCGAGCCCGGCGAGGCCGGAGTGCTGCTGCGCGTACGCCAGCTCTCGGCTCAGGTCGCCGACGCCGTTGGAGGCCGGAAGCGGCGCCAGGGCGAGGGTCGAGAGGGTGCCGAGCGCGGCCCCGCCGGAGGTCATGAAGCCCGATCCCGAGTCTCCGGGGACGCCCGGGGTGAGGGTGTAGACGCTGTGGCTCCAGCCGTCGCCGGAGTCGCCGAGGCTGGCGCCCCGCTTGGGCGAGAGCAGCTCGATGCCGCCGCGCAGGCTGGAGTTGCCGTAGGAGAAGACCTGCTCGCCCGGTCGGGTGCCGTCGGTGTCGATGCCGGTGGGGCCTCCGAAGAAGGGCACCGTCGGGTTCACCTGGTCGAGATCGGCGTCGTCGACCTGCACCAGGGCGAAGTCGTTGAAGGCGCAGGCGTTCTCGTCGGTCGTGCCTGCCTCCTGCATCGCCAGCCACGAGGAGTAGACCAGCGTGCCGCCACCGAGGCGTTCGCCGGCGCCCAGCAGGCTCCCGCCGCGCACGAAGTCGACGCGGGTGCCGAGCGGCATCGAGCTCGCCTGGCAGCCGTTGGTGTCGGTGGCCTCACCGAGACCGGCGCAGTGCGCGGCGTACCCGACGAAGACGTTGCCCGCGTCGTCGTCGAAGACGAAGTTGGCGGTGCACTGCCCGCCCCCGGTGTACATCTGCACGCCGGGCGTGATCGTGGCCTCCTCCACCGGGGCGTACGTCGGCGCCGCGCTGGCCGCGGTCGTGAGGCCGGGAGCGACGACCGCCGCGCAGGCCAGCGCGAGGGCGCCGGCTCCGGCCCCGAGACGGCGGGTGCTGCGGGTGCTGCGGGTGACGGACGGGCGGGTGCTGTCGGACATGGATCTCCCTCGGGGTCGAGTTCGTTTCCACGGCCAACGACGAGAAGCGGCGTACGTCACGTTTCCTCCCCCTGCCGGACCAGACCGGCAGGGGGAGGAGACGCCAGGGCGGGTCAGTACGAGGGCTGGCTCGGGTCGACCTGGTCGACCCATGCCACGACCCCGCCGCCGACGTGCACGGCGTCGTCGTACCCGGCCTGCTTGACGGTGTTGAGCGCCTCGGCGGAGCGGACGCCGGACTTGCAGTGCAGCACCACCTGCGTGCCCGAGTCGATCGCGGGCAGCTGGTCGAAGGCGTTGCCGTTGAGGAACTCGCCCTTGGGGATCAGCACCGAGCCCGGGATGCGGTTGATCTCGAACTCGTTCTGCTCGCGCACGTCGACCAGCACGAAGTCGCGCTCGCCGGCCTCGCGCTCACCGAGCATCGTCTCGAGCTGCTTCACCGAGATCGTGGAGCCGGCGGCGGCGTCGGCCGCCTCGTCGCTGACGGCCCCGCAGAAGTACTCGTAGTCGATGAGCTCGGTGACCGACGGGTTCTCACCGCACAGAGCGCAGTTCGGGTCCTTGCGCATGCGGACCTTGTTCCACTCCAGCTCCAGGGCGTCGTAGACGACCAGGGAGCCCACGGCGGGCTCACCGATGCCGGTGATGACCTTGATGGCCTCGTTGACCTGGATCGAGCCGATCGCCGCGCAGAGCACGCCGAGCACGCCGCCCTCGGCGCAGCTGGGCACCATGCCGGGCGGGGGCGGCTCGGGGTACAGGCACCGGTAGCACGGCGCCGTGCCGCCCGGGGCGTGCGGCCAGAACACCGAGGCCTGGCCGTCGAAGCGGTAGATCGAGCCCCAGACGTACGGCTTGCCGGCGAAGTAGCAGGCATCGTTGACGAGGTAGCGCGTGGCGAAGTTGTCGGTGCCGTCGACGATGAGGTCGTAGGGCTCGATGATCTCGAAGACGTTGTCGTTGTCGAGGCGCTCCTCGTGCACCCTGACCTCGATCAGGGGGTTGATCTCGGCCACGGACTCCTTCGCGGAGACGGCCTTGGGTCGGCCGACGTCGGACTGCCCGTGGATGATCTGCCGCTGCAGGTTGGACTCGTCGACCTCGTCGAACTCGACGACGCCGAGGGTGCCGACGCCGGCGGCGGCGAGGTACATCAGTGCCGGGCTGCCCAGGCCACCGGCTCCGATGACCAGGACCTTCGCGTTCTTCAGGCGCTTCTGCCCGGTCATGCCGACGTCGGGGATGATCAGGTGCCGGCTGTAGCGGCGGACCTCGTCGGTGCTCAGCTGGGCGGCCGGCTCCACGAGCGGGGGGTAGGACACGACGGCTCTCCTAGGCGTACGGGAGTGGGGGTCAGGAGCGTTCGACCGTGCAACCTGCACGGCGGTCCCGATCTTCCCGCACCGGTCCGCACCGCCTGGCGACGGTCCGAGGGATGGACGCCGCACGCGGCTAGAGTCCCCGGCGTGGACGTCCCCTCCCCCGTGCGCCGCGGCATGCGCCTCCCCCGGCGGGCCCGCCGTGCCCAGCTGCTCGGCTCGGCGATGGAGGTCTTCACCGCGCAGGGCTACCACGCCGCCGCGATGGACGACGTCGCCGACGCCGCAGGCGTGTCCAAGCCCGTGCTCTACCAGCACTTCCCGGGCAAGCTCGACCTGTACCTGGCGCTGCTGGACACCGCCTGCGAGACCGTCATCGACCAGGTGCGTCGCGCCCTGGAGTCCACCGAGGACAACAAGCAGCGCGTGGCCGCGACGCTGGCGGCCTTCTACGACTTCGTCGCCCACGACTCCGGGGCCTTCCGTCTCGTCTTCGAGTCCGACGTCACCTCCGAGCCCGCCGTACGCCAGCGGGTGGACCACGTCACCGACGAGTGCGCGGACCTGATCACTCGCGTGATCGCCGCCGACACCGGCCTGACCCAGGACCAGTCGACGCTCCTCGCGGTGTCCCTGGTAGGCATGGCGCAGGTCAGCGCGCGCTACTGGCTGGACGGCTCCGACATCGATCGCCAGGAGGCCGCCGGGCTCGTGGCGGGTCTGGCCTGGCGCGGCATCGGCGGATACCCCCGCACCGAGGACGCGGGCTGAGCTCCGCTCCGACCGCCCCCGACCCACTGACTCGAGCTGAGGAATCACCCATGGAGATCAAGATCGGCCTGCAGAGCGCGCCCCGCGAGCTCTACATCGACCTCGAGACGACCCCGGAGGAGCTGGCGAAGCAGCTCAACGACGCCGCCGGCCTGGTGCCGCTGGTCGATGCCCGTGGTCGCACGCTGCTCGTCGACAGCGACAAGGTCGCGTACGTCGAGTTCGGCGCCCCGACCCAGGGCACGGTCGGCTTCCGCTCCTGACCTGACGGTTTCTCCTCGGTCGGTGGCGGGCAACTGATCGTCATGCTGTACGTCTACCTCCTCATCGTCGGCACCGTCATCGGGCTGTTCGGCAAGTTCCTGGCTCCGAGCAGCCGCGACAACACCCCGCTGTGGCTGACGATCCTGTGCGGCATCGGCGGTGTCGTGATCGCCAACGTCATCTTCGAGTGGCAGCTCCCCGACAGCTCCGACGTGTGGCGCTGGCTGATGTCCATCGGTATCGCCGCGGTGCTGGTCGTCCTGGCGAGCACGATCACTGGCCGCAACACTCGCAAGAAGACACGAGCCTGAGTCTTTTGGCTCGCTCCGCTCGCGTGTCCTCGCACCAGCCTGTCCGGGTGACCACCGGGGGTGTCCGTCCGAGCGGACCTCGTCTGGACTGACGAGCACGGACGACTCGCGAGGCGCCAGCCGAGCGGGTCGTGCGCGCGCAGGAGGGAAGACGAGGGCCTGAGCGAGGACACGCGAGCGGAGCGAGCCGAACAGCTCAGCGAGCCGAACAGCTCAGCTCTCCAGCCCCAGCCTGTCCATGCGCCGGGCGTGCCGGTCGGTCAGCCGGGTGAACATGCGCCCGATCTCGGCGAGGTCCATGCCGGGGCGCCCGTCCGCTCCCCCGGTGAGCAGGGCCGTGAGGCTGTCGCGTTCGGCGGCGACCTGTTGGGCCTGGATGAGCGCCTCCCCCATGAGGCGGCGACCCCACAGGGCGAGGCGTCCACCGAGACGGTGGTCGGCGGCGATGGCCCGGTTGACGCGGTCGATGATGAAGTCGGTCTGCCCGATGTCGGCCAGGGACGCGATGATGACGTGGCGCGTCCGCGGGTCCAGCAGCTCGGCGATCTCGCGAAAGAAGTCGGCAGCGAGCTGGTCGCCGACGTAGGCCTTGACCAGTCCCTCGAACCAGTCACGCGGGGCGGTGTGCTCGTGGAACCTGTCGATGGACTCCTGGAACGGGGCCATGGCCGCGAGCAGGTCGGCGTCGAGCTCCTCGATGCGGGCACGCAGGCCCTCGACGTGCGAGAGCTGCGCCGACGCCATCGTCGCCATCGTGAGCTTGTCGGTGAGGGAGGGGGCGAGCTGGCTGTCCTCGGCGAGCCGCTCGAAGGCACTGATCTCGCCGTAGGCGATGGCACCGAGCAGGTCCACGACGGCCTGGGTGTACTCCGGCGAGAGGTCGCGGTCGTCGTCCGGGGCGCCCGCCGGCATCGTGGCGGCGGGGACCAGGACCGGGGCCTGGCTGGACTCCGTGGAGGTGGCGTCGCTCATGGCTGGGCAGCCTAGCCCCGTTCGGCGGCTATGCTCGCTACTGCTCATTCCTCAGCTCGCACCCGGCTGATGTGCACCGAACAGCAAGTAGACAGGCCAGAATACTGACCACCTTCAGAGACCTCGGGGTCCTTCCTCCCATCGCCGACGCCCTCGAGCGGGCGGGCATCGTGGAGCCGTTCCCCATCCAGGAGATGACCCTCTCGATCGCGCTGGAGGGCACCGACCTCATCGGTCAGGCTCGTACGGGCACCGGCAAGACGTTGGCGTTCGGCATCCCGCTGATCCAGCGGGCGACGCCGCCGAGCGACCCCGCGTACGCCGAGAAGGTGACGCCGGGCAAGCCGCAGGCGCTCGTCGTGGCGCCCACGCGTGAGCTCGCCCTGCAGGTGCACGGCGACCTCACGCTGGCGAGCGCTGACATCGGCCACCGGGTGCTCAGCATCTACGGCGGCACGCCCTTCGAGCCGCAGCTGGACGCGCTGCAGACCGGCGTCGAGATCGTCGTCGGCACCCCGGGCCGTCTGCTGGACCTGGCCAACCGCAAGGCGCTGGACCTCGGCCACGTCCGCACCCTGGTGCTCGACGAGGCCGACGAGATGCTCGACCTGGGCTTCCTGCCCGACGTGGAGCGGCTGCTCGCGCTGACGCCGAAGGCGCGCCAGACGATGCTGTTCAGCGCGACGATGCCCTCGGCGATCGTGTCGCTGGCCCGCACCCACATGCGGCAGGCGATGAACATCCGTGCCGAGTCGGTGACGGAGAACCAAACGGTCCCGAAGACGACGCAGTACGTCTACCAGGCCCACGACCTGGACAAGCCCGAGATGATCGGTCGGCTGCTGCAGTCGCCGGAGTCGGCGAAGACGATCATCTTCACGCGTACGAAGCGGCAGGCGCAGCGCATCGCCGACGACCTCGCCGACCGCGGCTTCCCCGCCTCGCCGCTGCACGGCGACATGGCGCAGACGGCGCGTGAGAAGGCGCTGAAGCGGTTCCGCGACGACGAGCTGCGGGTGCTGGTGGCCACCGACGTCGCCGCCCGCGGCATCGACGTCGCCGGGGTCAGCCACGTCATCAACTACACCAGTCCCGAGGACGACAAGACCTACGTGCACCGCATCGGGCGTACGGGTCGCGCCGGCAAGACCGGTGTCGCCATCACGCTCGTGGACTGGGCGGACGTGCACCGCTGGAAGATGATCAACAAGGCTCTCGACCTGCCCTTCGACGAGCCTGTCGAGACCTACTCCTCGAGCGAGAACTTCCTCGCCGACCACGACATCCCCGCCGGCACGAAGGGTCGCATCAAGGACCCCTCGCCGCAGCCGAAGCGCGAGGACTCCCGCGGTGGCTCGCGTGGCTCGGCCGGCGGATCGGGCTCCCGCTCCGGCGGCGGGCGCAACCGCACGCGTACGCGGGGCGGCCAGTCCGGTGACGGGGCCGCCTCCGGTGGCGGCGAGGCCTCGAACGGTCAGGGCGGTCAGGGCGGCCAGGGCGGTCAGGGCGGGTCGTCGAGCAGCCGCAACCGGCGTCGTCGGCGCAGCCGCGGCGGCAAGCCGGTCGAGACGCCCCAGGGCAGCCAGGGCGGCCAGAGCAGCCAGGCTGCGACCGAGGGGTAGTCCTCAGGCGACGACGACGACCGCGTCGCCGAGCTGGGCGAACCGCCACATGGCCTTGGCGTCCGGCAGCGCCTGCCGGATGCAGCCGTGGGAGGTGGGCGTGCCCAGCTCGGCGCGCGTCTGCAGGCGCCGCCCGTCCTTGGTCGGGATGGAGTGGAAGCCGATGGCGGCGTTGTCGCCGACGGTGAAGCGGACGAAGAACCTCATCTCACCGGAGTCGTCGATGCCGTAGGCCTGCTCGGACCGGGAGAACACCTCGTACGAGCCGGGGTCCAGGTTGTCGTAGATCGACCCGGAGACCGGGTACGTGCGCCTGACCTCGCCGCCGCGGCCCACGAGCCACACCCGCTGCTGGGACTCGGAGAAGACGGCTCGGCGGCCCTCGCCGGAGTCTGCGGGCAGCGGCGCCTCGGGGACGGGCTCGACCGACGGGGTGGGGATCGGCGCGTCGTAGGGCGTGCTCTCGGCGGCGCTCAGCACGGCCGCACCACGGGACGGCTCGGCCTGCGGCGCGGGAGGACCGGCGGGCTCGGCGGGCTCGGCGGCCTCGGCGGCCGTCGGTGCGAGGGTGGCGGAGTCGACCACGCCGAGAGGTCCGAGCGTCGCGACGGCGGTCGCGGCGACGGAGGAGACGAGCGCGGAGATCCGGGCGTACCGCACCCGCGGCCTGGTGCGTACGGCCTCGGGGACGACCATGCGGCTCAGGCCTTGCGCCGGGCGCGGTTGACGAGGTTCCTCGCGACCTCGCGGTAGGCCTCGGCGCCCTTGTGCGAGCGCGTCGTGGCGAGGATCGAGCGTCCGGCCGCGGGCGCCTCGGCGAACCGGATCGACTTCGGGATCGGGGGCTCGACGACCTCGAGGCCGTAGGTCTCCGAGATCGTCTCGAGCACGGTGCGGGAGTGGGTGGTGCGGCCGTCGAAGAGGGTCGGCAGGACCCCCCAGACCTCGAGCTTCTTGTTCGTGAAGCGGCGTACGTCGTGGACGGTGTCGAGCAGCTGGCCCACCCCACGGTGCGAGAGCGTCTCGCACTGCAGCGGCACCAGGACGCCGTCGGCGGCGGTCAGCGCGGCGACGGTCAGCACGCCGAGCGAGGGCGGGCAGTCCAGCAGGATCCAGTCGTACTCGGTGAGGTCCTCGAGGCTGGACTTGATGACGTGCTCGCGGCCGGTGCGGGTGAGCAGGTCGGCCTCGGCGCGCGCGAGCTCGATGGTCGCCGGCAGCAGGTCGACCGCGTCCTCGGTCGTGACCAGCACCTCTGCCGGATCCAGGCCCTTGGTGAGCACGTGGTGCACGGACAGCTCGAGGTCCTCGGGGTCGATGCCGAGGCTGAAGGTCAGGCACGCCTGGGGGTCGAGGTCGACGAGCAGCACGCGGTGCCCGAGCTCGGCGAGGGCCACACCGATCGAGGCCACGGAGGTGGTCTTGGCGACGCCGCCCTTCTGGTTGGCGACCGCGAGCGTGGTAGTCATCGCTGGCCATCATGCAACAGATCGGCAACGGTCCCCGTGATCTGCCGCGCACGGGGCGGGTGTGTCTGCTCACGCAGCCGCCCGGGGTCGCCACAGCGTCTGGGAGAGTCGGGGCATGGCCGAGTCGATCGCTCCCACCCCGCCCCCGTCCGCCCCGGGCCTCGCCGTCGTCACCGGAGGCACCGCCGGCATCGGTCTGGCCTTCGCCGAGCGCCTCGCCGCCCGCGGCCACGACCTGCTGCTGGTCGCACGCGACACCGCCCGGCTGGAGGAGACGGCGCAGCGCCTGCGCGCCGCGCACGGGGTCGAGGTGGACGTGCTGGCGCTCGACCTCTCCTCGCGCAGTGACCTCGCGGTGCTCGAGGCGCGCGTGGCGGACCCGGTGGAGCCGGTCGCCCTGCTGGTCAACAACGCCGGCTTCGGACTGAAGATGCCGCTGCTCGACAACGACGTGGAGGCCGAGCAGCAGATGCTCGACGTGCTGGTGACCGCGGTGATGCGCCTGACCCACGCGGCTCTCGGGGCGATGGTCGCCCGCGGGTCAGGGCGAATCGTCAACGTCTCCAGCGTGGCGGGCTACCTGCCGCGGGGCACCTACGGGGCGGCCAAGGCGTACGTCACGGCGCTCAGTGAGTGGGCCGACCTCACCTACGGCAGGCCGACCGACGGTGCGGTGCAGGTGATGGCGCTGTGCCCCGGCTTCGTACGCACCGAGTTCCACGAGCGCATGGACGTGGGGCGCGACGCCGTACCGTCCTTCCTCTGGCTCGACGTCGACGACCTCGTCGACGGGGCGTTGCGGGACCTCGACGCCGGCAGGCGCCTGTCGGTGCCGAGCCGCCGCTACAAGGCGCTCTCGACGCTGGCGCGGCACACGCCGTGGGGACTGCTCGGCGGGCTGCAGTCGATGGGACGGAAGTAGGTCACCCGCCGAGAGCGGTCAGGAGAAGCGCCGGGCGAGGTTGCGCAACGTGGAGGCGATGCCCTCGCCGTTCTTCTTCGGGAACCCGGCGAGCTCCAGCGCCTTCGGCACCAGCGCGGTGGAGTAGTCGAAGGTCTCGGTGACCTGCGTACGCCCCTCGCCGACCTGCTGCATCTCCCAGCGCCACGTGTGACCCATGGGGTGCTTCCAGGCCACCACGGCGTGACCCGGCTCCTCGCTCACCTCGACCGCACGGCTCTTGATCTTGTACGGCAGCCCGAACTGCTTCATCGAGACCGTGAAGGAGTCGCCCTCGGTGAGGCGCTCGGGCCCGGAGACCTTGTCCTTGACGGTGCCGGAGCCGTCGAGCTCGTGGTGCCGGTGCGGGTTCGCGACGAGCGCGAAGATCTGCGACGGCGGCGCGGCGACCTCGATGCTGCGGGCGACCTTCTGCGGGCCGGCGTCGACGGTGGTCACGTCTGCGTGGGTCATGGGGTGGTCCTACCCATGTCGGCGGCGATCTCCCGCTCCCGCGCCCGGGAGGCGCTGCGGCGCCGCACGACGAGCGCGGCGGCCGCGTACGCCACGGCACCGCCGAGCGTGTTCGCGACGACGTCGGAGGCCTGCGCGCTGCGGTCGGGCAGCAGCGCGCCCTGCCCGGTCTCGACGGCCACCGTCACCCAGAAACAGACGCCGGTGGCCCACAGCGCGCCGCGCGCGGGCCGCAGCACGGCCAGCGCGAGTCCGAGCGGCACGAACAGCAGCACGTTGAGACCGACCTCGACCGCCGCGTAGGTGCGCGGACCGCCCCCGATGCCGGGGACCAGCGTGAAGGCTCGGGACAGACCGGTGATCGCACGACCCGGCAGGTCGGGCGTGGGCGTCGCGACCATGGCCGCGATGAGGAGCGCCGCGAGGAGGACACCCGCGGCGGCCACCCCGCGGCGGCGTACGCCCCTGCCTCCCCTCACCACGGCGGGGGCGGCCCCCCGAAGCTCATCTCGACCAGCTCGGGGCCGAACTCGGCGACGTCGGCGAGGATCCAGTCGTCGCGCAGCAGCAGCGCCGCCGAGGCAGGGCGCAGCACCAGCCACAGCCAGCGGCCCTCGTACTCCCCGGCGAAGACGGAGCGGTCGAACTCGGCGTCGGCGGCCGAGGTCGAGATCGGCCACAGCGGCACCGGGCGGGTGCCGACGCGGACACGCACCTCGGGTCGACCGGCGCGGATCTGCTCACCCGGGTCCTCGTGCAGCGTGCCGGCGACACGACGCCCCAGCCCGGTGCCGGGCTCCTCGCTCACGACCGTGATCTCGACCGGACCGTCGAGCAGGGAGGTGCCGGCGCAGCTGAGCGCGGTGGCGCGGACGGACTCGCCCCCGCCCCCGACGGAGCCGAACCGGGTCACGGTCCAGTCGGGACCGAGCGGCCACGGCACGAGCGTCGGCATGCCCTGGGCGTGCCGCAGGTGCAACCCGAAGGTCTCGTACGTCGCCTCCCCCGGCATCCACAGCGGCCGGGTGAGGCCGTGCTCGAGGCAGCGCACCTGCTCCCCCTCCGAGACCACCGGGGAGGAGCAGCGCGGGCAGCCGGCGACCAGGCTCACGAGGGGGCTCCTCAGGCGTTCCAGGAGGTGACGACGGCGGTGCCGCGGTCGTCACCGAGGGTGGAGACGGTCGCGGTGTCGAGCACGAAGCGTCGCCCCTCGGAGACGTCGAGTCCGAGCCACCGGGCGGTCAGGGCGCGCAGCCCGTGGCCGTGGCCGAAGACGAGGGCGTCGGAACCGTCCGCGGTCGCCTCCCGGAGGCGGTCCACGGCCCGGTCCATCCGCTGGGTCACCTCGTCGGCGGACTCGCCGCCGGGTGTCGCCTGCGTCCACACGCTCCAGCCGGGCTGGTAGCGGTCCTGGATCTCCGGGGTGGTCAGGCCCTCGTAGTCGCCGTAGTCCCACTCGCGCAGGTCCTCGTCGAGCTGCGGGTCGTCGAACCCGGCGAGCGCAGCCGTACGACGGGCCCGCTTCAACGGGCTCGACACGATGAGACCGAACGTGTGGTCGGTGAGCAGGTCGCGCAGCGCGACCGCTGCCTCCTCCCCCTCATCGGTCAGCTCGAGGTCGGTGTGGGAGGTGTGCTTGCCCGACTTCGACCACGTCGTCTGCCCGTGGCGTACGAGCCACACCTCGCCCGGGGTCGTCTCCTCGGCCATGCCGCTCAGCCCTGCCCGGTCTCGGTGTCGGCGTCGGGGCCGGGCCAGTTCTTGTCCGGCTGCGGCACCGGCCGGCCGGGCTGCTCGCCGCCGCGGGCCTGGAGGTAGCTGTCCTTCGGCACCATCACCTTGCGGCGGAAGATGCACACGACCTTGCCGTCCTGGTTGTAGCCGATGGTCTCGACGTGGACCACACCGCGGTCGTCCTTGCTCCTGCTCTCCCACTTGTCGAGCACCCGCGTCTCGCCGTAGAGGGTGTCGCCGTGGAAGGTGGGGGCGACGTGGCGCAGCGACTCGATCTCGAGGTTGGCGATCGCCTTGCCCGAGATGTCGGGGACGCTCATGCCCAGGAGGATCGAGTAGACGTAGTTGCCGACCACGACGTTCTTGCCGAACTGGGTGGTCTCCTCGGCGTAGTTCACGTCGAGGTGCAACGGGTGGTGGTTCATCGTCAGCAGGCAGAACATGTGGTCGTCGAACTCGGTGACCGTCTTGCCGGGCCAGTGCTTGTAGGTCGCGCCGACCTCGAACTCCTCGTAGCTGCGGCCGAACTGCATGCGTGCTCCTCGTGATCGGTCGTGGTGCCGGCGGGGCCGGTCGGGGGCGTCGGCCCAATCCTGCCCTGCGGCGACCCGATCGTGCGCGGGGGCGTCACGGAGGTGTCGCGCACGGGTCCGGGGCGGCGTCGGTCGGGGCGGATGCCGACCTAGTACCAAGGGCGCATGGCGGCGCCGGGGGTTCCTCGACAATCATGCGGGCAGGTGTCGCCTGCCGTGCGGGCACGGCACAGGCACGGCACGGGCACGGCAAGTCCGTACGGGGTGAGGAGGGACGATGAAGGAGCTGGGCCTGACGGTGGCCGCGCTCGTGCTCGTCTCCGTGCCTGCGGCGGTCGCGATCGGCAGCGGCGAGACAGCCGTACGCAGCCTCGAGGAGCCCAGGGTCTTCACCGTCGAGACCGCCGATCCGTCGCCCGCGGAGCTGGCCCGCGAGCGGCGACAGCAGATCCGCGCCGAGAGGCTGGCCGAGCGGTGGGCCGAGCAGGCCGCCCGCCAGAGCGGTGACCCCGCCGAGGACCCCACCGAGGACCCTGCCGAGGACCCTGCCGAGGGCCCGTCCCGGGACCCGGCCGGCGGGCGGGGCGGCTCCGCGGAGGGCGGGCAGTCCGGCGGCCGACCGGGCGAGCCCGGCTCCCCACCACCGAGTGCCCCCACGAAGCCGCTGCCGTCCGCGGTGCCCACCGACGTGCCGTCCGAGGTTCCGTCCCAGGTCCCGTCCCAGGCCCCTTCCCAGGTCCCGACACCAGAGCCCGGCAAGACCCCCAGCGGCGCGCCCACCGACAAGCCGAGCCGCGCCCCCAGCCCAGCGCCTGGCTCACAGTCCGGCTCACAGCCTGACTCACAGCCCGGCTCGCAACCCGGCTCGGCACCCAGCGCGCTCCCCGACCCGTCCGGCCGACCCGACCGTCCCGCGGGCCGTGCGCCGGACGGCGTGCCGGGTCAAGGCAAGGGCAGGGGCCGAGGCCGCCCGGACACCTCGGGCCCGCCGGGCCGCGGCCCCGCCGTGGGGGCCCCCGACCAGGTCGGCGTCCCCGGTCCCGACACCCGGGGCTGAGACTTCCGTCCGGGGCCGCGACGGGCGACCATGTGGTCGCGCGCCTCCTCCGTCGATGATTCCGCGCGCCCTGCTCGTCTTGTCCGCCCGTCCGCCCGCCCAGGAGAAGGGACCTGCCGTGTCACAGCCCACGACGCCGGGTCCCGGCACCGCCGGCCGACCTCCTGTCGCTGACCAGGACAGTGATCCCGGCCCGGATCCCGTCGAGCTCACCGGGGCCGGGAGGACCACGCACGACGGCCCGTCGTACGCCCACCTCGTACGCAGCGTCGCCGTCCGCGCCGCGCTGGTGCTCGTCGTCGTGATCCTCGCAGGAGTCCTCGCCGCGCGCGCTCTCGCCGAGCGGGAGGCCCTGGCCGACGCCACGACCACCGCGGACGTGCTCGCCACCTCGGCGGTGCGCTCGGCGCTGACCGAGGGCGTGGTCACCGGCGATCCTGCCGCCCTGCTCGAGTTCGACCGGTTGCTACGCCCCGTGATCGAGGACTCGACCCTCGTCCGGGCGAACATCTGGGACGACGACGGCCTCATCCTGTGGTCGGACGAACCGCGGCTCGTCGGCGAGCGCCGCGTCCTCGGCGAGGCGAGGTCGGGGGTGCTGGCCTCGGGCGCCACGCAGGCCTCGGTCGTCGACTTCTCCTCGTTGCAGTACTCGGACGGGCTCGCCCAGCAGGAGCTGCTGCAGGTCTTCCGGCCGGTCAGCTCGCCGGAGGGCACCGCCGTCCTGTTCGAGATCTACGCGACGTACGAGAGCGTCGACACCCGCGCCGACGACCTGACCCGGGGGTTCTCGGCCATCACGATCAGCGCCCTCCTGGTCTTCGTGGTGCTGCTCCTCCCCCTCCTCCGACGACTGACGTCCGGTCTGCAGCAGGCGCAGGCCGCGCGGGAGCGGCTGCTGGAGGGAGCTCTCGACGCGTCCGCGGAGGAGCGGCGTCGCATCGCCGGCGACCTGCACGACGGTGTCGTGCAGGAGCTGGCCGCCACCTCCTTCGCCCTGAGCGGCGCGGCGGCCCGCGCCCCCGCGTCCGACCCCGACCTGCGCCGGGATCTCGAGGACGCCGGCAGCACGCTGCGGAGCAGCATCGCGGGTCTGCGCTCGCTGCTGGTCGACATCTATCCTCGCTCGCTCGAGCAGTCAGGGCTCGCCGCCGCTCTCGACGACCTGGCCGGCACCCTCCGCTCGCGCGGGATCTCCGTCGATGTCGCGATCGACGACGAGGTCGTGCTCGACGCCGAGCAGGAGCGGCTCGTCTTCCGCGTCGTCCGGGAGTGCCTGCACAACGTGCGTCGCCACGCGCGCGCCGACCGCGTCACGATCGCCCTCGCGGCCGTCGAGGACGGCGCCGAGCTGCGGGTGGCCGACGACGGACTCGGCTTCGACCTCACCGAGGTGCAGGAGCGTCCCGAGCACGGACACGTCGGGCTCCGCGTCATGGCTGACGTCGCCGCGCGCCACGGCGCACGGCTGTCCGTCTCGACCGCACCGGGCGACGGCTGCACCTGGATCATGGAGGTCCCCACGTGACCGACGAACGCTCGACAGGATCATCCGCCTCGACGCCGGCCCCGGCCCCGGTGCGGGTGGTGGTCGTCGACGACCACCCACTCGTACGCACCGGCCTGATCGGCCTGGTGCGCTCCTCGGCACCCGACCTCGAGATCGTCGGGGAAGCAGGCGACGGCGCTGAGGCCGTCGAGGTCGCGCTCGACTCCGCGGCCGACGTCGTGCTCATGGACCTGTCGATGCCCGGGGTCGACGGGGTCGCCGGGACCCGGGCGCTGTTCGCCCGGGGGTTCGAGGGGGCGGTCGTCGTGCTCAGCTCCTTCGCCGACACCTCCCGTGTCCGTGAGGCGCTCGAGGCCGGCGCGATCGGTTACCTGCTGAAGGACTCCGACCCCGAGGCGGTGCTGGTAGGCATCCGGTCCGCCGCGCTCGGGCACGCACCGTTGGACCCCCGCGTCGCCCGCGCGTTGCTGCCGCGGGCGGGCGACAGCACACCCGGCGGCGACCTGAGCGCCCGCGAGCGGGAGGTGCTCGGCCTCATCGCCCAGGGTCGCGCCAACAAGCAGATCGCCCGCGAGCTCGGCATCAGCGAGCGCACGGTCAAGGTGCACGCGAGCAACGTGTTCCGCCGCATCGGGGTGCAGGACCGCACCAGCGCGGCGATGTGGGCGCGGGACAACCTCGACCGCTGACCGCGCCCGGGTGGGCATCGGCGCCACCGCTGCGGGCGCCGATGCCCCGATCGGCCCGACCGGTGCGTACCCGCGGCCGCATCTTCAAGCATGAACGACGACAGGGCCGGCCGCCATCGGACGATGGTCGTAGTGCCGGCCCTGCCGTCAGGACTGCGCGCGCGTGCGCGACCTCAGATCTTGTACTCCTTGAGCATCGACCGGCCGATGATCATCTTCTGGATGTCGGCCGTGCCCTCACCGATCAGCAGGAAGGCGACCTCGCGGTAGAGCCGCTCGATCTCGTACTCCTTGGAGTAGCCGTAGCCGCCGTGGATGCGGAAGCTCGCCTCGACGACCTCGTGGGCGTACTCGGCGGCGATGTACTTCGCCATGCCCGCCTCGACGTCGACGCGTCCGGCGTTGTCCTTCAGGCGGGCCGAGCGCACCATCATCGCGTGGGCGGTCTCGACCTTGGTCGCCATCTCCGCAATGCGGAACAGCACGGCCTGGTGCTGGGCGATCGGCTTGCCGAAGGTCTCGCGCTGCTGGGCGTACGCGACGCCGAGCTCGAAGGCGCGGTTGGCGACCCCACAGGCGCGGGCGGCGACGTTGACGCGGCCCACCTCGACGCCGTCCATCATCTGGTAGAAGCCCTGGCCGGGCTTGCCGCCGAGCACCTGGTCGGCGGAGACCTTGTGGTTCTGCAGCACCATCTCGGTGGTGTCGACGCCCTTGTAGCCCATCTTCTCGATCTTGCCGGGGATGGTCAGGCCGGGAGCGGTCTCGCCGAAGCCGGCCTCCTTCTCCAGCAGGAAGGTGGTCATGTTCTTGTAGACCGAGTCGGCGCCCTCGTCGGTCTTGGTCAGGCAGGCGACCAGGGTGGAGGAGCCACCGTTGGTCAGCCACATCTTCTGACCGGTGATCTCGTAGCCGCCGTCGTCGGTCTGCTTCGCCTTCGTCGAGATCGCGGAGACGTCGGACCCCAGGCCCGGCTCGCTCATCGAGAACGCGCCGCGCACCTCGCCCTCGGCCATGCGGGGTAGGTACTTCTGCTTCTGCTCCTCGGTGCCGTGGTTGAGCAGCATGTAGGCGACGATGAAGTGGGTGTTGATGACGCCGGAGACGCTCATCCAGCCGCGGGCGATCTCCTCGACCACCAGCGCGTACGTCAGCAGGGACTCGCCGAGACCGCCGTACTCCTCGGGGATCATCAGGCCGAAGATGCCCATCTCCTTGAGGCCCTCGACGATCTCGGTCGGGTACTCGTCGGCGTGCTCGAGGTCGGTGGCGACCGGGATGATCTGCTCGTCGACGAACTGCTTGACCGTCTTCAGGATCTCGGACTGGATGTCGGTGAGACCCTCGGTCTGACACAGGCGGGGCATGGTCGGTCCTTTCGGATGACGGACGCGGCAGGCGTGCGGGTTGACCAGAGTATGCGGCGCTGCCGCCCATCCGTCTGTCAGCGAGGTCACGAACCGTTGCGGCGTACCTCACGTGTGCGCCGGGGGCCCGCGAACGTACGCGCCCGGGAGAGCTCGTCGAAGAGGCGCTCCCAGCGGTCCACGACCGAGTCCAGGGTGTACTCCTGTGCCTTCTGCTGCGCGGCGGCTCCCATGCGGCGCCGCAGGTCGGCGTCGGTCATCAGCTCGGCGAGCGCATCTGCGTACACCGCCCTGTGCGCACCCCGTTCCTCCCGGGTGCCGCCGTCGGGCACGAGGCGGCCGGACACGCGGTCGTCGATCAGGTCCGAGGGACCCCGGGGGCAGTCGTACGCCACGATCGGCAGACCGACGGCCTGGGCTTCCAGCAGCACCATCGGCAGACCCTCGAAGTGCGACCCCATCGCATAGATCGACGCACCCTTGAGCACGGCGTCGAAGTCGTCGGCGTAGCCGGGGAAGACGATCCGGTCCGCGCAGTGCGTGGCGGCGGCGCGCTGCTTCAGCTGGTCCTCGATCTCGCCCTTGCCGTAGACGTGGAGCTGCCAGTCGGCCAGCTCGGGGCGCTCGGCGACGGCACGGGCGAAGCCGTCGATGACACGGTCGAACCCCTTGCGTGCCTCGAAGCGGCCCGCGGTCACCACCACGGGCGCCTCCAGCGGGGCACGCTCACCAATCGCGAAGGGCGAGGCGTTGGGGATGGTGACCACGCGGGCACCGGCGCGCTTGGTGCGTGCCCAGCGGCGTACGAAGTCCGCCTCGTCCAGGGTCGTCAGCGTGACCACGGCGTCGAGCCGTTCGGCCGCGGCGTCGATGGCCCCGATGACCGGGGCGTTGTCGGCGCGGGTCAGGTAGTTCATGTGCTCCTGCGCGATGCGCACCACCCACGGCGGGGACCACCGGGCCGCGGCCCGGTGGAGCGTCGGCCGCGTCGAGATCAGGATGCACGGGCCCAGCGTCGCGAGCCGTCGCGCCAGCAGCAGGTCGGTGAGCCGGCTCATCTCCGGCTCGAGGTCGACCTGGTCGATCAGACCGGTCGGCTGGGCGTCGAGCCGCCGCTGCCAGCCCGGCGCCTTCGGGTCCTCGGCCGGGCGGACGAGCCGCTTGCCACCGCGACGGCCCTTGGGCCGCTCGCCGGGACGACCGCGGTCGCGCCTCTCCGCGATCCACTCGACCTGTACCCGTGGGTCGAGGTCGAACTGCGGCTTGAGACGGCCCGAGGTGAGACCGAGCAGGGTCACCTCGTGGGTCTCGGCGAGCGCGTTCGCGAGACCGATGACGGTCCGCGCCACTCCCCCGCCGCCGTAGATGTTCTGCACCAGGAAGACGACCTTGGTCGGCACCCGGTGGTGCGTGCGCTCGCTCAACGGCTCTCCCGCCTCTCCAGCTCCGACTCGCCCGCGGGCAGGTCGCGGTAGCTGCCGGTGCTCTCCTCGACGTCCAGCACCTCGCTGCGCAGTCGCGCCAGGAGGTCCGCGACCAGGGGCACGGCCAGGTCGAGCAGGTCGGTGTCGGTGACCTCACCGGGATGACGGCGACCGGTGACGCCGCCCGCGTCCTCCGGGGGTGGCGTACGCAGGTCCTCCAGCGACCCGATGACGTCGTACCCGCTCGCGTGCAGCGCGTCCGCCATGGCGCGGCTGCGGGCGCCGACCGCCGCGGCGGTGTCGGGGTCGACCGCGATGCGCGACCCGGCGGCGGGCACGAGCAGCTCGTGGCCGAGGTAGCGGCGCAGCCAGCGGTACCGGTCCGTCCAGTGCGCGGCGTCGAAGTCGATGCGCTCGGTCAGCGCCGGGGACAGGCGGCGCAGCAGCTCGGCGGCCTCGACACCGAGCGACTCGTTGGGCTGCGCGACCTCGGTGTCGCACCAGGCCGGGTCGAACCCGCAGGCCGCGGCGAAGCGTCGCAGCAGCGCCTGGGGATCCGTACGGGTCGGCGGCACGGTCACCACGTGCACGCGCGCGGCCGGGACGGGCGGGGACCAGCGGGCCAGCACCCGGTCGGCCTGCAGCGCCCACCAGGACCAACGGTCGGCGTCGTCGTCCTCAAGGCCGGCCGCGAACTCCCCCAGACCCTGGGTGCCCCCCAGCTTCACGGTCTCCTGCCACGCCGCCGGGACCACCGCGGTCAGCGCCCGCGTGGTGTGCACGACGTGCACCTCCTCGGCGCCGCCGAGCTCGGCGAGCTGGTCGAGCATCCGGGGCACGAGGTCGGCCGGGGTGAGGCAGAACCACTCGCCGCTGAGCACGGCGGTGCCGTCGTGGTCGCGCACCTGCGCGAGCATCGACCGCCACGTCTGCATCGCCGGGCCCCGACCCTGGGTGCGGTTGCGCACCGCCCTCGCGGCACGCGCGTAGTCGCCGACCCCCTCGCCGGGCACCAGCACGCCGTGCTCGGCCAGCCGGTCGACGGAGGCGAAGAGGATGGACTGCAGGTAGGTGGTGCCCGATTTGGGCGCCCCCACGTGCAGGACGACGCGGGAGGCCACGTCTCAGCTCCGGCCGCGGTAGCGGAGGACCTCGCGGCGTACGGCCTGAGCCACCCGCCGGGGCATGCGCGCACCGCGGTCGACGCCGGTGTCCTCGGCGGCTGCCGTCGCACCCTGCTCGATCTGCTGCTGTCGCTCGTGGGATCGGCGGGCGAGCAGCGTCACCGCCTCCAGCGCCTTGGCGAGCACCTGGGCCTCGCTGACCGGCTCGGGAGCCTGCTCGCGGCGCTCGACGACCTCGAGGTCGGCGAGGTCGCCGTGCACCGCGAAGCCCTGCTCGGCGATGAAGTCGCCGAGCCACCGCGACTCCTCGCGGCAGGCGTCGAAGTAGGCGCCCCAGGGGCTCGGCGCCTGCACCGTGGTGTCGCGGCTGAGCGCACCGCCCGAGCCGAGGAAGAGCTTGATCTCGGCCCGCTGGGTGAAGACGTCCATGCCCTCGTCCATGCCGTTGAGGCGGCGGACGAGCTCGGTGCCGACCGGGTCCAGGGAGGCGTTCATGCGCTCGGGCGGGTTCTTCGTGAGCACGGCCGGGTCCACCCCGACGACCTCGGCGAACCGTCCGGGTAGCACGTCCCGCGGCGTGCCCGAGGGCGGCACGGTGACGATGTGGATGCGGTCGGCCGGAAGCCGCTCGGACCAGACGCCGAAGGTGTGGCGTACGCGCTGCTTGGTGCGCAGCCACTCGCGGTCGGCGACGGCCTTCTCGGCGGCGTCGTAGAAGGTCAACGTGTTGCCGTTCTTGATGTCCTCCTGCCACCGGGAGTACTCCGCGGCGACGAGGTCACGCACGCTGATGACGACGTGCAGCTCACGGTCGAGGGCGGCGACGTCGGCCACGACGCGGTCGGCGGGGTCGCGGCGCAGCCGCGAGTAGCGCTCGTTGGAGAAGAAGGCCGGCCCGTCGGCGGCGCGGATCTGGGCGAGCACCTCCTCCCACTTGCCCTGGGGCACGGCGTCCTCGCGTGGCCCCTTGATCTCGTTGAGCTCGGAGGCCGCGCGGTGGTGCAGCAGGAAGGGTCCGGGCGTCGCCACGCCGGCCCGGCGGAGGGCGCGGCCGTTGGCCGCCAGCAGGCCCTGGAGCAGGCTCGTGCCGGTCTTCGGCATGCCGATGTGCATGTAGACGGGAGCCGCGCTCATGGTGGCGGACCCTACCGGCGTCCGCGCTCGCGACGAGTAGCCTCGCGGGTGTGAGCACCAGCCCCCACCGCGTCTTCGTCGCCCGGCTGGCCGGCCTGCCCGTCTTCGACCCCAACGGCGACCAGGTCGGCAAGGTCCGCGACGCCGTCGTCTTCCTCCGCCACGGCGTGCAGCAGCCGCGCGTCGTGGGACTGGTGGTCGAGGTCTTCGGCCGACGGTCGATCTTCGTGCCGATGACGCGGGTCACGGGACTGGAGTCCGGTCAGGTGCTCACCACGGGCCTGGTGAACATGCGGCGCTTCGCGCAGCGCTCGGCCGAGACGCTCGCCATCGGCCAGATGCTCGACCGCCACGTGAGCGTCCGGGACCCCGAGCGTGACAGCGACGAGCCGCCGATCACGGGCACCGTCTACGACCTCGGCATGGAGCAGGCCCGCAACCGCGACTGGGTGATCACCAAGGTGGCGCTGACCCAGGGGGCCAAGCGCTTCGGACGGCGTGGGCAGACCCACGTCGTGGACTGGCGCGACGTCGAGGGCTTCGAGACCCTGCAGCCCCAGCAGGGGGCGGAACGACTGGTGGCGAGCCTGTCGGAGATGAAGCCCGCCGACGCCGCCCAGGTGCTGCGCGAGCTGCCCGCCGACCGGCGCGGGCAGGTCGTCGCGGTGCTCGACGACGAGCTGCTGGCCGACCTGCTCGAGGAGCTCCCCGACGAGGACCAGGTCTCCATCGTCGGCAGTCTCGACTCCGAGCGCGCGGCCGACGTGCTCGAGGAGATGAGCGCCGACGACGCCGCCGATCTCATCGCCGACCTCCCGCCCGAGGTGGCCGCGACCCTGCTGGAGCTGATGGAGCCCGAGGACGCCGAGGACGTCAAGCGTCTGATGAGCTACGACGACCTCACCGCGGGCGGGATGATGACCCCGGAGCCGGTGATCCTGCCGCCCGACGCCACGGTCGCCGAGGCGCTCGCGCACGTGCGCAACCCCGACCTCACCCCCAGCCTCGGTGCCCTGGTCTACGTCTGCCGCTCGCCGTACGAGCCGCCCACCGGTCGCTACGTCGGACTCGCCCACATCCAGAAGCTGCTGCGCGAGCCACCGTCCACGCTCGTCGCGGGCTGCATCGACTCCGGCACCGACCCCATCCGCCCCGAGGCCGGGCTGGAGGAGGTCGCGGCGCACATGGCGGCGTACAACCTGGTGGCCTGCCCGGTCGTCGACGCCGACCAGCGGCTGCTCGGGGTGGTCACCGTCGACGACCTGCTCGACCACATGCTGCCCCGCAACTGGCGCGACCGGGGCGCGCCGGGCAACCGGCTGAGCGCGGCGGCGAGCCGGCGGCGCGCTGCGGCCTCCTCGTCGGTGCCCGACCTCGCGGGTGGACCGAGCCGTGGCTGAGCGCGAGTCGCGGCTCGCGCGCACCCGGCTCGGCGGCGGCGACGGCAAGGCCAAGCTCGACACCCCGCGCGACGTCTCGCGCCGGCTGCCGCGTCCCACGTTCGACCCGGACTCCTTCGGCACCTTCGCCGAGCGCTTCGCGCGCTTCATGGGCACGGCGACGTTCCTGCTCTACATGACCGCGCTGGTCGCCGCGTGGCTGCTGTGGAACACGCTGGCGCCCGAGCCGCTGCGGTTCGACCCGTACGCGTTCATCTTCCTGACCCTGGTGCTGAGCCTGCAGGCCTCCTACGCCGCGCCGCTGATCCTGCTGGCCCAGAACCGCCAGGAGCAGCGCGATCGCGTGCAGGCCGAGCAGGACCGGCAGGCCGACGCGCGCGCCCACGCCGACATGGAGTTCCTCGCCCGCGAGGTCGCCTCGCTGCGCATGGCGCTCGGGGAGGTCGCCACCCGCGACTACATGCGCTCGGAGATGCGGTCGCTGCTCTCCGACCTCGAGGAGCGGCTGCCGACCCCGTCCCAGGACGAGGGGGGCGCCTCGACGACGAGTGACGCGGACGACGCCGCTCCCGGCTCGGACGGGTCACGCTGAACCCGTAGCCTGGAGGCATGTCCTCCCCCGTGATCGACCAGGTGAACGCCGCACTGGCCACCGTCAACGACCCCGAGATCCGTCGCCCCATCACCGAGCTCGGCATGGTCGACTCCGTGGAGGTCGACGCCGACGGCGTCGCCGCCATCACGGTGCTGCTGACCGTCTCCGGCTGTCCGCTGAAGGACACCATCACCCGCGACACCACCGAGGCCGTCGGCAAGGTGCCCGGCATCAGCCGGGTGGAGGTCACGCTCGGGGTGATGACCCCCGAGCAGCGCGAGGAGCTCAAGACCGTCCTCAACGGCGGCGTGCAGGAGCGCGAGGTGCCCTTCGGCAAGCCGGGCAACCTCACCCGCACCATCGCGATCGCCTCGGGCAAGGGCGGCGTGGGCAAGTCCTCGGTGACGGTCAATCTCGCGGTCGCGATGGCCAAGCAGGGCCTCAAGGTCGGCATCGTCGACGCCGACATCTACGGCCACTCCATCCCCGCGATGCTGGGTGTGGCGGACACGCGGCCCACGCAGGTCGACGACCTCATCATGCCGGTGCCGACCGAGCTCGGCCCCTCGGTGATCAGCATCGGCATGCTCAAGCCGCGCCGCGACCAGGTCGTCGCCTGGCGTGGCCCGATGCTCGACCGTGCGCTGAAGCAGATGCTCGCCGACGTCTACTGGGGCGACCTCGACGTGCTGCTCCTCGACCTGCCCCCGGGCACCGGCGACATCGCGATCAGCCTCGGGCAGCACCTGCCGAGCTCCGAGGTGGTCGTGGTGACGACCCCGCAGGAGGCCGCCGCCGAGGTCGCCGAGCGCGCCGGCACGATGGCCTCGATGATGCACCAGCGCGTCATCGGCGTCGTGGAGAACATGTCCTACCTGCCGTGCCCGCACTGCGGCCCCGAGCACCCGATCGAGGTCTTCGGCTCCGGCGGTGGCGACCGCGTGGCGGCCACGCTGGCCGAGCGCTTCGGCTACGACGTGCCCGTGTTGGCGAGGGTGCCGCTCGAGCTCGAGCTGCGAGCCGGTGGCGACCGCGGCAAGCCGGTCGTCGTGGCCGACCCCGACTCGCCGGCCGCGCGCGTGCTGACCCAGACCGCCTCGGGGCTCGCCGGCCGCGGTCGCGGCCTGGCCGGCATGCAGCTCGGTCTCACGCCGACCGCCCGTTGATCGCCCGCTCATGAGCCACCTGGTCGCCCACGTGATCGCGCCACGCGGGCTCCGGGAGTAGGTTCACCTCGTGCTGGGAGTCGGGTTCAGCGAGTTCGTGGTGCTGCTCGTGGTGGGGCTCGTCGTCTTCGGGCCCGACCGGCTGCCGGAGTTCGCGCGCACGGCGGGGCGCACGCTGCGCCGGGTCAAGGAGTTCTCCGACAGCGCCCGTGACGAGCTCCGCAACGAGCTGGGCCCCGACTTCGCGGACTTCGAGTTCGAGGACCTCGACCCCCGCAAGGTCGTGCGCAAGCAGCTCAGCGGCGCCTGGGAGGGCGTCGACCGCGACACCGAGGCGCTGCCGCGCGGTATGCGGCCGCTCAAGGCGGGGCAGCGGCCGCCGTACGACGACGAGGCGACCTGAGCCCCACGAGCACGCGACCGGGTTCCCGGCGCCGCGCTCGGGGATCGATCAGGTCAGGCCCGGCATCGGCATCGCGAGCGGGGCCGCCCACCGTCGCCGCGTCGGCGTGCGACGGTGCGCCAGCGCGTCGCGCAACTGACCACGGGCGCGGTGCAGGCGCGTACGCACCGTGCCGACGCGCACCCCGAGCGTCTCCGCCGCCTCGTCGTGGCTGACGCCCTCGATGTCGCAGAGCACCACCGCGGCCCGGAACGGGGGGCTCAGTGCGTGCAGAGCCGCGAGCACGTCCGCTTCCAGGGTGCGCTCGTGCAGCGGCAGGTCGGCGGCGCCGGCCGGTTCCTCGACGCGGTCGGCCCGGTCGGGCAGCAGCGCGTCGAAGCGGATGCGGGCGCGGCGCCGGGCGCCGTCGAGGAAGAGATTGGTGGCGATGCGTCGCAGCCACGCGGCCTCGGCGCCCTCGTGCTCGGGGGCGAAGCGGTCCCAGGCGGTGAAGGCCCGCACGAAGGTGTCCTGCGTGAGGTCTGCCGCCTCCTCCCGGTCACCGGTCAGGCGCAGCGCCACCCGGTGCACCGTGTCGGCGTGTCGACGCACCAGCGCGTCCCAGTCCGGCTCCATGCACCCGACGCTAGGGCCCGCAGGTGAGACCACCCTGAGAGAGGGCTGTCGAGAGCCGATGAGCCTCTGGGGAGCGGGCGCGTCCTGGCGGTAGAGTCCGCGCCGAGGACTCCCTGCGCGGCAGGGACCGTCGCCCCGACACCCCGCCGATCGAGGAGCCCGCCATCTCCGGTCTCAAGCCCGCCAGCCAGAGCTACGCCGAGGACTTCGTCGGCGAGGACGAGGTGCTGGCCAAGGCGCGGGCGCGGGCTGCCGAGGTCGGGTGCTCGCCGGTCTCCACCGGCACCGGCGCCGCGCTGCGCATGCTCGCCTCGCTCGTCGAGGCCCGCACCGTCGTGGAGATCGGCACCGGCACCGGGGTCTCCGGCACCTGGCTGCTGCGCGGCATGCGCCCCGACGGGGTGCTCACGACCATCGACACCGAGGTCGAGCACCAGCGGCTCGCGAAGCTCACCTTCGGCGAGGCCGGCTTCGGCAGCGGGCGGGCGCGCACCATCCCCGGCGACGCGTTGCAGGTGGTCCCGCGGCTGACCGACGCGGCGTACGACCTGGTCTTCGTCGACGGCGACAAGCGGGAGTACCCCGACTACCTCGACGAGGCCCTCCGACTGCTGCGTCCCGGTGGCGTCGTGGTCTTCGACAACGCGCTGTGGCACGACAAGGTGGCCGACCCCGCGCAGCGTGACGAGGAGACCGTCGCCGTGCGCGAGCTCGGCAAGGAGGTCCGCTCCTCCGAGGACCTCCTCACCGTCCTGCTGCCGGTCGGCGACGGACTGCTGGTCGCGAAGAAGCGCGAGCAGAGCTGATCCGAGGACCGACGCTCATCCCGTCGCGGTGTCGTCCGCGACGTTGAACATCCAGTCGACGCCGAAGCGGTCCTTGACCTGCCCGTAGAGGTCACCCCAGGGCGCCTTCTCCAGCGGCACGTCGACGGTGCCGCCCTCGGCGAGAGCGTCCCACCAGCCCCGCAGCGTCGTCGTGTCGCTGCCGGCGAGCGCCATCGACCCGTTGGCGTGGGCCTCCCCCATCGACTCGGGCGTGTCGCTGACGAACACGTGCACGCCCGGCGCGCTGAGCGAGGCGTGCATGATCAGGTCGTGCTGGTCCTCGGGCAGCCCCATGCCCCCCATGTCGGCGAACGTCATCACCTCGACCTCGCCGCCGAAGGTCGCGTGGTACAGCTCCAGGGCGGCGCGCGCGTCGCCGGAGAACATCAGGTAGGGAACGAGCTCGGCGCTCATGGGCACTCCTCGGGTCCGTGACCTGGCCCTCGGACGGGGCCGCTCGGGTCATGGTCGTACGGACCGGCGCGTCGCGCCAGAGTCATCGGTCCCGGTCAGGGCTCAGCGAGCCAGGGCCCGCAGCCAGCCGAAGCGCCCCGCGTCCCTGCCTCCGTCGCGGCCGCGTACGCCCGCGACGGGCTCCGCGGAGCCCAGCCAGTGCAGCAGCACCCGTGACCCGAAGCCCGTGGCCCCGAGGCTCCACTCGCCCACGTCGACCGGGGAGTCGCCGACCGAGGCGACGTCGAGGTGCGCCCACGGGAGACCCCCGGTGAAGTGCCGCAGGAACAGCGCCGCGGTGATGGCGCCGGCGCCGCCGGGGGCGTTGTCGGCGTCGGCGACCTCGGAGTCGAGCAGGGGCTCGTAGTCCTCGATCAGCGGCATCCGCCACAGCGGCTCGCCGCCGGCCGCACCGGCGTCGAGGAGGTGGCCGGCGAGCGCGTCGTCGGTGGCGAACAGGCCACCGGTGCGCAGTCCCAGGGCGAGCTTCACCGCACCGGTCAGGGTGGCGACGTCGACGAGCACGGTCGGCTCGAGCTCGGCCGCGGCGTAGGCCAGCGCGTCCGCCATGACCAGGCGACCCTCGGCGTCGGTGTTGGTGACCTCGCTGGTGCGCCCGCCGTGGTGACGCAGCACGTCGCCCGGGCGGATCGAGCTCTCCCCGACGGCGTTCTCCGCGGCAGCGATGAGCCCGGTCACGCGGACGGGGCAGCCGACCTCGGCGAGAGCACCCATCGTCGCCAGCACCACGCCGCCACCGGTCATGTCGCGCTTCATCGTGCTCATGCCGTCGGAGGACTTGATCGACAGGCCACCGGTGTCGAAGGTGATGCCCTTGCCGACCAGCACCACGTGCGGGGTCGAACGCGTCGCCCCGGGCGGGTCGTACGCCAACCTCACCAGCCGCGGCGGGGTCGCCGACCCCTGGCCGACGCCGACGATGCCGCCGAAGCCCTGCGCGGCGAGCGCGTGCTCGTCGTACACCTCGATCTCGAGGCCGCTGGACTCCGCGACCCGCTCGGCCTGAGCGGCCAACCAGGCGGGGTTCTTGATGTTGCTGGGCACCAGCGCGAGGGTGCGGGAGAGCCAGGCGGCGCCCGCGACGGCACAGGCGCGGGTGAGCGCTGCACCGCGGTCCTCGGCGTCGGGCACGGCGGCCAGCACCACCTGTGCCACCGGGGTGTGCGGCGCCTTGCCGGACTTCATGTGGAAGACGAAGGAGCCGAGCACCAGCCCCTCGACCAGGGCACCGAGCAGCGCGTCGTCGCAGCCGGCCGCGAGCGTGGTGACCACGCTGCCGCAGTCCCGCGTACGCCGCGCCAGGGCCGCCCCAGCACGCCGCAGGTCCGTGGACGTCTCGGCGCCGACCCCGACGAGCAGGAGCCGCGTGAGGCCGGGGTGGCCGAGGGCGGTCAGGTCGCCCAGGGCCACCGCGGGCACCTCGGCGACCTGGCCGGCGGCGCCGGCGCACCCGGCGTGCTCGAGCCAGGCGAAGAGATCGACGCCCGCGTCGTCGAGACGGTCCAGCAACTGCTCGGCGCCGGGACCGATGAGCGGGGCCTCCGGGGTACTGCCCGACGTGTCGGGCCGCGGTGCGACGGCGAGCGCGATGATCTCGGCCTCTGCGACCTCGTGCGGGTCGAGCGCGCTCAACGCGATCGTGGGCGGTTCGACCTGGTGCGGCATGAGCATGGCTGCGACCCTACTCAAGCCGCGGACGGGCCCTGCCGGACGAGTCCGGACGTGCGACGGGGGCCGACCCCTGCTGGGTCGGCCCCCGTCGTCAGGAGCGTCAGGACAGTACGCCCTCGAGCGCGGTGCGCAGGTCGCCCGCCTCGTCGGCGTTCAGCTCGACCACGAGTCGTCCGCCACCCTCGAGCGGGACGCGCATGACCAGGCCGCGACCCTCCTTGGTGACCTCGAGCGGACCGTCACCGGTCCGCGGCTTCATGGCCGCCATGCCTGTACCTCTTTTCAGGTGGGTCGTGTGCGCCGCAAGTCGCGGACGCGCCCACCATTATCCCACTTCGGCGTGCCCTCGTGAAGTTGTGGGCGTCCGAGCGGGTCAGCGCCGCGCACCGATCGCCTCGAGGACGCCGGCGACGCCACGGCGTACGCCCGCCCTGGTCAGCCCGCGACCGTACTCCACGGTCAGGGCCGTGCCGTCGCGTCGGGCGTTGAACCACTGCGTCAAGGTGCCGTGGCAGCCGCCGCGGCAGTCGAAGGACCGCAGCGGCAGACCCAGTGCGGTCGCGACCCGTCGGGTGAAGGCGGGGCGCTTCTGCTCGTAGGTGTCCACACCGAGCAGCGGCTGGTGGTAGCTGAGGACCCGATCGGGGTCGACGCGGGCCAGGAAGCGCGCCAGCGCGCGGGTCTCGGGCTCCGACGCCGCCCGATGACCCGGGTACTTCTCGTCGCGGGCCCCGGGAGCCCAGCTCTCCCGGAAGTTGCGGTTGAGGTCGACGCCGCGGGCGTTCTGGCGCGTGCGGGCGGCCAGACCGTCGGGGTTGGCGACCGGCACGACCCACAGGTCCACACCCGAGACCTCCGGTCCCTGTCGCAGCCGCCGGAGGATGCGGCGGGGCGCCGGCTCGTCGCCGTGCAGCGTCGCGACGAGCACCACGGTGCGTCGAGCGCCCGCGTCGCCGACGCGCCACGCGTGGATCGGACGGTCCTGGACGCTGCGGCCGATCTCGACCCGTCCGGCGTCGGGCAGCCGGTCGGCCGACCTCTGGGACAGCGGCGCGACGGCTGTGCTTCCCGGAACCCCCGGACCGGTCGCGGTGAGCAGCAGCGCACCCGCGGCCGCGGCGAGAGCACGGGAGGAGGGGCGGGTCACCCGCGCATCATCCCGCGTGCGCCCCCGCCCGTGGGCCTCATCGCCGCGGCGGCTGCAAGCGGTCGCCGCCGCCTCGGGCCACCCAGACGCCAACGGCGACCACGACGAGGGCCAGCAGGGCGAAGAAGAGCTCCACGGGAAACCTGACCTCCGCCCTGGTCTCAGTCCTGACGCCGGCCGGCGACCATGTGCTCGATGGCCTCGTCGACGCTGTCGGTGACATGGATCAGGTCGAGGTCCGCGGCGTTGATCGCCCCGGCGGCGAGCATGGTGTCGCGCAGCCAGTCCACGAGGCCTCCCCAGTAGTCCGTACCGAGCAGCACGATCGGGAAGGAGGTGACCTTGCCGGTCTGGGTGAGGGTGAGCGCCTCGAAGAGCTCGTCGAGGGTGCCGAAGCCGCCGGGGAGCACGACGAAGCCCTGGGTGTACTTCACGAACATCGTCTTGCGGGCGAAGAAGTAGCGGAAGTTGATGCCGAGGTCGACCCAGTCGTTGAGGCCCTGTTCGTGGGGCAGCTCGATGCCGAGCCCGACGCTCACGCCGTCGGCGCCGCACGCGCCCTTGTTGGCGGCCTCCATGGCTCCGGGGCCGCCGCCGGTGACGACGGCGAAGCCGGCCTCGGCCAGCCGGCGACCGAGCTCGACGCCCTGGGCGTACGCGGGGTGGTCGGTGCCGGTGCGCGCCGAGCCGAAGACCGCGATCGCGGGACCGAGCTCGGCGAGAGCGCCGAAGCCCTCGACGAACTCGGACTGGATCCGCAGCACCCGCCACGGGTCGGTGTGGACCCAGTCGCTGTCCTGGTGGGAGTCCAGGAGGTGCTGGTCGGTGGTGGTGCCCTGTCGCTGCTTGCGGCGGTACTGCACCGGTCCGCGGCTGTGGACGCGGTCGTCCCGCTGCTCCTCGGTGGGGCTGTCGGCCTGCGTGGTGGGTTCCGGCACGCCGAGATCCTGTCAGACGCCGCGCGGTGTGGCCGTCACCCCTCGAGCCACGTACGCAGCCGCTGCTCGACGTGGCGCAGCTGTGCCAGCGGCACGTGCTCGTCCTGCTTGTGGGCCAGCAGCGGGTCACCGGGGCCGTAGTTCACCGCCGGCACGCCCAGACCGGTGAAGCGGGAGACGTCGGTCCACCCGAACTTCGGGCCCACGTCGCCGCCGACCGCCTCGATGAACGCCGCCGCGGCCGGGCGGGTCAGGCCCGGCAGCGCACCGGGGGCCAGGTCGGTGCACACCACGTCGTACGCCGCGAACAGCTCGTGCACGTGCGCGAGCGCCTCCTCGGTCGACCGGTCGGGGGCGAAGCGGTAGTTCACCGTGACCGTGCAGGAGTCCGGCACGACGTTGCCGGCGACCCCGCCGGAGACCCGGACGGCGTTGAGGCCCTCGCGGTACTCCAGCCCGTCGATGACCGGGCGGCGCGGCTCGTACGCGGCCAGCAGCGCAAGGATCGGCGCTGCGGCGTGGATGGCGTTGGCCCCCATCCACGAGCGGGCCGAGTGGGCGCGCTCACCGGCGGTCGTGACCTCGACGCGCAGGGTGCCCTGGCACCCGGCCTCGACGCGCGCGTCGGAGGGCTCCATGAGGATCGCGAAGTCGCCGACGAGCAGCTCCGGGGCGGTCTCGGCGAGGCGTCGCAGGCCGTTGCGCTCTTCCTCGACCTCCTCGGCCTCGTAGAACACGTACGTCACGTCGCGCACCGGCTCCGGCACGGTCGCGGCCATGCGCAGCGCGACCGCGACGCCGCCCTTCATGTCGCAGGACCCGAGGCCGTGCAGCAGCCCGGCGGCCTCGTCCAGCCGCGAGGGGAAGTTGTCGTGAGCCGGCACCGTGTCGAGGTGCCCGGCGATCACCACGCGCTCGGCCCGGCCGAGGTCCGTGCGCGCGACGACGTTGTGCCCCAGGCGGGTGACCTCGAGGTGCGGCAGAGCGCGCAACGCGGCCTCGACGGCGTCGGCGAGCTCGGCCTCCTGGCCGGACTCGGAGAAGACGTCGACCAGCGCGGCCGTGAGCGAGACGACGTCGGTGGTCAGGTCGAGTGCGGCCCCCACGTCAGTGGGACTCGAGGTGGACGCCGAAGTGGTGGCCGTCGGGGTCGGCGAGCACGTGGGTGCCGGACTCGGCGCGCGCCTCGGTGGCCCCGTGGGCGAGCAGGGCGTCGACGTCGCCGTACACGTCGAAGCGGAGCCGCCCCTTGGCCGCGGCCAGCTCGGGCACCTTCACGAAGTCGATGGTCACCTGCTCGACGGGGTGGACGCCCGCCAGTGTCCAGTGGTCCTCGTGGTCCAGCGGCTCGACGCCGAAGACCTCGCCCCACCAGCGGGCCGCGCGCTCGGGGTCCGTGCTGTCGACGACCACGGCGTGGAGGCGGTACCGCGGGGCGGGCTCCCGGACGAAGGCGCAGAACTCCCCGCCCTCGGGGTCGCGCATCACCGTCCACGGCAGCCCCTCGGGCATCTCGCCGGACTCGTGCGGGCTGGCGCCCAGCTCGAGCAACGACTCCACGGAGTCGGTGAAGATGTCGAGGTGCACGTGGTTGCGGGTCGCGGGGTGCTCACCGATCGGGAGCATCCGGATGCCCAGCGGTGTCACCTCACCCGGCGGCACCTGCACGTCGGGCGCCCCGTCGACCATGTTGTCGCTCAGCACCCCGTCGCCGAGGGCCGCCGCCCAGAAGCTGCCGAGTGTCGTCTCGTCGATGGCCGTGTCCATCACGAGGTTCTTCCAGCGGGCCATACCTTCGCCTGTCGAGCTCATGGACGACGAGACTAGGGCAAGGAAGCGCCCCGGTCAGGGCCCTCTCGGCCCTCCGTAGGCTGGGCCCGTGACCGCACAGACCTCCTCGACCGATCCCGCGACCGCACGTCCGGCGCCCGCCACCTCCGCCTGGGGCCACGGTGTGGCCACCGTCGTCGCCGACGGCACCAGCGCGGACGGCACCGTCCTCGACGTCTGGTTCCCCGCCCCGGCCCTGGGTCCCGCGCCGGCCGACACCGTGGCCGACGCGACGGCCCCGGCGGAGCTGACCGCCCTGGTCGAGGACCCCCGCGTGAGCGCGCTGGCCGAGCTGCGGGGCGTACGCCGCGAGGTCGTCACCGTCACCGACGACGACCTGGCCGCCGCCCCCGAGCTCACCACCCAGGCCTGGCTGCGGCTGCACCTGCTCAGCCACCGGCTCGTGGCGCCGCACGGCACGTCGATGGAAGGTCTGTTCGGCCTGCTGTCCAACGTCGTGTGGACCAACCTCGGGCCGTGCGCCGTGCCGGGCTTCGAGATGACGCGGCTGCGGCTCGTGGCTGCGGGGCACCACGTCACCGTCTACGGCGTGGACAAGTTCCCGCGCATGGTCGACTACGTCGTGCCCTCGGGCGTACGCGTCGCCGACGCCGACCGCGTACGCCTCGGGGCCTACCTGGCCGAGGGCACCACGGTGATGCACGAGGGGTTCTGCAACTTCAACGCCGGCACCCTGGGGTCCTCGATGATCGAGGGACGCATCAGCGCCGGAGTCGTCGTCGGCGACGGGTCCGACGTCGGTGGCGGGGCCTCGATCATGGGCACGCTGTCCGGTGGCGGCAAGCAGGTGATCTCCATCGGCGAGCGGTGCCTGCTGGGCGCCAACGCCGGCATCGGCATCTCGCTGGGCGACGACTGCGCGGTCGAGGCCGGCTGCTACGTCACGGCCGGCACGAAGGTGCTGCTCGTCGGGACCGACCGCGACGGCGAGACCGTGAAGGCCGCCGAGCTCTCCGGCGTCCCGGGGCTGCTGTTCCGCCGCAACTCCTCGACCGGCGCGGTCGAGGCCGTCGCCCGGCAGGGCACCGGTGTGGAGCTGAACGCCGCGCTCCACGCGAACTGACCACCCCGTGCGGACCCTCGTCGGGCTGGTCGTCGCAGCCGTGGTCTTCGCCGGGATCGGTCTGTCGATCTTCTACGGCGTGGGCCCCCTGCCCGACCCCGCCCGCTGCGAGGCCACGGTGGGCGGCCGCACCGTCGAGCTCGACACCGAGCAGGCCGAGAACGTCGCCCTGATCGCCGCGATCGGGGTCGAGCGGGACCTGCCGGCGCGGGCCGTGACGATCGCCATCGCCACGGCGCGCCAGGAGAGCAAGTGGCGCAACCTCGACTACGGCGACCGCGACTCCCTGGGGATGTTCCAGCAGCGTCCGTCGCAGGGGTGGGGCACCGAGGCGCAGGTGCAGCGGCCCCGCTACGCGATCAACGCCTTCTACGACGCGCTCGAGCAGGTGCCGGGCTACACCGACCTCGAGATCACGGTCGCCGCGCAGGAGGTGCAGCGCTCGGCGTTCCCCGACGCGTACGGCCAGCACGAGGAGGACTCCCGGGTGCTGGCCTCGGCGCTGACCGGCTACTCCCCCGCCCGCTTCAGCTGCACCGTGCGGCGCGCCTTCGAGGAGGACCTCTCCGACCGTCTCAACCCGGCCGGGCTGACCCCGGCGGCGGCACGCGTACGCCGTGACGTGACCCGCACCTTCGGTGAGCTGCCGCTCGGCGGCTTCGCGCCCGGCGGGGTGTCGACGGGACACATCCCGGGCTCGGCCCACTACGAGGGTCGTGCGGTCGACATCTTCTTCCGGCCCGTCGGCGACGAGGCGCTGAACCGGGAGGGCTGGGCGGTCGCGCAGTACCTCGTCGCTCACGCCGAGCGGCTGAAGGTCGAGACGGTCATCTTCGACGAGCGCATCTGGACCGCCGCGCGCTCGGGCTCGGGGTGGCGCGACTACGAGGTGTCGAGCTTACGGCCCGGGGACCGCGACATCCTGCTGCACCGCGACCACGTGCACGTCGACGTCGTCGACTGATCGCGCCGTCCGTACGCGCATGTAACCCCATGTTGTGGTCGCTCCGCGCGGCCCCGGGGCCGCGCGGAGCCGCCACAACATGGGGTTACATGCCCCGGGGGCGGGGAGTGAGCTGCCGCGTCAGATGACGCGTCCCACGTCGCGCTTCACGATGCGGTCCATGGCACGCTCGGCGACGGCCGCGATGGTCAGCGAGGGGTTGCACGCCCCCGTGGAGCCGGGGATCAGGGCGCCGTCGAGCACGTACAGCCCGCGCATGCCGTTGACCCGGCCGTCGAGGTCGCAGGCCTCCCCCATCACCGCTCCGCCGAGACCGTGCCAGGTGGTGTTGACCGCGGCGTTGGTGTCGAGCACGGTGCCGCCGCTGATGCGGAGCACGCGCTCGTGGATCGCCCCGAAGGACCGCAGGTCGTTGAGCGGGTTCCACAGCAGGCGCGCCTCGTCGCCCAGCGGGTCGTAGACCCAGCGGCCACGGTCGGGGCTGACCCCGAAGCCGACGAGGATGGTGGCGTTGAGTCGTTGCAGCTCCAGGGGCAGGGGTGGCAGCGAGGCCTGGATGACGGTGTTGGCGGTGCGGGCGTCCTTCCAGTCCTTGGAGTCGTAGATGACCGGGCCGCCCTGGAAGCGCCCGAAGTCCTCGGTCAGCGACTCCCACACGTAGATGCGGTCGCCGTTGCTGCCCCAGCCCTCGCCGATCTCGTCCGGCAGGCCACGGATGGCACCCAACGCCTTGGCGCGGGTGAGCATCTTGGTCGTGCCCATCGACCCGGCGCCCATGACCAGCGTGGGCGTACGGATGACCTTGCGGGCCAGCACGCGCCCGCGCCGGTCGGTCTTGTGCACGTGCACGAGGTAGCGGCCGCGCCGGTCCTGCTCGATGTCGACGACCTCGTGCTGGGCCCACACGGTGGTGCGCCCCGTACGCATCGCCTTGGCGATGTAGGTCTTGTCGACGCTGAACTTGCCGCCGTTGTTGACCCCGAGGCCGGTGTCGCCCGTGGTGTACGCCGGCTTCATCTCCCCGCGCAGCTCGGCGAGCGAGAAGTCCCAGTCGATGGGCATCGGGGTCTTCTCGACCCGGTAGCCGGCCTCACGCGCGCGGCGCCGGAAGGCGCGAGGCGCCTTGTAGTTCTCACTGGCGATGAGCTCGTCGGGCGCGGTCTGGATGTGCAGCACCCGGCCGGCGCGACGGTAGTGGCGCCGGTTCATCTCGGTGTAGTCGACACCGGCCGGGAAGATGCTCTCGAAGACCTCACGGTTCGGCTGCAGGCTCATGCCCTGGTAGATCAGCGAGCCGCCGCCGACACCGGCGGCGCACAACGCGGTCATGCCGGTGCCGACGTGGGCGTCGATGAGCCCGACGTACGGGTTGAGGCTCGCGGCGCTGAAGTCGCCGAAGAGGGCGGTCGGGAACGGCTGGGTGAGGTCGGAGCCCCGCCACAGCGCACGCTCGTCGAGGGTCTTGATCGTCGGGAAGGTGTCGGAGTTCGGCGCCGGGCGCCACCAGCGTCCGCGCTCGAGCACGAGGTTGTCGACCCCGGCCTGCGCCAGCCGGAGCGCGACGACGCCGCCGCCGAAGCCGGAGCCGATGATGACGGCGCGACGCTCGAGCCGGCGTACGGGTGTACGGGTCGCTGCGGCCGCCGGGGTCGCGGCGCCGGCGACCCCGGAGAGGGCCACGGCAGCACCGGTGGCGGCAGATGTTCCGAGGAACGAGCGACGGTCGAGCGTCATACGGACTCCTTGAAAGTGGACAACTGTCACACTTCTACGATGCGCGAGCGCTTACGGTCACGCGTTCCGCGACAGATGTCACATTTCGAGACGACCTATCCTGCCGCCATGAGGGACGCGCAGACCGGTCGCGCCGACTCACGGCACAACCGCGAGCACATCCTCGACACCGCCGCCGCGGTCTGGGAGAGCGAGCGCGACCTCACGATGCACGGTCTCGCCGAGCGGTCCGGACTCGCGCGGCAGACGGTCTACCGTCACTTCGCCGACCGCGACGCGGTGATCGACGCGCTGATCACCCGCGAGGCCGCCACCTTCGTGCCCGAGCTCCTCGAGGGCATGGCCGAGCTCGACCGACGCCCTCTCGCCGAGAGCGTCGTGGCGTTTGCGACCGCAGTGGTCGACCGCGCTCGCGCGCGGCACGCGTTGATCTCCCTGGTCTCCGAGCGCCTCGCGAACGTCGCACGCGACGCCGTCAGCGACGAACCCCTCGCGCGCCTCCTGGCCGACCTGCGGGCCTCGGGCCACCACGACTCCCCCGTGCCCGACGCGTGGCTGGCCGCAGCCATCAGGGCCCTGTGCCTCACCGCCGCCCTCGACGACGGACCGCGCGAGGGGGTCGTGCACGGCCTGTCGACCTCGCTGCTGCAGCTGCTCGGCCTGGAGCGACCGAGGCCCTGACCGGCGGCTCCCTCAGGCGCGGAGGCGTTCGGCGGCGGCGGCGACGCGCTCGTCGGTGGCGGTGAAGGCGATGCGTACGTGCTCGGCGCCCGCCTCGCCGTAGAACGACCCCGGGGCCACGAGGATGCCCTGCTCGGCGAGGTCGCGCACCGTGGTCCAGCAGTCCTCGCCGCGGGTCGCCCACAGGTAGAGCGCTCCCTCGGAGTGGTCGAGGCCGAAGCCGGCGCCGGTGAAGGCGTCGCGCAGCTGGGCGCGGCGTGCCGCGTACACCTCGCGCTGCTCGGCGACGTGCAGGTCGTCGCCCAGCGCCGCGACCATCGCCCGCTGCTGCGGCTCGGGGAGCTGCAGTCCGAGGTTCTTGCGGACCGCGAGCAGCTCGCCGACCACCCGGGGGTCGCCCGCGACGAACGCACACCGGTAGCCGGCGAGGTTGGACCGTTTCGACAGCGAGTGCACCGCCAGCACGCCCTCGAGGGACCCGCCACAGACGTCGGGGTGCAGCACCGAGACCGGCTCGGCGTCCCAGCCGAGCTCGACGTAGCACTCGTCGGAGACCAGCAGCACCCCGTGGGCGCGGCACCAGGTGAGCACCTCGCGCAGCGTGGCGGCGTCGAGGACCCGTCCGGTCGGGTTCGCGGGGCTGTTGAGCCACAGCAGGCGCGGCGGTCCATCGGGCAGCTGCTCCAGGCGCGTACGCCCCTGCTCGGTCGTCGCGTCGACCGCGACGGCGTCGCAGCCGGCGAGCACCGCCCCGACCTCGTACGTCGGGTAGGCCAGGGCTGGATAGGCGACCGTGTCGCCGGCCCCCAGCCCGAGGTGGCCGGCGAGCGAGGCGATGAGCTCCTTGGACCCGATCACCGGGATGACCGCGTCGAGGCCGACCTCGGTCACTCCGAGCGTGCGGCCCATCCAGTCGATGGCAGCCTGACGCGTCTCGGCGTTGCCGACGGTGACCGGGTAGCCGGGAGTGTCCGCGGACGCCCGGAGCGCCCCCTGCACGATCTGCGGGGTCGGGTCGACCGGCGTGCCGACCGAGAGGTCGACGATGCCGTCGGGGTGCGCCCGGGCGCGCTCGGCGTACGCCGTGAGGTGGTCCCAGGGGAAGTCGGGCAGACGCCCGGAGACCGTCTTCTCGACGCCCGGGAGCGCGCGGGCGCTCACCGGGAGGTCAGTCCTGGTTCTGCGGAGGCAGGGCCGCGATGATCGGGTGGTCCTTGTCGATCTCACCCATCTTCGCCGCGCCGCCGGGCGAGCCGAGGTCGTCGAAGAACTTCACGTTGGCCTCGTAGTACTCCGCCCACTCGCCGGGGGTGTCGTCCTCGTAGTAGATGGCCTCGACCGGGCAGACCGGCTCGCAGGCACCGCAGTCGACGCACTCGTCGGGGTGGATGTAGAGCATCCGCTTGCCCTCGTAGATGCAGTCGACGGGGCACTCGTCGACACAGGCGCGGTCCTTGACGTCGACACAGGGCTGGGCGATGACGTAGGTCACCGGGTCCTCCTCGCTGGGCTGGCTGAGCCCTCGGAGTCCTCAGAGGGCTCGAAGGCGTGCGGCACGGCAGCTGCCGCTCCTGGGGCTGAGCCTAGTATCCGTGCGTGCTCGCCCACGGTCTCGGTCCCCACATCGTGGGACAGCGCGTCGTGCTCCGCCGCCTGGTGCCCGGCGAGGTCGGACCCACTGGAGGGCCGGCTTTCACCGACGTGCTGGGGGTCCTGGAGGCCTGGGACGAGCAGGCAGCGGTCGTACGCAGCGAGAGCGGAGTCGCGCATCGGGTGCCCGTCGCGCTGGTGGTCTCCGGCAAGCCGGTGCCGCCCCGCCCCTCGACGCGCCTGCGGCTCGACGCGGTCGCGCTGCAGCACGCCGCGGCACGGTCGTTCCCGGCGCGTACGCGTGAGCCGCTGGGCGCGTGGCTGCTGCGCGACGACGAGGACGAGGACCCCCACACCCGCGACCGGCGTCGCGTCGCCCGGCGCACGTCCGCTCTCGCCGTCGGCGATCCCGGGATCCCCCTCGGGGACGCGGTCGCCGAGGTCGAGCGGTGGTACGCGGCCCGCGGGCGACACCCCTGGGCGAGCGTGGTCGAGGACTCCCCCGCCGCGGTCGCCTTCGCGGACGCCGGCTGGACGCCGGCGCGGCGCGAGTCCCCGACCGAGACGTGGGTGGGGTCGGTCTCGCGGGCCCTGCGCCTGCTGCGCGCGGCGTCGCCCCCGCGGCCGTCGACCGAGGTCGCCCTCGCCCGCACCGTGGACCCCGTCGACGAAGCCGTGCGCGGCTGGTCCGCCGAGGTCGCGGCGCCCGAAGGGTCCGCCTACCCCTCGCTCGCGTCGGGCCGGGTCGTCGTGGACCCCGCGGGCCCCGAGACCGTCGGTCTGCTCGGTCTCACCACGACCACGCGAGCCCGACGTCAGGGGCTCTCGCGCGCCGTGCTGGTCTCGCTGCTCGACGCGGTCGCCGAGTCCGGCGCCCGCACCCTGTGGCTGCACGTGCTCGGTGACAGCGACGCCGCCCGCAGCCTGTACGCCTCGGCCGGTCTCGTGTGCCACCACCGCGCGATCTACCTCACCTCGCCCGCCTGATCCGGGCGTGGGCGGGGCTGTCACACGATGTGTCGACCGCGGGGAATCGCCGGATGCTCCTTGTCGACCTCACGCAGAGGGCATCATTGCCGGAGCGGTGTCCGGGCACCGTGCGTGCCCGTCCCCAGACCGTGACGGGCTCCTTGGTCCGCATCGCCTCGTGAAGGGTTCGTCATCGTCGTGAGTGAGCGCGCCGAGGTCGGTGAGACGACCCGGCGTACGGCCGTGAACGTGGTGGTGCGTGCCTTCGCCGAGGTGCTCGGCAAGATCGCGACCCTCGCGTGGACCGTCGTCGTGGCACGCGTGGTCAGCCAGGACGACTTCGGCGCGATCAGCTACGCCCTCGCGGTCATGCTCATCGTCTCCGCGCTGCCGCAGTGGGGCTTCGACGAGAACGTCGTGCGCCGCGGTGCGGCCGACCCCCGTGACCTGCCCCGCGCGTACGCCGCGGCGACGGTGTGGAAGACGGCCGTCGCGGTGCCGATCTTCGCCCTGACCGCGGTGGCGCTCTCCTTCACCCGGCCCACGACCGAGAGCTGGATCTGCGTCCTGCTCTTCCTGCTCGCGGGCTTCCCGGAGCTGTGGAGCAAGACCGCCCGGTCGGTGTCGGTGGCCCTCGAGAGGCCTGCGAGCACGTCGGCTGCGCTGGTCGGTCAGCGCATCGTCACCGCCGTCGGCGTGCTGCTCGGCGCCCTGCTCGGCTACGGCATCGTCGGGGTCGGGGCCGGATTCCTCGCCGGCACGGTGCTGGGGTGGCTGGCCCACGTGGTCGCGGTGCGTCGCCTGGGGGTGCGCTCGGACTTCGGCTCGCTGGACCGCTCGGACCTGCACGTCGCGGCACGCCAGACGGCGATGCTCGGTCTCTCCGCACTGGTCCTGATGCTGCTGTTCCGTCTCGACGCGGTGCTGCTGGAGGTCTTCAAGGGCGACGGTGCGGTCGGTGTCTACTCCGTGGCCTACCGACTGCTCGAGACCACGCTCTTCGTCGCCTTCGCCATCAACCAGGCGATCTTCCCCGTGGTCAGCAGGTCACCGGAGAAGTGGAAGTGGAGCTACGCGTTCCGCCACGCCATGGCCATCGGCGGCTTCGTGTACCTGCCCTTCATCGCGGTGGCGGTCTTCGAGGGACAGGGACTGATCGACCTGCTCTTTGGCGCCAAGTACGCCGAGCGCGGCGCCGAGATCCTCTTCTGGCTGGCGCCCGCGGCACTGTTCTACGCCGTCGCGTTCTTCTGCAACGCACTGCTGGTCGCGGCGTACGACGGACGCGCCCTGTTCATCAGCTCGGTCGCGGCCACGGTGACCAACGTCGCGCTCAACCTCGCCCTCATCCCGCCCTTCGGCGGTGTGGGCGCCGGCGTCGCGACGGTGATCGCGTACGTCGTGCAGGCCGGCGTCTCGGTGTACGCCCTGCGTCGCGCCGGGGTGGAGCTGCCGTTGGTGCGGCCCCTGATCGTGCCCGCGGCCGCCTCGGTGGCGCTGGTGGGGGTGCTGTGGGCGCTGAGCCTGCCCGTGCTCGCGGAGCTGCTGGTCGGCGGTCCGGTCTACGTCGTGGTCTGGGCGGTGCTCGCCCGCTTCTTCGCGCCCGAGCAGCTCGACGTGGTGCGGTCCCTGCTGACACGGCGCGAGCCTCCGGGCGTGAGCAGCGCAACGCCGTGAGATGACCACACGGTCGTTGCACCTGGCTACGGTCGAGGGATGACTCGACCGTGGCCCGGCCGTCGCACGGCGGACGCCGGCCGCTACGTCCGGCTCACCAGCCCGCGCACCGCGGTGCTCGACACCCGGTGGCCGGGCCCTGCCGACTTCCACGCGACGCAGCTGCGGCGGGCGCTGAACCACGGGATGCCCGCCGCGGCCACGCGAGCGCCCCGCCTGCGCGCGCGGGTGTCGCGGTCGCCGCTGCCGACCGATCTCGCAGCCGCCGTATTGCGACGCCTGCCGACCTCGACCGACGAGGAGCTCGACGCGCTACGCCGGGACCTGGTCGACGCCTGGGCGGACTTCAGCGTCAAGGGGCTGCCGGGGCGCCGCGCGCCGTCGCTGGAGGAGGCGTCGCTGCTCGCGGTCTCGCGCAGTGGCGGCCGGACGGTCTTCGTCTTCCGGCAGGACGACCTGCACCCGAGCCTCGTGCTGACCTCGGCCCGGTCCTCGGGACGGCGCGCCGAGGCGGACGCGCAGGAGCGCGCGGCGTCCCTGGGCATCGCCCCGCGGCAGCTGGGGCGGTTGGGCTCCTGGCTGGTGCAGGAGGGTCTGGCCGGGCTGCCGCTGTGGATCGACGGGGACCGCGACGGCCTCACCTGGCCCGCGACCACCGTGGCGACGATCGAGGACCTGCACGACAAGCTCCGGCTGCTCGCCCTCGGCACCGCGCGGCCCGGCAACCCCGCGGCGGCGCTCGACGCGGTGTTCGACCCGCTGGGCACGATGCCGCTCGAGGCGCGCACCGTACGCCGTCTGGAGGCGGTGCGCCGCGACCTGAAGGCCCTGGACGTGCAGGTGCTCGAGCACCGCGACGTCTCCGCGCAGAACGTCACCGTGGACTGCGACGGGCCCGGCCCCGGACGGGTCACGGGGCTGGTGGACTGGGAGTACGCCCGTGACGACGGGATCGTCGGCTTCGACCACCTGCTCGCGGCCGTGTCGCTGACCGAGCACGCCCAGGGTCGCTACCGGTGGTCGGACGAGGCGTCGTACGAGCTGCTGCGCGACGGGTGGGACGACGCCCCGATCTACGCCGTCGCCCGCGCGGCGCTGCGGCGGACGCTGCGGGAGACGATCGGGTCCGACGCGCTCGCCGGGCAGATCGAGGTCGCGGTGATGGTCAGCCGACTGACGGCGGCGACGCGCAGGTCCTTGGCTCCGACGGTCGCGCAGCGCTGCCTGATCAGCTCGCTGGAGCTGGTGCTCGACCGCTGAGGTCGGGCCTGCTGCTCGGGCCTGCTGCTCGGGTCTGCTGCTCGGGTCTGCTGCTCGGGTCTAGCGCCGGCCGGCCACCTGCACCGCGACCGGCAGGTTGTCGTCGACACGGGCGCCGTCGCAGGAGAACCCCGTGGGGGGCCGCTGCCAGCACACCATCCTGTAGCTGGTGGCGGTGGCGAGCACCAGCACGCGGTCGACGTTGCTGCGCACGAACCCGATGCGCGCGGTGCCGGAGCCCCGCTTGTCGACCTTGACGGGACGGACGACGCGCTTGCCGTTGCTGCGCACCTGCACCAGCTTCACGCGTACGCCCCGGGCCCTCGCCGGCGTCTTGACCGCGACGACGAGGCGACGCATGCCGCTGGTGGCGTCCCGGGTCGGCACGACCAGGGACTGCGACCCGGTCTGACGCACCACGAGACGCTGGACCTGGCTGACCGGCGCCTGCCGGCTCAGTCCGATGCGCTGACCGGCCGACGCCGGCCGCCACAGCTTGCTCTCGCCGCCCTCCTCGAAGGTGCGCTTGGCGAACCTCAGGTCGACCGCGTAGCGGGGGAGCTGCGCCGCGAGCGTCGTGCCCCGGGCGCGCAGCGCGGTGTCGATGGCCTGCAGACCCCACTTGTCGGGTCCGGCGACCGAGTCGGCCTGACGCCAGGCCTGCAGCACGATCGAGGGGCCGAAGCGCTCGCTGAGCCAGCGCATGAACACCCAGTTGCCGTAGCGGCCGAGCGGGTCGTCGATCGGCAGGTTCGGGAAGGCGAGCTGGGACTCGTCGAGGTAGTTGCGGTTGCCGTTGGCGCGGTCGTAGAGCTCGTCCTCGATCCAGGTGGCCGTGGACTCCATGAACCACAGGTCCTCGACGGCGTCGTAGGCGAACTGCACGGCGTGGAAGAACTCGTGGGCGATGGTCTCGCGCAGGCTCTTGCGCGGCGGCGCCTTGAACTGGCGCGCGGAGAAGTCGTTGTCGACGACGCAGTAGCCGGCACCGGCGTAGTCGTACCCGGCCTTGGACTCCCAGGCGCAGTAGCCGAACAGCGGGAACGGGCGCAGCGAGCCGAGGTCGGCGAGGTAGACGTCGAAACGGCCGCGGGCGTCGGGGTCGGCGACGTCCACGTCGTCGACGAGCGGCGGACGGTAGCCCATCGCCACGGTGCGCTTGCGGACGTTCTCGAAGGTGCGGAGCGTCAGCTGCACCTGGTCTGGGACGCCGTCGCCGTCGGTGTCGGCCCGCGGCGGGGTGTCGTCGCGACCACGGGCAGGCGCTTCGTCGACCCAGTGCACGCACACCTGCGGCCCGCACGAGGTCTTCAGCTCCGCGCCCGCCAGGTAGGAGATGTAGTCGCCCTGGTACGAGCTCGTCGGTCGCGCCAGGATGCGTCGTGCCTCGCGCCTGTCGGCGGGCCCGAGGTCGTCGAGCTGCATGCCGAGGTCGCGCAGGGCGAGGGAGAGGTGCGCCTCGGGCTCCGCTGCCTCCGCGAGGCGACCCGGTGGGAGCGTCCCCGGGTCGGCCGGCGTCCCACCCGTCGCGGCGGGCTCGCCCTGCCCGGACAGGATCGCCTGGACTTCCTCCAGGGTCTCCTCCGCCTGCTCCGAGCGCTGCTCCTGCCCCATCTCCGCACCCGGTTCGGCGGGGCGGTCCGGCGTCCCGGCCGGTGTCCCGGCCGGCGTCCCGGTCGGCGCCGGTGCCGGCTCCTCGGCCTGGGCGGTGACCGCGAGGCCCTGGACGGTCAGCGCCGCCACGAAGGTCAGGGCCGGGACGGCCCGGGCGAGCAGACGGGGACGACGGTCACGGGTGGCTCGCACCAGCCAAGCGTAGGGCTCGCTGGGACAGTTCGCGAACGTTCGCCCAGTTCATCCGGCAGGTTTCCCCGGTCAGGGGTTGACGCAGACGATGTTCGGCAGGGGCCGGTAGGACGCCTCCAGGTCGTCGGTGCGCACCTGCGCGCCGCCGCCGGGTCGCAGGAGCGTCCGGGTGGCGGTGACGTCGAAGCCCGGCTGACCCGCGACGCCGACACAGCCCTCGGTGGACACGAACTCGCTCGCCGGGGACTCCTGGTCGGTGAAGGCCGAGAGCGACGTACGCACCTCGCGCCAGGTCGTCGACCACAGGGACACGGTCACCGCCCGGTTCCCACCCTCGGCGACCTCCGCGGTGACGAGGACGCCGTACGGGGAGGGGTTGGCGACGACGAGGTCGGTGACGCCGAACTGGACGGCGGCGTCGACGCCGATCGGGTACTCCTCGGGGTGCCATGGCATCGGGCTGCGCTCCTGCAGGTCCAGGGCGGACTGCCAGGCGGCGCTGGCGAGCGCGCTGGCCAGGCGGGAGAGCCCGGCACCGACCCCGGCGTACGTCTGACCGTCGTCGTAGCGGACGCCCTCGACGAAGCCGCGCTCGGGCGTCGGGGGGCCGATCGTCTCGTTGAACGACAGCGACTCCCCCGCCTCGATGAGCGTGCCGTCGAGCTCCTCGGCGCCGCGCGCGAGGTTGGTGTCGCGGAAGGGGGCGCTCGCGTACGGGATCTGCACCTCGGCGAGCTGCTCGGTGATCTCGAGCTGCTCGGCGGCGGCGGTGGTCAGCTCGGGTCGCCGCCGTTGCAGCGGCACCCGGAGGACGCGGTCGGCGACGTCGGCGGCCAAGGTGGCCTGCCGGAAGCGCAGGACCAGCGGCTCGGTGACGACCCGCTGGCCGACGACGGCGGGCTCGATCTCGACGCGTCCGTCGACGACGTCCAGCTGGGCGTCGCGTCCGGCGTCCAGCAGGTCGGCCTGGCTGAGCGCGAGGGACACCCGCAGCGGCAGGCGCTCCTCGTTGACGGCGAGCTCGAGCCGGCCCTGCACCGGCGTCAGCGAGACGAGGTCGGTGTAGTCGCGGGGGGCGAGGCGTACGACGTCCTGCCCCACCCGCAGCCGCACGGGCCCGGAGACGACCGGCTCGGCGATCTGGGTGACGGCGCGGCGTACGTCGTCGGCGTCGATGTCGGGCAGCGCGGGCTCCAGCGGCAGCTCCACGACGTCGGCGTCGAGCCACTGCGACCGCAGGGTCGCGACGGCCTGGACACGGTCGAGCCGGGTGCCCTCGACGGGCTCGACGACCTCGTAGTCGGCGCCGCTGATGAGGACCTCGCCCTCGACGGGCGCCTGCTCGGCGTCTGCGACGACGTCGTCGAGGAACGGCAGCAGCGTCGCGCGGTCGACGTCGACGACGGCGTCGAGACTGGTGCCGCCGGTGTAGAAGTCCCACAGGTTGGCCGGCAGCCAGCGCGATCCGCCGGCGGCCTGGTCGACGGTCGCGGCGTAGTCCACCGACAGTCCGAGCGACGACGGCGACCGGAGCACCTGCGCGCCGGCCACGGTGAGCTCGACGTCCTCGCTCGCGCGGGTCGCGAGTCCGTTGCGCAGCGTCAGCTCGGCGGCCGCGGGCTGGACCCCGCCGACGTCGACGCCGGCGACGGTGGTGCCGGGGGCGATGCGGTCCCCGGCGTTGAGCACCGCCCACACGTAGCCGGCCCCGGCGACCAGGACGACGGCGACCAGTACTGCGAGGGCCGCGCCGGCGCCGCTGCGCTCGGGCCCACTGGCCGGGTCGCCGAAGTCGTCGCCACCGACGCCTCGGCTCCGCTCGTCGGGTCGGTCGTCGGCGGCGTGCTCGTCGTCGGGACCGGTGGCATTCACGGCGACGAGGATAGAGCCCGGTCGGGCTGATTCCGTGGCCACGTGGCCGCGGCGACGACGAGGAGAATCAGGCCCACCAGCGCGAGGAAGACGCTGCGGACGTCCTGGGTGACCACGATGTCGCCACCGGGGCCGCCGCGGGCGGCGAGCAGCACCGCGAGCGTCCAGCCGACAGCTGCGGCCCCGCGTACCCGTCCCGGCGGTGTCAGCAGCAGCGCGGTCGTGCAGGTGACGGCGACCAGGGCGAGGCCCCAGTCGTACGCGTAGAGCGCCACGCTCGCGACGCCGGCGACGACACCGCAGGTCAGTCCGGCAGCAGGACCGGCCACGGAGCCGGCGACGCCGCGTACGTCGCGTGCGCCGCGTACGCCGGGAGCCACCTCAGTCGGCCGTGAGGCCGGCGAACAGGTCGGTCTCGAGCTGACCGTCGACATCGGGGTCGTCGCCGCCCTCGGGGTCGGGAACGGCCTCGCCCTTGACGATGCGGAAGTACTCCGCCGCCCACGCCTGCTGCCCGGAGTTGTCGGAGAGGGCGAAGAACGGCCCGTCGGTGGTGACCTGGGTGGCGTGGGCGCGCAGCGCGGCGAGCTTGGTGTCGACCAGGGTCTCGTCGGCGACGACGGTGGTGACGTCGGCGTCGGGGGTGATGAAGCGCGGCAGCGGTCCGTCGGGGTCGAGGCCCTCGAAGGAGGTGGTGTCGCCGGCGGCGCGGATGGCGCGCAGCCCGGCGCGCATGCGCGACTCGGGCATGGCCCCCCAGTAGATCTTGGGAATGTCCCAGGCCTCGCCGAGCTCGCGGCGGTAGGAGGGGACGGCGGCGAGCTGGGCGGCGTACATCGCGACGCGGTGGGCCTGGATGTGGTCGGGGTGGCCGTAGCCGCCGAACTCGTCGTAGCAGACCAGCACCTGGGGACGGACCTCGCGGATCACCTCGACGAGGTCGTTCGCCGCCGCCGTGAGGTCGGCGCCCCAGAACGCACCGGGGTGGATGTGCTCGCCGGCCACGGCGTGGCCCTCGTCGTGCCAGACCATGCCGGAGTCGCGGTAGGCGCCGAAGCCGCCGAGGAAGCGGTGGTCGGTGACGCCGAGGATGCGCATCGCCTCGGCGAGCTCGATGCGTCGGTGCTCGGCGAGGCGGTCCTCGCGGTCGGAGGCGAGGTGCTCGAGCTCGGGCACGAGGATCTCGCCCTCCTCTCCCCCGGTGCAGGTGACGAGGGTGACGTGGGCGCCGTCGCGGACGTACTTCGCCATCGTGACGCCCTGGCCGATGGTCTCGTCATCGGGGTGTGCGTGCACCAGCAGCAGGCGTCGGTCGGGCAGGTCGCTCATGCGCGCGAGCCTAGTCAGGGGGCGCTCGCTGCGTGAGCGCGAGTGAAGACGATGGACCCGTCGGGTTGTCGTCGGTGCTGGTAGCCGCCGTCGTGGATGCGGCGGTGGTGGAACGCGCACAACGGGACCATGTCGTCCAGATCGGTGGCGCCGCCGTGGGACCAGGGTCTGGCGTGGTGCAGCTCGGTCCAGGCGTAGGGGGTCTGGCACCCGGTCGCGGCGCAGGTGGTGTGCCGGGTCGCTCCCGCGAGGCGTTGGGCCTCGGAGAACAGGCGACGTTGCCTGCCGAGGTCCAGCGGTTGGGACTCCCCACCGAGCACGACGGGCACGAGCCCGGAGCTGCACGCGAGCCGCCGGGTGGTCGCGGCAGAGAGCCGCTCACCGGTGTCGATCCCGGCCGCCTTCACCGCCCCCGCGAGCGTGGTGTGGTCCATCGTGACCACGAGGGTCGTCGCGGTCTTGCCCGAGAGCCGGTCGGTGGGCAGGTGCTCGAGGAGGGCCGCGAACGCGACACCCCGCTCGTGCGCCCAGTCCCGATCGATGCTCTGACCGCCCTGCGCGTGTGATGCTCCCAGCGCGGCGCGGCGGGGTGCGGTCATCGCGGCCAGGATCTTGCGCAGCACCGATCCGGCCAGGTGGGGGACGGTGAAGTGTCCGGTCACAGTGCCATCAGCGTTGTCGTGCAGCGTCAACCGGGCCTTGGCCAGGGCGCGGGACTCCTCATCGACGAGCTGCGCGTCCTCGTGCGCATCGACCACGGCGGGGTCGGGTTCGACGACCTCGAGGACCCGGCGGGCGTGGCGCCGCAGCTGGGTCGGGTCCAGGGTGCGGCTGCGCTCGACGAGCCGCTGCTCGACGGTGGCCCTGTCCTGGGCGGACAGTCCGGTGGGGAGCTGGGCGGTGGCGTGCGCGATCACCGCGGCGTGCTCGCGGGAGACCAGCCCGGCGTCCAGGGCCTGACTGGTGGCGGGGAGCCGCTGGTCGAGGTCGGCGGCCAGACCCACGGTGCGGGCAGCGGCTGCCCCGGTGGTGCGGGTGCGAGCAGCCAGCCAGTCACTGGTGGTACGCACCCCCGCATCAGAGGCCACGGTCGTCTTCGCGGCCGCGGCGACCAGCCGCAGCTCGTACGCCTGCAACCGCGCCCGCGCCCGAGCGACCTCAGCGATCAACGCATCACACTCCCGCGACGAGAGCCCCTCGACCGGACCCGCAGCGTCGAGCGCGTCATGAACCGAACTGACCGTCTCCCGCGGACCCCGCACACGCGACCGCCCAACGATCGGGGCGGGGTCCAGGAGCGAGGTCATGCCTGCATGCTAATCGAACATGCGTTCGAATGCATGTCGGACACGCGTGCCTGTGGACGAGGCCGTGCTCACTCGCGCGGCGGTCGGTGGTGACGCCTCGGCGCAGCCGGCAGGTCCAACGGGGGCCTCGAGTGCGGGGGCGGTTCGGCGTCGAGCCAGCCGTCGTACTCCTCGCACAGGAGGTCCAGGGCGGCCTCGGGCGCGTCGGTGCGTACGGCCCAGGCGTGGTCCTCGTCGTCGTCCTCCCCCGCGAACGGCTCGCGCGCCGCGGTCGCCTCGAAGCCGTCGGCACGCAGGCGACGGGCGACGGCGAGGGCGTCGTCCTCCTCGCCGAAGATCGCGCGGGCGGTCATGCGGGGTCTCGCGGCTCGGCTGGCGCCTCGCTCCTCGACCACCGAGTAGCTAACTGGTCGACGAAGGGCAGGTCGGAGTCGAGCCAATCGACCTCTCGCAGCTGTCCGGCTGCCACCCACTGCACCGCTGAGTGCTCGTGGGGCGCCGGGACCCCGGAGACGAGGCGTACGAGCGCGACGCGCAGCACCAGGCCGGCCTTGACGGGGACCTCCCCGTCCAGCCACTCCAGCACCTCGGCCTGCACGTCCAGCTCCTCCGCGAGTTCGCGCACCACCGCGTCCTCCGGGCTCTCGTCGGGCTCGACCTTGCCGCCGGGGAACTCCCAGCGCCCGGCGACCTCGGGCGGGTCCGTGCGCTGGGCCGCCAGCACCTGCCTGTCGTCTCCGTCGCCGTGGACGATGGCGGCGCCCACGACGAGTCGGGGCGTGCCCTTCATGAGTCCGGGTCCTCGACGGTGCGCTCGAGCTGCGTGCCGGCGTCGCGGAAGCCTCGCGCCAGGGCGTGCTCGACGAGGGTCTGGTCGGCGGTGCCGGGCACGTGGGCATCGAGGCGTACGAAGCCGCGGTCCCGAGCCCAGGACCGCAGCGCCGCGTCGACGCCGTCGAGCGCGGAGGTGTCGAACCCACCACGCAGCCGGAGCGCGTGGAGCACGCCCCCGCGGACGGTCACGCCGCTCTCCCCCGCGGCCTCGACCTCACTGACCCAGACGTCGGCGACGACGCCATCACCCTCGCGGAGGGTGAGGAAGTGCTGTCCGGAGCTGCTGCGCATCGCGCGGAGGGCGGCACGGTTCGGCGTGCGCGGCATCGCGGCGAGCGTACGAGCGGAGGTCAACCAGGCCAGGAACGACGCGGCGTCCTTCTCCCCCGCCTCGGCCACCTCGAGCGCGTCGCCGGACGGCTTGCGGGAGAAGCGGGAGCGCCCCTTGGGCGTCCGGGGACCGACGGCGTCGCCACTCAGGTCGAGGGTCAGGTCGCGGCCGACGACGTCGAACCCGGCGGTGGTGAACGTCGCGAGGGCGGACTCCCCCGCCCAGGCGCGGAAGTGGGTGTAGCCGCCGCGCGTGAAGTTCTGCACGACCGCCTCGACGACCGTGGTGGCGAGGGCATCGTCGGTGACGTCGAGTGCGCGGATCTCGGCGGTGAGGCGTACGCCGGGCTCGGCGCGCACCAGGGCGTTGGCGACGGGGCCGGTGCGGGCGTACACGAGCACCCCGACCTCGGTGGTGCCGGGCCGCGCGGGGAGGTCGAGGGCGTCGCCGCGACCGGCGTGCCAGAGGGCGTACTCCTCCGGGCTCAGGGGGCGTACGCGCAGCTCGGCGGGTGGGACCATGGGCTCACCGTACGACTCGGTGGCCTCGGTATCGCGGCGGCTCCGGCTCAGCGGATGCGTGCACGCCAGACGCGGTCGATGGCGCCGTCCGCGGTGAAGAGCACGACGCGGTAGCCCGTACGCGCCTCCTCGTCGCGGTCGCTCACGCGGAACCGGACGGTGCGGCTGTGCTCGGCCGTCGCCTTTCCCATGTCGGCCGTCGACTCCCGGACGGCGCGTCGCTCGACCAGCTGGAAGGCACCCCGCTCGCCCTGCGCGCGGCGCGAGAACTCGACGCGACCGCCGTCGACCCGCGGTGGAAGGGCCACGACGCTGAGGTGGTCGCTGCCCCGGTCGTCGTGGGCCACCAGCCGTGGGCGGTAGCAGCAGTCGCGGCCGTACGACATCTCGACGTGCACGTGCTGCGACCGTGCACGGAGGTTGCCGTCGGGGGCTGCCCCGTCGCGGTCGTCGTTGGCCACGACGAGGGTGACGATGCCGGTCTCGAGCCGGTCCGTGGTGTCGCTTGGGAGGACGAGGTCCGCGGCGATGCGACCGTGTGGGCCCGTGGTGCGGGTGACCAGGCGGGAGCCGGTGCCGGGGGTCGGGTCGTCGTACTGGTCGACGAGCAGGCTGAGGGCCGCATCGGGGGCTCGGCCGGCGTCCTCGGTCGGCCCCGAGGGGGCAGGGATGTCGGCGCGGTAGCTGAGGGCGATGTCGCGGCCGGGCAGCGGGGTGCCGTCCTCGAGCGCGAGGCGGGCGCGGACGCTGCCGGGGCTCGCGGTGGTGCGCGCGGCGGGCGGCGGATGACCGGCCTTGTGGTCGCTGATGACCAGGGGCGACTGGTCGAGCGTCAGCGAGGCCTCGCCGATGGTGAGCTCGAGGACCTCGTCGTACGCGTCGGGGCCGACCTCCCGTACGCCCTTCGGGACGAGGCCGGCGTGGAGCCGGTAGACGCCGCTGACGCGTGCTCCGATCGGTGGGATCACGTCGATCGTGGAGACGTCGCGCACCGTCTGGTGTGTGACCACGGGGCCGGAGCGAGCCGGCGGGCGAGGGCTCTGGGCGATGTCGTCGAAGGGGTCGACGGTCCAGTACGTCCGCAGCTCCTCCTCCGCGCCGACGGGGACGGGTTGCCCGGCGAGGTCGGTGACGGTCACGGTGATCTCGCTGCGCGCGCTGTCGCCGGTGTACTCGTCGACGTCGAAGGCGAGACCGTCCTCGGAGTGCGCATCGAGGAGGCGGGGCGCCGTATCGCTTTCGGTCTCGGTCTCGAGCGCGTACGCCGCCACGGGCACGAACACCAGCGCGAGACCCCCGACGACGGCGGCGCAGCGTTGCCTGGTGCGTACGCGGACCACCCTCATCACACCTCGAGCGCGAGAGTCATCGGACCCGCCTCTTGTTCGAGACCGAGCGTGGGTAGTCCCCCTCGGCGGCGCGGAGGACGACGCGGTACTCGGTGGCCTCGGCGCCGTTCCGGTCCTTGACGCGGAAGCGCACGTCGCCGTGCTTGTTGGACGTCTTGGTGTCCATCAGCCAGCGCAGTTTGCCGGGCGAAGCCGTGCGGAACAGGTCGATGGTGCCGCCCGCGGTGTAGCGGGGTGCTTTCACAACGAGGACGTCAGCGCGCGCGCCGTTGTGCTCTGCCCGCAGCTGCAGGTAGGGCGTTGGCAACGGCGAGAGGGCGTACGCTCCCGATGCGCTGGTGACGAGTCCGACCGTGGCGATGGCTGTTGCGATGCGCGCCCTCATCGGATGCGCTGACGGTTCGAGGGGACAGTGCACGCCGCGCCGGCGTGCATCACGGCGCGGTACGTGGCGGGTCGTCGGCCGTTGCGGTCCGGCACCGTGAATCCGACGTTGCCGCGGTAACCGGCGCGGTCCCGGCCGACAAGCTGGCGGCCCCGGCCGAGTCCCGTGCGGTAGAGACGGACGACCTCACCCGCGATGAGGCGACCGCCCTTGGCGAGCATGAAGTCGTCCTGGGCGCCGTTGCTTCGCCCGCGTAGCGACAACAAGGGGTGCACGGGGGCGGGCGGGTCGTCCGAGGCCTGGCCAAACTGTGTGGGAACGGGGTCGCCCGGGGCGTACAAGTCCCCCTGCACCGTGGACCATGGCAGGTCGCCCCGGAGGAATGGGCTGTCGACCGGGATCTGCTCGGCAGCGACGGACAGGGTGCCCGACTCAGCCACCGCGGTGGACTCGCACGGCGTCCTTTCGTTCCCGGCGAGGTAGGCCTCGAAGATGCCGTCGCGATCGGTCACGCGACCGGTGCTCGTGCGCGCTCGCAGGGGGCGGGTCGCGTACGAGTACGGCAGGAAGGTCGCGGACCTGGCGCCACGGTCGGTCGCGGGCGTGTAGTCGAGGCTGATGAATCGACGCGGCAGGGTGGTGCCGTCCTCGAGGGCGAGCGTGCCGCTGATGCGGACGACCTCCTCGAGGTCGGCGACCAGCTCGTCCTGGTCGAGCGTCAGCGCGGCGTTGCCGGCAGTGACGCTGTCGATGGCGGCGTACGGCGGTTGCGCCGCCGTCTCGGCTTCATTAGCGGGCGTGACGAGGGTGGCGTGGAGGGTGTGGACACCAGGTACGGCCTGCTGTGCCGGGAACGGCACGTCGAAGATGTCACCGCCGAGTGCGTCGCCGTCGCCGGTGTATCGGGGGTCGTCGTTGACCTCGAAGGAGCCCTCGGTGTCTGGCACCCGTATCTCTTCGGCCGAGGGGTCGAACGGGTTGATGGTCCAGTAGTAGCGGACCTCGGCCCCGTCAGGCGCGCGCTCATCGGAGAACCCCCGTCCGCTGCGGCTCACGACCGCGACGGAGGTGTCGTACGAACCGGGCCCGTCGTACTCCGCGAAGTCGAACGCGGCTGCGTCGCGCGACGACAGCAAGAGGTCGAAGTCGTCCGACGTCTCGGCGGTGGCCGTCAAGGACAGCGGTGAGGTCACGAGGGCGGCGGCGGACAGCGCAGCGACCAAGCGGGGCGTACGACGGGGCATGGGGGTCCTCTCGACTTGCTGCCCTTCGTGGGCGTTATCGGGAAGACGTCGTACGCGGGGCGCGAGGTTCCGTCGGCATTGAACCTCCTTGGTGCGTACGCCAGAAGGCCCGGACGCCTGTCGCTCGGGAGAGCGACGAGGCGTCCGGGCCTTGTGGGTGGGACACGGGAAGCGACCCGGGACTCCTCACGGCAGCGGCGTCGCGAGGTGCCCCGGGCCGCGATCGTGGACCCAGTTTGAGCAGGTCCAGCCCCCGTCAAGGAACTGGAGCCGACCCAGGTGGGCGAAGCGGCCCCCGGCCGGAACCGGGGGCCGCCCCACCTCTGGGACGGATGGTCAGCTCACGCTGACCGCGCAGCCGTCAGGTCAGCGGACCTGACGACGGTTCGACACCGCGCGGTTGTACTCACCAGCGGACGGCGCCAGGAAGGCGCGGTACTGGGTGAACTTCTTGCGGTTGCGGTCGGCCACGCGGAAGCGCACGTTGCCGAACTGGTTGGACTGCTTCACCGCGACGAGCTGACGCGGCCGGTTCTTGAGACCCGTCTTGAAGAGACGGACCGTGCCGCCGGCCGTGTAGCGCGGGCCCTGAACCAGGAGACGGTCCGCCTTGGCGCCGTTGTTGCGGCCCTTCAGCGTGATCGTCGGGTCCTGGACACCGCCACCGGCACCGAAGGTCACCGTGTCGCTGACCTGGGATGCCGGCTGGACCGTGCCCGGGTCACCCTCACCGTTGAAGTCGATGCTGCGTCCGCTCCGGCCGATCGCCGTCACGGTCGCATCGCCAGCGGCCTGGCCGGTGAACACGTACGAGATCTGGCCGTCGGCACCAGTGAAGCCATCGAAGTCACCGTTGCCACGGTCCTCCGAGTTGCCCGGACCGTTGCGGAAGAACTCGACGTACAGGTCGTCGATCGGCTCACCGGTCTGGTCGAGAGCAGTGTACGTCTCAGTAACCGTCTCACCGACAGTCGCCTGATCGCCGGTGTTGTTCTCCAGCGTGAAGGTGCTGTTGGCGTAGTCGATCGCGTAGAAGTTGACCGTCAGAGCGTCGGTCACCGTCTCCTCGGCATTGCGGTACTGAGTGTCCGGCGCCGTGCCGGCGTCCCCTCCATCGGCCGCCAGCGTGCTGCGGTCGTTGGTCCAGCTGACGGTGACCGTCTCGTCCTCACCGGAGGTCGAGTCGAGGGTCGCGTCGAAGCGCTCGTCGTAGTCCGTCGTCCCGGTCCGCTCGAAAGCGTCTGAGTCCGGGTTGTTGCTCGTGATCGAGAACGGCTCGCCACCGACGCGGTTGCCGAACTGGTCGAAGGTCTTCACCAGGAAGTTCACCTGGTCACCCTGCTGAGCCTGCGGCAGGTTGCTCGAGTCCGAGGTGCTGTCGTCGAACTCGAGGGTGATCTCGCCTGCGTTAATCGGGTTCTCAGACGTGAAGCCCTGTGCCTGGGTGTCAGACGCGCTGCCGGACGTCGCGGTGATCGTCGCGTCCACCTGACCGTCGTCGTCAAAGCCCTCATCGCGACCGATCGCGATCGAGAACGTCGCCTGACCGGCACCGTTGGTGGTCACGGTCTTGGTCTGGCCGTCGTTGTCGAACACACCGGTGTCGTCGCCCGCGGCACCCTGCGGCACACCGTCGGTGAAGTACCCGTCGGTGGTGGTCAGGGTTACCTGCTGGTTGGACAGGAGGCGCGACTCGTCCGCCGCAGTGGCCGGGTCGTTGGCGGAGCGCACGGTCACCGTGTAGGTCTCCAGCTCGCCAGCCACCTCGTCATCGGCATCGCCGCCGCTGATCACCACCGTGGCGGGGGTGGTGCCGTTGGCGAGGAACTGCACCTGGAGGGTCCGGTCCGCAGCGTTCGGGTCACCGTCGGGCTCGTTGCCCGTCGTGGTGGTGATGCGGTCCTCGGTCGACGCAGTGACCGTTCCGGTCTCGTCCGCGGCGGCGGTGTTCGCCGGAGCGGCCGGGTCGTCGAGGACGGCGGAGAAGGTGCCGTTGCCGTCGGTGGTGAGGTCGATGCTGCGCGCGTCGGCCTGAGGCTGCCCGGCGGCGTTGTTGGGCTGGTTGAACGCGGCGCTCTGCGCGTCGGTGCCACCGGTGGAGGCATCCTCGGCGTAGTCGAGCTGGACACCGCGTGCCGGCAACCCGGTGCCGTCCTCGAGCGAGAGCTCACCGGAGACGGTGGTCTCGCCGCCCGCGGTGGACTGCACGGGTGCGCTCTGGTCGTACGACAGCGTCGCCTGACCGGCCTTGAAGCTGCCGACCTGACTGTTCGCGATGCCCTGGCCACCCGTGACGGGCCGCTCGTTAAGGTCCGCGAAGACCCGGTAGGTGCCGGACTCGGCACCGGGCGGCAGGGCCAAGTTGTAACGACCGCTGTCGGTCTCCATGGCCGTGAAGGTGCCCGTGGTCGGGAAGCGCCGGGTGGTCGAGGTCGCGCTGAAAGGCGTGAACTCGTAGTAGTAGTCGACCGTCTGGCTATCGGTGTTGAGGTTGTTGCCGTTCTGGTCCTTGACCTGCACGTACAGGTCGTCGGCCTGGTTCTCGTCGAAGTCGAAGGCCGAGCCGTCGGAGGACACGAACTGCAGCGAGCTCGGGGCCTGCTGGAACTCGCTGACGGTCACGTTGTCCGAGCGCACGTCGCCGCGGGTCGCCTCGAAGGGGTCCGAGTCCGTCGCGTTCGCGTAGTAGAACTCGGTGCCGTTGCCCTGCGTGTAGGTCACCTGGCCGTCGGCGTTGGTGAACTTCGAGGTCGTGGTCCCGTTGGCGCCACTGTCGAGCACCTCGGCGCCAGCGATCGGGTTGCCGTTCTGGTCGGTCACGGTGACCGTGACGTTCGCGGTCTGACCGATCGGCACGTTGGTGCGGTTGGCCGTGGCGGTCACGGTGGTGATGGTCTGCTGGTAGAGGGTGTAGCCCTCCACGTCGTCGGAGTCGCGCTCGGCGCCGAGGGCAACGAAGTCGGGGTCCTGGGCGGCGAAGTTGTAGGGCGCGTCGCCCTCACGGAGGTCGTACACGCCCTTGAAGGTTCCGGTGGTGGCGCCATCAGCGGCCGTGACCGCGAAGTCCTGCTCACCCGTCTGCACGCCGGTGGGACGGGTGGGCTCGCCGGTGGACGTGGTGTCGGTGTATCGCGACACGGTCACGTCGCCGCCGGTGGCCGACGTGGTGCCGGAGACAATGACGTTGAAGCCGTTCTCCGTGGTGTCGTAGTTCGGCTGCTGGAAGACACCAGCCTGCGAGGCCTCGTTCAGGTTGACCGACTCAGCGGCCTGGCCCTGTCCGACGATCTGGACGTCCTCGCGGACCTCCGCGTTCGGGTCCTCGACACCGGTGGGGCTGATGCCGACGGCGCGAAGGTCGACGGTCACGCCGACCAGGGTGGTCGCCCACTCGAAGGAGAAGAAGCCGTCGTCGTTCCGGTCCACGGTGGCAATGGTCTGCCACGGGTTCTCGGTTGCTCCCGCGGCTGCCGCGATGCGGTACTCGAACCGCGTCGTAGTGCCGGCCTGCGCTGCACTGTCCGCCTCGAGACGGATCGTCGTGTTCTGACCATCGTTCTTGATGGAGGCGAGGCCGGTGTACTGGCTGATCACCTTGGTCTCGTGGACGGCGTTGGCCACGCCCGCGAGCATGGGTGCGCCGGTAACTGCGAGAGCGGCGACGGCCGTGCTGGCCAGTCCCCGCTTGATGCCGCTGCTTGCCATGAAGGATTTCCCTTTCGGTCCTCCCGGCGGGTGTGTCCCACCGGGGTTGGTCCGGTCCCGAGAGGACCGGGGTCGGCGCAGGCTAGGCGTCGACCATTCGCGACCGTAGGTACGGGAGACACGCGTTGCGCCCGAGTTGCACAATCGAATGTCAAGATACAAATCGCTTGGATGTTTGCGTTTGCAACCGCCAGACTTCAGCAGTTTCGGGATCCCAGCCGTCGACTCGGGCGGCGGTTAGCAGGAGGTACGGCGAGTGGGTGTCGGCAGCGCTGACGCGGATCCGTCCCAACGTCCAAAGCCCCCGCGGGGCAGACCGTTCTCCCTCCCCAGCGACCAGACGCCGCTGACAGCGACTCGCGGGGGCGAGCAGACCCGCTTCGGCTGGTTGCTGGCGACGACCCGTCTCTACGCCTTTCCGGCGCATCTCGCGCGCCGCGTCGACCTCTCCGAGCACCTGCGCTCCATCGGCATCGCGTCCGACCAAGCTCGTCTGAGTCGGTGGGAATCCGGGTCGGCGGCGCCGAACGTGCGGGTGCTTGAGGCGTACGCGTCACTCGCAGACCGCGCCACCGACCCCCTGGTGCCGGCCGCGTACGCGCTCTCCGCGGTAATGCCCGACACCCACGGCGCCCAAGACTCTGACGAAGCGCGCGCCGACCTCGACGCCCGCTTCGACAAGCTGAGTGGCAGCTGGACCGTCATCACTGGACTCGAGTGGCTCCGGCTTGCTGACCTGCTCACCCGCATGCCTGGTCTTTATCTCTCCCCCGTCGAGCGTGAACGACTCACCGGACGGCTGACCGACGAGCTCATGCGATCCACCGGGAGCGAGTTCGTCGCGCGACGAGCTGCGCTGAAGATGCTCGCAGGACATCGACCGACGACGTTTGCCGTGCTTGATGCTCTCGAGAACGTCGTCAGCTCGTGGGCCTCGCCGGTGACACCAGAGGTCGTCTCTATCCTCGCCCACACCGAGCACGCACACGCGAGCGCCGTAGCCCTGCGAATGCTCACCTCTGAGGACCACAACCGGCGCGACGGCGCCGCTTGGGCTCTCGCGCACACACTGAGCTCGCCCTCGCTCTGCGCCGAGACGCGCATGATGATCGAACGACGTGTTGCGGCGCTGGACGGTCAGGCATCGAAGGCCCGCGCCCTCGTCGATGTGGCCGCGCGTCTCTCCGCGCTCCCCGGCCAACGATTCTTCGACCAGCGCAATAGGCCCGAGCGAGAGCGCATCATGGCGGTGAAGCGTACGGGCGAAGAAGTCCCTGCGGCCCGTTCACTCGAGGTCGTCGAGCCGCTCGTCTCGCACACGCTGTCGTCCATGGCACCCGTTGAGGGCGGGATCCAACCCGACGAGATGCTGCACCGACTCGTCCGTGAGTCGCTGTTCCACGGGCACGCCGAGCGCCGCTATCTGGCAATGACCACGGTCATGTCGTCGTCGTACCGCAACGCCTTGGCCGAGGCCGCCCTAAGCTGTCTCGGCGAGTACGGCGAGGACGTGGACGAGCGACTCCTCAGCGCGTTGTGCTGGTGGGCGGGGCCCGAGCAGAGCCAACGGCTGGTCGCCCTCGTGGACACGTGGAGCCACGGCCGCGTACGCGCTCTCGCGCTTCGCGCTGTCGTGCGCTGCGGCGTCGGAGTGGACGAGGTACTCACCTCAGAGAGCATCCAGTCGTCCTCAGGACGTACGCAGAGCGCCGGCATGTACGCGGCCGGCATGAACGGCTCCTCCGTATTGAGCAAACTGGCGCACACGCCTGGCCCGCACCGAGCGCAAGCGGGATGGTGGCAAGTCTCCGGCGCGGGAATCTTCGAGCAACGCTGAGTCCAGACAGCACGAACCCCGGATGCCTCGTCAATGGGAGGCACCCGGGGCGAGTGCAGGAACACGGGAGCGACCCGGGACTCCTCACGGCAGCGGCGTCGCGAGGTGCCCCGGGCCGCGATCGTGGACCCAGTTTGAGCAGGTCCAGCCCCCGTCAAGGAACTGGAGCCGACCCAGGTGGGCGAAGCGGCCCCCGGCCGGAACCGGGGGCCGCCCCACCTCTGGGACGGATGGTCAGCGCGAAGCTGACCGCGCAGCCCTCAGATCAACGGACCTGACGACGGTTCGACGCCGCACGGCGGTAGTTGCCCTCGTCCGGGCGGATGAAGGCCCGGTACTGGGTGAACCGCTTGCGGTTGTTGTCCGCCACCCGGAACCGCACATTGCCGAAGCGGTTCGAGGTCTTCTGACCGACGAACACCCGAGGACGGTTCTTCAGACCCGTCTTGAACAGGTTGATCGTGCCACCGCGGGAGTAGTTCGAGCCCTTGATGAACAGACGGTCAGCCTTGCCGCCGTTGTTGCGACCGCGGAGCGACAGCTCGGGGCGACGGTTCGGGTCGAAGCCGGGGTTCACCTCCTCGTCCTCACCGAACGTGACGGTGTCGGTCAGCGTCGCACCATCGATCGGCGCGCCGGTGGCGTCGTCCTCGTAACCGACGGTGGACACAGTCGCCTGGCCCTCCGTGGTGCCGATGAACGTGTACGAGATCGCGCCGTCGGGACCGGTCTGGCCCTGAGCGACCTGACCACCGTCCTGCTGGGTGTCCGGACCCGTGCGGAAGAACTGCACGAACACGTTCTCGATGTTCTCGCCGAACTGGTCGACGGCCGTGAAGGTCTCCACGACCGGGGTGCCCGGCTCGACCGTGTTGTCGTCACCCGCGTTGTTGGTGAGCGTGTAGACGCCGTTGTCGTAGTCGATCGCGTAGAACTCGGCCGTGGCGGTGTCGGTGAAGTCGGTGTTGTCGTCCTCGCCGGCCTCGCTGTAGTTCCACGTCGCCGTAACCGTCGAGGTGATGTCCTCGGCGGCGTTGGCGTCGATGACGACGTCCTCGTCGTCGACGAAGTCCGTGATGACCGTGCCGTTCTCCTGCGCAGGCACCTCTCCGGCAGCAGGCGTGTCGTCGTCGGTGTCGACCGAGACGTTGCCTGTGGCGTCGATGTCGACCTCGGCGCCGCCGACCGGGTTGCCGAACTGGTCACGCGCGATGACCTCAAACGCGACCGTGTCGAACGTCGCCTGGGCGCCGTTCTCGTTGTCCGAGTCCTGGTCCGCCGAGCGGACCAGCTCGACGGCCGACCCGTTGAGCGGGTCGCTGCTGTCGAACTGGTAGTCGTCGGAGTCCGAGGACCCGGCGCTGGTGGCCGTCACATCGGCGTCGACGAGACCGTCATCGTTGAAGCCGTCGTTCTGCCCGATGGTGAGGTAGGCAGTGGCGACGCCGTTCACGGTCTCGACCGTGATGGTCTGACCCTCGGAGTCGTACTCACCCTCCTCGCCGTCAACCGTGGTGTCCTCGGTGAAGTAGCCCTGGTCGGTGGTGAAGGTGACCTCGGTGCCGTCGGCGACCGGGTTGCCGGCGGTGGTGTTCACCGTGGCGGTGTAGGTCACGATCTCACCGGCTGCCGCGCCGTCGTCAGGGTCGTTCAGGCCGAGGTTGCTGACCGAGTTGTCGGACGTGAAGTCGAGCTCGACCTCGTCCGACTCGTCGGCGTTGCTGGTCTCGTCGCCGTCACCGTCGGGGTTGATGTCCGACTCGTCGGTGTCGGCCGTGGCGGCGGTGATCATGTTGTCGAGCTCGGCGCCCTGGTCGTCTGCGTCGGCCGTCTGGGGGTCGCGGGCGGTAAAAGACACCACCCCGGACTCGTCCGTTGTCAGGCTCAACGACTGGACCAGGTTGTTGCCCTGCACGAGGCCGGAGTCGGCCGTGCCGTCACCCGGGGCGAACTCATTGCCCTGCTCGTAGGTCACGTCGATGTCGCGGTTCGGCAGCTCCGTGCCGGACTCGAGCGCCAGCGTCGCGGTGAATGCCTGCGAGTCGCCAGCGTCGGCCTCGACCTCACCGTTCTCGCCGCCGCCGGGGTTGATCTCGAGGGTGGACTCGCCCGCCTCAACCGTCAACACGTTGGTGTAGTCGATGAAACCCGACTCCGGGTTGTTGCCCGTGCCGTTGATGGTGTCGCCGGTCAGGGCCGCGCTCAACACGTACGTGCCGTCGGCGTCACCGTCGATCTGCGGGAGACCGACCTCGTACTGACCGTTGTCGTCGTCCTCGTTGACGTAGTAGTCCGGGTCCGCGTCCTCAGCCGGGTACTGAACTGTCTCGCCACCGTCCGCCGGGGTGAAGTTCCAGCGGTAGTGCAGCTCCTGGTCCCCCTGCGGCGACGTGGGCTGACCGTTCTGATCGAGGATCTGGACCGTGAGTTCGGACTCCGAGCCCTCGTCCGTGCTGGTGTTGTCGCCGTTGCCGGAGACGAAGTTGCCGTTGTACTCGTCGAAGTCGAAGGCGGCACCATCGTCGGAAGTCGCCTCGAGCGAGTCGGTCTCGGGGGCGTCGCCCGCTGGGGTCGTGACCTCGTCGGTACGCACCTCGGTCGCGCTATCGAAAGCGTCGTTGCCGTTGAGGTCCGTGAAGTAGCGGTCGGTCGTGGCGTCGCGCTGCTGCAGAGTCACCTGACCGGCCTCGTTGGTGACACCAGTGGAGCCGGTGTTCTGCGAGTCGACCTGGATGCCAGCGACCGGGTTGGTGCCGTCGGTGACGGTGATCGTCACGTCGTAGGTGCCACCGGCGGAGACGTTCTGGCTGTCGAAGTCGTTGTCAGCCGCCACTGCTGCGATGCTGAGGGTGCCCTGCTGAAGCTCAAACGCCTCGACGTCGTCGTCGGTGTTGTCGCCCAGCGTCGCGACGAACGCGATCTGGTCGGGCGTGCCGGCGCGGTTGTAACCCGACACGGTGAACGAACCGGACCAGGTGCCGTCCTCGTCGACGGTGACGTTGCCGTTGTTGGACGCGACCGAGACGCCGGGGACCGGCGAGGTGACCACGACAGCGGAGCCGGCGTCGGCGCTGGAGGTGCCGCTCAGAGAGACGACGAAGTTGCCACCGCCGCTGAGAAAGTACGAGAGGTTCTCACCATCGGTGATGTCGACCGTCGGCTGGTCACCGGTGAGGAGCACGTTGCCGGCCGGGTTGTTCGCCACGAGGGTCTGACCAGCGGCGTTCGTGCCGGTGCGGATGACCCGCAGGTCGACGGTGGTGCCGTTCGGCAGCGACGGGTCCCACTCAAAGGAGAAGAAGCCGTTGTCGTTGCGCTCGGCGACGGTCGCGATGTCGACCCAGACGTCCGGGTTGCCGGTGTTGTACTGGAACGTCACCGACGAGGTCCCGGCGCCGGCGCCCGCCTCGAGGCGGACCGTCTCGTCGCCCTGGGTCGAGGCCACACCCTCGCTCTGCGACAGCAGTGCGATCTGGTTGGCGGTGTAGAAGCCGTCGTTGCCGGCTGCCGGCTGGGCGTACGAAGCGCCCTGGAAGCCGGAGACTGCGAGTGCGGCGACGGCCGTTGAGGCCAGTCCCCGCTTGATGCCGCTGCTTGCCATGGAGGATTTCCCTTTCGTGGAGTCCTCTCCACGGGGCCTTCCCCCGCGGAGCTGATCCCCCGGGGCAGGTTCAACATCGCCCCAGGAGGGTCCGCAGACGGCAAGGCCTGCGGACCGCGCTCGACGCTAGGGGCGGCACGGCGGATACCGGCAGTAGTTGCATGCCAAGACGGACCTGTGAAACAAATAAGTACGCCAGGGCTTGAACCGTGTCTTGCCCGGCTCGTACGCAAGCAATCCTCGGCGCTCGGGAGCCCTCGTGAACTGGTCGAACTCGGACCCCCGGCAGCCCCTGGCGTCTACGGCGCCGCCGAACCGCGGCCGAGGTCGACCGTTCAGATTTCCTGACGACCCCACCCCCATCACGGCCACCGACGGTGGGGAGCGCACGCGGTTCGGATGGCTTCTCGCGGCCTGCCGCGTGTACGCCGCTCCCCCACCGATCAGCTCGCGGCGAGCTTTCGGTTCTGCCTTGCGCGACGTCGGAGTGACCTGCGACCAGGCGCGCCTCTCGCGCTGGGAGTCCGGTGGCCTGCCCGTGCCGCGGACGGCGGTGGCAGCGTACGAGGAGCTGTGCGGTCTGCCCCAGGGGCACCTGATCTGTCACGCAGCGTCGCTCGAGCCTGCGACTCGGGAGAACCCTGTCGTCGACGGGCCGGCGGCCGACGACACCCTCGACGAAATCTTCTCGGCCCGCGCGGAAGGCGGCCTCGACGGTGGTGCGTGGCTGCGCCTGGCCGAGACGCTCGCGACGTACGAATCGGTCTATCTCCCGCCGCAGCTGTGGGCCGACCTGACCGACGAGCTGCTGCGCGAGACCGTACGAGCGACCCAGCACGAGTTCACCGCCCGCTACGAGGCGATGCGCGTGCTTCTCGCGACGCCACGCGGACGGCGTGCCGGACTCAGGGCGATCGGTCGTTTCCTCACCGATCCCCACGCCCAGTCGGTCGCCCCCGCGTTGACGCTGCTCGGAGAGGTCAAGCACCGCAAGGCGCAGCGCCTCATCCTGAAGATGCTGGCGCAGGGGTCCGACCCAATCCGCTACGGCGCCGGCTGGGCGGCCGCCGCCGCGCTGGCTCGCGGTCACCTCGAGCCCGAGATCACCGGTGACCTCGAGAGACTCATGCACGCGCGTCTCGGCGGGGCGCCCGACGCGCACGTCGAGATCACCGACGTCATCGCCCGGATGCCGCCGAAGGCATTGGACCGCCTGCGCGCCGCCGCGGCAGCCGGCGACCAGAGGCGACGACTCGAGGCGGTGCTGCGTCACGGCCAGGTGCTGCCCCGCTCCCGCGTGCTCAGCGTTCTCGAGGACTGCGTGCCCCGCATCCAGGACGCCACAGCGCAGAACCGAGCGGTGGAACCGGACGAGATGCTCCACCGCCTCGTCCGCGAGGCGCTGTTCCACGGCCACCAGGCCCGTCGGCGACGCGCTGCGATCCTGCTGGCCGCCAGCCCGTACAGGACCGCCGTCGCGGACGAGTTCGCCGGCCTGCTCGAGCACCCGGAGCCCGTCATCGCCGCCCAGGCCGCCAGCGCGATGAGCGCCCTCGCCACCACGGAGCACGTCGCTCTCATGCAGGAGCGGTCGTTGCGGGAGGACACGGTTGAGGACCTCCGCGTACGACTCCTGTACGCCCTCGGCAGCTGCGGCGCCGACGGCGAGACCATCACGCCGGCGATCAGCGCTGCGCTGGCGACGACGTCGGAGACCCTGCGACGAGCAGCGCTCTTCGCCGCGGGCATGACGGGGTCGCCGTGTCTGATGACCGTCGCGCAGAGCGCCGGTGATCCCCTGGCGGGTCATGCTCGCTGGTGGCTGGAGCTCGGGCCGGCGATCACACCGGGTGGTTTCGAGACGGCCGCCTAGCGGCGAACTCCTCAACCACCGAGCAGACGGCCGCCTAGCGGCGACCTCCTCAACCGCTCGGGACGCAGTGCGGGAGACTGCGGCGGTGAGCGAGTACGACGACCTGACCCGCGTCCGACGCACCGACGGTGCGACAGGCGAGGGCGGTGAGCGCGCGACGTACGTAGGTGCCCTCGGCGACGCCTGGTCCATCGGCGCCGCCGTGAACGGCGGAGCGGTGCTCTCGGTGATCGGCGCCGCCCTGTCCGACCTGTTCGGCGACAGGCACCCTGACCCGCTCTCGGTCTCGGCCGTCTACCTCGCCCCGGGCACCGACGGTCCGTGCGACATCACCATCGACGTGCACCGGCGCGGGGGGCGTACGAGTGTCGCCTCGGCGACCTTGTCCCAGGACGGCACCGAGAAGGTGCGGGTGCTCGCCACCTACACCGACCTCGACCTGTGGACCGGTGAGACCCACCTGGCCGGCGAGCAGCCGGCGATCCCGTCGCCGGAGGACTGCTTCGGTCGCGAGTCCGCTCCCGACGGCGGACCGGAGCAGCCGCCGCTGACCCACCGGCTCGACCTGCGCTTCGACCCCGCGTGCATCGGCTGGGCCGTCGGCAAGCCGTCGGGACAGGGCATGCTGCAGGCCCAGATCGCGCTCGCCGACGGCCGCGACTGGGACGCGGTCTCGCTGCTGCTCGCCGCCGACGCCCTCGTGCCCACCACCTTCGACCTCGGCATCCCCGGGTGGGCGCCGACCGTCGAGCTCACCGTGCACGTGCGCGCCAAGCCCGCGCCGGGCCACCTCCACGTACGCCACGCCACCCGCTTCATGACCGGCGGACTCTTCGAGGAGGACGCCGAGGTCTGGGACTCCGCCGGCACGCTCGTCGCCCAGGCACGGCAGCTCGCGATGGTGCCGAAGGACGCGCGCTAACACCCCGACCTCCCGGGTAGGGGTTGTCGCAGACAACCTCGATCGTTAGGAGCGCAGATGCGCGTCGCAGTGCTGGGAACCGGGATCATGGGCCGCGCGATGGCCGCCAACATCGCCGCCGCAGGCCACGACACCGTGGTGTGGAACCGGACCCGTGACAAGGCCGAGGGCATCAAGGGCACCACCGTCGCCGACAGCGCCTCGGGCGCCGTCGCCGGACGCGACGCCGTCGTCACCATGCTCGTCGACGCCGACACCGTCCTCGAGGTGATGAACCCCGACGTGCTCGGCGCCGCGAAGGGCGCGGTGTGGCTGCAGATGTCGACCGTCGGCGAGGAGGTCTCGCGACTCGCCGAGGCCGCCGCGGACGCCGACATCCCCTTCGTCGACGCGCCCGTCGCCGGCACCAAGGCACCCGCCGAGCAGGGTGAGCTGACCGTGCTCGCCTCGGGCCCGACCGACGTACGCGAGACCGCCGACGCCGTCTTCGACGCCGTCGGCAAGCAGACCCACTGGCTCGGCGAGGACGCCGGCGCCGGGTCCCGCATGAAGCTGTTGGTCAACGGCGTGCTCGTGCACCAGGTCGCCGCCGTCGCCGAGGGCGTACGCGGCGCCACCGCCCTCGGACTCGACCCGGAGCAGTTGCTCGAGGTGCTCGACGGCGGCCCGCTGAACTCTCCCGTCGTGCAGGGCAAGGGGAAGCTGATGGTCGGCGGCAGCTTCGACCCGCAGTTCCCCCTCGAGCACGCCGGCAAGGACGCCCGGCTGCTGCACCAGGCCGCGAAGGACGCCGGTCAGGACCTGCCCGTGCTCGAGGCCATCGCGCAGCTGCACGCCGATGCCGTCGACGCCGGGCTCGGCCGGGAGGACATGGCGGCGATCGTCAAGCAACTGGACTGATGCTCCCGCAGGGCGCGGATGATGTCGAGACGACCTCGCCCAGCGGCTCGGCCTCCTCAACCGTCGGGGTGATCCGTCCACGGGTCGAGGACGGGCACCCCGAGCGGCTCGACGTACCGCACGTTCCGTGTCACCACCGCCATGCCGGCGGCCTGGGCCACCGCGGCGATGAGGGCGTCGTCGAACGGTGCGTGCTCAGAGCCCCGGTAGCCGGCCAGGATCCGTGCGGCCGCCAGATCGAACGGCAGCACACGCCCCGCGAACGCAGGCAGGACGTTGGCTTCCAACCACCGTCGTAGCACCAGCCCCTGGCTGGCGTCGACGCGTTCCTTGGCGACCACGCCACGCTCGATCTCGGCGACGGTGAAAGCCGAGACGAACTGAGCCTCGAGCGGCACCGACACCGCCCAACCCTCCACCGCCGGATGACGACCGCGCACTCTGAGCGCGGAGACCACGTTGGTGTCGAGCAGATACCTCACAGGTGCGCTGATCGAGCCGTCAGCCCCAGCCGCTCCGGCTCGAAGTCGATGTCCGCGCCCTCATCGGTGCCCAGCAGGTCGACGATCGTGGCAGGTTCGTCGCTCAGCGCCTCAGCGAGGGCATGGCGTGCTTCGGCCTCCAGCGATCGGTGATTTCGTGCGGCGCGCTTGCGCAGCGCCGCCTTCGTCCCGACAGGGAGGTTGCGGATAAGGATCTGCTCCACGGCGACTCCTTTGATATCACTACCACGATAACAGGGCGATTCTGCACGTGGAGATCTGCCAGCTGGGCCGCGGTGAGAGGTTGAAGGCATGAGTGGCGAGACGAGCACCAGCGACACGATGTTCGCGAGCCGGTCGGTGCGGGTGCACTGGGCGCGAGGCATCGCGGGGCTCGCGCTGGTCGTGCTCGCGCTGGCCCTGACGCCTGCGTACGGGGCCGGCATCTGGATCGTCGCCCTCCCCGCCCTCGTGCTGTGGCGCGGATGCCCGACCTGCTGGACGCTGGGACTGATGCAGACCAAGCAGGTCTGCGCGATCAGGGGTCGGTAGGTCTCGCGGCTCGCCTATCGGGTCGCACCTCGACCACCGGAGCGGCTCGCCTATCGGCTCCCACCTCGACCACCGCAGCGGCTCGCCTATCGGCTCGCGCCTCGACCACCCGAGCGAGATCAGGGGTCGATGACGGCGACCTGCAGCGCGGAGTCCGGGAACCACTCGACGGTCGCCAGCCAGCCGCGGCCCTCGCGGCGGACGAGGTAGACGACCTGCCCCTCCCAGCCGTCCGCCCCGCGGCGCCACTCGAGCAGCAGCCCGGCGCGCTTCTCACCCGTGTGGTCGGCGGCGTCGAGCACCCAGCAGTGGCGGGCAGGGCAGGCCGGCGTCGGGGGTGGTGACGCCGGCGTCGACGCCGGGTCGCGCCCGAGGCGTACGCGCTCCGCCATCGGCAGCCCCGTGCTGCCTCGCTTGTTCATGCCGCCTGCCATGACCCCACCATGGGTCAACCTTGCCACACAGTTCGAACACATGTTCGAAACGGGGTCGACGACTCACCCGTCGCCGATGGTGAACCAGACCTCCGTGCCTCCCTCGGCCCCGCTCTCCACGCCGATGAGACCCCCGTGCGCCTCGACGGTGCGAGCCACGGTCGCCAGGCCCGTCGCGCCGGCGTCGAAGTCGTTGAACTCCTCGAAGATCTGAGCGACCCGCGCACTGTCGACCCCGGGGTTGCCCGACCCGGAGTCACGGACGCGCACCGTGAAGCCGTCGCGACCCTCCTCCCCCATGACCGAGATCTGCGGCGATTCCTCGCCGTGGTCATGGGCCAGCCCTTGGGCGACGAGGTTGAGCAGCACGCTGTAGAGCTCGGCCCGCGCACCTCCGATCTCACCGGCGGCCCCCATGCCCGACCACGTCACGGAGCCGCCGGTCTGGGCGATCAGCCCGGCGAGGTCCGTACGCACCTCCCGCATCACGCCGTCGAGGTCGACCGGTCCGGGCGGCTCGACCGCCACTGCCGAGCTCTCCAGCCCGTGGGCGAGCTGCTCGGACATGGCCAGGGCCCGACCGACGAGACCGTGCGCGAACTCCCCGACCTGCTCGCTCCACAGGATCGTGTCGAGCACCTCCAACGTCGCGCGCAGCACGATCATGGAGGCGCCCGGTGGCGGTGCCGCGGCACGGTGCTGGTCGCGGCGGACGCGGGCGTCGACCGCCGTCGAGGCGGCACGAGCGAGCACCTCGAGCAGCTTGCGGCCCTCGGCGTCCATCGTGCGCGGCTCGTGGTCGAAGAGGCAGACCCGCCCGACGAGCGCCCCGCCGACCCGCAGCGGACAGGACCCGAAGTAGCGAAGCGCCATGCGGCGTCCGTCGACGACGGCGTAGTTCTTCGTGCGGTCGTCGCGGGAGAGGTCGGGGATCTCCACGAACCCGTCCACGTCGAGCACGAGGTCGCACAGCGCCTGGTCCCGCGGGTTGGCGAACGGGCCGAGACCCGAGCACACCAGGTAGTTGAACGCGTCGTCGTCGAGCACGCTGACCGAGGCGACGTCGACGTGGAGGGACTCGCGGAGCAGGTCCACGATGTCTTGCAGCTCGGTGCCCGACCAGTGCTCGAGCGCCGATCTCGCCTGCGCGGCCAGCTGGCCCGTCGGCGCCGACCACGTGTCCGCCGACGCGCGCTCACCGAGCGAGACGACGCCCGGTGCAACCCCGCGCCGGCGCCACGACTGCCGAGTCGAGTCGTCGTCGGTCCAATCGGATTGCGCGCCCATGAGGCACTGCTTAGCAGCGCAAACGCGTGCGTGACAGTGGGGCCCACCACCTGGGCCGTCCCGGCTGCGACCTCGTACGGTGGCCGCATGCTCGGACGCACCCTCCCCCGTTCCACCCGTCTTCGTCACCTCGTCGTCGCACCGCTGGCCGTACTGGCCCTCGGCGGGTCGCTCGGCGCCTGCACCTCCGGCGACGACGCCTCCTCCGACGGCACCTCGGCGTCCGACGGCTCCGGCACCTCGGGAAGCTCTGGTGAGGCCGCCGAGGAGGCGGCCGCCGACGGCACGGCGGGCTACGTCCTGCACTCCGGCGACGGCGTCGTACGCGTCCTCGAGGACGGCTCGACCGAATCGATCAGCGACACCGGCGCCGCGGACGCGTACGGCGTGGGCTCGGTCGTGGTCTTCCAGGACGCCGCCCGCGGCCGCTTCGCCGTGGACGGCCCGGTGCGCGTGTGGCAGGACGGCGAGGTGGCCGACCTCGAGGGCAGCGACGGCAGCAGACTGCTCGAGGCCGGGTACGTCGACGGGCAGCCGGTCGCGGTGCTCGTACGCCTCGACGGCTCCTCGGACGGCGACGCCGGTCAGGTCGTCGCCCAGCCGCTCGGCGGCGGCGAGCCCACCACCCTCGCCGAGGCACCGGACGGTGACGCCGCCCAGGTCATCGGCCACGGCCGACTGGTCGACGGCGCCTGGATGCAGCTGCGCGAGGAAGGCGACCGGCCCGTGTTCTTCGTCGAGCGCTACGACGAGCCGGGGCAGGCCGCCTGGAGCGAGCAGGTCGCGACGGTCTCGCTGACCGAGATCGCCGGCGACGAGCAGCAGATCGCCGTCATCCAGCCCGCGATCGACGGTCGGCCCGGGCGCAACAACGCACCGCTGCTCGAGGTGACCCAGCTGAACCCGGCCGACGGGTCGACGCAGAACTCCAGCATCGTGAGCCTGGACCTGCCGCCGAGCGAGCAGTTCCAGAACGTGCCCCGGTGCTACGACTTCTCCGACTTCTACCTGCTGACCTGCGGGGTGCAGGGTGAGCAGCCGGTCGACATCCGTGTGCCGGACGGCGGACTCAGCCCGATCATCGAGGGCGCGGACCTCCCGGTCGGGGCGATCCCGGCGCCGATCCGGCTGCCCGCCCAGGGCTGATCGGGGCTGATCGGGGCCGGGTCAGTCGGGCACGTCGACCGTGCGGGTCCCGCCCCCGAAACCGTTCCGGAGGTCGCGACCCTCGACGGTCACCTCGTCGACGTCGGCGGGGATCTCCAGGGCGTACTGCGTGCGGGTGAAGGGCTGCTCGTCGGCGTGGTCGTGGGTGAGCTCGTGGACGCCGAGGACCTCACCGTCCTGGTCCATCACCCGCCAGCCGTCCGCGTACCGCTCGGGGCTGTCGTACGGCGAGCTGATGGTCACCGCGACGTCGTAGGTGCCCTGCCCGGCCGGGGTCAGCTCAATCGATCGGACCTCCGGGTACGCCTGGCCCTGCGACGGCGAGGCGTCCTCCGGCGCACCGTTCACCCCGGGCGTCTGCTCGCCGCCGCATCCGGTGAGGGCGAGCGCCAGGCAGGCGACCGGCACGGCGAGACGACGACGCATGATCAGACGGTGCCCGCTTCTCAGCCGCGGGACACCGGGATCTGCCAGCGGCGCCGCAGCGCGATGAGCCGGAAGCCGGTGATGAGGATCGCCGCCCCGATCGCGACGACGGGCCCTTGCACATCCAGGGAGTACAGCGTCGCGAAGGTGGCGCTGCCGACCAGCGCGGGCACGGCGTAGAGGTCGCGGTCGGCCAGCAGCGCAGGCACCTGGTCGGTGAGCAGGTCGCGGATGAGTCCGCCACCCACCCCGGTCAGCGTGCCGACGATGATCGCCGTGTGCACCGGCACGCCGAACTGCAGTCCCTTCAGCGTGCCGGCGATCGCGAACGACCCCAGCCCGAACGCGTCCACGACGAGCAGCGGCCGACGGCTCCGCTCCACGCCGCCGGGCAGCAGGAACGCCACCATGCCGGCCAGCAGCGCCGAGAGGATCAGCGTCCAGTCGCTGATGCCGACCGGCGGGACCGCCCCGATGAGCAGGTCGCGCAGCACGCCCCCGCCGAGCCCGCACGCGCCGGCGAGCACGAGGACGCCGAAGATGTCGAAGCCCTTGCGTACGCCTGCCAGCCCACCGGCCAAAGCGAACGTGAAGACACCGACGATGTCGAGGATCGTCAGGCCGATCGTCTGCGCGTCCGGGGTCACGCACGCGACCCTAGACACCCGCGCCAGGGCGCACCGCCGACGGTTGTCGGCGCCGCGTGATCTGCTGAGCCCGTGCCTTCGGAGACGTTGACCGCGCGCGGCTGGAACCGTGCCCTGCTCGCACGTCAACTGCTGCTCGAGCGCAGCGACCTCGACGTCGTCCCTGCGGTGCGCTCGTTGCTGGCGGTGCAGTCGCAATCGGCGCCGTCGGCGTACCTGGCACTGTGGAACAGGCTCGCGAGAAGTGACCTCTCGGCGGGGGGGCGGCCGGGGGTGTGGCCGGAGCTGGACGTGGCGTACGCGGACGGTCGTCTGGTCAAGGCCTCCCTGATGCGGCTGACGCTGCAGACGGTCACCGCTGAGGACCTGCCCACCCTCACCACCGCCATGCGGCCGCTGCTGCGCGACCGCCTCGGCGACGCGCGCTTCGCCGACGGCGGCGTCGCCCGCGACGAGGCCCTGGCCGCTGCCCCGGAGTTCCTCGCCGAGCTGCACGAACCCCGCACGAACGAGCAGATGGACGCCTGGACCCAGTCCCGCTTCGGGCAGCACCCGACCCCCAGCGTGTGGTGGGCGATGCGGTACCTGCTGCCCGTGGCACACACCCCGACCGGCGGGCCGTGGAGCTTCGGGCAGAAGCCCGCCTTCCGCGCGACCGGCCACCCGATGGTCGACGCCGACGACCTCGACGGGCAGCACCGGGCCGAGGAGCAGCTCGTACGCCGCTACCTCGCCGCCTTCGGCCCGGCCACGGTCGCTGACATCGCGCAGTTCACCGTGATGCGCCGCGCGCCGGTCACCGCAGCCGTCGCCCGGCTCGGCGACGAGCTGACCGAGGTCGCCGTCGAGGGCGTACGCGGTCGCTTCCTCGACCTGGCCGACACCGCGCTCGCCCGGCGACCCGACCCGGGGACGCCGGCTCCCCCGCGGTTGCTGGGCATGTGGGACGACGCGTTGCTGGGCAGCGCCGATCGCTCGCGCACCCTGCCGCCCGCGATCAAGGCCGCCGTCGTGCGCCGCAACGGCGACGTGCTGCCCTCGCTCCTCGTCGACGGCTCCGTCGCCGGCGTCTGGCGCGTCACCCCTCACGGTGACCGACACCGGATCGAGGCCCACGCCCTCATCCCGATCGCCACCGCCGACTGGGACGGGCTCGAGGCCGAGGCGACCGCTCTGCTGCCCCTGCTCGCCGAGCGCGAGCCCGCTCCGTACGCCCGCTACGACCACTGGTGGGACAAGCACATGCCCAGCGTCGAGGTCCGCCTGCTCGGCTGAGGGAGGCGCCTCAGTCGGCGGCGTACGCCTCGATCAGGTCCGCGGTCAGCCGCGGCACACCCTCGTCGCCCGGCGTCGGGCTGAAGCCCATGCGCAGCACCACGAGCTCCTCGCTGGGGACGACGACCAGCCACTGGCCGTCGTGACCGAGCCCGAAGAACGTGTCGACCGGCAGCTCCTCGTGCACCAGCGTGCCGTCGGGACGCTCGTTGGCCCACCAGCCGGCGGCGTACCCGGGGTCCTCGTTCTCGGCCGGGTCCGCCAGCTCCACGGCGGTGGTGGACGACTCGACCCAGCCCTCGGGCAGCAGCCGGGTGCCCTGCCAGACCCCGTCGTCGAGAGCGAGCTGACCGAAGGCGATCCAGTCCCGCGGGACACCCCAGCCGTAGGAGGAGCACACCGGGGTGCCGGCCCCGTCGGGCTCGACGAGCATCGAGGCGGTGCCCAGCGGCGCGAAGAGCTCCTCAGTCATCAGCGTGGCGGCCGCGGAGCCGGTCCGGCCGGTCGCGTCGGCCAGGGCACGGCACAGGAAGGTGGTGCTGCCCGAGGAGTACTCCAGGTGGGTGCCCGGCGCGAACTCGTCGCCCTGCCGGGACACGTAGTCGGCCATGTCGTCCTCGAGGTAGAGCATGCGGGTGATCGGGGTGCCGAGGCTGTACGTCTCGTCCCACCGCAGCCCCGAGGTCATCTGCTCGAGCTGGCGGATCGTGATGTCGGCGCGGCGGTCCCCTCCGGTCCAGGAGTCGCTGAGGCCGGCGGAGTCCTCGCGCACCTGATCGGCGAGCACCAGGCGACCGGTCAGCAGGTTGGTGAGGCTCTTCGTCAGCGACCAGCCGAGTTGCGGGGTGCTCTCGTCGTACCCGTCGCCGTAGCGCTCGGCGACCAGCTCGCCGCCCTGCAGCACCAGCACCGCGCGGGTGCCGAGTTCCTGCGCCGCCGCGTCGGAGAGGTCGTCGCCGAACGCGCGACCGAGCGCCACGTCGACCTCGTCGGACGGCACGCTCGCCGTCGCGGTGCGGAACGGGTTGCCCTCCACGACCTCCGCGGCGGCAGGCAGGTCGAGCTCGTCCTCCTCACCGAGGGTGCAGCCGAGCCCGTCGGTGTAGGTCGCACGCTGACCCGCGAGAACCCCGAGGACGCTGGCGGTCGCGCCGGTCTCGTCGACGCTGGTGCGCAGCACCGGGATCAGCGGGTTGTCGGGCAGGTCGCGCTCCGGGTCGTCCCGGTCGGCGAGGAACTGCAGCGCGCAGGCGTTGTGCGCGGCGTACCCGGTGCCGGTGAGCAGCAGCGGGCGGGCGTACCAGTAGCCCCCCACCAGGACCACCACGAGCAGGCCGACGGCGATGAGCACGAACTTGCGCATCTGCGGAGGCTAGAGGACCTCTCCGACGAACGGGCACAACCTCACCGCGAGCAGCTCCTCGCCGTCGCGACCGCAGTTGTGCACGTTCATCGGACAGCGATGTGTGCGAGGGTCGGCCGATGAGCGTGGACGCCGACGTCATCGTGGTGGGAGCGGGCCTCGCGGGCCTCAGCGCAGCCCGGGCACTCGTCGCCGCCGGACGGTCGGTGGTCGTGCTCGAGGCCCGCGACCGCGTCGGCGGGCGCACGCAGACACTCGACCTCGCCGGCGCACCGGTCGAGGTCGGTGGCACCTGGCTCGGGCACGGCCACACCGCGATGTACGCCCTGGTCGAGGAGCTCGGCCTCGAGACGTTCCCGACGCACAACACCGGCGACCTGCTCGTCGAGCTCGGCGGGAAGCAGAAGCGGATGTCGCCACGTCGGGGGGCCGTGCCGCCGCTCAACCCGTTCGTGCTCGCCGACCTCGCCCAGGGGCTGCTGCGCTTCGAGCGGCTGGCGCGCACCGTCGACGCGACACGGCCGTGGGAGCACCCCGACGCGACGGTGCTCGACGGGCAGACGTGGGAGTCGTGGATCCGCCGCAACCTGCTGACCGAGACCGGACGCACCTACTTCCGGGTGGCGGCAGAGGCGATCTACTCCGCCGACGCGAGCGACTTCTCGCTGCTGCACGCGTTGATGTACACCCGCGCCAACGCCGACCTCGAGACGCTGCTCTCGGTCGAGCGGGGGGCGCAGGAGGCGCGGGTCGTCGGCGGGTCCGACCGGGTCTCGCACGGGTTGGCGCAGGGGCTCGACGTACGCCTCTCCACCCCGGTCGCCTCGATCGCGCACGACGACATCGGTGTGCGGGTCACGACGCGGGGCGGGGCGACGCTGACCGCCGGGAGGGTGGTCGTCGCGATGCCCCTGGTGCTGTCCTCCCGGCTCGTCGTCGATCCTCCGCTGCCGGCAGCACGCGACCAGCTGACCCAGCGCACGCCGGCCGGTGCGGTGGCGAAGTGCTTCGCGGCGTACGAGACACCGTTCTGGCGCGACGACGGACTCAACGGCCAGGCAGTCAGCGACCGCGGACCGGTCAAGGTCACCTTCGACGTCTCCCCGCCGGACGGACCGGACGGTCGGCCCGCGCCCGGATCCCCCGGCGTGCTGATGGGGTTCATCGAGGCGACCGACGCCCGCATCTGGCAGCGCCTGCCGGCCGGCGCACGACGGCAGAGCGTGCTGGACGCCTTCGCCCGCTTCGTCGGCCCGCGGGCCGCAAACCCGGTGGCGTACGTCCAGCGTGACTGGGGCGCGGAGGAGTTCACGCGTGGCTGCTACGGCGCGCACTTCACGCCGGGCACGTGGACGGGCTACGGGCCGGTGCTCCGCGAGCCGGTCGGGCGGATCCACTGGGCGGGGTCGGAGTACGCGACGGAGTGGACCGGCTACATGGAGGGCGCCGTGAGGTCGGGCCGCGCGACGGCGGCCGAGGTGTCGAGCAGACTGACGAGCGATGTCTGAGCGCCCGCCCCTGCTGCACGTCGCGTACGCCTCGGACTGGGCGGAGGCCCAGCGCACCGGCACCTACCCCTGGTCGACGCGCGGCGCGACGTACGCCGAGGTCGGCTTCGTGCACTGCGCCGAGCCCGACCAGGTCGACGGGGTCCTCGAGCGCTTCTACGCCGACGTCGACGAGCCGCTGGTGCTGCTGCACCTCGACCCCGACGATCTCGCGCGCGACGGGGCCGAGGTGCGCTGGGAGCCCGTGCCGGGTGGCGAGGCGTTTCCCCACGTGTACGCCCCCCTCGACCCGGCCTGGGTGCGCGCCACCCAACCGCTGGATCGGTAGCGGGTCGCCGACACACCGTCGTCACACGACGGCCCTAGCCTCCCGGCATGACGCTCCCGACCCTCGAGACGGGCACCGGACCCGTGTCCGGCACGTACCTGCCGAGCACCCCCGACGAGGTGCTCTGGGGACGCCTCCCCTGCGCCGCCGACGACCCGGTGCTGCGTGTCGACCCGGGCACCGACCTGAGCATCGACACGCTCAGCCACGAGGGCATCCTCGAGGACCAAGGACGCGACCCACGGGCCTTCTTCGCCCCCTACGACGTGCCGGTGCTCGACGACGCCGTCGCGCTCGCCGCGTCCGACCACCCGCACACCCAGGCGGCCGACGGCCCGCACGTGGTCTCGCGTCCGGTCGCCGTCACCGGGGCCCGACCCGGCGACCTGCTGGCCGTCACCCTCACCGACACGCGGCCGCGGGTGCCGTACGGCGTGGTCTCCAACCGCCACACCAAGGGCGCGCTGCCCGGGGAGTTCCCCGCCGACGGCCTGCCTCTCTTCAGCGCCTTCGCCGCCCTCAACGACGACGACGGGCAGACCATCAGCATGGGTCTGCAGCCCGGACCCGTCGGGCCCGACGACCCCGTCGTACGCTTCCCCGCCGCCCCGTTCCCCGGCATCCTCGGCGTGGCCGTGCCGGGTGCCGTGCGCCCTCACTCCACCCCGCCCGGGCCGCACGGCGGCAACCTCGACATCCGCCTGCTGACGACGGGCGCGACGCTCTATCTCCCGGTGCTCGTGCCCGACGCCTTGTTCTACGTCGGTGACCCGCACTTCGCGCAGGGCGACGGCGAGGTCGCGCTCACCGCGGTGGAGGCGTCGCTGCGGGTCGACGTGCACCTCGACGTCGTGCCTCGCGAGGAGGCCGTGGCTCGGTTCGGCGAACTGGTCGGTCCCCTGGCCGAGACCCGCGAGCACCTCGTGCCGACCGGCCTCGACGAGGACCTCGACGTCGCCGTGCAGCAGTGCGTCCGCGCGGCGGTCTCACTGCTCGTCGCGCGGCACGGGATGCACCCGGCAATGGCGTACGCCTACCTCTCCGCCGCGACCGACTTCGACATCTCCCAGGTGGTCGACGTCGTCAAGGGCGTGCACGCACGCATCCGCAAGGCCGACTTCGCCCACCTGCCGAGCGCCTGGTGAGCCCCGTGATGAGTGTGAGCAGCGGCCAGCCCGGCGACCTGCCCGAAGGTCTCATGGCCGCCTTCGCCGCGTACGAGGCCGCGCTGATGAGCAACGACACCGCTGAGCTGGACCGCCTCTTCGCCGCGGGCGGCTCGACCCTGCGCGGCGACGCCGACGGGCTGCTCGTCGGGCACGACGCGATCAGCGCCTTCCGCGCGAGCCGCGGAGGCGCGCCCCCGCGGCGCATCGCGGCCACCCACGTGCAGGTCGTCGACGACGACCACGCGCTGGTCGTGGCCGTCACCGAGCCGCTCCGTGGGGGCGCGGCCAGCAGACCCAGCTCTGGCAGCGCGGCCCGGACGGCTGGCAGGTCACCGCCGCGCACGTCGCGGTGCCCGCGCCCGCCCTCGACACCCGCGTCTGGCGGGTCGTCGGCGACCCCCTCGTCGCCGGCTCCGGGGCCGGTCCGCTGCACGGGGAGACGGTCGCGGTGAAGGACCTGTACGCCGTCGCCGGTCACCCCGTCGGTGCCGGCAACTCGACCTGGCTCGCCGAGGCCGCCCCCGAGACCGCGCACGCCGGCGCGGTCGCACGCCTGCTGGCCGCCGGCGCCGACGTGCGCGGCATCGCGCGCACCGACGAGCTGGCGTACTCCCTCGCCGGCAGCAACCACCACCACGGCACCCCGCCCAACCCGCGTGCCCCCGGACGCGTGCCCGGCGGCTCCTCCTCGGGCTCGGCGAGCGCCGTGTCCCTCGGCCACGCCACGATCGGGCTCGGCACCGACACCGGCGGCTCGGTCCGCGTCCCCGCCGCCTACCAGGGCCTCCACGGCCTGCGCACCAGCCACGGCAGGGTGGACCGCAGCGGCCTGCTGCCCCTCGCCCCGAGCTTCGACACGGTCGGTTGGCTGACCCGGTCGGCGGCCCTGCTGCGCTCTGTCGGCGACGTGCTGCTGCCGCCGCCGACCGCCGGAGCCGAGGCCGCGCCGATCGAGCAGGGCGACCTCGTGCTCCTCGGCGACCTGACGGCACTGGCCGAACCCGACGTCGCCGACGCCGTCCTCGCCTGGGCACGCGACCGCGACGTGCACCCCGAGACCTGGGCGGGCGCCGCGCAGCTGCCGGCGTGGCTCGACGCGTTCCGCACCTGGCAAGCGTACGAGGCGTGGCAGGCCCACGGCGCCCGGCTCGAGGGACGGCTCGACACCCTCGGCCCGGACGTCCGCGGCCGGTTCGAGACCGCCCGCGGCGTCGACGAGGCGTCGGCGACCGCCGCGTACGAGGTGGTGCAGACCGCACGCGACCGCATCATGGACCTGATCGGCGACCGGGTGCTGGTCCTCCCCTCCGCCGCGTCGGTCGCGCCGACCCCGACCGGGGCGGGTGCCGCACGCGAGGCGACCATGCGTCTGACCTGTCTGGCCGGACTCGTCGGCGCGCCCGCGCGGAGCGTGCCGACCACGACCCGCGACGGCCTGCCCGCGGGGGTCTGCCTGGTCGCGGCACCGGGGCGCGATCGCGCGCTGCTGCGGTTCGCCGCGTCCGACGACGCCACCGCGAGCCGGGCGTCCGTGGACGACCGCAGGCCGTAACCGGCCAGAAACGCGCGTTCCTCGCGCTGAAACGAACGCGCCCTACGTTCACCGCACGAGGTCCGGCCCCCCGGACCCGCGCCGGGCGAGACCCGGCGTCGTGCGAGGAGGACGGGACCACCGTGCAGCTGCAGCAGCTCAACACCTGCCCGTCGGCGGAGGCGGACGCGGCCTTCCGGTCGTGCGCCGACGTCGACCGCTGGGTCGACCGGCTGGTGCAGGACCGGCCGTACGCCGACCGCGACGTCCTGCTGACCCACGCGGCCCAGCTGGCGACGACGTGGACCGAGCGCGACCTCGACGCCGCGCTCGCCGACCACCCCCGCATCGGCGAGCGGCATGCCGGCGACGGCGCCTCCGCCGACGCGAGCGCGCGTGAGCAGGCAGGCGTCGGCGACGACGCGGACGTGCGGGTCCGCCTGGCCGAGGGCAACGCCCGCTACGAGGAACGCTTCGGGCGCATCTACCTCGTCCGCGCCGCCGGGCGCGACGCCGAGGAGATGCTGGCCCTGCTCGAGCAGCGGTTGCAGCACGACGACGCCACCGAGGTCGCGGTCGCGGTCGGGCAGCTCGCCCAGATCGCGCTGCTGCGTCTCGCCGCCCTGCTCGACGACGGCGACGGGGCAGGCGGGACCGGCGAGGCGCGGTCCACGGATGACCGGGCCGAGGTGCGCGCATGAGCACCCTGTCCACCCACGTGCTCGACACCGCGACAGGCACCCCGGCCGCGGGCATGACGGTCACGCTGCGCGACGACGCCGGCTCCGTGGTCGCAGACGCCGTCACCGACGACGACGGACGCGCCCGCTTCGACGGCGACCACACCGGCACGGTCGTCCTGCGCTTCGCGACCGGCGCGTGGTCGGCCTCGCGGGAGGCCTCGACCTTCTACCCGTACGTCGACGTCGCCGTGGCGCTGGCCGCCGACCGACCGCACCACCACGTGCCGCTGCTGCTCTCCCCGTTCGGCTACTCCACCTACCGGGGGAGCTGAGATGAGCGACTCCCCACCACGCAGCGGCATCGTGCTCGGCGACAACCAGTTCGGCAAGGCCGAGGTGCGGCTCGTCCGCGTCGACCGCGAGGGCTACCCGCAGCGTCCGGGCGAGCCCCGGCACCACGTGCTCCACGACCTGTCGGTCACGAGCCTCCTGCGAGGCGACTTCGCCGCCGCCCACACCGACGGCGACAACTCCGGCGTCATCGCCACCGACACCCAGAAGAACACGGTCTTCGCCTTCGCCCGGCAGCACGGCGTCAGCACTCCCGAGCAGTTCCTGCTCACGCTGGCCGACCACTTCGTCGGCACCTTCGACCACGTCACCGGGGGGCGGTGGAGCGCCGAGCAGTACACCTGGGACCGCATCGTGACCGGCTCCGGCGACGACGCGGCACCTCACGACCACGCGTTCGTGCGGGGGGGTCGGGAGACCCGCACCGCGCTGGTGCACCGCGACGGGGATGCGGTGCACGTGCTGGCCGGCGTCGCCGACCTGACGGTGCTGAAGTCGACCGGGTCGGAGTTCAGCGGGTTCCCCCGCGACCGCTACACCAGCCTCGCCGAGACCGACGACCGCGTCCTCGCCACCGACGTCACGGCCTGGTGGCGCTACACGCCGGGCCGGGAGCCCGCGGACTACGACGCGACGTACGCCGAGGTGCGCGACCTGCTCCTCGCACGCTTCGCCGAGGTGCACTCGCTGGCGCTGCAGCAGACGGTCTTCGCGATGGGCCGGGCCGTGCTCGAGGCACACCCGGAGATCACCGAGATCCGGTTGTCGTGCCCCAACAACCACCACTTCCTGGTCGACCTCTCGGCGTACGACCTGGACAACCCCGGCGAGGTCTTCCACGCCGCCGACCGTCCGTACGGCCTGATCGAGGCCGCGGTGCGCCGTGAGGACACCGTCGAGGGGCCCGCGGTCTGGGCCAGCGTCACGGGGTTCTGCTGAGGTGGCCGACGGGAGCGTCGTGGACGAGCACACCGGGCTCGTCGCGCAGCAGGTGCTCGTCGACGGGGTGCTCGGCCCCGCCGCGCTGCGCTGGGCCGACGGGGTCGTCACCTCGATCGTGCCGGGCGCGGACGACGCGGAGGACGGGGCCGGCCTGCTCCGCGTGCCCGACTCCGCGGTCGTGCTGCCGGGCGTCGTGGACAGCCACGTCCACGTCAACGAGCCGGGGCGTACGCACTGGGAGGGCTTCGCCACCGCCACCCGGGCGGCCGCGCTCGGTGGCGTGACGACGCTCGTCGACATGCCGCTGAACTCGGTCCCGCCGACGACCACCGTCGCGGGACTGCGGGCCAAGCAGCAGGCCGCGGCGGGCCAGTTGGCCGTCGACGTCGGCTTCTGGGGCGGCGCCGTGCCGGGCAACCTCGCCGACCTGCGACCCCTGTGGGACGAGGGTGTGCTGGGGTTCAAGTGCTTCCTCAGCCCCTCCGGGGTCGAGGAGTTCCCCCCGCTCGACCCCGCCGGCTTCACCGCGGCGCTGCGCGAGGTCAGCTCCTTCGACGGCCTGGTGGTCGTGCACGCCGAGGACGCCGCCGTGCTCGAGGCCGCCCCGACGGCACCGAGCCGCGCGTACGCCGACTTCCTCGCCTCGCGTCCCGACGAGGCCGAGCTGGCCGCGATCAGGCAGGTGCTCGACGGCGCGCGGGAGACCGGGTGCCGGGTGCACGTGCTGCACCTGTCCAGCGCCCGCGCGCTCGACCTGCTCGCCGACGCCCGGGCCGAGGGCCTGCCGGTGACGGTCGAGACGTGCCCGCACTACCTGTGCCTCGCCGCCGAGCACATCCCCGACGGCGACGCGGCGTACAAGTGCTGTCCGCCCATCCGCGACGAGGGCAACCGCGACGCGCTGTGGGACGCGCTGCTCGCCGGGGTCATCGACATGGTCGTCTCCGACCACTCCCCCGCCGACGTCGCAGCGAAGACCAGCGGCGGCGGGGACCTCATGCAGGCCTGGGGCGGCATCGCCGGGCTGCAGGTGGCGTTCCTCGCCGTCGCCGACGAGGCCACCCGACGCGGCATCGGGATCGAGTCGGTCAGCCGCTGGATGTCGACCGCCACCGCCGACCTCGTCGGCCTCTCCGCCAAGGGACGACTCGCCGTCGGCGGCGACGCCGACCTGCTGGTGCTGGACCCTGCCGCCTCGACCACCGTCGACGCCGCCGCGCTCGCGCACCGCCACCCGATCTCCGCGTACGACGGCCGTCGGCTCTCCGGTCGGGTCACCGACACCGTGCTCCGTGGCCGCCGCATCGCGTCGGGCCGGACCGGGCCGTCCGACGAGCCGCGCACCGGCCTCCAGCTCACCCGACCCGAGGAGTCCCCGTGATCCAGCCGATCGACCCCCCGCCGCGGCTGCTGATGGGCCCCGGCCCCATCACGGCCGACCCGCGGGTGCTGCGGGCGATGTCGGCGCAGCTGGTCGGGCAGTACGACCCCGCCATGACCACGGCGATGAACGAGACCATGGAGCTCTACCGGCAGGTGTTCCGCACCGCCAACGAGCACACGTTCCTCGTCGACGGCACGTCACGCGCCGGCATCGAGGCCGCGCTGGTGAGCCTGCTCGAGCCCGGCGACCGGGTGCTCGTGCCGGTCTTCGGCCGCTTCGGCCACCTGCTCGTCGAGATCGCCGAGCGTTGCCGCGCCGAGGTGCACACGGTCGAGGTGCCGTGGGGCGAGGTCGTGCCCGAGGACCTGCTGCGCGACGCGGTCGCATCGGTCGAGCCGCGCCTGGTCGCCACGGTGCAGGGCGACACCTCGACCACGATGTGCCAGCCCCTCGCGGGCCTCGGCAGCATCTGCGCCGAGGCCGGGGCGCTGCTGTACGTCGACGCGACCGCCAGCGTCGGCGGCAACCGCCTGGAGACCGACGACTGGGGACTCGACGTCGTCAGCGCCGGACTGCAGAAATGCCTGGGCGGACCGTCGGGCAGCGCCCCGATCACGCTGTCGCCGCGGGCCGCGGAGCACGTCGCCGGCCGCAAGCACGTGGAGGCCGGGCTGCGCCAGGACGGCGACGCGCGCGCCGAGGGCGACCGACGCATCGCGTCGAACTACCTCGACCTCGCGCAGATCATGGACTACTGGGGTCCGCGCCGGCTCAACCACCACACCGAGGCCACCACGATGCTCTACGGCGCCCGCGAGTGCGCCCGGATCCTGCTCGAGGAGGGCCTCGACGCAGGGATCGACCGGCACACCCGGCACGGCGAGGCCATGACCGCCGGGCTGCGGGGACTCGGTCTGGTCGTCTTCGGCGACACCGCGCACAGGATGACCAACGTCGTCGCCGTCGAGGTGCCGGCACCCCTGGACCACGCGGGCGGGGAGCGCGTGCGTCGCCGCATGCTCGAGGAGTTCGGCATCGAGATCGGCACCTCGTTCGGACCGTTGGCCGGGCGCGTCTGGCGCGTCGGGACGATGGGCTACAACGCCCGCACCGACGCCGTGCTCACCACGCTGGCCTGTCTGGAGGCGGTGCTGCGCGGCGAGGGCGTGACCACCGTGCTCGACGCGCCCGGCGGCGGTGTCGAGGCGGCGCGTGCGGCGTACGCCATCCGTGACGAGCAGGGGGCGGCGTCGTGACCACCGGCGCGGAGGTGCTGGCGCGGTGCGCGCAGCTCGACACGTTCTCCGCGGACCCGGTGATGCTCGTACGCACCCACCTGACCCCGCAGCACGCCGCGGCGAACACCGCCACCGCCACATGGATGGTCGAGGCCGGCATGCACACCTGGGTCGACGCGGCCGGCAACCAGTGGGGCCGCGTCGAGGGCCGGCAACCGGGCCTGCCCGCCCTGGTGCTGGGCTCGCACCTCGACACGGTGATCGACGCCGGCTCCTACGACGGGCCGCTCGGGGTGCTCATGGCCGTCGCGGTCGTCGAGCGGCTGCGCGACCGACTGAAGGAACTGCCCTTCGCGATCGAGGTGGTCGCCTTCAGCGACGAGGAGGGCACCCGATTCGGGTCCGCGCTGATGGGGTCGTACGCCGTCGCGGGTCTGTGGGACGAGGCCTGGTGGCAGCTGCGCGACGCGGACGGTGTCGGGCTCACCGAGGCCTTCGAGCGCTTCGGCCTCGACCCCGCGCGGGTCGGCGAGGCGGCCCGCCGACCCGAGGACGTCGTCGGCTACCTCGAGGCGCACATCGAGCAGGGCCCGTACCTGGAGCGGGACGACGTCTCGCTCGGCTACGTCACCACCATCGCGGGGGCCCGGCGGTTCACCCTGTCGGTGATCGGGGAGGCGCGGCACGCGGGCGGCACCCCGTACGACCGTCGCCGCGACGCCCTGGTGGGGGCGAGCCACGCCATCACCCTGATCGAGCAGCTCGCCCGCGCCTCCAGCGCCGACGACGACGGCGGGTTCATCGCGACCGTCGGCCGGATCGAGGTGCACCCCGGTGCGGTGAACGTGGTTCCCGGGCGCGCCGACTTCAGCCTCGACCTGCGCGCCGGCACCGACGAGGTGCGCGACGCCGCCTGGGACCGGATCGTCGCCGGCATCGAGGCGCTGTGCGAGGAGCGCGGCCTGGCCCTCGAGTCCGTCGAGCGCTACCGCGCCGCCGCCGCCACCTGCGCGCCGTGGCTGCGCGACGCCGTCGTCGCCGGGATCGTCGCCACCGGGCAGACCGAGGTGCCGGGGCTGTGGAGCCGCGCCGGGCACGACGCGATGGCGATGGCGCGACTGACCGACATCGGCATGCTGTTCGTGCGCTGCCACGATGGCATCAGCCACCACCCCGCCGAGGCCGTGCGCGAGGTCGACGTCGACGCCGGCCTCGAGGCCCTCGAGGTCGCCGTGCTCACCGCCGCCGCGCACTCCGTCGCCGACACCGTCGACCAGCCGGGAGCGCACGCGTGAGCGGCTCCCTGCGCGACCGGATCGCCGTGTCCCGCCGCGACCTGTCCCCGACCGAGGAGCGGGCGGCCGACGCGTTGCTGGACCACCTCGAGGACGTCGGCTCCTACCGCGCCGCCGAGCTGGCCTCCCTCGCCGGCGTCTCCAAGGCCACGATGAGCCGGCTCTTCCGCCGCCTCGGGTACGCCTCCTTCGAGGAGGTCCGCGACGACCTCCGCGCCCGACGCGCCGCCGTCGGGGAGCCCCGGCGCATCGCCGGCGGCGGGGACCTGACAGCCCACGTGCGCACCGAGTCCGCGGCCGTCGCCGCCGTGGTCACCCAGCCGCTGGTCGGCGAGGTCGTCGCCGCGCTGGCCGGCGCCGAGCGGGTCACGGTCATCGGCTGGCGCGCCAGCCACGTCGTGGCCGCCCACCTGCGTCAACAGCTGGCCCACGTACGCGGCTCCGTGCGACTCGCTCCCCTGCCCGGCCAGGTGCTCGGCGAGGAACTGGCCGACCTGGTCGCCGGCGACGTCGTCGTGCTCGTCGGCTTCAGCCGCCGACCGCGCGGCTTCGCGGCCCTGCTCGAGGAGACCGTCGCCACGGGGGCGACGGTGGTGCTGCTCGCCGACGAGTCCGCCCGCCCGTACGCCTCCCGGGTCGACCTCGCGCTGGAGTGCCCCGTGCGGGGCGAGCTCGCCTTCGACTCCTACGCCGCCGCGATGAGTCTCGTGACGGTGCTGGCCGACGGCGTGCTGACCCGGCTGGGCGCCGAGGCGCAGCAGCGGGTCGGCGAAATCAGCCGGCGGTACGCCCGCGCCGAGGAGACCGAGCAGCACGTGGGGGGACGCTGACATGGACCTGCACCCCGTCGAGCGGTTCCGCACCGCCCGGACCCGCGACGACCTCACCCTCGCCCCGGGCGAGACCCTGCTGGGCGGCGGCACCTGGCTGTTCTCCGAGCCCCAGCCCGCCGTCACCGGCCTGGTCGACCTGACCATGCTCGGCTGGGAGCCGGTCGAGCACCGCGACGACGGGGGCGTACGCCTCGCCGCCACCTGCCCCGTGGCGACGGTGCGGGCACTCGGACCCGCCGTGTGCCGCGAGGCCGCCGACGCCCTGCTGATGTCGTGGAAGGTCGCAGAGGTCGCGACCGTCGGGGGCAACATCTGCCTGGGACTCCCCGCGGGCGCGATGACGTCGCTGACCGCCGGCCTCGGCGGCACGGCGCTGGTGTGGGCTGCCGACGGGATGGAGCGTGAGCTCCCGGTGCTCGACCTCGTCGTCGGCGACGGTCGCACGGCACTCGCGCCGGGAGAGGTGCTGCGCGCCGTCGACCTGCCGCCCGGCTGGGACGACGAGTCCGCGGTCGCGTGGCGGCGTGCCTCGCTCACCGACGCCGGCCGGTCCGCCGCGGTCGTCGTCGGGCGACGCACGTCCGCAGGTCCCGTCGTCACCGTGACCGCCTCGACCCCTCGCCCCGTGGTCGTGCGCGAGCCCGCCGACCCGGCGGCGCTGGAGCAGGCGGTCACCGGTCCCGGTGGGCCCGGCTGGTTCGACGACGTGCACGGGGCGCCGGACTGGCGGGCCGCGGTGACCGCCCGGCTGGTCGCCGAGGTCGTGGAGGAGCTGTCGTGAGGAGGCCGGCATGAGGGTCGACGGGACCGAGGTCGAGGGCACGCCGCTGCCCGGTCAGTGCCTGCGCACCTGGCTGCGCGACCAGGGGCGCACGGGCGTGAAGAAGGGCTGCGACTCCGGTGACTGCGGCGCCTGCACCGTGCTGGTGGACGGCCGACCGCGGCACGCGTGCCTGGTGCCGGCGGCGCGGGTGGGCGACGCCGAGGTGACCACGGCGGCCGGGCTGGGCACGCCGGAGGCACCGAGTGCGGAGCAGCAGGCGTTCGTGGCCGCCCAGGGCTTCCAGTGCGGGTTCTGCACCGCCGGGTACGTCGTCACCGCCGCCGGACGCGGCTGCGCCCCCGAGCCCGACGACGTCGCGCACACCTTCAAGGGCAACCTGTGCCGCTGCACGGGCTACCGGTCGATCCGGGCCGCGCTGGCGGGCGAGCGCACCGTCGAGACCGGACCCGGCGTCGTCGGGACCTCCTCCCCCGCCCCCGCCGGGCCCGACCTGGTCTCGGGCCGCACGACCTTCACCCTCGACGAGCCGGCGCCGCCCGGGCTGCTGCACCTCGCGGTGCTGCAGAGCCCCCACAGCCACGCGCGCATCCGCGGCATCGACACCACGGCGGCGGAGGCGGTGCCCGGCGTGCACCTGGTGCTGACCCACCGCGACGCACCCGAGGTGCTCTTTTCGACCGCGCGGCACGACAACCGCCTCGACAACCCCGCCGACACGCGGGTGCTCGACGACGTGGTGCGCTTCGCCGGCCAGCGCGTCGCGGCCGTCGTGGCCGAGTCCGTCGCCGTCGCCGAGGCGGCCGTGGCGCTGCTCGACGTCGACTACGAGGTGCTGCCCGCCAGCCTCGACGCCGAGACGACCCGTGACGCGGGCGCCCCGCTGGTGCACGGGGAGAAGACCGACGAGCACATCGGCATCGCCGAGGCCGCACGCAATGTCGCGGCGGCCACCCACGGCGAGGTCGGTGACGTCGCCGCCGGGCTCGCCGCAGCCGTGCACACCGTCGCGGGCACCTGGCGCACCTCCCGCGTGAACCACGTGGCGCTGGAGACGCACGGCGCGCGCGGGTGGTTCGAGGGGACCCTGCCCGGACGTCCCGGCGACGCCACGGGCCGGCTGGTGGTCCGCAGCTCCACCCAGGTGCCGTTCCTCGTACGCGACGAGCTGGCGGAGCTGTTCCGCGGTCACGGCCTCGGCCGCGACGAGATCCGTGTGAACACCGGCCGTGTCGGCGGCGGCTTCGGCGGCAAGCAGGAGCTGCTCGTCGAGGACCTCGTCTCGCTGGCCGTGCTCCGGCTGGTCGAGCGCGGCACCCCCCACCCGGTGCAGTGGGAGCTGACACGCGAGCAGCAGTTCACGATGATCCCCGGCCGTCACCCGTTCCGGGTCTCGCTCGAGATGGGCGTCGACGCCGACGGAGTGCTGACCGCGATGGCGCTGGACGTGCTCAGCGACACCGGGGCGTACGGCAACCACGCCCCCGGCGTGCTCTTCCACGGCTGCCACGAGTCGGTGGCGCTCTACCGCTGCGCCAACAAGCGGGTCGACGCCGAGGCGGTCTACACCCACAACCTGCCCTCGGGCGCCTTCCGGGGGTACGGGCTCGGCCAGGTCATCCTGGCCATCGAGTCGGGTCTCGACGAGCTGGCCCGCCGGGCCGGGCTCAGCCCGGCCGAGATCCGGCGCCGCAACTGCGTGCGCCCCGGCGACCACCTCGTCGTCAACGGACCGCCCACGAACGACCTCGCCATCACCGGCGACGGGCTCGTGCCCTGCCTCGACCTGGTCGAGGCGGCGCTGGCCGAGCCGGGACGCGACCTGCCGGTCCCCGCCGGGGACGGCTGGCTGGTCGGCGAGGGGGTCGCGGCGGCGATGATCGCGACCATCCCGCCTCGGGGTCACCACAGCGAGGCCACCGTCAGCCTGCTCGAGGACGGGACCGTGCAGGTCGGGGTCGGGTCCGCCGAGTTCGGCAACGGCTCGGCGACCGTGCACCACCAGCTCGTCTCCGGCGCACTGGCCCGTCACGGCATCGACGCCTCGGCCGTCCGGCTGGTCTCGGGCGACACCGACGCCGCGGCGTACGACACGGGGGCGTACGGCTCCACCGGCTCCGTCGTCGCCGGCAGCGCCGTGCTGGCCGCGGCCGAGGACCTCGCCGCGCAGCTCGACGAGGACCCGGGCACCCGGCCGCTGGTCGGGCACGGGGAGCACCACGGGAACCCCCGGTCGGCGGCGTACAACGTGCACGGCGTCCGCGTCGCCGTGCAGCCGACCACCGGCGAGGTGCGCGTGCTGCGATCGGTGCACGCGGCCGACGCCGGGGTGGTGCTCAACCCCGAGCAGCTGCGCGGCCAGGTCGAGGGCGGGGTCGCGCAGGGGTTCGGCTCGGCGCTGGCCGAGGAGGTGCGCGTCGTCGACGGCGTCGTCACCACCCGCGCGATCCGTGACTACCGCGTGCCCCAGATCGGCCAGGTGCCCGTCACCGAGGTGCTGTTCGCCGACACCGTCGACCCGCTCGGGCCGCACGGCGCGCGGTCGATGAGCGAGGCGCCGTACAACCCCGTCGCGCCGGCCGTCGCCAACGCCGTCCGCGACGCCACCGGCGTACGCCCCCACGAGCTGCCGATGACCCGCGACCGGGTCTGGCGACTGCTGCAGACCGCCGACCCCGACCAGGAGACGCCATGACCCCGCACAGCAGCGAGACGTCCACCGGGCCCTCCGCAGGGACCTCCGCCGCACCTGACCTCGACGCCTCGTTCCTCGACCAGGCGGTGTCGCTCGCGATCCGCAACGTCGCGGACGGCGGGGGCCCGTTCGGCGCGGTCATCGCCCGCGGCGGGGAGGTCGTCGCGCTGGGACAGAACCGCGTCACCCGCGACCTCGACCCCACCGCCCACGCGGAGGTCGTCGCGATCCGGGAGGCGTGCCGCACCACCGACGACTTCTCGCTCGCCGGCTGCACGCTCTACACCTCGTGCGAGCCGTGCCCGCTGTGCCTGAGCTCCGCGCTCTGGGCACGCCTGGACCGGGTCGTGTACGCCGCCGACCGCGACGACGCCGCCCGGGGCGGCTTCGACGACCGGGCGTTCTACGAGCTGTTCGGCGTCGACACCCTCGACACGGCCAGCTGGCCGACCGTCGTGCACGAGCAGCGCCCCGCCAACGCGACCGCTCCCTTCGACGCATGGCTCGCCAAGGGCGACCGCACCCACTACTGACGCCGTCGGACGGACGTGCACAACGTCGCCAACGGACCGGAGATCGGACGCGACCGAGGGTTGTGCACGTCCGGCCGACAGTCACCCACCGAGGTGGCGTCAGAGCTGCTGCTGGCTCATCCCCATGCGCGCGAGCACCGCGGTCTCCACGAGCAGCACGACGTTGTAGAGCGCCAACGTGATGAGGGTGATGATCGCGACCGACGCCCAGAGCTGGTCGAACTGCGCGGCGGCGCTGTACTTCACGATGTTGCCCCCCACGCCGGTGCCGGTCGAGAGCCACTCGGCGAGCAGCGCGCCGGTGACGGCACCGGGCACCGAGACCCGCGCGGCTGCGAACAGCGACGGCAGCGCACCCGGGATCGCGACCTTTCGCAACGCGGCGAGGTTGCCCCCGCCGGACACGTGCACCAGGTCGAGGCTCTCCCTGCTGGCGCGGCTCAGGCCGAACAGCACGGAGGCGAGCGCGGGGAACAGCACCACGATCGTGCCGATGACGGCGACCGACGCCGCCGTGCCACGCCCGGTCAGCAGGATGATCACGGGCGCGATCGACACCAGCGGCACGCTGCGCAGCAGCAGCGCCAGCGGCATCACGCCGGCCTCCACGGCTTTGCTGAGGGTGAACAGCACGGCGAGCACGATCGCGACCGAGAGCCCGACCGCGAAGCCGAACGACGCATCGGTCAGCGACGTCCACGTCACCGCCCACATGTCCGAGCGGTGCTCGGCGGCGGTCGTGCTCGCACCGGCGTCGGTGACGAAGAGGAAGCGGTAGACGTCCAGCGGTCCCTTCGCGACGTACTCGGAGATGCCGGTGAAGGAGACGACCGCCTGCCACAGGCCCACCACGATCGCGAGGGTCAGCACGGCGTTGCCCGCCGCACGCCCGACCGCCCGGAGCGTCTGCCGGTCGACCACCGGTCCGGGCGTCACCGCGGCGAGCCGGCGGCGTACGGGCTGCATCGTCAGCTCGGTCATCAGGCGGCCCTTCCCGAGACCCAGGGGGTGACCAGCCGCGAGATCAGCCCGAGCGCGGCGTACCCCACCAGCGCGACGAACGCGCACAGCAGGAACACCGCCCACACCCGGACGGAGTCCAGGTTGCCCTGCAGCCGGATCAGGGTGATGCCGACGCTGCGGTCCGTGGCGCCGAGGTACTCCCCCAGCACCGCGCCGAGGAACGAGCTCGGCACCGCGATCTGCAGCGCGTTGAGGATCGCCGGCAGCGCCGCGACAAGGCGCACCTTGCGCAGCTGGGTGACCCGGCCGCCGCCGTAGACGCGCACGACGTCCAGCGACGACCGGTCGGCCGCCTTGAAGCCGAGCAGCGCCCCCACGACGGTCGTGAAGAAGACGGCCAGGGCCGCCAGGAAGACCGCCGTGCGCGACGGGTCACCGGGCTGCGAGGCGCCGCCCAGCACGACGATCGAGATGCCGCCGACGGCCACCATCGGCAGGCAGTACGACGCGACCGCCACCTGCACGACCACCGCCTCCAGCTTCGGCGCGACCAGCACCGTCGCGGCCAGGGCGAGGGCGAGCACGTTGCCGATGAAGAAGCCGTACGCCGCCTCGGTGATCGTCACCTCGAAGGGTCCCCAGTAGGCACGCGGTCCGTCCGCGATCATCTGGGAGAACACCGCGAGCGGCGACGGCACCGGGGTGTACGTCGTGCCCGGCGGTGGCGCGAACGCCAGCGCGAACAGCGACCACGCCCCCAGCAGCACCGCGAGCCCGACCATGCCTGCGGCCCAGCCGGGCAGCCTCCCCTGCGTCCTCATCGAGCCCTCACCGCCGCCTCACGCCTCGGCCTCGGCCCGGCCGTCGACGCCGAACAGCAGCTCCGAGGCCCGGTCGGCCAGCGCGTGGAAGGCCGGCGTACGCATCATCTCCGGGGTGCGGGGCCGGGGCAGGTCGACGTCGATGACCTCCTTGATACGTCCCGGCCTCGGACTCATCACCGCGACCTGGTCGGAGAGGAAGATCGCCTCGTTGATGCCGTGGGTGACCAGCAACGTGGTGGCGGGCTTCTCGGTCCAGATGCGCAGCAGCTCGAGGTTGAGGTTCTGCCGCGTCATGTCGTCGAGGGCGCCGAACGGCTCGTCGAGCAGCAGCACCGACGGCTTCAGCGCCAGCGCCCGCGCGATCGAGACGCGCTGCCGCATGCCGCCGGAGAGCTGCGACGGCTTCGACCTCTCGAAGCCGTTCAGCCCGACGAGGTCGATGAGCTCCTCGACGTACGCCGTGTCGACGGGGCGCCCGGCGACCTCGAAGGGCAGCGCGATGTTCTTGACGACGCTGCGCCACGGGAGCAGCGCGTGGTCCTGGAACGCGATGCCGAGCTCGCTGGCGCGGCGGAGCTCCGCGGGGGTACGCCCGTCGACAAGCGCCCGGCCGGTGGTGGGCTCCTCCAGCCCTGCGAGGATCCGCAGGATCGTGGACTTGCCGCATCCCGACGGACCGAGCAGCGCCAGGAACGACCCCTGCTCGGTCTGCAGGTGGGCGTCGTCCAGGGCGGTCACCGAGCGGCCCCGGCCCGACCCGAAGGTCTTGCCGAGGCCCTCGATCTGCAGGCCGATGCCGGTCATCCGCTGGGTCCTCTGCTCGGTCCTCTGCTGGGAGGTGACGGCGCTCAGGACCGGTAGTCCTTCAGCTCCGGGTTCTCGGCGTAGATCTCGTCGATGATGGAGGTGTCGAAGAGCTCGTCGACGGTGACGGTCCAGCCGGCGGCCTCGAGCGAGTCGACCGTCTGCTGCTGCAGCTCCGGCGTGATCGTGAAGAGACCGTTGGCCTCGGTGTCATCGGTCGAGATCAGCTCGGCCTGCGCCTGCAGACCCAGCTTGGTCTTCTCGGGGTCCAGGGCGCCGAAGACCGACTCCAGACCCTCGGAGTTCTCCGAGGCGGCCTGGTCGTAGTACTTCGTGATCAGCTCGACCGTCGCGTCCTCGGGCTCGGTGAAGGTGTCGCTCCAGCCCTTGATCTCCGCGATGAGGAAGTCCTTGAGCAGGTCACGGTTCTCCGCCAGGTACTGGTCGGTCACCGTGTAGGTCTCGGCGACGTACGGCACACCGTTCTCGGCGTACGGCAGGTTGGTGACCTCGTTGCCGGCCAGCTCGACGGTGATCGCCTCGTTGGTCAGGTAGGCCATGAAGCCGTCGACCTCGCCGTTGATCAGCGGGGTGGGGTCGAAGTCCACGGGCACGACCGTCACGTCGTCGGGCGAGATGTCGTTAGCCCGCAGGATGGCCGAGAACACCGACGCGTTCGAGTCCTGCACGCCGATGGTCTTGCCGACCATGTCCTGCGGTGTCGCGATGTCGCCACCGTCGGCCAGCGACAGGATCGTGAAGGGGTTCTGCTGGAAGGTGGCACCGATGATCGTCAGCGGTGCGTCCTGCTCGGAGATCGCCGCACCGACCGAGGCGGCGTCGCTCAGCGCGACCTGCACGGTGCCCGAGAGCAGCTTCGCGACGCCGGTGTCGGGCCCGGAGATGCCGTTGACGGTCTCGAAGCCGGCCTCGTCGTAGTAGCCGTTCTCGTAGGCGTAGTACTCGCCGGCGAACTCCTCGTTCTTGATCCAGGAGTACTGCAGGTCGATCTCGCCGTACGAAGCGCTCTCGCCACCGCCATCACCTCCGGACGCGGAGCTGCCGTCGCCCCCACCGCAGGCAGCGGTGAGGGCCAGGGCCGAGAGGGTCGCGCCGACGACGAGCAGACGGCGTACGCGGGAACCGCTGGGGGTGTGGGACATGGACGGGCCTCCGAAGTCGTGGGAACGACCGGAACGTACGGCTCGTGCGTTTCAGGCCCTGGCACGCGCGTTTCGGGTAGGTAAAACCCTTTCGGCCGCGGCGCCGCCGTCCTCGCCCGCGTCCTCGCCGCGGTCGTCCGGCAGGGCGACCATGCTCACGAGCGCTCCGGTGACGGCGCTGCCGAGGAACACGACGGGCAGGGTGAGGGCCTCGGCCACGAACCCGAGGAGTGGCGCTCCCACGGCCTGACCCACCGCGATCGCGAGGAAGCCGGCACCGACCCCGGCGCCGACGTGGTCGGGCCACACCCGGGAGGCGGAGACCAGCACGAGGCCGGTGAGGGCGATGTAGGCGGCGCCGAAGACCACCGCGGCGGCGTACGCACCGACGCCCGCGGGAGCGACCGCGAGGAGGGCGGTCGCACCACTCAGCGCCAGCAGCAGCACGCGCCAGAGCCGGCCTGGCCCGACCCGCGCGGCGAGGTCGCCGCCTGCGGCGCCGAGCACCCCTGCGACGCCCAACGCGATCCAGAGCACGGCCGAGCCGGTGGCGCCCATGTCCCCTGAGCTCTGCACCAGCTGTCGACCGAAGGTCCACGTCGCGACGCTGACCGCACCCATGCCGAACGCGACCAGCAGCAGCCGTCCGGCCCCCGGCACGACGGGCGGCACGACCTGACGGAGGCCGCGCTCCCGGTGCGTCCCCGACGACGGGCGCGTGACCCGCTCGGTGTCGTCGCTGTCCGCGGGGAGCACCAGCCAGATCCAGGCCGTGGCCACGACCGCGACGACCGAGAACACCGCCCACGCGAGTCGCCAGGCGTCCCCGGCGGCCAGGACCACCGGACCCGAGACCGCCACGCCGATCCCGGTGCCGGCGTTCACGACGGTCTGCGAGCGGTCCCGGCGCGGCCGGGCGACCCAGCGGGCGACCGCGGACGCGAGCGGTGGTGAGGCCGCACCCGTGCTCGACCCGGCGATGAGCACGCCGACCGCGAGCACGGCCGCGTTCGGCGCCACGGCCACCAGCGCCGTCCCCGCCGTGGCGACGAGTCCGGCCGCGGTCGCGGTGCGACGGGCGCCCCAGACGGGGGTCAGCAGGCTGCTCACCACGATCGCGACGCAGTAGCCGACGTACGAGCTCGAGGCGATCAGCCCGGAGACCGCGCCGGAGACGTCGAGGTCTGCCCGCATCTCGGGCTCGGTCAGTCCGTAGGCGAAGCGGGCGAACCCGTAGCAGACCGCGATCAGGGTCGTGCCGGCTGCGACGAGCAGCCAGGTGGCTCGGGAGGTCATGGAGTCAGCATAGAACGATCGTTCTAATCGACCGGATAGGATGGGGTCATGCCCCCACCGACGACGCGGTCCCCGAGGACGCCCGTACGCACTCGGCTGCTCGAGGCGGCCGACGAGCTGTTCTACGCCGAGGGCATCGCCGGCACCGGCGTCGATGCCGTGCTGTCCCGCTCCGGCGCGGCCATCGGTTCCCTCTACTCCCACTTCGGCGGCAAGGACGGGCTGGTGCTGGCCTACCTGCAGGCGCGCGAGGACCGCTGGCGCGAGGTCTGGGACGCCGAGGTCGCGCGGCACGACCGCTCCCGCGAGCAGGTGCTGGCGATCTTCGACGCCCAGGAGCGCTGGTCGGCTGCGACCCCGAGCCACCACGGGTGCGCCCACGCGGCAGCCGTCGCCCAGCTGCCGGCCGGCCATCCGGCACGAACAGCCGCCCTGGGCTACAAACAGGGCGTACGCGCCCGCCTCGCCGACCTGGTCGCGGGCCTCGACGTCACCGAGCCCGGAGATCTCGCGGACGAGTTGACCCTGCTCTACGAGGGCGTGCTCGTCGCCGCGTCACTGGGCCTGCCGGACCCGGCGCGACGGGCTCGGAACGCGGCGTCCCGACTCCTGGAGGCGGCCGCCCCCCGGTCGTAGGGTCGAGCGGACCTCAGGGGTGCGCGGAGGTGGTCGTCGCAGCCGTCACGCGACGGGCCAGGGCCAGCACCAGGACCGTGGTGGCGACGAGCGCGCCGCACGCTGCCAGGAAGCCGACAGGCTCGGTGACGGCGAAGGTCGGGACGAGCCGGTCGGGGATCGCCGTCGCGAACACCCCGGCGATCACCAGGCCGAGCCAGCTGCCGAGCATCGCCGAGGCGTGACCACGCACGTCGCCGGCGCGGATGCGCCACAGCGAGTAGCCCAGCGAGACCAGAGTGACGACCGAGAGGATGTGGAGCCAGCTGAAGTCCCCGCCCCGCAGGTCGCGGATCCAGAAGCTCGACGCCGCAACCCACACCATCAGCACCACCCAGGCACGACCTACGACGCGGTGCCGCGCGTCGCCACGAGGCCTGCGCAGCAGCTGCACCCCGCCGAGCGGGATGGCCACGACCGCCGCGGCGGCGTGCGCCGCGACCAACGCGGTCGGCGCATCGCTCATGCGGTCACGTCCTCGGCGGCGACACGATCCAAGGCGCCGGTCAGCAGCCTGACCTGACCGGCGAGCGCCCGATGGTCGACGCCGACCGACTCGGCAAGACCTTCGAGTCGCCCTTCCAACGTCCTCGCGGCGTCGGCGCGCAGCCTGTCACCCTGCTCGGTGAGCGCGAGGCGACGCGTACGCCCACCCCCCGGCCTCGCCTCGATGAGTCCGCGGTCGACGAGCGAGGCGACCATGCGTGACACCGCCGCCTCGGACTGGCCCGCGGACTCCGCGAGCTCGCGCTGCGAGGGGCCGTCGAGCTCGTGCACGGCGAGCAGCGCGCGGTAGCGCGCGTATGTCAGCCCGTGGGCCGTGCGCAGGATCCGCTCCGCAGCGACGTCGAGTCGACGGACGAGGCCGTGCAGCTCGTGTGCCAACGCGTCAGTCGAGGCCATGGCGTCATGCTTGCATATGCAACTTGCACACGCAAGTCATTAGCGTGGTCAGCCGTACGTCGGCTCCTGCGGCCACCCCTCCGGGCTGTCCTCCCAGTCCTGCTGCCGTCCGTACACGGTGCGGTCCATGATGTGCGCCAGCGGCAGGATCGCCTCGGTGCCGCGGGCCCTGGTCATGTACGTGAGATACGGCCTGCCGTCGCGCAGCAGGTAGTAGGAGTAGCCGGGCTGCGGTCCCGTGTAGCCCTCGCTGCGGTGGATCCAACCCCAGTCGTCGTCGTAGGTCGTGCCTCCGGACGAGACCCAGGTGTGGTCCCAACCCTGCTTCTCGCGCCACGCCTGCAGCTTCTCGATCGGCCCCTGGGAGACCATCGCGAAGGCGATGCCGTGCTCGTCGAAGCGACCCATGCGCTGCGGCAGGTTGTCGGTCGCCCAGGTGCAGCTCGGGCAGCCCTCGTCGCCCCAGTCGGCGCCGTACATCACGTTCTGCACCAGCAGGAGGTAGTGGTCACCGAACAGCTCGGTGAGGCGTACGGGCCCGTCGGGTCCGGTGAACTCGTAGTCTTCCACCTCGATCATCGGCAGCCGCCGTCGCGCCGCCGAGACCCGGTCGCCCAGTCGGGTGACCTCTTTCTCTGCCTCGATCTGCGCGGCGAGAGCCTCGTCGAAGGCGGGGCGGCCGACGATCGGCGGGGCGGCGTCGGGAGCCTCTCGTGCCGTCATCGGCGCTCCTTCCGCCCGCGCGTGGCGAGCGTCTCGAGGTGGTGCAGCGAGTTCGGGAGATGGTGCGCCGGGAACGGCGGGAAGTCCAGGTAGGTGCGAGGCTCCGCACCCACGGCCGACCAGTCGTACGTCAGCGTCACGGTGGTGCCCTCGGTCGACGGTTCGAGGTCGTAGCGCCACCACCAGCCGCCGACGGTGAGCTCGTCGTCTCCCCGCTCCTGGTAGCCGGTGCGCCAGGCGATCACGCGGCCCGCCTCGAACGCGGTGACCTCGTTGACGGTCTCGTACGCCCCGCCGCCGCGCTCGTGGAACATTCCCATCGCGAAGAGCTGTCCGACGTGGGTGAGCGGCGCGGCGTCGACCGCGTCCGTCACCCACCCGGTGCCGTCGATGGCGGCGTGCGCGGACGGGTCGGCGAGCACGGCGAAGACCTGTGCGGATGTTGCCGGCAGGACGTGCGTGGCGCTGATGCGTTCCGTCGTCATGGACAGGTGGACCAGCGACGACGAGCGGACTCATCGGTCGTGGGCGCGACTGACAGGGTGAGGGCGTGCCCGACCCGATCCGTCGCCTGCTCGAGAACCCGCCGGACCTACCGGTCGCGGCGGGCCTCAGCGAGGTCGCCGCTGCGCTGGGCGAACGCGGCGCGGTCGTGCTGCAGGCACCTCCGGGAAGCGGCAAGACGACGCTCGTTCCGCCGGCCGTCGCGGACGGGGTCGGCGGTCGGGTCGTCGTCACGGCACCGCGTCGCATCGCCGCGCGCGCTGCCGCGTCACGGCTCGCCTCGCTGATGGGTGAGCACGTGGGTGAGACGGTCGGGTACACCGTGCGCGACGACCGTCGCGTCAGTCGTTCCACCCGCATCGAGGTCGTCACCGACGGGATCCTCCTGCGGCGTCTCCAGCATGACCCCGAACTCCCCGGGGTCGACGCGGTCGTGCTCGACGAGGTGCACGAGCGCCACCTCGACGGTGACCTCGCCCTCGCGTTCACCCTCGACGTACGGGCGCACCTGCGCCCCGACCTGCAGGTCGTGGCGATGTCGGCGACGATCGAGGCCGAGCGCACGGCCGCCCTGCTCGGCTCCCCAGCCGACCCCGCGCCGGTGGTCACCGTGCCCGGGTCGCTCCACCCCGTCGAGCGCGTGTGGGCTCCCCCGCCGACCTCGGTGCTGCGGACCGACGAGCGTGGTGTGACGCCGGCGTTCCTGGACCACGTCGCCGTCGTCGTCCGCCGTGCACTCGCCGAGCAGGCCGGCGACGTGCTCGTGTTCGTGCCCGGTATCGGCGAAGTCGGCGGGGTCGTGCACCGGCTCACGGGTCTTCCCGACACCGAGGTGCTCCCGCTGCACGGCCGGCTCAGCTCCACCGAGCAGGACCGGGTGCTGCAACCCGTCCGCGGACGTCGGCGAGTCGTGGTCTCCACCGCCGTCGCCGAGAGCTCGCTGACGGTGCCGGGCGTACGCGTCGTGGTCGACGCCGGGCTCGCTCGGCGACCCGAGACCGATCACCGGCGAGGCCTGTCGGGACTCGTCACCGTGCGCGCCAGCCGGGCCGCCGCTGACCAGCGCGCCGGTCGGGCGGGTCGCGAGGCACCGGGGGCGGCGTACCGGTGCTGGGGGGAGGCCGACCACGCCCACCTGCCCGCCCACCCGGAGCCCGAGGTCGCGACCGCGGACCTGACCGCGTACGCGCTGGAGCTCGCGGCGTGGGGTGAGCCGGACGGCTCCGGACTCGCGCTGCCCGACGCCCCTCCGCCGGCTGCCTTCACCGCCGCGCGGGAGGCACTCGTGGACCTCGGGGCGGTGGACGCCGACGGGGCCCTGACCGACCGTGGGCGGGCGATGGTGGGGATGCCGGTCGACCCGAGGCTCGCGCGTGCGCTGCTCGAGGGCGCACCGCTGGTGGGATCGCGTCGGGCGGCCGAGGTCGTGGCGATGCTCGCCGAGGAGGTGCGGGTGCCGGGTGGGGACCTCGTGGCGGGTCTGCGGAGGTCGCGTGGTGACCGTGCCGGTGGTGCGTGGCGACGGACGAGGGTCCGGCTCGAGCGTATGGTCGGCAACGCGGAGTCGGCAGAGCCGGCAGAGCGGCTGCCCGACGACCTCACGGTCGGTCTCGTCGCGGCGCTCGTCCACCCCGGACGTGTCGCCCGGCGTCGCGCCGGCACGGACTCGACGACCTATCTCATGGCGTCCGGCACCGGGGCGGTGCTTCCGCGAGGGTCGGAGCTGGCGGGTGCCCCGTGGCTGGTCGTCGCCGACGCCGATCGTCGTCCCGGGGCCAGGGACGCGACCATCCGGCTCGCCGCGGCCATCAGCGAGGAAGTCGCCCTCGAGGCCGCGGCGACGCTGTGGACCGAGACCGACGAGGTGACCTGGGCCGACGGTCGCCTGGTGGCGCGCACGGTGGTGCGGCTCGGAGCGATCGAGCTCTCGTCCTCTCCGCTGCCCGACCCACCCGTCGAGGCCGTCACCGCGGCCCTGCGCAGCGGCTTTCGTCGCGACGGGCTCGACGTGCTGCCGTGGTCCTCGGCGGCACGGGCGCTGCGACAGCGGCTCGCGTTCCTCCGCCGCGCGCTCGGCGACCCGTGGCCCGATGTCTCGGACGACGCGCTCCTCGACGACCTGGAGGGATGGCTCGGCCACGAGCTCGGGCGCGTACGCAGCGCCACCGACCTGCGCCGCATCGACGTCCTCGCCGCTCTGCGCGGACTGCTTCCCTGGCCCGAGGCGACCCGGCTGGACGAGCTCGCCCCCGAGCGGCTCACGGTGCCGAGCGGCTCCTCGGTGGCCCTGGACTACGCACCTGACTCCGGCGGCGATCCGGTGCTCGCGGTGCGGGTGCAGGAGGTGTTCGGGCTCTCGGAGACCCCGCGGCTGGCCGACGGGCGGGTGCCGGTGGTGATGCACCTGCTCTCACCGGCACGGCGGCCGGCCGCGGTCACGAGCGACCTGGCGTCGTTCTGGGTCAACGGCTACCCGGGCGTACGCGCCGACCTGCGGGGGCGGTACCCGAAGCACGCCTGGCCCGAGGACCCGACGACGGCCGAGCCGGCCCGGGGCGTACGCCGGCGCGGTTGACGACGCCGTCGTCGTCGGCAGCACCGCCCACGCTCGTGCGCCTCAGGCGACGAAGCCCTTCCACCCCTCGTCGAGGTAGTCGATGAAGCTCTCGCTCACCGCCTCCGCACGCAGGTGCTCGCGAGTGATCGGCGGCTGCTCGGCCACGAAGTCGTCGTCGGCGATGGCGCGCTTGGCGAAGTCGTGGTGGATGATCGCGCCGAACCCGAGGGAGACGAAGTCGGCACCCTCCGCACCCCGCTCGAGGCACCAGGTCGCGGCCTCGGCCGAGCGGACCGAGCCGGTCACCCCGAGCTGCGTCCCACCCCGGGGCAGGTCGAGGAAGTGGTCGATCAGCAGGCCCTCGCCCGCGGGGTCCGCCTCGACCACCTCGGGCACCGCATCGCCGCGGGGCTGCATGAAGACGTCCCAGAGCGAGAGGTCGACGTAGTCGAGGTGACCGTCGTCGAGCACGGTGCGCGTGGTCTCGCGCGCCTCGGCGACGGGGATGCCGAAGCCCTCCGGCGACAGGCGTACGCCCAGCTGGAACTGCGGTCCGGTCGACTCGCGGATACCGGCGAGGATCTCGCGCAGGAACCGCATGCGGTCCTCGAGCGAGCCGCCGTACCCGTCCTCGCGCAGGTTCGATCGACCGTCGAGGAACTGACCCACGAGGTAGCCGTGCGCCCCGTGCACCTCGGCACCGTCGAAGCCCGCCTTCTCCGCTCGGACGGCGGCGTCGACGAAGTCCTCGACGCTCTGCTTCACCTCGTCGGTGCTCAGGGCCACGGCGCCCTTGTCGGGGTCGTACCAGGGGCACCGGTTCGGACCGCCGTGCAGCGCCGGGTCCGAGCGGCGGCCGCCGTGGTGCAGCTGCACCGAGGAGCGGGCGCCCGTGGCGCGCAGGGAGTCCGCGAGGCGTACGAGGCCCTCGTCGTGGCGGTCCGCGGCGACGCCGAGCTGCCCGCTCCACGCCTGGCCGGCCGGCGCGACGTACGCGGCGCAGGTCATCACGAGGCCGAAGCCGCCGTGGCCGCGCGCAACGAGCCAGTCGTGCTCGTCGTCGCTGAGCGTGCCGTCGGCGTGCGACTGCTTGTTGGTCAGCGGTGCGAGCGCGAAGCGGTTGCGCCAGTCGGGGCCGTGGGGGAAGGAGATCGGGTCGGCGAGGGAGGTCATCCGACGATCCTCTCGCGCCACCTCTCAGACCTTCACGCGGCCTTCACGCGGCGTTCGCGACCGGCAACGTGAAGGTGAAGGCGCACCCGCCGAGCGGCGAGTCGGTGACCTCGATGGTGCCGCCGTGCTGCTGCACGATGCGGCGGCACAGGTGGAGGCCGAGGCCCGAGGTGCCGCCGGCGGAGGTGCTGAAGCCGCGCTCGAAGACCGTGGCTCGCGCGTCCTCGGGGATGCCCGGACCGTCGTCGGCGACGCTGACGGTGCAGACGTCCGAGGCCTCGACGACGCTGACCAGGACGTGCGCGGGGTCGGGTCCCGTGCGGTGCTTCGCGGAGTTCTGCACTAGGTTCAGGAGCAGCTGACGCACGGGTTGCTCCGCGACCCGGACGGTCGGCAGGTCGTCCTCGTGGCGCACCACCACGGCGCGCTCGTCGACCATCGACCGGACCCACGCGAGCAGGTCGACCAGGCACACGTCCTGGTGGTTGTCGCGCGCGCGGGTCCTGGCCTCGGTCAGCAGCGTCTCCACCAGCTCCGCGGCGTCCAGGGCCGCCTGTTCTATCCGCCCGAGCATCGCGGCGCTCGCCGGGTCCAGATCGGCGGAGTCGGCGACGAGCTCGGCGAAGCCGGAGATCCTCGCGAGGGGGGACCGCAGGTCGTGTGCGGCGGTCTCGGCGAACTCGCTGAGCGCGGCGTTGGAGCGCTGCAGGCTCAGGACGGTCGTGTTCAGCACGCGACTGAGCTCCTCCTCGACGTCCTGTCGGCGCGCGATCTCGGCGTTGAGCCTGTCGAGGGTGGCCGTGAGCTCCCCGAAGCCCCCGCGCTCGCTGCGTACGCGCAGGAGCACGCGCGCGTCCAGGGCGGACAGACGGGCTCCGGAGACGCCTCCGAGCTGGCCGGTCCTGCCTGTCACCCTCATGGTCAGCGGCACCTGACTGGTCGACCTGCGCGCGTCGGAGAGCAGCGCGGCGACCGGCTCGGCCGGCATGCCGATGACGTCGGACCAGAGCCGGCCCTCGCAGCCCGGGTCGATCAGCTCCAGGGCGGCGGCGTTGGCCCAGACGACGCGGCCTCGTCGGTCCACGAGGACGTGGGGGTCCTCCGACCCCGTCGCCTCGCCGAGGGCGGCAGGAGTCGTCGCGTCCGGCGAGGTGGGGACCGTGCTCACGACTCGAAGTACTCGCGCCCCGGCCGTGCTGCGGCGTCGTGCGGGTCGAGGTGGACCAGGACGCGGCACCGACCGTCACCGCGGGCGATGGTCTCCGCCAGCTCGACCTTGGCGTAGCCGAGGTTGTCGGCGGCGATGGATCCGAAGACGTTGCTCGTCATCATGCACATCGACTCGCGCCCGAGCACCTTGTCCTCGAAGGGGCACCGGGTGTTGAGGTACTCCAGACGGTCGTCGGTCGAGGCGGTCAGCACGAACCGACCGTCGATGCGCGCCTTGAGGTCGACCAGCACCTGTGCCACCTGGTCCCGCGTGAGCCGGTCCGCGTCGAGCACACCGCGGTAGGCGCCATCGATCCAGGTGCCGATGCGGCGGCCCACCACGGAGATGAAGCCCTCGGCGTCACCGATGCCGACCGTGGACTCGAGCACGCCCGCGAGCTCGCGCACGAGCGTACGGAGGAACAGGTCCCGCTCGAGTCCCGGGTCCGGCAGTGCTGCCTCGGGTCCGGCGGGGGCGTCCTCACGCTCGACCGCAGTGCTCATCTCGCTCAGCTCCCTCGTCGCCTCAGCCGAGTATCCGCGTCGCCACGCCCAGGGATCCAGGGTCCGGACGAACTGGTCCAACCGGACCACACCGGGGCCCCGGCCGGGTCCGCAGCGGGTCCCGATCGGGTGAGCCATCACGGGACCTTCGGCCCGGCGCGTCTCACCCGAGAACGGGTCGACGCGCGGCGGTGAGCTCGTCGAGCCGGGCCTGCATCGTGACACCGACCCGTGACGCGAACATCGACACGGACTCGTGCTCGTGCGGCCGCATCGGCGGCAGCACCGCCGTGCTCAGCTTCGTAGGGAGCGGAAGGTAGGGCAGCAGTCCGACCAGGCCGACGTTCAGACCCCACGGCACGGAGAGCGTCACCGGCAGTGTCTCCATGCGGAGTCGTCGCGGCAGGTCCAGCGCCGCAGCCAGCCGACGGCCGTCGCTCAGCACCAGGAGGGACTCCCCGGCTCCGGCGGTCACCACCGGCACGACCGGCACGCCGTGGTCGACGGCCACCTGCGCGAAGCCGTCGCGCCCGTCGAGCTTGATGCGGTGCCGCTCACCCACCGGCTTGGCGGCCTCGACGTCGCCGCCGGGGAAGACCGCGACGTGCCGCCCGGCACCGAACGCCTCGGCAACGGACTCCCGGCTGCCGGGTGCGCAACCCAGGCGTTCGAGCACCGGACCGACGCGCAGGGTCCAGGCGAGGTCGTGCACGAGGAACGTGGTGCGGTCGGCCTCGTCGAGCTCGGTGAGCGTACGCAGCAGCGCGAGCACGTTGAGGTCGAAGACACCACCGAAGCCGTGGTTGGCGACGACCAGGCACGGCTCGCCCGGCATCGCCGCGTCGAGGGCCACGTCGTGGCGGTGCCACCGGCGTACGTACTCCCCCGCCGACCCCGCGATCACGGACCGGGCGAGAAGCGCGAGCGGCCCACGTGCTGCCTGCTCGTGGCTCATCGGGCCTCCGGCTCAGGTGGCGGGCTCGCCGAGGCGTACGGGCAGCGTGGCGTACCCACGGAGGATCCGCGTCGGCCTCCTGGTGGCGCCGGGCAGCACCTCCAGGTCGGGGTAGCGCGCGAGGAGTCGTGAGAGACCGACCTCGCCCTCCATGCGCGCCAACGCCGCACCGAGGCAGTAGTGGCGTCCGCCGGAGAAGGAGAGGTGGTCGCCCGCGTTCTCGCGGGTGACGTCGAACTCCTGCGGCCGGTCGAAGACCTCGGGGTCGCGGTTGGCGGCGGCCAGCACGACGGTGACCATCGTCTGCGCGGGCAGCGACCGGCCGTCGAGCTCGGTGTCCGTCGCCGTCGAGCGGCCGGTGAGCAGCACCGGCGGGTCGAAGCGGAGCACCTCGTCGACGGCGTTGGTCCAGCGCTCCACCGCTGGCTTCGCTCCGCCCCCCTCGTCACCCCCCGGGTCGGCGGCGAGGAGGCCGTCGAGCTGGTCGCGGTGCCGCGTGAGCAGCGCGACGCCGTTGCCGAGCAGATTGACGGTGGTCTCGAACCCGGCGGCGAGCACCAGGCCCGCGGTGGCGCGCAGCTCGTGGTCGTCGAGACCGCGACCGTCCTCGGTGGCCGCGACCAGCTGGCTCATGAGGTCGTCCGACGGATTGGCCCGGAGGCGGGCGATGTGCTCGCCGAGCCACTCCTCGAAGGCCGCGAGCGACGCCTCGACGTCGCGGAACGTCGCCCAGTCCAGGCCGAGGTCGAGGCTCGGCGCGGCGCCCTCGCCGAACTCGAGCACCTTCTGACGCTCCTCGGGCGGCACCCCGAGGATCTCGGCGATCATCGTCATCGGCAGGCGGCTGCAGTAGCGCTCGACCAGGTCCACCTCGCTCTCACCGGCCAGGTCGTCGAGCAGCTCGTCGGCCACGGTGATCGCGCGCTCGCGCAGCTGCTGCACGGCACGGACGGAGAAGACCCGGGTGACGAGCTTCCGGTAGCGGGTGTGGTCCGGCGGCTCCACCGCGAGCAGCGACGGGGGTGTGAGCGGACCGATCGGTCCGCCGGCCTGCGCCCACAGCGCAGCCTTCCCGAGCACGCCGGGCAGCCGTCCCCGGGCGAAGCCGACATGGAAGTCGCCGCCGGCGAGCACCTCCTTGCAGACCTGGTGGGAGGTGGTGACGTAGCCGAGGGAGCCTCGGTAGACGCGGCCCTCGTCGCGGATCTGCTCGAAGATCTCGTGCAGGCGACCGGTTCCGTGCTCCATGAGCATGGTCCCCTGCAGGTCTCCCGTCGCGGCCATGCGGCGCATGACCAGGCGGGGGGCCGCGTGCTGGGCCGACCACCGGGCCGCGGTGCGAGCGGTGCCGGGCAGCTCGCGCAGGGGTGCGGGCACGGTGACGGTCATCGGCTTCCTTCGGCGTGGGCGCAGGGTGGGCACCACTCATCGTGGCCGGGGGCGTACGCGGCTCCAAGCACACATCGCCCCCGACGGCGCCATGGAGTGTGTCACTCTGACACCGTGGCAGCTGACGGTCCGAGCCCTCGCGTACGCCAGCTCATCCGCGACGGCGCCGAGCGGGCGCTCGACCCGCCCGCGCACTGGCACGCCGAGCTGGAGGAGGCCATCTTCCGCGGGCCGGCGGGCGCGCGCATCGCCGCGGACCCCGAGCTCGCGGCCTCGACCCGGCGGGCGATCCTGTCGAACCTGACGAGCTGGATCGCGGCGAACGTACGCGCCCCGGGCGAGCCGGTGCCCGCGGACGTCTCCGACGTGCCGCTGACCCTGGCTCGCGACCTCGTACGCCGGGGGCTCGACGAGACCGCGCTCGACGCCTACCGCGCCGGGCAGGCGGTGGCGTGGCAGCACTGGATGGAGATCGCCTTCGACCTCACCGACGACCCGGCCGAGCTGCGCGCGCTGCTCGCGGTCACCGCCACCTCGATCGCGGACTTCGTCGAGGCGACCGTCGCGGAGGTGGCCGTGCGGATGGCCGCCACCCGGGAGGAGCTGAGCCGCGACCTGCAGGCCGAGCGCCGCACGTTGGTGTCCCTGGTGCTGCGCGGTGCGCCGGTCAGCGCGTCCCGGATCCGTGCGGGACTGGGCTACACGGTCGACGGCGACCACCACGCGTACGTCGTCTGGAGCGACGCCGCCGAGCCCGACGTCGAAGGCATCGACCGGGTCGCCGAGGCGCTCGCACCCGCGACGAGGTCCGGTCGTGCGGTGAGCGTCGTCGCCAGCACCGGTACGCGGTGGGTGTGGACCTCCGACGCCGTCGACCTCGTGACGCTGAAGCGCCTCGTCGGGCCGGGCGTACGCGTCGCCGCGGCCGGACCCCATGCCGGCGTGGAGGGATTCCGGCGGGCGCACCTGGACGCGCTGGCGGTGCAACGGTTGCTCGGTGGCCCGGCGGGCGCCGGTGGCGCACGGGCGGCGGTGCACCACGACGAGGTCGCCGTCGCCCTGCTCGCCTCGGCCGACCGCGAGGTGGCGGCCCGCTTCGTCATCGCGACCCTCGGCGACCTCGTGAGCGCCGACACGGACCTGCAGGAGACCCTGCGCAGCTTCGTGCGGCACCACTGCAACGCCACCGAGGCGTCTGCGGCGACGTACACCCACCGCAACACGTTCCTGCGGCGCCTGCGTCGGGCCGAGGCGCTGCTGCCTGACGGCGCCGTCGATCGTCCCGTCGAGCTGGGGGTGGCGCTGGAGGTGCTGAGGTGGAGAGGGGGTGGCGACCTCCGCTGACCGGGCGTGCCGCTCAGCGCACGACGAGCTCGGGTGGTCGCGCTGCGTGCCCGCCGGCGGGTCCGGTGACGAGTGCTTCCAGCGCCGCGATCTCGGCATGGAACGCCGTCAGGAGGCACTCGGGGTCGATGACGACGTCCGCGTCGGACTTGAAGCCGATCCGCACGGTGCCGGCGTAGGTGAAGATGCAGGTGCCGAACGTCTGGCCACCGGCCCCGGGCACCCAGCCGAGCACGCCGTCGATGCGGGTGCCTGCGAGGTAGCGCGCCTCCCGAGGACCCGGCACGTTGGTGGTCACCCCGGTGACCTTGGCGGCGAAGAAGGAGACGACCAGTCGTCGCAGCCGGCCGCCCAGCAGTCCGATGCCCTGGAGCAGCACGAAGGTGACGGCAGGCTCCGGCGAGGCCTTGACGGCGTCCATGCGTCGCTTGGTCTCGGTGAGGCGCGCGACCGCCGAGCCGGGCCCGGACGGCAGCCCCAGCAGCACCAGGGCGAACCGATTCCCCAGCTCGCGGGGCAACGGCTGGTCGAGCGGGCGCACGTTGACCGGGATCATGGTCGGCAGGTCGATGGGCCGGGAGCCGCGGTCGACCTGGTAGGTCTCCAGCGCCCCGGACAGTGCCGAGAGCAGCACGTCGTTGACAGTGGCGTCGGCGTGCTGGGCGATGTCCTTGATGCGGCGCAGGTCGATCGGCTGCGACCACACCGCACGCTTCGCTGCACCGGCCCGGCCCCTGACCGGCGAGGCGGGGTTGCGGGTCACCAGCAGCTTCAGCAGCACCGCGAGGACGCCGAGGACCGTGCCGCCGGCCCGGGCGAGCCGTACGCCCAGCGGGGTCCTGGTCGGGGGCGCCGGTGGTGTCGAGGACACCGACCGGGGGGCGGTCGCGGCCGCCACCTGGTTGTTGGGGTCGTCGGGATCGAAGGACCCGTCGCGGTCGCCCTCGGGCACCAGGTCCGTCAGCGAGAAGAGCACCTGTGTCAGCGCGATGCCGTCGGCCATCGCGTGGTGGAGCCGCACGAAGATCGCCGACCCCTCGGACAGTCCGTCGACCAGGTGCACCTCCCACAGCGGCCGGTCGCGTGGCAGCGGGGCGGACATGAAGCCGTCGACGTACCGCTGCAGGGTCGCGTCGTCACCCGGCGCGGACAGCGTGACGCTGCGGATGTGGTCGTCGAGGTCGACCTCGACGTCCTGCCACCGCTGGCGCCGACGCAGGCCGCGGGCCGGCACGGGGCGCCGGGAGAAGACGGGATAGAGGTCGAGCAGACGCGTACGCAGGAGGTCCTCGAGCCGCGCCCTGTCGACTGGGGCGTCGAGGAACATCACCGCGTCGATCACCATCAGGTTCTCGGGTCGGTCCATGTTGAGCCAGATGGCGTCGACCGCATCGACCCGATGTTCTCCCATCGAGCGAGACTGTCACCCGGGGAGCGGAAACCCACCCTGGTCCAGCACAGTGCGGTCTGCTGGGCGAACCCTGATGTCACGCGAGCTCGACGCTCAACCCCTCCACCGAGTCGTCGAAGCACAGGTGGGCCTGGGCTCGCAGCACGTCGGGCAGCGGGGTCTCGTAGCTCCAGGCGGCGTCGGTGAGCGGGCCGACGTCCCAGTAGGTCGCCTCACCCTTGTACGGGCAGAGCGTTCGCTTGCCCGACCCAGCGGAGATCGCGCCAGGGCGTACGTCGGCCGGCGGCACGTACACCTTGACCGGCAGCCCGGTCTCGAAGACGAGCACGGGCCGCTCGGACTCGGCGATCACCTCGCCGTCGCGGCGCACCACCGCTCGGCGGGAGCTGGGGTGGGCGTCGACCCGGTGGTACGGGTCGCGCAGGTGCCCGACCACCCGGTCGTCCTCGACGAACCACACGTCGACCTTGCTCGCGTCCAACGCTGCGTGGCCGGCTAGCCACGGCGCGCGCTCCAGCGGGTCGGGATAGCGCCACTGCAGGTCGTGCACCGTGCCGCCGCCTCCGTCGATCTGGAGGCTGCGGTACGCCGCGTCGCCCTTGAACGGGCAGTGCGTGCTCGTGCTCGACTCGACCCACAGCTCGTCGGTGAAGTCCTCCTCGGGGGCGTACACGACCGGCAGCAGGGCGGACTCGTGCAGCAGGTGCGCGCGCGTCGTGTCGAGCACGACGGTGTCTCCCACCAGCGCCCGGATGCGACGCGGGTCCGGCTGGAACACCAGCTTGTGCGCGGGCGCGTCCTCGAGGCTGAAGTTGAGTCGCGCGGTCGAGGAGGAGCCGGGGGCGAGCGGACCGGAGCCGAGGGTCAGGGTCATGCAGCGAGGCTATCCAGCCCTTACAGCGTGGTGTCTGCTCCCGGGTCTTCGTTCGTGCTGCGTCGACCGACCAGCTCCGCCACACCGTCCGCCAGGGCGGTGCCGGCACCGTCGTACAGGCCGAAGACGGAGTCGACGCGTACGCGGAGCTCGGCCGCCTCGTCGTCGTACTGGGCGACCGCCGCGACCATGCCGGCGAACTCCCCCGCCTCGAGCTGCTCGATCGCCTCGAGGTTGCTGCCGTGGAAGGGCATCGCCAGGACGGCGATGTCGACCGTGTGCGCCCGTGTGAGCCGGTGCCACAGGTCGGCATCGGTGGCGTCGCCCTCGACGACGTCGAGGCCCCGCCCGCGCAGCTCGGCGGCCCGCTCCTCACTGCTCTCGATGCCGACCACACGCATGCCGTGGGTGTGGGTCAGCTGGGCGTACGCCGCCTGGCCGACGCGACCCATGCCGAACACCACCGCGTCGGCGTGACCGATGTCGATGGGCCTGTCGTCGGGGTGGAGACGTTCGATGTCCTGTGCCGGCAGCCATCGCTCGGCGAGGGCGACCAGGTGGTCCTTCTGGCGGTCGATGACCACCGAGAGCACGAAGCTCAGCGCGACTGCAGTGGCCAGCACCGGCAGCCACGCGTCGGAGACGAGGCCGGCCGATGCCCCGACGACGACCACGATGAGGCCGAACTCGGAGTAGTTGCCCAGCACCGAGCCGGCGAGCACCGAGGTGCGGTGCCGCATCCCGCGCCACCACAGCAGGGCGACGAACCCCAGGGACTTCAGCGGGATCAGCGCGAGCAGCAGCACGGCGACCAGCAGGTCGCTCGCGGAGGGCAGGCCGGTGTAACCGATCGAGAGGAAGAAGCCGACGAGCAGCAGCTCTTTGATCGAGAACAACGCCCGGGAGAGCTCTCCGGACCGTGGATCCGGGGCGAGGAGCAGCCCCATCACCAGCGCGCCCAGATCGCCCTTGAGGCCGACGGCCTCGAAGAGGGCGTACCCGGGGGCCAGCGCGAGGGCGACGCCGTACAGCGGCATCAGCTCGTCGTGCCCGAGCCGGCCGAGCAGCCGACGCAGCAGCCAGGCCGCCGGGAGCAGGAGGGGGAGGAGGACCGCCCAGGGGCTGGGCGGAGAGCCCTCGGCGAGAGTCAGGAACAGGACGGCAGCGATGTCCTGGATGACCAGGATGCCGACCGCGGTGCGACCGTAGCGTGAACGCGACGAGCTCTGGTCCTCCAGCACCGTGACCACCAGCACGGTGCTCGAGAACGCCAGCGCGAACCCGATCACGAGCAGCGTCCGCCAGTCCTGGCCGCCGAGCAGGCCGATGCCGATCAGGGCGAGCACGGACAGGTACGCCAGAGCCAGCGCCGAGGTGAGGCTCAGGTGCACGACCGCGGTCAGCCACACCTCGCGGCGTACGAGGACCCGCACGTCGAGCTTCAGCCCGATGCCGAAGAGCAGCAGCGCCACGCCCAGGTCGGCGAGCGTGTCGAGCGCGGGCACCTCGGGCACGCCGAGCCCGGAGAGGATGAACCCGGCGGCCAGGAATCCCACCAGCGGTGGGAGGCGTACGGCCGAGGCCGCCAGCCCAGCCGCCAGCGCGACCAGCAGGGCGGGGGCGAGGTCGGTCATGCTCGGCGCACCTTCATCGCGCCTCGGAGCGGAGCGATCACGTGGGCCTCCCGTGCCGGTGGGTCACTGCCTGCGCAGGGCCATTCTGCCCGCTCAGCGCGCCCGGTCGGGCTCGTACGGCTGCCACTCCCCCTCGGGCTGCGCAAGCCGGTCCGCGATGACGCCGAGAGTGCGGCGGTGGTGACCGAAGCCGAGGTGGGTGCTGGTGACCTCGACGTTCTCGGTCTGCGGCGCGAGCAGGCTGGTGCACAGCTCCCAGGCCACGATGCCGTCGTAGCGGCTGTAGATGCAGGTGGTGGGCACCGGCAGCGGCTCGGCGCGGGCGGCCAGCACGTCCGGTGAGAGGTCGACAGCGTTGCGGCCGCGGTTGAGCAGGGAGTACGCCGGCCACGCCGACGTCGCGCGGGGGTTGCCCCGCATGGGCGTGCCCATCGTGATGACGGAGCGGATGCGGTCGGGCTGCTCGCGTGCGATCTCGCGGGCGTAGATGCCGCCGGCGCTCCAGCCGATGATGCTGATCGTGCGGTCGTTGCGCTGGCTGATGTGGTCGAGCCGGGCCGACAGCCGTCCGCGCAACCCCTGGCGTACGCCCATGTTGCGGCCCTGGCCCCAGTCGTAGACCCGGTAGCCCTTGGACCGGAGGAACCCGCGCAGGAACCCGGTCGATCGCGCGCCGGCGAGGAAGCCGGGCAGCACCAGCACCGGGTGGCCGTCACCGTCGGGGAGGCCCGCCAGGTAACCGCGCGAGAGCGCGGAGTGCGCGAGCTCGACGCCGGTCAGGCCTTCTCGTAGCAGCATGTGCGGGCCGGGAGCCGAGGCGTGGTCGGCGTCCGGGAGGTCGCCGGCACCCGGCGAATCGGTCGATCGAGTCATCACACGCCGTTGATCCCACGGTCGACGATGGCGAACACCCGTGCCGGGAAGCCGGAGCCGTCCTGCGGCTTGGGCCAGGTCGCCACGACCAGGGCCCCGGTCGGCGGCACCCGGTCGAGGCCGGCGAGCATCTCGATCTGCCACTTGTCGGCGCCGAGGATGTAGGTCTCGGCGGGCGCGGAGCCGCCGCCCACGACGGCGCCCGCGTCGGTGTCGGTGGTGTCGTGCCCGACCGCGGTGACGTCTCGCTTCTCGACCAGGAAGCGCAGCGCGTCCACGCCCCAGCCGGGGTAGTGGGCGAGCCCGTCGGCGTCCCGGTTGGCCATCGCCTCACCGTCGGGCCAGCGCTCGGCCCACCCGGTGAGCAGGGCGACGAACGTACCGGTCGGGATCGTGCCGTGCTCGGCCTCGTGGGCCTCGAGGTCGGCGACGGTGACGATGTGGTCGACGTCGGCCGCGACCTGGCGGCGTACGTCGACGACCACCAGCGGCAGGATCATGTCGGTGACGGGGAGCTCGTCGAGGAAGCGGCCTCCTCGCGCGAAGTGCGCGGGCGGGTCGACGTGGGTGCCCCACTGCCCGATGTGGGTGAAGCGGTGCGCGAGGAAGCCCGTGCCGGCCGAGCCGACGCCCTCGTCGAAGTGGAACAGCGTCTCGCGCTCCTCGTCGGGGAACGCGAAGTAGTGCGGGATCCCCGGCCCGAACGAATGAGTCAGGTCGATCCACTCGCACGAGCGGAGGCGGGTGAGGACGTCGGCAAGGGATGCGATCTCGGCCATCTCACCAACCTAGATCCAGAAGGGTCGGTCAGGTCACTCCGAGCGCCGACCGAGAGCTTCGATCCTCACGCACCGTGCGGAGAGGTCGCGGGTGCACTGCCTGACCACGTGGGTCCGTCGGTCAACGCCGCCCGCAGTCGTTCAGTGAGAAGACTGCCTCGTCGGTCACGACAGTCTCGGCCTGCGCGACGAGGCGACCCTCGTCGTCACGTTCGAGACGCGCCGACCGCTCACGGGGAGTGATCTGCAGTCCTTCGCCGTTCGCGGATACGTCCACTGTTGATCCAGCCGTCAAGCCCAGGCATCACGCAAGCTGTTCGGCACCAGCAGGCGCCCGGCGGCCGAATCGATGGTCGCCTTCATGGGGGCAGGCTACTTATCAGTTCCGAGATGGACTGCCTCAAGCGGTCGTCTTGTGCACGCCTCACTCAGACGTTGAAGCGGAACGAAAACCGGGTGTTTCGGGTGTTGACGGTCACCGTTGATGGAGGCCGGAAAATGCGGTCTGATCTGCACAAACGCAATCCTGAGAACGTTGGACGTCGTCGGCGAGGATCGGCCTCCGCCGGACTTCTTGCGGACTATTTGCGGACCGCTGGCGTCACTGCCCGACCCCTCGGGCGGCTGCGGCATCGAACAGCGTCCGAGCGACCTGCTCGGCCTTATCGGTGGCCGCCGCACCCACCGGCTTCGCTTCGTACTGGGCTTGGTTGCGCTGGCGTCGCAGGCGGTCGAACTCCCGTGCCGCCTTGTCCGCCGGAGGCTTGTCGAGGACCGCTCGCAGGTAGCGGCCCAGAGCCTCGTGCTGGCCGGGCCCGTTGGCCGTGCGGAAGCCGTAGGCGCGAGCAGCGCCTCGCCGACGTCATGGCACGCGTCGTAGGCGATGCCGTACCGGACGGCAACGCTGGTGAGGAGCGGCAGCTGGCTCAGGCGGTCCTCGGCCTGCCGGAGGAACGAGGCCGCCCGCGCAGGGTCCGCGGGCACCGCGTCGAGTCGTCGCGCCTCGACCAGCGCGATCACTGTCGCTTGCTGGACGCGGGTCAGGGGTGTCAGCGCCACGGCAGCTCCCCGATCACCGCAACCGCCGGACCGTTGCGCACGGTCTCCAGGAAACCGGAGGGCTCGGCGAGCTCGGCTGAGGTCAGGATCGTTGGGTTGATGGGGCGGCGCACTGACTCCTCGACGCGAGTACACGCCTCGTATACCGCGTCGACATCGGGCCGGCCGACCACCATGAGGTCGATGTCGTGCGGCGCCGGCCCGGGTTCCCCCTGCAGCCGCGCGGCGAAGGAGCCGTAGAGGAACGCCGACTCGATGCCATCGACGTCGGCCAGCTCCCGCGCCAGCATCACCACGGGGCCTGTCGCGACCGTGAGGATCTCACGCAGGGGCTCGACCAGGGGGCTCTGATCGTTGGCTCGGATCAGCCTCGTGCGGCCCACCTCTCGCTGGGTGAGGATGCCGGCCTCCAGCAGCCGCGAGACCTCGCGATGTGCAGTCGGATAGGCCAGCCCGGCGTGTTCAGCCAGGTCGGTGATGCTCAGCTCCTCGTCGGTGAGCAAGATCGCCGAGAGTAGGCGCGCCTGACCGTCCGACCTGAAGATCGGAGCGAGGAGCGGCGACTCTGTTCTCATATAATTGACGTTATCCTCTGTTATATCGACAATCAGTCAAGCCGCTCACCAGCCCCCGGGGACGGTCAGGCTAGCCCGAGCGCCGACGCAGAGCTTCGACCTTCGCGCATCGTGCAGAGAGATCGCGGATGCTCTGCCAGACGACTGCTCGGGGCGCGTCGATCTTGAGTGCTCGGAGGTAGTCGTCGAGACGTTGCGGGCGATCTTGGAGGTGGGTGACGGCCTTGTTGAGGCTCTCGTCGATTGTCGTGCCGTACGCATCGACTGCCTTGCGCGCGCCGGCCTTCAGGGCGCTGATGTCGGGTTTCATCATGGCCAGGTCGATCAGGTCGCGGCTGAACGTCGACGTGTCTGCCCAACGGTCGTCGTTGGCGAGCAGCTTGGTTGCGACCTGGTCGGTGCGCGTCAGGATCCGCAACCCACAGATCTCATCGTCCGGGGAGGGAGTGTCGAGGGCGATGCGGCCTTCATGAATGATCTCGAACTTGATCGCCATCCCCGCAACGAGCACCGAAGCCCTGATGCCGTAACCGTCGACAGCGGGTGTCCGACCCAAGTCCAGTTCGCGGGTAGCCAGAGCTGCGAGCCCATGGTCCCTGACGATCTGGCGCAGCTCGCGGTAGGACTTCGGGTCGGAGACCAGGAAGTCGATATCGACCGACTCGCGGAACTCACCGTTGACAAGGACGATCGCGGTGCCGCCTCCGAACCAGCAGTTGTGCTCGGCCAGGAGTGGTGCATTGAGCATCGACAGCACCTCAGCCACCTGTTGGTGATGCAGCCGCCTAAACAAGCAGCCTCCCGTTGCTGTAGGTGTCAGCCAGGTGCTGGATGAACGCCTTCTCCTGGTCGGTCAGCGTCTCCTGGTCGAGGTGTCGCCAGCCGCGCTCGTAGAGGTTGAGGGCCTCCGTCTCGGTGACGGTGGTGCCGGCGTCTGTCTGCCAGGCCAGGGTGCGCAGGCCGGGGTAGTCGCCGACCGTGACCGTCGCGGGTTCTGCTGCGGGCGCGTCGAGGACCGGGACGACGAGGTGAAGTCCGAGCGCGGCGGCAACGTTGCCGTAGGCGCCGATAGTGACCGAGGGGTTGCCTGCCTCGATCCTGTGCAGGGTGACACGCGAAACGCCAGCGGCTTCGGCGCAGGCGATTGCCGTGACACCGAGGGCCTTTCGGCGTTCGCGCAGCCGGGCGCCGAGGCGCTCGAGGTCCGCCTCTTGCTCGGGGCTCGTGTACGGACTAGTGGCTGGCACGTTTCTCATTCTAGTCACTCAATCTGCGCATGCAACAATGAGAAACGTTTCGCCTGACCCCCATTGCGTAGACGGTTGCCGAGGGGCTCGCGGAGCGTCCCGGTTGCCGATCCGCTCGCGGCCGTCGGAGCCAGCTGCCACCGCGGCGTCGTAGGGCCCGCAGGAGGTTGGGCTCGCGGAACCGACTGTGTTCGCTGAGCGTCTGGTTGGTGGCATCGCCGGTCCACGGTTCCTGGAGGCTTCGATGAACACTCTGCGCGGCGTGGTCGTCGGCTGGCTCTACACGCTAGGGGTGCTGATCTCCTGCCTGGCCCTTTCCGGGTGTAGCGGTTCGGGGTCGCGGCCGGATCAGTCCGGGGCCGAGATCCCGCAAGTCGACGAGATGGGCAGGCCCGGCGGTCGCGTCTGTCCTGAGTGGTTAGCGCAGCGTTCCGAGCCGGGGTACGACTTCGGCGTGCAGAGGCCGGCCGATAGCTCCCCAGAACTGTCCGTGCCCGAGGAAGCATGGGGTCTGCCGCTACGCCCCTGTCCCATCTGACTCCGGGCCGGATGGCGACGGCACGCGCCTGCGCTGGCGACTCATCGATCTAGCGCACGAGGTCAGCACCCAGGACCTGCCGGTGTTCGACGCACAGCTCAGCGAACTGGAGCCGGCATCCGACGCCCGTGCATGGCAGGTCAGATTTGGGGCCGCGGTGGATGCTGGTGTACGCCACTGGCCGTGACCTGACGGGCGTTGTTGTCGACGACTTCGGATGTGGCGACGTCAGTTTGACCGACGACCCGTTCACGACACCTCCGGGCGCCGCTACGCAAGACGGCACCGCGGCAGGTGTCCTGACCGGTACGGATGAACTCCTGCCGGCCCTCAAGTCTGCAGGCCGACAGGAGTAGTTCAAGCCGCCTGGTCCCGAAGACCGTGCCGGAGCGGCGTCCGATCCGGAGCCCGTCCCGCGCGACCATGGGCTCGCGGAGCGACCCGATGGGCGATCACGTTCGGCCTGACGATTCGCTTGCGGCGACGGGTGCGGTCGTCGGCTGGCCAACAGGAGACCTTAGTCGGTGCTGTCGAGGATCAGTCGGGTCGCTTCGAGCGGTGCGTCCCACTGTGGGAAGTGACCGCACCGCTCGAACCAGTGCAGCACTGCGTCGGGAAACAGTTCCGTGGCACGTGCGGCCTGTCTCGGCAGGGTGATCAGGTCACGTCGACCCCAACCGATCGTGACCCGGCCGGGCACTGTGCCAGCCGGGGCTCCCTGTTGCTTGGGCCCCTTGGTCAGGGCATCCAGGGCAGCGCCGGTCGCCGGGGAGTCGGCCAACCCACGCACGTCCGGCAGCACGGTCTCACGCGAGAGCGCCCAGGGCCGCGCCGACAGCTGCGCCAGCAGCAGAGTCCTACCCACAGGGCTGCCGAGCAATGTGGGCAGCACGCCTCTCAGCGCTCGGACCAGAGCGACGGACGGTCGCAGCGTGGCGCCGAAGACGGCGAGCTCGCGGTCGCTCCAGAAGCCGCCCGGGTCCAACGCCACGGTGTCGCCGCCGACGCCTCGCCGCGCGAGCTCGAGGACCATCCGACCGCCCATCGACTGGCCGACGGTCGAGACCCCGTCCAAGCCCTGCTCGCGGATGAAGTCCGCGACGGCATCGGTCAGGGTGGCGATCGAGACCTCCCCCGTCAACGGCGGCGTCTCACCGAACCCCGGTAGGTCGACGGCGATGACCTCACGACTCTCAGCCAGCTCGTCGAGGATCGGGGACCAGGATCGCCACCCAGCGCCCAGACCGTGCACCAGCAACAGCGGACTGCCGCTCCCTCGTCTTTCGTAATTTAACGTCACACCCGGGACGCTAGCCCACAAGGGGTTGGGGCGACCCGGTGCGGGATGGGCTGAGTGGTCGTGCCGCCACCAGAGCAGGTGTCCGCCACAGCAGTACACGGTTCTACCTCTTGGCCACCCGCGGGACGACGACTGCCTGGATCTGCGTGCCGGCGTCGGCGATGGGGCAGTCGCACTGCCTCGTGGGCGGTGCGCAGCGCCTCAGCGCGGACCCAGACTCTTCCCGCATGCCGAAGCTCCTACGAGACGCACGCCTGCGCTGCGGCCTGATGTTGGACGCCCGTCCTGTATGCCCTGTCCCGGTGGCGTCTCCGGGAAGGGGGCGTCCTACGGGCCCGGTTTCGCCAACGATCTCGCCTACGCTGCCGACCCGGCATCGCTTCCGAGCGACCTACGAGTCGTTGATCTTCATTGACTATCGCCAGCTCCCAGAATCCCCTCCGGATGCCTGCCTGCCTGGTCCCTCAACCCCTCCATTCCAAGCGGCACGCATGCTACGAAGGTTCGTAGATGGGCCGCCCGAGGACGGGCGGCCCACGCGTCATTTCTAGGGGTCCGTTGGTTGTCGACGGACATCGTGAAGGCGGTGGTCGGCGTGCGTGGCGGCGTGAAGTTCTACCGGGGCGCGGCGAGGGCCGCGCGCGCCTACGTCGAGCGCGACCGCTCCCGGGCCGATGACTACTACCTCGGCGAAGGCATCGGCGTCGCCGAGCGGCTCATTGCTGCCCCGGACAGCGTCGCGAAAGTCGGCTCGATGGACAGCGACGCATACGAGCAGTGGGTCGCCGGGATCGACGTCGACACCGGCCGCAAGAAGGGTCAGGTCCCCGAGGACGCGAACGCGCTGCGGTTCGTCGAGGTCACCGTCAACGGGCCCAAGACCTGGTCGATGGCCGCGGCCCTGGACCCCGACATCTCGGCCACCCTGGACGAGGCACAGGACAGGGCCGCCGCCGAGATCGTCAGCTGGGTCGCCCAGCACGCGACGACCCGGTCGGGCCACGCGGGCGGCAGGTCCAAGTGCCGGTGGATCAGATCGAGGCCGCGGCGATCCGGCACTACACCTCGCGCGCTGGCGACCCGCACCGGCATCTCCACCTGCAGGTCAACGCCCGAGTCTTCGCGGCCGGCGCTTGGCGTGGCCTGCACTCAGTGGGCGTGCGCGACCAGCGTCTCTAGTCGCTTGATGATGGGAGACGGGTAGCCGTCCGCGGCATCTTGAACACGTTGGTTCGATGGCTTCTCAGCTCGCTCCGCCGTGAACTCCCAATCGCCTGCTTCCTTGGACTCGAGTTCGGCGCGGGCGATCGCTTCAAGACATCGGATGTGGACGGCATCTACCTGTTCGAGCACGTCAAGGATGAGCGTTGACTGATCGATAGCGGCATCATCCAGGACCGCCGCCTGGACGACACGCGCTAGGAGCCGGCGCTTGCTTGCTAGCGATGACGCAGCAGCAGCGTTGACAGCTCGCGCAAGCAACACCTCGACCTCAGGTGCTTGAAGAAGGCGACGCTCGAGAACTTCGCCATCAACGGCTTGGGTCACACTGTCCAGTACCTCTTGGCCCCGACTGTTCCAACCCCGTTTCAGGGAGACGGCAAGCTTTGCGTTGGCCCGAATGACTCCGCCGCCGACCCCCAACTCAAGACCGACCGACGCCTCGTTATCAGCCATCGCGGACCCTCCGTTCTCGAATCGATCGCGCGCTGCATGGCAGCCAAGATAGAGATTCGCACGCGGCCGCTCTCGCCGCGTCGCCCGCGCCGGACCCCGAGGAGCTGATCGAGTGAGAGGTGCACGAGGCCGGAAGACCGCAGCTGCTCCGCCGCTCAGTCGCGTACTCCGTCGTCCGCTCCGAACGCCACGGCCTCGTCGCGCATGCCCTCCAGAATCTCGAAGTTGCGCGCACGATGTCAGGGTTGTAGGTGTGGGTCGGCTTCAGCCGGGACATCCGCTCGAGCACCTCCTCGTCGGGCAGGTGGTTCAGCCATGCCGCGATCTGCTCGACGGGATGGAGCGACGCAGGGCCGTTCTTCACGCGACCCTTCGCCCAGGACTCGAAGTCCTCGGCCTTGCGGTTCGCCGGGATCTCGACCACGCGCGCGGTCCGCATCGGGCGCCCAGCCACTGCACGGGGGTCGCATTGTGCTGGCTTACACCGCCACCAAAGGGCCACGTCAACGAGCGGGTCAACTGGCAGCACCAAGGTCAAGAAGTTGGCCTCCGAACGTCCCCATCGAGCCCAACTCGCTGAATTTATTGCGGACTCTGTGCGGACTCAGAGGGGGCACCCCCCTCTGACCTGCGCAAACGCGCCGATTCACACGTTGAAGCGGAACTCCACCACGTCACCGTCGGCCATCACGTAGTCCTTGCCCTCCATGCGCACCTTGCCGGCCTCCTTGGCCTTCGCCATGGAGCCCGCGGCGACGAGGTCGTCGTAGGAGACGATCTCGGCCTTGATGAAGCCCTTCTGGAAGTCGGTGTGGATGACGCCGGCCGCTTCGGGGGCGGTGGCGCCCTTCTTGACCGTCCAGGCGCGGGACTCCTTCGGACCCGCGGTGAGGTAGGTCTGCAGCCCGAGGGTGTCGAAGCCGACCCGGGCGAGCACGTCGAGTCCGGGCTCGTCGACACCGGCCATCTCCAGCATCTCGCGGGCCTCGTCGTCGTCGCCGAGCTCGACCAGCTCGGCCTCGAACTTCGCGTCGAGGAAGATCGCCTCGGCCGGCGCGACGATGTCACGCATCCGGGCCTTGAGGTCCTCGTCGGCGAGCTCGTCGGAGTCGCAGTTGAAGACGTAGATGTAGGGCTTCGCGGTGAGCAGGCTGAGCTCGCGGATCAGGTCGCGGTCGATCGTCGTCGCGCTGACCGGCGTGCCCGCCTCCAGGGCCTCCTTGGCCTCCTTGACGGCCTCGACGGTCGGCACGAGCTCCTTGCGGCCCTTGGCCTCCTTCTCCAGCCGCGGGATCGCCTTCTCGACCGTCTGCAGGTCGGCGAGGATCATCTCGGTCTGGATGGTGGAGATGTCGCTGGCCGGGTCGACGCGTCCGTCGACGTGGGTGACGTCGTCGTCCTCGAACACCCGGGTCACCTGGCAGATCGCGGCGCTCTCGCGGATGTGGGACAGGAACTTGTTGCCCAGCCCCTCCCCTTGGCTGGCGCCCGCGACGATGCCGGCGATGTCGACGAACTCGACCGTCGCCGGCAGCACCTTCGCCGAGCCGTGGATCTTCGCGAGCTCGTCCAGGCGCGGGTCGGGCAGCGGCACGACGCCGACATTGGGCTCGATCGTGGCGAACGGGTAGTTCGCCGCGAGCACCTCGCTCTTGGTGAGCGCGTTGAAGAGGGTGGACTTGCCCGCGTTGGGGAGCCCGACGATGCCGATGGTGAGTGCCACGGGCGGCGAGTCTAGGTCTCAGGTGTGGACGGGGAAGAATCCGTACGCCGCTCTCGTCGGTGGCATGTGCCACGCTCGGTCCCGTGAGTGAGACGTGGACCGAGCAGCAGGCGCCTGACGAGGGGCGCCACGCGTCCGGGCGTACGCCGGAGATGGTGCTGCGCGAGCCCACCGAGCGCGTCTCGCCGCGGGCGAAGACGATGTGGCGCGTCGCCGCGCTGCCCGCCCTGGTGATCTTCTCCGTGGTCGCGGTGGTGCTGTGGCTGATCGACGACGTGCCGGCGTACGTCGCACTCATCGTGACCGCACTGGCGATCGTCCAGGTGGCCTACGTGACCGTCGTGCCCGTCATCCGCTACCGGGTGCACCGGTGGGAGGTCACGCACGAGGCGTTCTACACGCGCTCCGGCTGGCTCAGCCGCTACACCCGCATCGTGCCGTTGGGTCGGGTGCAGACCGTGGACACCTCGCAGGGCGCGCTGGAGCGCGCCTTCGGGCTCGCGTCGGTGCGCGTCACCACGGCGTCGGGGCACGGCACGGCGTACGTCCAGGGGCTCGAGGAGGACCTCGCCAAGCAGGTCGTCGCCGACCTCGTCCGCGACACGGCGGCCACCGAGGGCGACGCGACGTGAGCGGGTCTCACGACGATCCTTTCGCGCCACCGAGTGAGGAGGAGGTGTCGAGACGCTCGCAAGCTCGCTCCTCACCCTCCGACGAGCCCGAGTCGCCGGACGAGCTCGACGCCGTGGACGGCTCCGCCGCGACCTGGCAGCGCACCTCGCCGCTGCAGCTCGTCGTCGCCCCCGCCCGGGCACTCGCGAACCTCGCGCTGCCGTTCGTCGTCGTGCTGTTCCTGGGCAGTGGCGGTGGTGGCCGCAGTCTCATCGGCACGCTCGCCTTCATCGTGCCCGTCGCGATCCTCGTCGTGCTGGGCTCGCTGCTCCCCTGGCTCGGCACCCGGTGGCGCATCGCCGACGGGCGGTTGCAGCAGAAGTACCGCGTGCTCTCGACCAAGCAGACCTCGGTGACGCTCGACCGGGTCCGCAGCGTCGACCTGGAGTCCACGATCTGGCACCGCGCGCTCGGCCTCTCGGTCGTCAAGATCGGCACCGGGGTCGACGACGAGCGCATCACCCTGGACTCCCTGGCGAAGTCCGACGCGCTGGAACTTCAGGAGTTCCTGCTCACCCGGGTCGACCGCTCGGCCGCGTACGCCGACGCCGACCGACCCGAAGGATCCGACGCGCAGCCGTCGACGCCACCGCGACCCGCGGGGCGCGAGGTGCTCACGCGCCTGGACTGGAGCTGGCTGCGGTACGCACCCCTGCAGGTCAGCCAGCTCGTGGTGCTCGCCGCGGCCTTCGGTTTCTTCGCGCAGTTCCTCGACGACCTGCCGATCGACCAGGGTGACGTGGTCGACTCGGTGCAGGGCCAGGTCGACCGCCTCGGCCTCCTGATCGTCATCGGGTTCGTGCTCGTGGTGGTCGTCGTGGGCTACGTGCTCGCTGCCATCGGGGCGTACGCCGTGCGCTGGTACGGCCTCGTCGTCTCGCGCGACCCCGAGAACCTGCGCGTCGAGGCCGGTTTGCTCACCACCCGGTCGGTCACCGTCGAGCGTCGCCGCATCCGGGGACTCGAGATGACCGAGCCCGCGCTCGTACGCCTCGCGACCGGTGCCCAGCTGAGTGCCCTCGCCACCGGTGTCGGGTCCGGTGGGACGACCCAGGTGCTGCCCTCGGTGCCCCGCGCCGTCGCCGTGGACGTCGGTGAGCAGATGCTCGACGCCCGAGAGGCGCTGACGACGGAGCTGACCCAGCACGGACCGGCGGCGCGACGTCGCCGTCACGTGCGCGCGCAGCTCGTCGCCGTGCCGGCCGCCGCAGCACTCGTCGTCGCGACCGTCCTGGCCGACCTGACCCCCGCGCTCTTCGTGCTCGCCGCCCTGCTCCCGGTACTGGGAGTCGGCCTGGCGGAGCTGTCGTACAAACACCTCGGTCACACGCTGACGCCGACCCACCTGGTCTCCCGCACCGGCATCCTCGGCACGACGACACGCGTGCTCGAACGCGACGGTGTCATCGGGTGGACGCTCACCCAGACGTTCTTCCAGCGCCGCGTCGGCCTGTGCCACCTGGTGGCCGCGACCGCGGCGGGACCGGAGCAGGTCGCCGTGGTCGACGTACGCCTCGACGTCGCGACGGCGCTCGCGGCCGAGATCACGCCGCGTCTCGTCAGGCAGTTCGCGGCCTGAGCCCGGTCCTGGCTCACCGGTCGCCGCGGGTAGGTTCGCCGGATGCGTCTGGCCACCTGGAACGTCAACTCCGTCCGCTCCCGCATCGACCGTGTCGAAGCGCTGCTGCAGCGTCACGAGATCGACGTGCTGGCGCTGCAGGAGACCAAGTGCAAGGAGGAGCAGTTCCCGCTGATGGGGCTGGAGTCGCTCGGCTACGAGGTCGCCGCGTTCGGCTACGACCAGTGGAACGGCGTCGCTATCGTCTCCCGCGTCGGCCTCGACGACGTCGAGCGCGGCTTCGAAGGTGCCCCTCACTTCGGCAAGGGCGACGCGGAGCCCCTTCTGGAGGCACGCGCCATCGGGGCGACGTGCGGCGGCGTACGCGTGTGGTCGCTGTACGTCCCCAACGGCCGCAAGCCCGGGGACGAGCACTACCACTACAAGATCGACTGGCTGAGCGCTCTGCAGCAGCAGGCCACCGGCTGGGCGGCCGCCGGGCCGACCGCGCTGGTCGGTGACTGGAACATCGCACCGCTGGACTCCGACGTCTTCGACATCACCCAGTTCGCCCGGTCGACGCACGTGACGCCGCCGGAGCGCAAGGCCTTCGAGGCCTTCGTCCACGGCGGCTACGCCGACGTCGTGCGGCCGATCCTCCCGGGCGAGGACGTCTACACCTACTGGGACTACTACCGGCAGCGGTTCGAGCGAAACCGTGGCATGCGCATCGACTACGTGCTCGGGGGCGGCGGGCTCGCCGACCGCGTCACCGGCGCCTTCATCGACACCGAGGAGCGAGGCGGCGAGGACGGGCACGGGAAGGGTGCGTCCGACCACGCACCGGTCGTCGTCGACATCACCGACTGACCTCCGGCCCTGCCGCGAGCGGTCGGTTGTCGGTCCGTGCCCCGAGGCCTGCGTCCCCGCGAGAAGTGACCTCTCGGCGGTGCTGCGAGAAGTGACCTCTCGCGAGAAGTGACCCCTCGGCGGTGCTGCGAGAAGTGACCTCTCGGGGGTCAGGCGCGTACGCCTCGTGGCTTCGCCTCGATCCCGCGCTGGATCGCCCGGCTCGCCGTGTGCGCCAGCTTCGCGAGGAGGAGCTCGTCGTCCGGGTCCAGGGTGCGTACCTCGGTGTCGAAGAGGCAGAACCTGCCGACCATCTCTCCGCCGGCGGCGTAGATGGGCGCCGAGGCGTAGAAGCGCAGGCTCGCGCGGCGCCCGTCGACGTACGGCAGCTCGGCCATGCGCTCGTCGGCGAGCGTGTCGCGGACCTGGAAGATCCCGGGGACCCCCATCGAGTGCTTGCACATGGCGTCGCCCTCGTCGGTGCAGAAGGGGTCGGTTCCCGATGTGAGCGCGAAGTGGAACTGGTGGCCCTCGAGGACGGTGATGGCCGCCATCGGCACGCCGATGTACTGCCGCGCCACATCGACCAGGGCCGGCAGGTCGAAGTCGGCCCAGTTCTCGAGCGCCTCCCGCGCGGCCGTGGCCGGGTCCCGCGTCTCCTCGTCCCGTGCATCGCCTCCGGTGGCGACCGTCATCCTGAACCTCCCTCGAGCCGGCGTCCAGCCGGTTGCGGCCACCTGTCCGAAGCCGACCATCGACGTTAGCAAGCCTTTACGTCCTCTTGCCCGCCTATCGCACGACCTAGTCATCTCGGCTCGCGGACCTCCCCCAGGACGGCATCAGACTTCTGGTGTGACGGCGACCACCATCAGCCTCGGTGCGTACCTGTCGCCCCCGGCCGACGCCGGGGACCCCCAACTGCGTTTCGAGGCGATGCGCGCCTCGATCGCGCGCACCAGCGCCGACGACCTCGACTACTGCGAGCGCCAGAGCCGCGAGTGAACGATGGACGGTCAGCCGCCGCAGACTGCGCCACCCCCTCGGTCGGGCCGACGATCGCGCCGTGCGAGAGGTGCGCCTCTGGCTGGCGGACTTCCTCGAGCTGGAACCGCGCAGCGCCTAGAGGCGTACGAGCCCCTCGACCTGCATCACCAGGTCGCCCTCGGCGTCCGAGGCGTCGAGGTCGACCACCGCGAGGATGCGCCAGTCGTGGTTGCCCTCCGGATCGGCCACGACCTGCTGCACGCGCCACACCCGCTCCCCCGTCGTCGACGGGAGGTCCAGCCGGTCGGGCCTCTCGTCCACCTGGAACATCCGCGGCCCCCGCGCGTCCCCTGCCGTCAGCACCTCGTCGTGCTCGGCGAAGTAGTCCTCGACGCGGTCCCAGACCGACCCGTCGAGCTCCTCCAGCGCCGCGACGTCCTGCGCACGGCCGCGCGCGAGCAGCTCCAGGCGCCGCCACAGCGCGTTGCGCACCAGCACCCGGAAGCCGCGGGTGTCGCTCGACAGCGTCCGCGGGGTGTCGGGACGCACCGGCTCCGCGGCCGCCACCGAGCCGGAGTCGGCGCCCGCGACCATCGCCTCCCACTCGTCGATGAGACTCGAGTCGGTCTGGCGCACGACGGCCTCGAGCCAGTCGCGGATGTCGTCCATCTCCGGCGTACGCACCGCGTCGGGCACCGTCTGGCGCACGGTCCGCCAGGCGTCGGAGAGGTAGCGCAGCAGCAGACCCTCAGACCGGGCAAGGCCGTAGAAGGAGACGTACTCGGCGAAGGTGAGCCGACGCTCGTACATGTCGCGGGCCACCGTCTTCGGCGAGACCGGTGTCTCCCACAGCCACGGGTGCGCCTGCGCGTACACCTCGAAGGTCGCGGTCAGCAGCTCCTCGAGGGGCTTCGGGTAGGTCACCTCCTCGAGCAGCTCCATGCGCTCCTCGTACTCGATGCCCTCGGCCTTCATCTCCGCCACGGCCTCGCCCTTCGCCCGGTGCTGCTGAGCGAGCAGCACCTGGCGGGGGTCGTCGAGGGTGGACTCGACGACGCTGAGCACGTCGAGCGTGTACGTCTCGGCCTCGGGGTCCAGCGCCTCGAAGGTCGCCAGCGCGTACGTCGAGAGCGGCTGGTTCAGCGCGAACCCGTGCTGCAGGTCCGTGTCCACCCGCGTCCGCGACCCGTCGGCGGCCTGCTCCTCGAGCTGGTGCACCACACCCCCGGCCAGCAGCGAGCGGTAGATCGCCACGGCCCGCCGCACCAGCTGCACCTGGCGCCGTCCGGTCTCGTGGTTCTCCCGCAGCAGCCGCTGAAAGACCGGCAGCGGGTCCTCCTCACGTGCCAGCACGTTCAGCACCATCGCGTGGGTGACCTTCATGCGCGGCGACAGCTGCTCGGGCGCGGCCTCGACGAGCTTGTCGTACGCGGCCTCGGTGTAGGTCGTCTCGCCCTCGGGGGGTTTCTTGCGCTGCACCCGCTTGAGCTTCTTGGGGTCGTCGCCGGCCTTGGCGACCAGCCGGGCGTTCTCTACCTCGTGGTCCGGTGCCTGCACCACGACCGACCCGGCGGTGTCGAAGCCCGCCCGTCCCGCTCGCCCCGCGATCTGGTGGAACTCCCGCGCGGTGAGCAGCCGCTGCCGTCGGCCGTCGTACTTCACCAGGCTCGTCAGCACCACGGTGCGGATCGGCACGTTGATGCCCACCCCGAGGGTGTCGGTGCCGCAGATGACCTTCAGCAGGCCGGCCTGGGCCAGCATCTCCACCAGCCGGCGGTAGCGCGGCAGCATGCCGGCGTGGTGGATGCCGATCCCCATGCGCACCACCCGGGACAGCGTCTTGCCGAAGCCGGGCCCGAAGCGGAAGGCGCCGATCGCCTCGGCGATCGCGTCGCGCTCGGCGCGTGAGGCGACGCCGGCCGAGGTCAGGGCCTGCGCGCGCTCCTGCGCGGCCGCCTGCGTGAAGTGCACGACGTAGACCGGGGCCTGGTTGGTCTCCAGGAGCTCCTCGATCGCCGCGTGCATCGGGTCGGTCGACCAGCCGAACGTCAGGGGCACCGGTCGCTCGGCGTGCTCGACCAGCGCCGTGTCGCGTCCGGTGCGCGCGGTGAGGTCCTCGCGGATGCGCTCGGTGTCACCGAGCGTGCCGCTCATCAGCAGGAACTGCGCCTGCGGGAGCTCCAGCAGCGGCACCTGCCAGGCCCACCCGCGGTCACGGTCGCCGTAGAAGTGGAACTCGTCCATCACGACCTGGCCGATGTCGGCGGCGGGGCCCTCGCGCAGCGCCTGCTGCGCGAGGATCTCCGCGGTGCAGCAGATCACGGGTGCGCCGGCATTGACCGCGGCGTCGCCGGTGAGCATCCCGACGTTGTCGGCCCCGAGCCGCTCGCACAGGTCGAAGAACTTCTCGCTGACCAGCGCCTTGATCGGGGCCGTGTAGTACGTACGCCTCCCCTGCGCCAGCGCGACCGTGTGGGCCGCGAGGGCGACCAGCGACTTGCCGGACCCGGTCGGCGTCGCCAGCACCACGTTGGCGCCGGTGACCAGCTCGAGCAGCGCCTCCTCCTGGGCCGGGTAGAGGCTGAGGCCCCGGTCCTCGACATAGGTGGTGAAGCGGTCGACGACCTCGTCGGGGTCGTACGCGTCGCTCCAGCCCGCTCCGGGCCAGTCGGTCAGGTCGACGCCCGCAGCAGGGCTCACACCGGGCCCGGTGGCGTCAGGGTGAGGTCGATCATCAGCTCGCCCGCGACCTCCTCGAGGGCGGCGCGTACGTCCTCGGCGTCGGCGGCGTCGCCGGCAGGCGGGAGCGACAGGGTCGCGTCGATCTCGAAGAGCATCCCGCCGGCCATCGGCGCCTCACGGACGTCGGTCTCCATCTCGTCGATGCCGACACCGCGGGCGGCCAGGACCGCGGAGATCTCGGCGACGATGCCAGGACGGTCGTCGCCGAGCAGCTGCAGCCGCAGCGTCGCACCCCGGGGTTCGCCGGCGGATCCACGGTGGGCCTCTGATCCCCCGGCGGGCTCGGCGCGCACCTCGAGCCCCTGCTCGGCGAGGCGCGGCAGCGCCGCCTCCAGCTCGCCGACCCGGTCGTCGGGCACCGACACCAGGACCACACCCGCGAACTTGCCGGCCAGCCTGGTCAGCTGGCTGCGCTGCCAGGAGCCGCCGCACGCCTCGACCGGGGCGGAGACCGCCTGGACGAGCCCGGGACGGTCCTCGCCGAGGACGGTGAGAACGAGATCGGCCATGACGGCAGGCTACGGCGCGCGGGGGCACAGAAGTGTCGGTGGTCTGCGGCATCGTGCCGTGCATGCCCGACTCGACCCTGCCGGTCCTGCTGCTCGTCGCAGTCCTCGCCTTCGCGCTCGGGGCGCTCTCGGGTGCCGTGTGGGCGCTCCTGCGTCGCCGCGACACCGCCCGCGACGACACGCTGCGCAGCGACCTGCTGGACCGCGCCGAGGGCCAGGCCCGGCTCGCCGAGGGTCTCGCCCGCCTCGACGCCTCGGTCCGTGAGCTGGGCGAGCAGCGGGTGTCGTGGCAGTCGCAGCTGCGCTCGCAGGTCGAGGAGGTGCGCCGCTCGACCGACTCCCTGCGCCGGGAGACCACGGCGCTCTCCACGGCACTGCGCAAGCCGCAGGTGCGGGGGCGCTGGGGCGAGATGCACCTGCGGCGCACCGTGGAGGCAGCCGGCATGTCGGCCCACTGCGACTTCTCCGAGCAGGCCACGCTCGGCGGTGCAGCCGAGGGCGACGGGGCAGGTGCGGGAGCCCTGCGGCCCGACCTCGTCGTCCACCTCGCGGGGGGCAAGCACGTCGTGATCGACTCCAAGGTGCCGTTGGACGCCTTCCTCGACGCGGGTGCCGCCGACGACGAGGAGGAGATCGCGGCGCACCTGCGCCGCCACGCGCGACAGCTGCGCACCCACGTCGACCAGCTCTCGAGCAAGACGTACTGGAAGGCCCAGCCGACCACGCCCGAGTTCGTCGTGCTCTTCGTGCCCGGTGAGTCCTTCCTCGCCGCCGCGCTCGAGGTCGAGCCGCAGCTGCTCGAGGAGGCGGCGCAGCGCAAGGTCGTGCTGGCGACCCCGACGACGCTGATCGCGCTGCTGCGGACGGTCGCCCACGCCTGGACCACGGAGGTCCTGGCCGAGCAGGCCCACGAGGTGCAGCGCCTCGGCCAGGAGCTGCACGACCGCCTCGGCACCGCCGCCGGGCACCTCGACAAGCTCGGCCGGTCCCTGGGTGCCGCGGTCACGGCCTACAACGCGCACGTGGGGGCGCTGGAGTCGCGGGTGCTCGTCACCGCCCGCCGCTTCAGCGAGCTCGGGGCCGTCGGTCAGGACGCCGAGCTGCCTGCCGTCCGCACGCTCGAGGACGCCCCCCGGCCCCTGGCCGCACACGAGCTGCTCGCGGCCGTCGCCCCCGCCGAGGAGGATCTCGAGGAGCTGTCGCGTCGATCCGGCGGCCTGCCCTCACGGCGCGGCGCCGAGGCCGACGGGCCGGGCGACTCTACGGTGAGCGCGTGACCAGCACCGTGCCGGGAGCCCCCGCGTGGCAGCACGTCGCGTCGCCGCGGACCCCACCCGGGCCGGACCACCCGCCGACGTTGTGGTCCGAGGGCCGCATGAAGGGCCGCGACGTGGTCCTCGCCACGATCGCCGTCACGCTGCTGGTGGTGGCCCTCGACCTCCTGATGACCGGCCGCCTGTCGTTCTTCTTCGACGTCTGCCTGGTCCCCATCAGCCTCGTCGCCGCACTGGCCGTCCGCCCCCGCGAGTTCTTCTGGGTCGCCGTGCTGCCGCCGCTGCTCGTCCTCAGCACGACGCTCGAGGTGGCCCTGCTCGCACCGCAGGCGCTCTCGGGCGCCGACGACAACGTGCTGCAGGCCGCGATCGTCGGTCTCGCCGACCGCGGTGAGGCCACGCTGTGGGCACAAGGGCTGACGCTGGTCGTGCTCGCCGTCCGCCGTCGCGTGCTGGCCCTGCCCGCGCTGATGCCGCCCGCCGGCAAGCTCCCTCCGCCGGTCGACGTGCAGGGCGACCTCGTCGCGGCGTACGACGACGCGGTCGAGGCCGTCGGCGCCGAGACGCTCGCCGCAGTCGACCAGGCGAACGAGGCCGACGCTCAGGCGAACCTGTCGGGGTCCCCGGCCCCCACCCGCAGCACCTCGGCGTAGCCGTCGGAGAAGTCGACCACGGTCGTCGGCTCCCGCCCGGTCTCGCCGGCGTCGATGACCGCGTCGACCTGGTGGTCGAGCCGTTCCTTGATCTCCCAGCCGTCAACCAGGGGCTCCTCGTCCCCGGGCAGCAGCAGGGTGGAGGACAGCAGCGGCTCCCCCAGCGCGTCCAGCAGTGCGTGGACGACGGTGTGCTCGGGGATGCGTACGCCCACCGTGCGCTTCTTGGGGTGCATCAGGCGCTTCGGCACCTCACCGGTGGCGGGCAGGATGAACGTGTACGGCCCCGGCGTGGCCGCCTTCACCGCGCGGAAGACCGCGTTGTCGACGTGCACCAGCTGGCCCAGCTGGGCGAAGTCGCGGCAGACCAGCGTGAAGTGGTGCTTGTCGTCGAGGTCGCGGATGCGCTTGAGACGCTCCAGGCCGTCCCGGTTGCCCAGCTGCATGCCCAGCGCGTAGCAGGAGTCGGTGGGATAGGCGATCAGTGCGTCGTCCCGCAGCAACCCCACGACCTGGTCGATGGTGCGGCGCTGCGGGTTGTCGGGGTGCACGTCGAGATAGCGCGCCATCGCCGTGGTCCCTACTCCTTGCCCGCGGCGCGCAGGTCGCGGCGCAGCTCCGGCGGGAGCGCGAAGATCAGCGACTCCTCGGCGGCCTGCACCGCTCTGGCGTCGGGGTAGCCGCGCTCGGCGAGGTAGGCGAGCACACCCTCGACGAGGTCCTCGGGCACCGAGGCGCCGGAGGTCACGCTGACCACGTCGACGCCCTCGAGCCAGCCCTCGTCGATCTCGCTCGCGTCGTCCACGCGGTAGGCGGCCTTCGCTCCCGCCTCCAGCGCGACCTCGACGAGGCGTACGGAGTTCGAGGAGTTGCCCGAGCCCACCACGATCACCAGGTCGGCGTCGGCGGAGATCTGCTTGATGGCGAGCTGCCGGTTCTGCGTCGCGTAGCAGATGTCGTCGCTGGGCGGGTCGAGCAGGTCGGGGAAACGCTCGCGGATCGCCCGCACCGTCTCCATCGTCTCGTCGACGCTGAGCGTGGTCTGCGAGAGCCACGCGACCCGCGTCGGGTCCTTCACCTCGATGCCGGGCACGTCCTCGGGGCCCTGCACCAGCTGGATCGCGACCGGCGCCTCGCCCCAGGTGCCCTCGACCTCCTCGTGGCCCTCGTGACCGATCAGCAGGATGTCGTAGCCGTCCTTGTCGAAACGACGCGCCTCGTGGTGCACCTTGGTGACCAGCGGGCAGGTCGCGTCGATGGTCTTCAGCTCGCGCTCCTGCGCCTGCGCGTGCACCGCGGGAGAGACACCGTGGGCGGAGAAGACGACCGTCTCGCCCGCGGGCACCTCGTCGAGCTCCTCGACGAAGATCGCGCCGCGCTCCTCGAGATTCGCCACCACGTGCTTGTTGTGGACGATCTGCTTGCGGACGTAGACGGGCGCGCCGTAGAGGTCGAGCGCCTTCTCCACCGTGATCACCGCACGGTCGACACCGGCGCAGTAGCCGCGCGGGGCGGCGAGCCGCACGGCGCGGTCCGCCTCGTCGGCCTGCAGGACGGGAGGCATGCCCAGGTCGGTCGTCATGTCCCTATCGTAGGAGGCCCGCGTGGGGCGTCCCAGCCGCTCATCGGGCGACGTCTGTCGGAGGGGGCGCCTAAGGTGCGGGACGTGCCGAACCAGACCTCCGCCGACGCCCCGATGCCGGTGCGCTCGGTCGCGCTGGCCGTGCAGGGATGGATCGACCGCCTGGGAGTCGTGTGGGTCGAGGGCCAGGTCGCGCAGATCAGTCGACGGGCGGCGGCGCAGACGGTCTTCCTGACGCTGCGCGACTCCGTGGCTGACGTCTCGGTGCAGGTGACGGCCTCCCGCGGCGTCGTCGACTCGCTCGCGACGCCGCTCGTGGAGGGCGCCTCGGTGGTGGTGCAGGCCAAGCCCAGCTACTACGCGCCGCGGGGCAGCTTCTCGCTGCAGGCGCGCGAGATCCGCATGGTCGGTGTCGGGGAGCTGCTGGCGAGGCTCGAGCGACGCCGTCAGCTGCTCGCCGCCGAGGGTCTCTTCGACCTGGCCCGCAAGCGCCGGCTGCCCTTCCTGCCCCGCCGGGTCGGGCTGGTCACCGCCAGCGGCAGCGCCGCGGAGAAGGACGTGGTCGAGGTCGCGCGGCGCCGCTGGCCGGGCGTGAGCATCCAGGCGGCGTACGCACCCATGCAGGGCCCCGGCTGCGCACCCGGCGTGATCGCCTCGATCGAGCGGCTCGACGCCGACGCGACCGTCGACGTCATCGTGGTCGCGAGGGGTGGCGGCTCCATGGAGGACCTGCTGGCGTTCTCCGACGAGGCCGTCGTCCGCGCCGCCGCCGCGTGCCGTACGCCCCTGGTCTCGGCTATCGGGCACGAGTCCGACAACCCCCTGCTCGACCTGGTCGCCGACCTGCGCGCCGCCACCCCCACCGACGCCGCCAAGCGGGTGGTGCCCGACGTCGCCGAGCAGCTCGACCTCGTGGCGGGACTGCGCGACCGTGCCCGTCGCAGCGTCCTCGCGCACGTCGACGCGGAGCGACGTCGGCTCGTCGACATCAGGTCGCGGCCGGTCCTCGCCGACCCGCGCGACGGTCTGACCGAGCGGCTCGAGGGCGTCCACGGTCTGCGCGACCGGGCGCGCCGCGTGTTGCGCCACGGGCTCGACCGCGCCGAGAGCGACCTCGCGCACGGTCTCGCGCGCGTCCGCGCCCTCTCACCGCTGGCGACGCTCGAGCGCGGCTACGCCGTCGTCCAGCGCCCCGGGGGTGAGGTCGTGCTCGACGCGGCCGACGTGCCGGTCGACGCCCCCCTCGACATCCGACTCGCCCGGGGCCGCCTGGACGCCACGACCACGCGCGTACGCCCTGACGAGACCTCCCCCTCCGCAGCCGACGAAAGGCCCGCCGATGACTGACGCCGAGACGACCGCGACCACAGGGGCCGAGGCCGAGGCCGAGCAGTCTGCGGAGCAGCTGCCGAGCTACGAGGCCGCCCGCGAGGAGCTGGTGGAGACCGTCCGTGCGCTCGAGGCGGGCGGCACGACGCTGGAGCAGAGCCTCGCCCTGTGGGAGCAGGGCGAGCGGCTCGCCCGCATCTGCCAGGACCACCTCGACGGGGCCCGCCGCCGACTCGATGCCGTGCTCGACACCGACGACTGACCGACCACGACTGAGCGCCCGTCGGCAGGTCAGTCCGTCAACCGGTCAGCCGCAGCGAGTCCACGACGCTGCGCAGCTGCTCCTCGGTGCCCGTCGTGACCACGAGCAGGGTCTGCTCACCGACCCGGGTCGTCACCGCGACGTCCCCGTCCGACCCCGTCCAACGCTGCCACTGCGTCGTCGCCGCGCCGGGCGAGTCCCCCGTCGACCCGAGGGTGTCCTGGGGCTCCGTGAGCTCGACGCTGCCCGATCGCTGTGCGTCCTCGCCGACGAACTCCTCCACCATCGCATCGGTGGTCGAGGCGCTCTGCTCGATACCCACGTACTCCTCGTCGGAGGTGAGCAGCCCGAGGTGCCAGTTGGCTCCCGCCGGCGGTTCCCACCGCACCGACGTGGCGATCCAGCCCTGCGGCAGCGATGCGGGGGCGGCCACGGGCCAGCCGGTCTGCTCGGCGGCAGGCTGCAGCACCTGGCCGTAGGCGATCGCGCGCAGCGGCGGCGCGTCCGGGTTGTCACGCACGATGCCGCGGAAGCCGATGAACACCAGCACCGCCAGCACCAGGATGATCATGGCGCCGACGAGCCCGCTGACACTGCGCTGGTAGCGGCCGGGGCGGCCGGTCGGCTCGTTCCCCGCTCCGGATTGGGTGCTGCTCACGCCACCATCGTCGCAAACGATGCGCCGCGGCCCCAGTGACGTGCCGGACACGATCCGTCACTTGTCCGCGAATGCGTCGCCTTTGATTGTCACGGGGCGCAGATGCGGCAATAGTTGCCCCATGCGCGCCGACACCACGTTCAGAGTCTCCGAGGCCGCCCGCCTGCTGGGCGTCAGCGACGACACCGTCCGCCGCTGGATCGACGGCGGCCGGCTGCCGTCGGCGGAGGACGCGGCGGGACGGACCGTGGTCCCCGGCCCCGACCTGGCCGCCCTGGCCCTCGAGCGCGGCCGATCCGCCACGGGCACCCCCGAGGAGGTCCGCGCCGACGCGGTCAGCGCCCGCAACCGCTTCGAGGGACTCGTCGCGAAAGTCACCAGCGACGCCGTGATGTCGCAGGTCGAGCTCGTGTGCGGCCCCTACCGCGTGGTGTCGTTGATGAGCACCGAGGCCGTCGAGCAGCTGGGCCTGCGGCCGGGGGTGCGCGCGGTCGCGTCGGTCAAGTCGACGTCCGTGGTGGTGGAGGTCCCGTGAGGCGCGTACGCACCGCGCTGGCCGTCGCCCTGCTCGCCGCCGCTCCGGCCCTGACCGCCTGCGGCGGGCCGACCGACGCCTCCGGCGCCTCGGAGCCCGCAAGCGGGTCGCAGGAGCTGACCGTGCTGGCCGCCGCCTCCCTGACCGAGGTGTTCGACGCACTCGGTGAGCAGTTCGAGGCCGACAACCCCGGCGTCACCGTGACGTTCGCGTTCGACTCCTCGGCGACGCTCGCGACCCAGGCCGCCGAGGGCGCGCCGGCCGACGTGCTCGCCACCGCCGACGAGCGCACCATGGAGGACGCCGTCGCCGCCGACGCCGTCACGGGGACGCCGACGGTCTTCGCCGAGAACCGGCTCGTGCTGGTCACCCCGGCGGACAACCCGGGCGGGGTCCGCGGTGTCGAGGACCTGGCTCGCGAGGACGTCGACTACGTCGTGTGCGTCCCCAGCGCTCCCTGTGGCGACCTCGCCGCACGGGCCCTGGAGGTCGCCGGCGTCGACGCCGACGCCGCGAGCCAGGAGGTCGATGTGAAGGCCGTGCTCGCCAAGGTCACCGCGGACGAGGCCGACGCCGGCATCGTGTACGCCACCGACGCCCTCGCCGCCGGCGACCAGGTGCAGGTCCTCGACCTCGCGGGTGCGGAGTCGTTGATCACGAGCTACCCGGTGGCCGTGCTGGCCCAGGCCGAGGCGAACGACCTCGCCGCACGGTGGATCGAGCTGCTGCAGTCCGCCCCCGGCCGGGACGTGCTCCGCGACGCGGGCTTCGACACCCCGTGACCGCGCGCCTCGGACGTCCGCCCGGCGTCCTGCTCGCGGTCGCCGTCCTGGCCTCGGCCTTTCTGGTGGTCCCCCTGGTCGCACTCGTGGCGGACTCGCCGTGGCAGGACCTGCCGGACCTGCTGACCGACCCGCTGACGTTGGCAGCACTGCGGCTGTCGGTGGTCACCTCACTCGTCGCCTCGGGTCTGTGCCTGGTGCTCGGACTGCCGCTGGCGTGGGTGCTGGCCCGGGTCGACTTCCCGGGCCGTCGACTGCTGCGGGCGCTGGTGCTCGTCCCCCTCGTGCTCCCACCGGTGGTCGCGGGAGTCGCCCTGCTGACGGCGTTCGGACGCACGGGGCTGCTGGGTGACCCGCTGCGCGAGGCCAGCGGGCTGACGATCCCGTACACCTCGGTGGCCGTGGTGCTGGCCCACACCTTCGTCGCGCTGCCGTTCTTCGTGCTCAGCGTCGAGGGGGCGTTGCGCGCCCGGGGGCCCGCGTACGACGTGGTGGCCGCCTCGCTCGGCGCCTCCCGCCTGCGTACGTTCACCGCGGTCACCGTGCCCATGGTCGGACCCGGCATCGGCGCGGGACTGGTGCTCGCCTGGGCCCGCTCCCTCGGCGAGTTCGGCGCGACCATCACCTTCGCCGGCAACTTCCCGCGCACCACCCAGACGATGCCGTCGCTGATCTACACGGCGCTGCAGGCCGACCCCGCCGCCGCGAGGGCTCTCAGCCTGCTGCTGCTGGCGGTGTCGATCGGTGTCCTCGCGGCGCTGCGTACGCGCTGGCTGGGCGCCCCGTGACCGCCGACGGAGCGCCCGGTATCGAGCTCGGCGTCGAGGTCGCGGGACGGCTGCGCGCCCAGCTCGCGTTCGCACCCGGTGAGACCGTCGCCGTCGTCGGACCCAACGGCGCCGGCAAGTCCACCCTCCTCCATGTCGTCGCCGGCCTCGTCCGCGCCGAGGGCACCGTGCGCGTCGACGGTGAGGACTGGACGGACCGTCCCGTGCAGCAGCGATCCATCGGGATGCTGTTCCAGGACCGCCTGCTCTTCCCCCACCTCAGCGCCCTCGACAACGTCGCCTTCGGGCTGCGCAGCCGCGGCGTCGCGAGGGGGGCGGCGCGCGAGCAGGCGTACGCGTGGCTCGAGCGCGTCGACCTCGCCGACCTCGCGGCCCGGCGTCCCGACGCCCTCTCGGGCGGCCAGGCGCAGCGGGTGGCGCTGGCCCGCTCCATGGTGACCGACCCGCGCGTGCTGCTGCTGGACGAACCGATGGGCGCCCTCGACGTGGGCGCGGCCGCCGGCCTGCGACTGGAGCTCGCCCGACGGCTGCGGGAGTTCACCGGCGTCACCCTGCTGGTGACCCACGACGCCGTCGACGCGCTCACCCTCGCCGACTCCGTGGTGGTCCTCGACGAGGGCGCCGTGCACCAGGTCGGCAGCCCGCACGAGGTCGCCACCCGCCCGCGTACGCCCCACGTGGCCCGCCTGGTGGGCCTGAACGTCATGCGCGGAGTCGCCGAGGGCACCGTCGTACGCCTCGAGGGCGGTGGCGAGGTCGCCACGGCGACCCCGGCACGGGGCCCCTCGATCGTGGCGTTCGCCGCCGCGTCGGTGGCCCTCTCCCCCGCCGAGCCGGTCGGCTCCTCCGTGCGCAACCGCTGGCCCGGGCGCGTACGCGGGCTGACCGCGCAGGAGGCGCGCGTCCGCGTCGTGGTCGACCTCGAGGGTCTCGCGACCACCGTCGTCGCCGACGTCACCACCGCGGCCGCCGCGGACCTCGGCCTCGCACCGGGCACGCCGGTGTGGGCGTCGGTCAAGGCCACCGAGACCACCGTGTACGCCTGAGCGACCCCCCGCGGACCGCTCCGCACCACCCGCGCGGAGGCAGCAGGGCCCGCCCGCGCTCGGATAGGGTCCGCGGCATGACCGACCACGCGCACGACTCCGCCATGCCGCCCTCCCTCGAGGTGCCCTCGGTCAGCCCCGACCGCAACCTCGCCATGGAGCTGGTGCGCGTCACCGAGGCCGCCGCGCTGGCGTCGGGCCGCTGGTCCGGTCGCGGCGACAAGAACGGCGCCGACGAGGTCGCGGTCAACGCGATGCGCACGATGATCTCGACCGTCGGCATGCGCGGCGTCGTCGTCATCGGCGAGGGCGAGAAGGACGAGGCCCCCATGCTGTTCAACGGTGAGGAGGTCGGCGACGGCACCGGCCCCGACTGCGACGTCGCGGTCGACCCCATCGACGGCACCACCCTCGCTGCCAAGGGCATGAACAACGCCATCGCCGTGCTCGCCGTGTCGCCCCGCGGCTCGATGTACGACCCCAGCGCCGTGTTCTACATGGAGAAGCTCGCCGCCGGCCCCGAGGCCGCCGGTGTCGTCGACATCCGCCACCCGGTCGGCGTCAACGTCGAGGCCGTGGCGCGGGCCAAGGGCAAGCGCAAGGAGGACGTCGTGGTCGTCATGCTCGACCGTCCCCGGCACGAGAAGCTCGCCGCCGAGGTGCGCGAGGCCGGCGGCCGCATCAAGTTCATCAGCGACGGCGACGTCGCCGGCGCGATCATGGCCGCACGCGAGGGCACCGGTGTCGACCTGCTGCTCGGCATCGGAGGCACCCCCGAGGGCATCATCACCGCCTGCGCGATGAAGTGCATGGGCGGCGTCATTCAGGGTCGGCTGTGGCCCAAGGACGACGAGGAGCGCCAGCGGGCCCTGGACGCGGGCCACGACCTGGACCCCGACCACGTGCTCGGCACCGACGACCTCGTCGCGGGCGACGACTGCTTCTTCGTCGCCACCGGCATCACCGACGGCGAGCTGATGGAGGGCGTCCGCTACCACGGCGCCGGCGCCTCCACCCACTCCCTGGTCATGCGCTCGCGCAGCGGCACGATCCGCTCCATCCGCTCCCAGCACCAGCTGGGCAAGCTCCAGGCGTACGCCGCGGACCGGCCGTGAGCCTGCTGGTCGTCGGCGAGGCGCTGGTCGACGTCCTGCACACCGCCGACGGCGAGCACTCCGAGCGGGCCGGCGGCTCGTGCCTGAACGTGGCCGTCGCGGCCGCCCGCCTGGGTGTCACCACGACGCTGGTGACCCAGCTGGCGGAGGACGGCCGCGGTCAGCTGCTGCGGAGTCACGCCGTGGCGTCCGACGTGGACGTACGAGCCTCCGCCCCGGCGTCCGGACGCACGTCCAGCGCGGTCGCCACGGTCGGTCCCGACGGCGCCGCGACCTACGACTTCGACCTCGACTGGTCGTTGGAGCCGACGACTCTGCCCGACGTCGCAGCGCTGCACGTCGGCTCTCTCGGCACGACGCTCGCGCCGGGCCGGGACGCCGTGCGGGCACTGGTCGAGGAGGCCTCCGCCCGCTCCGACGTGCTCGTCTCCTACGACCCGAACGTGCGCCCCACGTTCGTCACCGACCGCGACGCGGCCCTCGCGGACGTACGCTCCTGGGCCGCCCGCGCCGACCTGGTCAAGCTCAGCGACGAGGACTGCGAGCACCTCGCGCCCGGCCGTGATCCCGGTGAGCTCGCCGCCTCCCTGGTCGGCGGTCGTACGCGCCTGGCCGTGCTCACCCGGGGCGGGGACGGCGCGACCGCGTACGCCGCCGACCTCACCGTCTCGGTGCCGGCGCCGCCGGCCACCGTGGCCGACACCGTGGGCGCCGGCGACACGTTCAGCGCGGCCCTGGTCTGCGCCCTGCTGGCCGAGGACAGGCTCGGCACCGACGCCTGGCACCGCGAGGAGCAGACCGTACGCCGGGTGCTCACCTCCGCGGCGACCGCCGCCGCGGTGACCGTCACCCGGCCCGGTGCCGATCCGCCGCGTCTCAGCGAGCTCGGCGAGTGGCCGTGCGGCTGAGCGTGTCCGCGGGACTATCGAGCAGGCTCAGCCCGCGGTGGCGTGCTGTGCGGGAAGGGCGGTGCGCCGACGCCGGGCGTGCTCGGCCAGCGCTGCCTCGACCATCCTCATGACCTGCGGCTCGACGGCCATGCCGATGTGGCTGCAGGTGGCCTCCACGGTGTGGTCGCTGTCGCCGAGGCACGCGCGCCAGTCCACGACCCCGTCACGCTTGGAGTAGATGGCGGTGAAGCCCTGGTCGTCGGCCAGCGGCACCTGGGAGAGGCGGTAGGACTCCTTCGCGCACTCACCACGGAGGCAGTCGGCGCTCATCACCGCGCGCAGGCCCGCGGCGGACAGGCCGCTGAAGACGCCGGTGGCCATCTGCAGCACGGTGTGGGCGGCTCCCGGCGCGACCATCGGGCTGCCCATCGTCACGATGCCCTCGACGAGGTCGGGACGGCGCGCGGCCAGTCCGCGGGCCAGCATGCCTCCCAGGGAGTGACCCACGATCGTCACGCGCTGCTCACGCCGCAGCGCGATGGCCTCCAGGCGCCGCTCGAGGCGGTCCGCCGAGGCCAGGGTGCATCCCACGTTGGCGTGGATCTGCGCCCGGTAGGTGCGGTAGCCCCGACGCCGCAGGTGGTGGCTCATGGCGGTCAGGCTCGAGTCGCCGGCCAGGAAGCCCGGGATGAGGAGGACCGGTGCGTTGCTGCGGCTGCGGTCGGGCCCGACGTACGGGCGGGAGCGGTCGTTCCAGCGCTCGGCGGCGGTCTGCCGCGCCCAGCGGCCGGCCTCGGGCAGCACGGAGGCCTCGCGGCCCAGCGTGCGCAGGCCCCGGGGGGCCTCGAAGCCCTCCGGCAGCAGGAACTCACCAATTGCCATGTACGTCACACTAGGTCGGCGGACGCTGTGTCAAACGTCATATGCGCACAGTTGTGGTCACGATCGGGGTACGAGCCCCGCGACCCAGAAGCGCGACATCCGTACGTCCAGAGGAGCCTGCCGGATGACCGAGGACACCGACGGCGGCGCCACTCTCGCCGAGGTGCCGCGGTCCGCCCAGCTCCTCGCGCCGCTGAGCACCTCGATGGAGCTGTGCTACCAGACGTTCGGCGACCCCGAGGACGAGCCGCTGGTGCTGGTGATGGGACTCGGCGGCCCGATGCTGTGGTGGCACGAGGACTTCTGCGCGCAGCTCGCCACGGCCGGTTTCTTCGTGGTGCGGTTCGACAACCGCGACATCGGCGGGTCCACGCGGATGCGCGGCCGGGTCACGCGGTCGAAGATGATCGCGGCCTTCCTCGGCCGCCCGGTGAGCACGCCGTACACGCTGGACGACATGGCCGGCGACACCCTCGGGCTGATGGACCACCTCGGCTTCGCCTCCGCCCACGTCGTCGGCGTCTCGATGGGCGGCATGATCGCCCAGACCCTCGCGCTCCGCGCCCCCGAGCGGGTCCGCTCGCTGACCTCGATCTCCTCCTCCACCGGCAGACGCACCGTGGGCTGGCAGCACCCGCGACTGCTGCCCATGTTCCTGAGCAACCGGGGCAGCGACCGCGAGGCGTACGTCGAGGGCTCGGTGCCGATGTGGCGCCTGATCATGAGCCCCGGCTTCCCCCAGGACGAGCAGGAGGTGCGGGCGCGCGCCGGGGACACCTGGGACCACGGCTGGTCCGCCGGCGGCATGCTGCGCCAGATGATGGCGGTGCTCACCCAGCCCGACCGCACCGTCGAGCTGCGCTCCCTGCGCATGCCGGCCCTCGTCGTGCACGGGCTGCAGGACCCGATGGTGCACATCAGCGGCGGTCGTGCCACCGCCTCGGCCGTCCACGGCGCCGAGCTGCTCACCGTCGACGGCATGGGTCACGACAACCCGCGGCCGCTGTGGCCGCGCTTCGTCGAGGCGATCCGCCGCACGGCCGACCGTGCGGCCTGACCAGGCTTGACCAGGCCTGACCAGGCCTGACGCCGGCTGGTCAGTCGAGGGTGTCCAGCAGCTCCTGCAGCGCCTCGCGCAGGTAGTCGATGGCCTGCCACACGTCCGGCATCCGGGACCGGTCGGCGATGAGCCCGAAGTCGATCGCGCCGTCGTAGCTGAACAGCGTCACGTTCAGCGCGCCGGACAGGTCGCTGATGGCGGAGACCGGGTAGATCCCCTGCACCTGGGCACCGGCCACGAACAGCTCGGCCTGCGGCCCCGGCACGTTGGAGACGAAGAGGTTGAACGGCAGGCCGGTCAGCTGCATGCCCAGCCTGAAGACGGTGCGCGCGGCCAGTCCGTTGAGCGCCGTCGGGAGCGTCTGGGCGAGATCGGTGAGGACCGAGGCCGGCATCGGCTCGAAGCTCGCCTTCGCCTCCTCCATCGCGGTGCGCATGAACTCCAGCCGCTCGCGCGGGTCGCGCAGGTGGGTGGGCAGCCGCGCCAGCATCACCGAGACCTGGTTGCCGCCGTCCGCCCCGCCCTCGTCGTCCCCGCGCACCGAGACCGGCACCGCGGCCACCAGCGGGACCCGCGGCAGCGCATCGTGGTCGAGCAGCCAGCGCCGCAGCGCGGCAGCGGTCATCGTCATCACCACGTCGTTGACCGTCGCGCCGTACGCGTCCTTCACGCGCTTGACGTCGGCCAGGCTCACCGAGCCGAACGCGAAACGCCGGTGCGGGGTGATCGGGCCGTTGAGCGGGGTGTCGGGCACCTGCACCGACCCCCGGGTCGGCAGCGGGTCGGCGCCGAGGACCCGACCGACGACACCGGCCACGCCCGAGAACGCCCTGACGCCGGGCACCTGCTGCAGGCCCGGGATGCTCGCGAGATACGGCAGCTCCCGCGGCAGCGTCAGCGCGAGGTCCAGCGGACGTGTCGCCAGCGACCACAGGCCCTTGCGCAGCAGCCGGGGCGCGCCCGGGCGGCGCTCCCCCGCGGCCGGCTCGACCTCGACCTCTCGAGGCTCCACCGTCACGTCGAAGATCTGCTCGAGCAGCTCCTCGCCCGAGACGCCGTCGATCGCCGCGTGGTGGATCTTGCAGTAGAAGGCGGCGCGACCGTCCTCGAGGCCGGTGATGACGTACGCCTCCCACAGCGGCCGGCGCCGGTCCAGCGGCCGGGCGTGGATGCGGGAGACCTGCTCGGCCAGCATGCGGTCCGTGCCCGGCGAAGGTAGTGCGACGGCGCGGAGGTGGTACTCGATGTCGAACTGGTCGTCCTCGATCCAGTACGGGCGCCCCAGCCCGAGCGGCACCTCCGCCAGCTTCTGCCGGAAGGGCGCGGCCAGCGGGAGGCGCGGCTCCAGCACGTCGCGGACGACATCGAGCCCCCAGCCCTCGGGATCCGCCGCCGTCGCCGGGTCGACGATCGTGAGGGTCGCGACGTGGCCGGTGGTCACCGCGTCCTCGACGTTGAGGAACTGCGCGTCCAGGGCCGAGAGCTGCTGCATGCAGGGACCGTGCCCGTGACGAGGGACACGTACGCGTGCGCAGCCCCGCTCAGCGGCCGAGCAGCATCCTCCGGAGCTCCCCCGGCATGCCGCGCCGCTTCACCGTGACCGAGCCGAGCACCGCACGCCCGGTGACGACGACCACCGGGGAGTCCCCGCGCAGGCGCGCCGCGACCGTCGCGCGGCCCTCGGTGAAGTCACCGAGCACACCACGCCCCACGATCTCCACCCGCGTCGAGGAGTTCACCAGCACCGTGACGTCGCCGAGGGTGGCCTGGGCCTCGATCTCCGTGCGCCGGCCCAGCTCGGCCTCGCGCAGGTCGATCGTCACCGACCCCATCACCGACCGCGCCCAGATGCGGGCGGGCACGACCCAGACCCCCCGACGCGAGCAGTCGCCCATGACCGTACGCAGCACGAGCGCTCCGTCACGCCAGCGTTCGTCGGCGTCGAGCACACCCGGGTTCGACCGGTTCGCCACGTCCGCGCCGGGCGCACGCTCCACGGCGCCCGGCATCGCCGGCGCGGGCGGGAGATCGACCACCAGCCGCGCGAGGTCGGCCCGGGTGCGGGCCGCGTGCGCAGCCTCCAGCCGTTCCTCGAGCTCCTCGAGGTCGAGCATGCCGTCACCGGCGGCCAGCCGCAGCTGCTCGGCCACCTCGTCGCGCTCCGCGTGACCGACGCGCAGCTGTGAGTCGTCCCGGTCCGCCACGACGACCACCCTAGGCGTCCGAGGGCCCGGGGTCGTGCGCGGTCGCGGCTCAGCCGCCGACCCAGACGTAGCCCCAGGCGGGCAGCACGAGGGCACCCGTGGCGTCCCGCGGAAGCGGCTCCTCGCGGTCGCGACGACGCAGCGCGTCGTCTCCCCCGACACCGGCCTCGGCGAGCACCGAGCCCTCGACACTGCTCGGGGCGTCGGAGAAGTTGGCCAGCACCAGCAGCGGGCGCGACCGGGGATGGCGGCGGACGAAGGCGAGCACGTGGCGGTCGGCGACCTCGAGCACCCGCGTACGCCCGTCGGAGCGGCACGCCTCGGTGGCTGCCCGGGCCCGGGCGAGCCGCTGCAACGAGGCGAAGAGCCGGGTCTCGGCGGTGCCCGGCTCGTGTCGTCGGGCCGCGGCCTCCCAGTCCATGGACGGACGGTGCAGCCACCGGTTGTCGTCGGCGTGGTCGGGGTCCTCGGCCCAGTGCGGGTCGCCGACCGAGGCCAGCTCGTCGCCCATGTAGAGCAGCGGGATGCCGCCGTGGGCGTACGCGACCGCGTACAACAGCTCGATGCGGTCCAGCGCCGCGGCCTCGGCGGCGGTGTCGCCGGTCTCGCAGGCGTCGACCAGGCCCGCGAGGGCGGCGGCGGAGCCTGACGTACGCACGTCCCCCGAGGTCGGGTTGCTGCCGAAATCGACCCCTCGCGCGAAGCCGCCCGGGTGCCGGCCGCCGTAGTAGGCCGCCAGGAACGCCCGGTGTGCGGCCGGGTCCAGGCCGACGGCCGAGGCGTCCGCGTCGGCGACCGCCCAGCCGATGTCGTCGTGGCAGCGCACGTAGGTCACCCATCCCGTGCCCGCCGGGACGTCGCGCCGTCGGCGCAGCGCCTGGCGTGCCAGCGCGGTGTCGCGCGTGGCCAGGCAGCTCCACAGCATCACCATCAGCTGGTTGTCGTAGGCCAGGTGGCACTCGGGACGCTCGACCTCGTGACCGCCGAGGTACGGCACGAGCTCGTCGGGCCCGACGATCGCCTCCGCCTTGAGCACCAGGCCCGGCGCGGCCAGGCGGACGGCCGCGCGCAGCGCCTGCAGGATGCGGTGCGCCTCGGGCTGGTTCTGGCAGTCGGTGCCCAGCCGCTTCCACAGGAACGGCACCGCGTCGAGGCGTACGACGTCCACCCCGTGACCGGCCAGCCCCAGGAGCACGCCGAGCATCGCGCGGAACACCGCGGGGTTCTCCCAGTTCAGGTCCCACTGGAACTCGTGGAAGGTCGTCCAGACCCACTCGTCGGTCTCGGGCAGGTGGGTGAAGCTGCCGGGTGCCATGTCGGGGAACACGTCGGGCACGGTCGCCTCGACCGCGTCCGGCACGGTGCGGTCGGGAAAGAAGCGGTAGTAGGCGCGGTACGTCGGGTCGCCGGCCAGCGCCGCCCGGGCCCAGGCGTGCTCACGGGCGGTGTGGTTCAGCACGAGATCGACGCACAGGGCCATGCCGCGCTCGTGCAGGTCGGCGGCCAGTGCCTCCAGGTCGGCCATGTCACCGAGGCGGGGGTCGACGGCGTCGTAGTCGACGACCGCGTACCCGCCGTCGTTCTCCCCCTCGCGCGGCCGCAGCAAGGGCATCAGGTGCAGGTAGCGCACGCCGAGCTCCTCGAGGTAGCCCAGCCGCTCCCGGACACCCCTCAGCCCGCCGGCGAACCGGTCGGCGTAGCAGACGTAGCCGACCACGTCCTGCGCCAGGAACCAGGTCGGATCGATCTCGCGGCGGCGGTCGAGCCGCCGCAGTGCCTGCGAGCGCGACGCCATCGCCGAGCGCGCGTCGCCGACGACGGCCTCGACGAGGCCCGGGTCCTCGCCGTAGACCGCCGTCAGCGCCTCGGTGAGGTCCGCCCGGACCAGGTCGAGTCGCGCCTCGAAGGCGTCCGCGTCAGTCGCTGAGCCGCTCACCGGTGTCGGTGTCGAAGACGTGGACGTGGTCGGTGTCGGTGGTGACCCAGATCGTCTCGCCCTTGGCCGGGGTGTGCCGGCCCTGCGTGCGCACGATGATGTTGCTGGGGACGCCCTCGACGTCGTTGGAGCCGTAGACGTAGGCGTCGGCGCCGAGCTCCTCGACGACGGTGACCTTGACCGGCAGGCCCTCGCCCTCGGAGACCACGCGCCAGTTCTCGGGGCGTACGCCGACCGTCACCGCGCCGCTCATCTTCTTCGCCGCCGTGGGGTCGACGGGCACGCGGTACTCGCCGAACATGACCTCACCGTCGGCCGCCTTGCCCTCGAGCAGGTTCATCTGCGGGGAGCCGATGAAGCCGGCGACGAACAGGTTGCACGGCCGGTCGTAGAGCTTGAGCGGCGTGTCGACCTGCTGCAGCCCGCCGAGCTTCATCACCGCGACGCGGTCGCCCATGGTCATGGCCTCGACCTGGTCGTGGGTGACGTAGACCGTGGTGATGCCGAGGTCGGACTGCAGCTTGGCGATGTCGGTGCGGGTCTGCACGCGCATCTTGGCGTCGAGGTTCGAGAGGGGCTCGTCCATGCAGAAGACCTGCGGCTCGCGCACGATCGCGCGGCCCATCGCGACGCGCTGGCGCTGGCCGCCGGAGAGGGCCTTGGGCTTGCGGTCGAGGAAGTCCGTGAGGCCCAGCAGCTCCGCGGCGTGCTTGACCTTCTTCTCCCGCTCGTCGGTCGGCACCTTGGCCATCTTCAGCGCGAAGCCCATGTTGTCGGCGACGCTCATGTGCGGGTAGAGCGCGTAGTTCTGGAACACCATCGCGATGTCGCGGTCCTTGGGAGGCAGCCGGGTGACCTCACGGTCGCCGATGTGGATCGAGCCGTCGGTCACCTCCTCCAGCCCCGCGAGCATGCGCAGGGTCGTGGACTTGCCGCAGCCGGACGGGCCGACGAGCACCATGAACTCGCCGTCGGCGATCTCCAGGTCGATCCCCGGCACCGCCGGGGTGTCCGCGCCGGGGTACCAGCGCTGGGCCTTCGTGAACGTGATCGACGCCATCTGCGTCACTTCCCTCCACCGGCAGGAACGTGCCGGACGATCCGTCGTAGAGATTCGTCGTGAAGCTGCTCGAGCGTACGTGAGCGGGGTCACTGTAGATCGTGCGTCGGCGCCTGACCAGGGCCGGATCAGACGGAGGGCCGTGTCGTGTCTCGATTTCGTCGCATGTAATGGAACCGTTGCCTTGTGCCTTGCATCACAGCCGCGCTGGCACTAGAAACAGTCTTTCGTCACGCATGACGAGTCCGATCCGATCAGGAAGGCATCCCCTACCTATGCGCTCTGCACGCTCCCGCCGCGGCCTCACCGGCATCGCGGCGCTCGCTGTCTCCGCGATCGCCCTCACCGGCTGCGCGTCGGAGGAGACCGGCGGCACCCAGACCGCCTCCGGCACCTCTCCCGGCGAGGGCCGGGCCGAGTGCTCCCAGCTCACCCAGTTCGGTGACCTCACCGGCACCGAGGTGCGTGTCTTCACCTCGATCGTGCAGCCCGAGTCCGACGCCCAGCAGGCGTCGTACGAGCTGTTCACCGAGTGCACCGGCGCGGAGGTCGCCTACGAGGGCAGCCAGGAGTTCGAGACCCAGCTCTCCGTCCGCGTCCGCGGCGGCAACGCCCCCGACATCGCCTACGTGCCGCAGCCCGGCCTTGTGAACACGATGGTCGCCACCGGCCAGACCGTGCCGGCACCGCAGCCGGTCTCCGACAACGTCGACGAGTTCTTCCCCGAGATCTGGCGGGAGTACGGCACGGTCGACGGCACCTTCTACGCCGCTCCGCTCGGCGCGAACGTCAAGTCGTTCGTGTGGTACTCGCCGTCGTTCTTCGAGGAGAACGGCTACGAGATCCCCGAGACCTGGGACGAGATGACCGCGCTGAGCGAGGAGATCGCCCAGTCCGGCACCAAGCCGTGGTGCGCGGGCATCGAGTCCGGCACGGCCACCGGCTGGACGGTCACCGACTGGCTCGAGGACGCGATCCTCCGCGACCAGGGCGCCGACTTCTACGACCAGTGGGTCAACCACGAGGTCCCCTTCGACGACCAGGCCGTGGCCGACTCCCTGGACCGTGTCGGCGGCATCCTGAAGAACGGCGACTTCGTCAACGGCGGCTTCGGCGACGTGCGCTCGATCGCGTCCACGTCCTTCCAGGACGCCGGCTACCCGATCCTGTCCGACAACTGCGCGATGATGCGTCAGGCGTCGTTCTACGCCGCGCAGTGGGCCTCGGCCCCGAGCGCCGAGGGCGGCAACGCCCCGGTCGTCGCCGAGGACGGCGACGTGTTCGCGTTCTACCTCCCGGTGACGCAGGACAACGGCGAGCGTCCGGTGCTCGGCGGCGGCGAGTTCGTCCTCGCCTTCGACGACCGTCCCGAGGTGCAGGCGTTCCAGACCTACCTGTCCTCGGACATCTGGGCCAACGAGAAGGCCGAGGCCACCCCGGACGGCGGCTGGGTCAGCGCCAACACCGGCCTCGACATCAACCTGCTGAACAGCCCGATCGACGTGCTGAGCGCCGAGACGCTGCAGGACCCGAACGCGGTGTTCCGCTTCGACGGGTCCGACCAGATGCCCAGCGCCGTCGGCGCCGGCTCGTTCTGGACGCAGATGACCGACTGGATCACCGGCAAGAGCACCGGTGACGCCCTCACCCAGATCGAGGAGTCGTGGCCGACCAGCTGACCGACGGCTGACTCCTCCACGGACGCGGTGCCGGGGCCCGGCACACCGCCGGCCCCGGCACCGCGTACGTCAGCACCCCTCACTACCGGCTCTCCCGTGAAAGCGAGACGATGAGCACTCCCGAGAAGTTCCTGCAGATGGGCATCGCGATCGCGCTCTTCATCGCGCTGATGAGTGCCATCCTGCTGCTGAGCAGCCGTTTCAAGAACCGTTCCGGCGAGCGGCTGCAGGCCGCCGCCTTCCTGCTGCCCGCCGTGCTCCTGGTGGCCTTCGGGTTGCTCTACCCGGCGCTGAAGACGATCTACCAGTCGTTGTTCGACTCCTTCGGCACCAACTTCGTGGGCACCGAGAACTACCAGACGATCATCACCAACCCCGACCTGCTGGTGGTGCTCCGCAACACGCTGTTCTGGGTGCTGCTGACACCGCTGCTGGCGACTTTCATCGGTCTGATCTACGCCGTGCTCGTCGACGGCTCCCGCTTCGAGAAGCAGGCGAAGGCGCTGGTCTTCCTGCCGATGGCGATCTCGCTCGTCGGCGCCACCATCATCTGGAAGTTCGTCTACGCCTACCGCGACAACGACGTGACGCTGGCCGACGGCAGCAACCCGGCGCAGATCGGTCTGCTCAACGCGATGCTCGACGGCGTCGGACTCCCCACCTTCCAGTTCCTGACCTCACCACCGTGGAACACGTTCTTCCTGATCGTCATCCTGATCTGGATCCAGGCCGGGTTCGCCATGGTGATCCTCTCGGCGTCCATCAAGGCGATCCCCGAGGACATCATCGAGGCCGCGCGCCTCGACGGCGTCTCCGGCGTGAAGATGTTCCGCCACATCACCGTGCCGAGCATCCGTCCGGCTCTCATCGTCGTGCTCACCACGATCAGCATCGCGACACTGAAGGTGTTCGACATCGTGCAGACCGTCGGCGGCCAGTTCGACACCTCGGTGCTGGCGTACGAGTTCTACCGCCAGTTCTTCGTCGCCAACAACCAGGGACTGGCCACCGCTCTGGCGACCGTCATCTTCGTCCTGGTGATCCCGATCATCTTCTACAACGTCCGGCAGTTCCGCCGACTGGAGGCACGATGAGCACCAGCACCCCCACCGCCGCACCGCTGGGCGACGAGCAGCAGCTGCAGGACGACGCCGACGGTGGCAGCGGCAACGGCAAGCCCCCCGCCGGTCCGAGCGGCTTCGCCCAGGCCCAGCGGTCGCTCACGGGCAGGGTCGGGTCGATCCTGGCCATCCTCATCGCGATCCTGTGGACGCTGCCGACCGCGGGTCTGCTGATCACGTCGTTCCGGCCCGCGTCCGACATCAACAGCTCGGGCTGGTGGACCTTCTTCACCGACCCGAACGTCACCCTCGACAACTACCGCCAGGTGCTGTCCTCGGGTGGCGACTTCAACCTGTCGACGTACTTCGTGAACTCGTTCATCATCACGATCCCCGCGGTGATCATCCCGATCACGCTGGCCACGATGGCGGCGTACGCGTTCGCGTGGATGGACTTCAAGGGCAAGAGCGCGCTGTTCGTGGCGGTCTTCGCGCTGCAGATCGTGCCGATCCAGGTCACGCTGATCCCGCTGCAGCAGTTCTACGTCAACCCGCCCGGCAACCTCGCCCCCCTGGGCGGCAACGACGCCCTCGGTGGCGGCTTCTACGCGATCTGGCTCTCCCACGCGATCTTCGCGATGCCGCTGGCGATCTACCTGCTGCACAACTTCATGCGGGAGATCCCCGGCGAGCTGATCGAGTCGGCCCGTGTCGACGGCGCGGGCCACGTGCAGATCTTCACCCGCATGATGCTGCCGCTGATGGCGCCCGCCATCGCCGCGTTCGGCATCTTCCAGTTCCTGTGGGTGTGGAACGACCTGCTCGTCGCACTCGTGTTCTCCGGCGGCAACCAGGCCGTCGCACCGCTGACCGTGCCGCTGTCGAGCCTGGCGGGTCAGCGCGGTGAGGACTACTTCCTGCTGAGCGCGGGCGCGTTCGTCTCCCTGATCGTGCCGCTGATCGTGTTCCTCAGCCTGCAGCGCTACTTCGTGCGCGGCCTGCTCGCCGGCTCGGTCAAGGGCTGACCACCCCGACTCAGCTGCCGCTGGTGCGCCGGGCGATGTGCTCGGCGTACCAGCGGTAGGAGTCCTTCGGCGTACGCCGCAGCTCCTCGTCGGAGCGGTCGACGTGGACGATGCCGAACGTCTTGGTGTAGCCCTCGGCCCACTCGAAGTTGTCGAGCAGGGTCCACAGCAGGTACGCGCGGACGTCGGCACCGGCCTCGATCGCCTCGTCCACCGCGGCGACGTGGTCTCGGAGGTAGTCGATGCGGTCCTCGTCGTGCACGACGCCGTCCTCACCGACCGGGTCGGCGCACGCCGCACCGTTCTCGCTGACGACCAGCGGCAGGCCGGAGAGCTCGTGCGCCTCGAGAAGCACGTCGCGCAGACCGGTCGCGTCGATCTCCCAACCGATGTCGGTGACCGGCGCGGGCTCGGGCAGCAGCAGCGGCGGCGCACCGGGGAACGGCGAGGGGTCGGTGCTCCCGGCGTCGGCCGAGTCCTGGTCCTCGGCGGCGGCGACCCGGACAGGTGTGTAGTAGTTGATCCCCATCCAGTCCGCCGACCCGTGCAGCAGGGCGAGGTCGCCGTCGCGCACCACGGCCGGATCGGTCAGCTCGGGGGCCACCCGCAGCAGTCCCTCGTCGTACGCGCCGTGCACCAGAGGATGAGTCCACACCCGGTTGCGGATCGCGTCGACCGCGTCGCCGGCCGCGACCGTCGCGTCGGAGCCGTCCTCGGGCCGGACCGGCGCGAGGTTGTGCACCACCCCGACGCGCCCCTCGGCCCGTTCCCCCAGGCCGGCCCGCAGTGCCTGGGCCCCCAGACCGTGCGCCAGGTTGAGGTGGTGGGCCGCGACGTGGGCCCGGCCGTGGAGCGTACGCCCGGGTGCGTGCACGCCGGCGGCGTAGCCGAGGTAGGCCGAGCACCACGGCTCGTTCAACGTGGCCCAGGCCTCGACCCGGTCACCGAGCCGCTCCGCGACCAGGGACGCGTACGCCGCGAACGCCTCGGCCGTGTCGCGCGCGAGCCAGCCGCCGGCGTCCTCGAGCGCCTGGGGCAGGTCCCAGTGGTAGAGCGTGACCATCGGCGCGATGCCGCGGGCGAGGCAGCCGTCGACGAGGGCGTCGTAGTAGTCCAGGCCCGCAGCCAGGGCCTGACCGGTGCCGTCGGGCTGGATGCGGGGCCAGGCGACGGAGAAGCGGTAGAGCGCCGCACCCAGCCCGGCGACGAGGTCGAGGTCGTCCTCGGGGCGGAACCATGACGCGCAGGCGGTCGACCCGTCGCTGCCGTCGACGACCGCGCCGGGGCGTGCGGCGAAGGTGTCCCAGATGGACGGACCCCGGCCGCCGGTATCGAGACCGCCCTCGACTTGGTAGGAAGCGGTTGCCGTGCCGTACGCGGGGCGGTTTGATGGCGCAAGCGGTGACATGACCGCACGCTAGCGCGCGTCCACCCACGCGCAGGAGGTCAGACTCGGTGAACGACCAGCCCACCACCGCTTCGATGTACGACGTCGCCCGTGCCGCGAAGGTCTCCATCGCCACCGTCTCGCGCACCCTCTCCGGGCGCCCCGGGGTCAGCGACGCGACGCGCCAACGCGTCCGTGAGGTGGCCGAGAGGCTCAACTACGTCGTCTCCCCCGAGGCCTCGGGATTGGCCCGCAAGTCCACCGGCCGCGTCGCGGTGGTGGTGACCTCGGCCGACCTGTGGTTCTACTCCACGCTCCTCGCGGCCATCGAGCACGAGCTGCGCGCCAACCAGCTCGACGTGCTGCTCTACCAGATCGACGGCAGCGACGCCCGCCACGAGTTCTTCGCCGACCTGCCCGCGCGCCGCAAGGCCGACGCGGTCCTCGTGGTGACCCAGCCGATGCTGCCGGCGGAGGCCGAGCGTCTCGCTCTGCTCGGGATGCACGTGGTCACCGCCGGCAACCGTCTCCTGGACTACCCCTCGGTCAGCATCGACGACCGCGAGGTCGGCCGGCTGGCGACACAGCACCTGATCGACCTGGGCCACCGGCGCATCGGACAGATCGCCACGCTCGACGCCGAGGGACAGATCTGGCAGGCCGACCGCGAACGTCGCGAGGGCTACCGGCAGGCCCTGGAGTCGGCCGGGCTCGAGATCGACCCCGGCATCGAGATCGACGTGCCCTTCGGGCTCGAGGGCGGCAAGGAGGCGGTGCTCCGCCTGCTCGACGCGCCCGCCCCGCCCACCGGCACCTTCGTGCACTCCGACGAGGTGGCGTTCGGCTGCTTCCTCGGGCTGCGGTCGCGCAACCAGACGTTCCCGTACACGATGTCGCTCGTCGGCGTCGACGACCACCCGTTCGCCGGGGTCGCGTCGCTGAGCACCGTGCGCCAGGACGTCGCGGCGCAGGGCACGCTCGCCGCGCGGCAGGTCGTACGCCTCCTCCGGGGCGAGGAGCTGCCCGAGCGGCACGTCACGGTGCCGGTCGAGCTGGTGCCGCGAGCGTCCTCCTTCTCACCGGAATCACCGGAGGCCTGAGGGGCCGCCGCGTGGCACTACGGTGTGCGCGTGAGCGCTGCACCCGAGGCCCCTGAGTTCCGCTACTCCGACCTGCTCCCCCTGGGGCCCGACCAGACGCCGTACCGGCTGCTGACGACCGAGGGCGTCCGGACGCTCGAGGTCGACGGCCGCACCTTCCTGCAGGTCGACCCCGAGGCGATCCGGCTGCTCACCGCCGAGGCGATGCACGACATCGCCCACTACCTGCGGCCCGCGCACCTCGCGCAGCTGCGCCGGATCATCGACGACCCCGAGGCCAGCGGCAACGACCGGTTCGTCGCCACCGACCTGCTGAAGAACGTCAACATCTCCGCCGGCGGCGTGCTCCCGATGTGCCAGGACACCGGCACCGCCATCGTCATGGGCAAGAAGAGCGAGGGCGTGCTGACCGGGGTCGACGACGGTGAGGCGATCAGCCGCGGGGTGCACGACGCGTACACGAAGCTGAACCTGCGTTACTCCCAGCTCGCGCCGATCACGACGTGGGAGGAGAAGAACACCGGCACCAACCTGCCGGCGCAGATCGAGCTGTACGCGACGCCCGGGACCGCGGGGTCCGACCCGGAGTACAAGTTCCTCTTCATGGCCAAGGGTGGCGGCTCGGCGAACAAGTCCTTCCTCTACCAGGAGACGAAGGCGGTGCTGAACGAGAAGCGCATGCTGGAGTTCCTCGACTCGACGGTCCGGTCGCTCGGCACGGCCGCGTGCCCGCCGTACCACCTGGCGATCGTCATCGGCGGCACGAGCGCGGAGTTCGCGCTGAAGACCGCGAAGTACGCCTCGGCCCACTACCTCGACGCCCTGCCGACGTCGGGGTCGATGAGCGCGCACGGCTTCCGCGACGTCGACCTCGAGGAGAAGGTGCACCGGCTGACCCAGGAGTTCGGCATCGGGGCGCAGTTCGGCGGCAAGTACTTCTGCCACGACGTGCGCGTCGTGCGCCTCCCCCGCCACGGCGCCTCCTGCCCGGTCGCGATCGCGGTGTCGTGCTCGGCGGACCGGCAGGCGCTCGGCAAGATCACCAAGGACGGCGTCTTCCTCGAGCAGCTGGAGACCGACCCGGCGCAGTACCTGCCGGAGGCCGCCGACGAGCGGCTCTCCGACGACGTCGTCGAGATCGACCTGAACCGGCCGATGAGCGAGATCCTGGCGACGCTGACCGAGCTGCCGGTGAAGACGAGGCTGTCGCTCACCGGGCCGCTGGTCGTGGCACGCGACATCGCGCACGCGAAGATCAAGGAGCGGCTGGACGCCGGCGAGGAGATGCCGGAGTACCTGCGCGAGAACGCCGTCTACTACGCCGGGCCGGCCAAGACCCCGGAGGGCATGGCGTCGGGCTCGTTCGGGCCGACGACGGCGGGGCGCATGGACTCCTATGTCGCGCAGTTCCAGGCCGCGGGCGGGTCGATGGTGATGCTGGCCAAGGGCAACCGGTCGAAGGTCGTGACCGAGTCGTGCGAGGCCCACGGCGGCTTCTACCTCGGCTCGATCGGCGGGCCGGCGGCGCGGCTCGCGCAGGACTGCATCAAGAGCGTCGAGGTGCTGGAGTACCCCGAGCTCGGCATGGAGGCGATCTGGAAGATCGAGGTCGAGGACTTCCCCGCCTTCGTGGTCGTCGACGACAAGGGCAACGACTTCTTCACCGACCCCTCCGGTGCGGTGACCGTGCCGCTCAGCGGCATCCGGGTGCGGTCGAAGGAGTGAGGGTCGACGGGCTCGCCGTGTCGTCGACCCGATCGTCTGAGAACGACAGGCATCACCGGCGCGGCTGACCGAGGCCGAGCGTGGCCGGGGCTGCCGTGGCGCGTGACGCCTGTTGGTCTGGGACGGTGGACGCATGGACGAGCCGGAGCTGCTGGGTCGGGCGACCTCGCCGCGCGGCGAGGTGCTGCTGCGTCGGGTCCATCGTGGCGGGCGACTCGTGCTCGAGCTGCGGGTCAACGGGATCTTCGTGATGGACGACGCCGAGACGACTTCGGAGCGCGCCCTGGCGGCGGAGTCGCTGTCACGGTGTGTGTCGCCGCGACGGATGCTGGTCGGCGGGTTGGGACTCGGCTTCACCCTCGCGGAGGTGCTGGGGGACGGCCGGGTGGAGCGCGTACGCGTCGTCGAGATCGAGCCTGCGGTCGTCGACTGGATGCGAGAGGGGACGGTGCCCCACGGGTCGAGGCTGGTCTCCGACCCGCGGGTCGAGGTGGTCGTCGGGGACGTCGCCGATGTCATCGCGGGGAGCGACGAGGCGGCGTACGACCTGGTGCTCCTCGACGTCGACAACGGCCCGGCGTACCTCGTGCACGAGGACAACGCCCGCCTCTACCGGACGGACTTCCTGCGGCGCTGCCGCGACGCCCTCTCCCCGGGCGGCCTCCTCGTCATCTGGTCGATGACCCGCGAGGACGGCCTGCTCGACGCGCTGCGGGCCACCTTCGCCGAGAGGGCACAAAGTGCCGCCGAGAGGGCAGGAAATCACCGCGAGAGGGCAGAGAATCGCGTGTCCGCGGTCAGCTACGACGTACGCCTCGGCGCACGCGACGAGCAGTACTGGCTGCACCTGGCCCACAGAGCGTGATTGTGTGCCCTCTCGGCCGAACTTTGTGCCCTCTCGGCGTGATTGTGTGCCCTCTCAGCGGGCGTAGCGGGAACTCTCGGGGATCGGGGCGCCGGTGCCGGCCGGGTCGGGGGGCTCGTGCTCGTCGATCGCCTCGTGCTCACGTTCGCGGACGGCCTGGCGGATCTGCTGCACGTTGTTGCGCAGGGCGTCGCGCACGAGCTCGTCCGTACGCGGGTCCGCGAGCATCTGGATCGTCACCCGCAGCACCATCTCGGTCGCCTCGGAGACGATCGCGTCGTAGCCGGGCAGCCGCTGCACGAGCTTGGTGTTGCGGTCCTCGGCGACCTTCTCGGCCACCAGCCCCTTGATCTCGTCGTAGTTCTCGATGAGCGCGTCGGAGATGTTCTGGGTGTAGTGACCCGTCTGGATCACCGCTGTCACCTCGTCCAGCACCACGATCGTCAGCGGCCGACGCACCGCGAGAAATGCCTTCTCGGCGATCTTGCTCCACAGCCGCAGCACCTTGGGGCTGCGTCGCCCTCGCCGTACCAGCAGCGCTCCGACGACGGTGGCGATGATCGAGCCGCCGAAGACGACGGCGACGACGAGCAGGAGGACCTGCAGGGTGCTCAGCTGCTCCAACCACTGGGACATGTCCACATGATGCCCGGGGGTCGTACGGATCACCGGACAGCGCGCCACCCGTCCAGCCAGGCGTGACCTCCGGTCCGTCCGGATAGGAGGGGACCATGAGCCCCGCACTGGACCCCTCTGGCAAGCCGACCGGCGAGACCCGCACCGAGCACGACTCGATGGGCGACGTCGAGGTCCCGAAGGACGCCCTGTGGCGCGCCCAGACCCAGCGCGCCGTGGAGAACTTCCCGATCTCCGGCCGCGGCATCGACTCCTCCCACGTCCGCGCGATGGCGTTGCTCAAGGCGGCCTGCGCGCGCACGAACGCCGAGCTGGAGATCATCACCGCCGAGCAGCGCGACGCCATCGTCGCCGCCACCGAGAAGGTGGCAGCCGGCGACCACGACGACGAGTTCCCGATCGACGTCTTCCAGACCGGGTCCGGCACGAGCTCGAACATGAACATGAACGAGGTGCTGGCCTCGCTGTGCGCCCGCGCCGGCGTGGACGTGCACCCCAACGACGACGTCAACGCGAGCCAGTCGAGCAACGACACGTTCCCGACCTCGATCCACGTCGCCGCCACCGAGGCCTCCCAGCGCACCCTGAAGCCCGCGCTGGACCACCTCGCCGAGGCCCTGGAGCGCAAGGCCGAGGAGTTCTCCGACGTCGTGAAGTCGGGGCGTACGCACCTCATGGACGCCACCCCGGTCACCCTCGGCCAGGAGTTCTCCGGCTACGCACGCGCGATCCGCAACGGCGCCGAGCGCGTCGACGCCGTGCTCCCCCGCCTGGCCGAGCTGCCCATCGGCGGCACCGCGGTCGGCACCGGTATCAACACCCCCGAGGGGTTCGGCGCCCGCGTCACCGAGCTGCTCGCCGAGGAGACGGGCCTGCCGTTCACCGAGGCCCGCGACCACTTCGAGGCCCAAGGTGCGCGCGACGCGCTGGTGGAGCTCTCCGGGATGCTGCGCGTGGTCGCGGTCAGCCTCACCAAGATCTGCAACGACCTCCGCTGGATGAGCTCGGGCCCGACCACGGGGCTGGCCGAGATCCACCTGCCGGACCTGCAGCCGGGGTCGAGCATCATGCCCGGCAAGGTCAATCCCGTGCTCCCCGAGGCGACGCTGCAGGTCGCCGCCCAGGTCATCGGCAACGACGCCGCGATCGCGTTCGGCGGCTCCCAGGGCAACTTCGAGCTCAACGTGATGATGCCGATGATCGCGCGCAACCTGCTGGAGTCGATCCGGCTGCTCACGAACTCCTCGACGCTGCTCGCCGACCGGTGCATCGATGGGATCGAGGCCGACCGCGACCAGTGCCGCCGCTACGCCGAGGCCTCCCCCTCGGTGGTGACGCCGCTGAACCGTCACATCGGCTACGAGGAGGCCTCCAAGATCGCGAAGGCCGCGATCAAGGAGGGGCGCACCATCCGCGAGCAGACCCTGGAGATGGGGTACGTCGAGCGCGGTGACCTCACCGAGGAGCAGCTCGACGAGGCCCTCGACGTGGAGAGCATGACCCGACCGGGCACCTGAGCTCAGCCCCGGGCAGATTCCTCGATCGAGTCCTCGGTCGAGTCGTCGGTCGAGTCCTCGACGACGGTCGCCCCGGAGCCCGACGTACGCGTCCTGCGTGCCGGCGCCGAGACCATCAGGCGGCCGGTCACCCCGTCGTCGGGGAAGGCGGCGGCGAGGTCCTCACTGATCTGCGTGGCCGCGTCGACCAGCGCCGCCGGGTCCGTGCCGGGACGGAGCCGACCACTGACCTCGACCAGGGAGAACCAGCCGCGCGTACGCGTGCTCGCGGAGACCGACGCCAGGTTCGTGCCGGCCTCGGCACGGGCTGCGACGGCGTCGGCGAGGGCGTCCAGGTCGACGTCGAGCCGACCCGTGGGGTCCGAGGCCGCGAGGCGTACGCGTGAGGCCGCGCGGCGCGGCACGTGCGCCCACAGCCACATCAGCCCGATCACGGCCAGGACGACCCCGACGGCCGCGAGGGCGGCGTACGCCCAGGGCTGGTCGAGCAGCTCTCGCGCGCGGTCGACGACCAGCACCGAGGGCCACGTGCGCAGCACCTCGTAGCGCAGCTCGAGAAGCGCGAGCCCACCCGCCAGGAGTCCACCCCCGAGCAGGAGCACGACGAGGCGGTCCCACCACCCGACCGCGCCCCTCATCGGCCGACCTCCCGCACCCGCACCGTGAGCCGTACGCGGGGCACGAGGCCGTCCACACCGACGTCGGCGAGCCGTTGCGCCACCCGGGCGCGGACGGCGTCGGGCTCGCTGCGGGCGTGCACGAGCAGGCGCACACGTCGACCCGTGCGCGAGGCCGAGCTCTCGACGTCGACCACGCCGTTCACGCGGTCCGCGGTCGCGTGCGCCATCGCCGCGACGGCGTCGGGCGTGAGCCAGAGGTCGAGCCCGTCGCGCGCCGCCCGGTGCGTGGTGCGCGCGGGACGCAGAGCGGTGAGGAGCAGCAACAGCCCCACCACGACGGCCGGCACCGAGGCCCACCAGGGCACGGCGGCGAGGTCGGCTCCGTCCAGCAGGCGCACCGCCTCACCGGTCCACGGCGTGCCGCCGAGCCAGCCCTGCGCGACCAGGAGGTCGCGCACGGCGACCGCCCCGGCGGCGACGAAGAGCACGGGCACGAGCAGGGCGGGCCAGACCACGGCGGGCACGGCGTGCGGCGCCGCGGTCACGATGCGCGGTCGCCGTGGTGCGCGCCTACTCCGCAGCCTGGCGAGGAGGCCCCTCACGAGGCCCTCCGTCGCGGCACGGCAGTGAGCACGGGGCGTACGCGCACGTCGACGGTGCGCAGCGTGACGCCCGCGTACGTCGGGGTGGTCCCCCGGACCCGGTCGCGGACCGCGGCGGCGACAGCGTCGAGGTCGCACGGCCAGGTGACGTCGCAACGGACGACCGCGTCGACGTGCGGGCCCTCGTAGACCAGCTCGACGTGGGGCGACCCGTGACGGCCGAGCAGGGCGCCCGCGCCCCCGTCACGGGGCACCACACCGGCCACCTCCTGCGCCAGACGCGTCGCGACCTTGCGCACGACGGCGGAGCGCACCTCGAGCCGGCCGCGGGTCTCCCGCAGCTCGAGCGCGGCGCTCACCGGCGCCCCCGACGCAGCTCGCGCAGGTCGATCTCGCCCGAGGCCTGCGCTCCGGCGAGATAGCCGCCTGCGCCGAGCACGATGCCGAGCAGGAGCCCGGTGAAGCCACCGAGGGTGATGAGCAGGGCGAGGGCGAGTCCGGACAGCAGACCGGCGACGGGGAGGGACATCGTGGGCTCCTGGCGGTGGGGCTGGCGGTGGGGCTGGCGGTTGGGCTGGCGGTGGGGGTGGCGGTGGGGGCTGGGACGGTCGGATGAGACGGACTGGGAGGCGGGCGCTCACCGACGTGGCACGTCGATGAAGCGCCGGCGGCTGACCGTACGGGCCGCTTTGCGCCGCGCTCGGCGGAGCCGGCCACGCCAGGTCACGCGGACGGCGGGCCCGCGGGCCGGTGAGGCGAACCCGTCCGGCCCCTGGGTGCGGGCGGCGGAGGCACGCCCTGCGGCACCTTCGTCGTCGAGGGCCCGCATCGCGGCGACGAACGCCTCGGGGTCGCCACCGACGTCGGGGTGGAGAGCTTTGACGACCTCGCGGCGACGCCGGGCGAGCTCGGCGGCCGGGTCCGGTCCTCCCTCGCGGGAGACCGGCCCGTCGGCTGCGTCGGCTGCGTCGGCTGCGTCGCCTGCGTCGCCTGGCTGGGTCACGGACCCGATGGTGCCAGTCTCACTCGACCCTGCGCTGGGTCGGCGCCGCGGTCGCCTGCTCGGCGTCGAGGTCGCCGAGGTGCACGTCGTGCACGGTGATGTTGACCTCGGTGACCTCCAGCGCGCTCATCTTCTCCACGGCTGCGGTCACGTTGCGGCGGATGGTGGAGGCCAGCTCGGCCATGTCCTCGCCGTACTCCACGACGATGTCGAGGTCGATGGCCGTCTGTCGCTCGCCGACCTCGACGCCGACGCCCTGGCTGTGGTTGGTGCGCGACCCGGGGATGCGCTCGCGCAGTGCTCCGACGGCGCGTGCGGCGCCGCCGCCGACGGCGTGGACGCCGGGCGTCTCGCGGCAGGCGATGCCGGCGATCTTCGAGACCACGGTGTCGGCGATGCTGGTGCGCCCCTGGTCGGTGATGAGCACGCTGGCCTGCTCGCGCTTCTCCAGGTCCGCCCGGGTCTCGCCCGGGGTGGCGGTCGTCGGGTTTCCGGCGGGGCCGGCGGACTGGGTGGGGGCGCTGGTCGACTGCTGCTCGGTCATCACGGTCCTTCGTCTCGACGTGGGGGAAGCCGGAGGGTGCTCCGGTTGCGCACAACATGCCCGGTCCCCCGTGCCCCACACCCGGACAACCGGACATCGGGGACGAGTCGCGCCGCGTCTCAGAGGCGCTGGAGGAGCCCGGCGACGCCGTCCCGCAGCGCGCGGTGACGAGGGGCCAGGCGGGCGTACGCCGCGACGAGGTCCGGGTCGGGCGCGACCGGCGCCCGGCGCCCCACCATCGACTTGACCGCCGTGGACCAGTCGGGGTGCACACCGGTCCCCACGGCCGCGCACACCGCGGCCCCCATCCCGGCGGCGTCGGTCTCGACAGGGCGCACGACCGGCAGGTCGCACGCGGCTGCTGCGATGGCGGTGAGGAGCTCGGACCGCGCCCCGCCACCGGTGAGCACGAGACGTGCGAACCGGCCACCGAGGTCGGCCTCCGCGGCGCGTACGTGGTCGGCGAGGGTGAGGAGCAGCCCCTCGACCACGGCGCGCGCCACCTCGGCGCGTCCGTGGGCACCGGTCAGCCCGACCAGCGCGCCGCGACGCCAGGGCTGGTCCCCCGGTGCCAACCAGTCGGGCACGCAGACCAGGTCCCGGGCGCCGGCGGGCACCTCGGCTGCGGCGCGGGCGAGGTCGGCGACGTCGGCACCGAGGAGGTCGGCGGTCCACGTCACGGTGCCCATGCCGTGGCGTACGCCGCCGGTCTCGGCCAGCCGGGTCCCGGCCGGGCACGCCTCGTTCAGCCAGGTCGACGCCCCGTACGCCGCGGCCTCGGCCCGCGCGGAGCCCTCGGCGACCGGGGTCATCGCGGCGGCGTAGGTGCCCAGGGAGAGCAGCACGTCGTCGGTCTCCTCGACGAGGCCGCCGCCGAGGGCCTCGACGGCCTTGTCGTTGCCGGTCGCGACGACCGGCAGCCCTACCTCGAGCCCGAGCAGCCGCGACGCGTCCTCGGTCAGCGGGCCGAGCGGCTCCCCCGGCGCGACGAGCGTCGGCAGCAGCGCCGCAGGCAACTGGTTGGCGGCGAGCCAGACCTGGTCGTACGCCGCGGCGGCGTCGGCGCGGCGCCCGGTGAGCCGTGCGGTCAGGTAGGCCGAGGCCGCACCGACGGTGGCGACGCGCGGGTCCTCGGCGTGCTCGTCGTCGGCCCAGGGATGCCAGGTGCGCGCGTCCATCCAGCTGCGCACCGGCGCGACGAGCTGCCCCGTCTCGTCGAGCAGCACCTGGCAGCACCGGATGCTGCACAGTCCGAGGCCGACGACGCGCGCGGGGTCCCCGCCCCAGTCGCGCAGCAGCGAGCGCACGGCTGCGACCAGCGACTCCCACAGGTCGTCGCCCGGGTGCTCGGCGACGCCCTCGTCCCTGCGGTCCAGCGGCTGCAGCGCCACCTGCGCGCGGGCGTGCACCGTGCCCCTCGCGTCCACCAGCAGCACCTTGGTGCTCTGGGTGCCGCCGTCGACGGCCAGCAGCAGCGGCGCGGCCGTCGCCCGCGGGTCCGGGTCAGGCACCGTCGAGCGGGAAGATCGTCCCGGGGTTCATGATCCCGGCGGGGTCGAAGGTCTCCTTGAGCGTCCGCAGCAGGGCGTACGCGCTGCCGTGCTCACGCTCGGTCCACGGGGTGCGGTACTTGCCGATGCCGTGGTGGTGGGTCATCGACCCGCCGAGCCGCAGCGCCTCCTCCACGACGATGGCGTTCAGCGGCAGGTGGTAGGCGGTCAGCTCCTCGCGCGGCTCGACGTTGACGTCGTAGTCGTAGACGAAGTAGAGGTTGGTCCCGTCGGGGTAGCTGTGCGAGGAGTGTGCCCCCAGCATCGTGAGGTCCTCGGCACGGTCGAACTCCTCACGGACGCGGCGTACGACGGACTCGTAGAGCTCGGCGACACCCGACCACCCGATCGCGACCTCGGTGGTGAAGCCCACGTGGGGCCGGTCCAGCATGGCCTGTTTCTCCGCCTCGAGCTTCTCGGGACCCCAGTTCAGGTTCTCGAACCAGTCGCGGACGACGCCGTCCTCGACGGCCTCGAAGACCTCGCCGGAGAAGATCTCCTCGATCCCCGCCATGGTCGCGGCCGAGACCCGTTCGGGTCCCTCGGTGGCCATGACCACCAGGTTGCGTACGGGCTTCCCGTCGGGTCCGGCGACCAGGTCGGTGAACCAGCTGTGCTGCGCGGCGTCCTCGGGGCTGTAGAGGCGGGCGACCGAGGGGCGGTACCCCTGGGCCATGACCTCGCGCAGTCCCGCCGCCCCGTCGGCGAAGTCCGCGACGAGCCAGCCGGCGTAGCGCCGTGTCTCGGGGCGGTGGGCGAAGAGCTTGACGGTCACCTCGGTGACCACGCACAGAGCGCCCTCGTTGCCGATGACCAGGTGCCGGGGGTCCGGGCCGGCCGCGCGGCGGGGCACCGCCTTGATCCGGGCGACGTGCCCGTCGGGGAAGACCGCCTCGAGCCCGGCGACCATGTCCTCGATGCCGCCGTAGAGCGTGGAGAGCTGCCCGATCGAGCGGGTGGCGACCAGCCCGCCCATCTGCGCGACGGGCTGGGACTGGGGCGAGTGGCCGGTGGTCAGGCCGTGCTCCCGCGCGGCGTCCTCGAGCCGCGCCAGGGGGACGCCGCACTGCGCCGTCGCGGTCATGTCCACCGGGTCGATGGACACGATCTCGTCGAGGCCGGAGCAGTCGAGGATCACCGTGTCGGGCACGACGACCTCGAGCCCGCCCTCGGTGGCGGTGCCACCCGTCCGCGGCAGGACCGGCACCCCGTGCTCGGTCGCCCAGGCCAGCACCCGCGAGACCTGCTCGACGCTGACCGGGCGTGCCAGGGCGACCGGGAAGGGCCCCTCGTAGACGCCGTGGACGGCCGCGTACTTCTTGTAGCGGTCCACGCTCAGCGAGCGCAGCAGGTCGGGGTCGGTCTCGACGCGGTCGGGGCCGAGCATCTCGCGCAGGGCGACCACGGTGAGGTCGGCGTCGCGGGAGGTGTCTGCAGTGGTCACAGGGGTGCTCCTGGGGGTGGGCTGGGGTGAGGTCGGGTGGGCTGGGGCGGGCTGCGGAGGGAGCATTGGTCCGGCTGGTCCGGGTGCTCAGCGCACGAGGTAGCCCCCGTCGACGACCAGGGTGTGGCCGTTGACGTAGGCGGAGGCGTCGCTGGCGAGGAACACCAGCGCGCCCATGAGGTCGCGCGGGTCGCCCCAGCGCCCAGCCGGGATGTGGTCGAGGATGCGGGCGGCGGTGACCTCGTCGGCACGGGAACGCTCGGTCAGGGCGGTGGCGTAGTAGCCGGGGGCGATCGCGTTCACGCCGATGCCGTGGCCGGCGAGCTCGTCGCAGTAGGCCTTGGTGAAGCCGACGATGCCGTGCTTGGTGGCCGCGTACGCCGGGGAGCCCTGACCGCCGAGGTAGCTGAAGAGCGAGGCGATGTTGATGATGCGGCCCGAGCCGCGGGCCACCATGTGGCGGCCGGCCGCGCGGGCGAGCTCGAAGGCGGCGGTGAGGTTGACGGCGACCATGCGGTCCCAGGGTTCGCGGTCGAACTCCTCCGGTCCTCCGGTCAGGCACATGCCCGCGGAGTTGACGAGCACGTCGAGCGCACCGAGCCGTTCGACGCACTCCGCGACGGCGGCGTCGCATGCGCCGGGCTCGGTCAGGTCGGCGATCGTCTCGACGTAGCGGCGCCCGCACCCCTTGACGAGCTCGCGGGTGGTGCCGTCGTCGGCGAGGAGGCTGACCACGTGCACGTCGGCGCCGGCGCGTGCCAGGGCCACGCTGAACGCCCGGCCGAGACCGGTGTTGCCGCCGGTGACCAGGGCCGTGCGCCCGGCCAGGGAGAAGGCATCCAGGCCGAAGCCGGCGAGGTCCTCGGATTCGTAGGTGAACGTCGCTGTCACACCACCGACGCTGACAGGCACGCGTACGCCCCACCAGAGCGTGTTGTCAGGATGGCAACACCCGTGGTCGACTGCCGGGATGAGCGAGGAGACGCAGCGACGAAACCGCTCCGGCCTGGTGCGCGACGTCGAGCTGCTCGAGCTGCTGGCCGACGAGGACGTCGCGGGCGACCGCATGACGGGCATGGGCGTACGCGAGCTCGCCGCTGCCAGCGGCCGGGACAAGGCCGTGGTGTCCCGCACCATGGCGACGCTCGCGGAGGCGGGCCTCGTCGACCGTGACCCGGTCACGTTGCGCTACCGCCTCGGTGGCCGCCTCTTCTCGCTCGCGGCTCGCACCGAGGAGGCCGCACTGGCGCGCCGAGCCCGACCGTGGCTGCGACGCCTGGCCTCGACCACGGGCGAGACGAGCCACCTGTGCGTCCTGCGCGGCGGGGCCGTGGTGACGCTGGCCAGCGAGCTGGGGCACGCGGCGGGGCGTACGCAGACCTGGGAGGGCGTCTCCACGGCGGCCTGGCTGACGCCGTCGGGCAGGGTGCTGCTGAGCGGGCACGACGGGCCCTCGCTCGAGGCCTGGTTCGCCACGCACGGGGCGGGCGAGCCGCTCCCCCGCGCGCGACGTCGCCGCATCGGTCCCGAGGGGTGGCTGCTGGCCCGCAAGCGGCCGCACCGGCTCGAGTCCCTCGTCCGCGAGCTGGAGCTCGTGCGCCGCGAGGGCCGCGCGGTCTCCCGCGGCGAGCTCGAGGACGGGGTCGTCGCACTGTCGGTGCCGGTGCGGTCGTTCACCGGCGAGGTGGTCGCGGCGCTGAACGTCTCGGGTCCGGCCTCCCGAGACGAGGCGCTCCGCTCGTGGGGGCCGCTGCTGCACGAGGCCAGCCGCAGCCTGTCGGGCCCGGCCTAGAGGCCGCGGACGGAGATCAGGCCCCACCGGCGCGTGCGCGGCAGCGTCCCGGAGCGCGCGAAGTCGCCCCACAGCCGCCGCACCGTACGCCCGGCCGCCTCGACCTCCGACCACGCGAGACCGTCGAGCATCGGGGCCGGACCCCACGACTCCTTCGTGCCGAAGAGCAGCGGCATGTCGATGACGTGGGCGCCGTCGAAGGGATTTCCCGGGGACCCCCACACGATCGAGTAGCGGTTGCCGCGCCCACCGGCGCGTCGGTGCCGCGCTCCGAACGAGGCTGCAGCGCCCCCGAAGATGCGCCAGGTCAGCACCCGCACCATGGAGGCGACCAGGGCGGTGCCCACGCCGGGCACCTTGGCGAGCCTCACCAGCGGAGGCATCACGGCTGCGTAGAGCGCGACCTCGCGGTCGGTCGCCCCGATGAGCAGCTCGACGTCGGGGGCGACGGCACGCCACGCGGCGTCCATCTCGGCCTCGGGAGGCAGGGGGTGGCGGCCGTACTCGACGCCGAAGGGCATCGCCGCGACCAGACCGAAGGGGGCGGCGGCCGCGACCGCGGTGTCCTGGGCGGCGACGAGGTCCTCGACGGGGGCCGTCCGCGGGTCGGCGACGCTCCCGGTCACGGCCTCGACCATGGCCGCGGTCATCTTCTCGCGGCCGGTGGTGATGCCGAGCGGTGCGCTCATCACGACGGCGCGCTCGAAGAGCCGCTCGGTGCCCTGGGCGACCATGAGGTGAGCGACCGCGTCACCACCGGCGGACTGCCCGATCAGCGTGACGTCGGCGTCGTCCCCACCGAAGGCCGCGACGTTGCGGCGCACCCACCGCAACGCCTCGAGCTGGTCGAGCAGACCGAGGTTCGCGGGCGTGCCGTCCAGGCCCAGGTAGCCGAGCACACCGAGGCGGTAGCCGACCGCGACCCACACGACGCGCTGCTCGGCGACCAGCGGGGCGGCGTCGAAGATGGGGGCGTCGGGGGCACCGATCCGGTACGCGCCGCCGTGGATCCACACCATCACCGGCAGCGTCTCGCCGGGAGCCATGTCGGCGGGCACGGTGACCGAGACGCGCAGGCAGTCCTCGTCGTAGGTCATGCCGCCCATCGGCTCGTGGCACGCGGCCTCGAGGGTGGGCGAGCCCGGCTGGGGACAGGCCGGCGCCCAGCTCGTGGCATCGATCGGCTCGAGCGCGACGGGCTCCACGACCGGCTCGGCGAACCTCTCGGCGGTCGCGTAGCGGATGCCGGTGGCCCGGAGCACGTCCCCGTCGCGCCAGCCGCGCACGGTGCCGGCGGGCGTACGCCACTGCGGCGCCTCGGTGGTGGTGTCACGGGTCGAGAGGCTCATCCGTCGACCCTACGTCGCCCCTCGCGCAGTGATCGGGGAGCGCTGGACCGCCGCTCAGTACCAGTTGTTCGCCTGCTTGAAGTCCCACGCGGCGCAGGCGGTGCCGTAGGTGTCCTCGATGTACCAGAGGCCCCACTCGATCTGCGTGACGGGATTCGTCGTGTAGTCAGCCGGCAGGTCCCAGGCGCTCATCAGCGCCTGGGGGATGCCGTACGCCGTGGAGGTGGGGTTGTCGGCGTGCATGTCCCAGTCGCTCTCGGAGACCCACAGCGAGTCCAGGCAACCGAACTCCGCGGTCGAGAGCCCGTACTCGGGCATGAGCTCGAGAGCGATGTCGCGCGGGTCCTGCTGCGTCAGGTCCTCCTCGACGGTGATCGCCACACCCTCGGTGCCCGAGGTCAGCACGGACTCCCGGGTCGGATCGGCGACGAAGTCCGCCGACGAGGCCTCGTACGCCTCGATGGCGCGGGCGTCACTGCGCGAGACGCTCAGGACGCGCTCCTCGAGGTCGGCGGCGCTCAGCGACGCGTCACCGGACTCGGCGCCGCCCTCACGCCCGAGGTCGGGAGCGAGGTCGGTAGCGGTCAGGGCCACGACGCTCGAGGCGTCCTGGACGGCGCCGGCGGCCGTACGCGCCGAGGTGAGCGCCGGGTCGGACCCGGCGCTCAGCGCCGTCAGACCGGCGACGGCCGCCGTGGCGGTCGCGGACGCTGCGACCACGCGGATGGCGCGACGCCGCAGCAGCGACGCCCGCGAACGGGGGGTCTCGGGACACGAGGAGTGCCTCGGGGCATGACGGAGGGGACGGGCAGGGCGTGCCACAGCTGATGCACCACCAGGGGATCGACGACAGGATGTCGGCGCCACCGCCCCGCCGGACGCACGGCCGCGCTCACGGTGGTGAGGCGGTTCGTGCCGGCGAGTGGGAAAGCGGTCTCGACGCGACCGAGGAACCATCCCAAGGCGGCGCTGTCGTTATCAACCTGAGACTGAAAAAAGTGACCCAGATCCCGCTGCGCCGACGTTTTGGCACGATCTGACGGCGATCACGACGCGAACAGCCCGCTGAGCCGACACATGAGGACCGGCGCAGCGGGCTGCCTGTCGCAGGGAAATCACGATCGCGCCTCGCGACGTCCCCGCGGGCTACATCGTCACGTTCTCCAGCATCTCGGTCACCAGGGCCGCGATCGGGCTGCGCTCGCTGCGGGTGAGCGTGGTGTGACTGAAGAGCGGGTGGCCCTTCAGACGCTCCACCACCGCCACGACACCGTCGTGGCGGCCGACCCGCAGGTTGTCGCGCTGCGCGACGTCGTGGGTCAGCACCACCTTGGAGTTCGCCCCCACGCGCGAGAGCACGGTGAGCAGCACGTTGCGCTCCAGCGACTGGGCCTCGTCGACGATGACGTACGCGTCGTGCAGCGACCGGCCACGGATGTGCGTCAGCGGCAGCACCTCGAGCATGCCGCGGGCCAGCACCTCCTCGACGACGTCGGGGCTGCTGACCGCTCCGAGGGTGTCGAACACGGCCTGCGCCCAGGGCGCCATCTTCTCCGACTCCGACCCGGGCAGGTACCCGAGCTCCTGCCCGCCGACGGCGAACAGCGGCCGGAAGACCACGACCTTCTTGTGCTGGCGACGTTCCAGCACCGCCTCGAGCCCGGCGCACAGCGCCAGGGCCGACTTGCCCGTGCCGGCGCGCCCCCCGAGCGAGACGATCCCGACCTCGGGGTCCATGAGGAGGTCGAGCGCGACCCGCTGCTCCGCGGAGCGTCCGTGCAGGCCGAAGACGTCGCGGTCGGCCCGCACGAGCTGCACCTGCTTGTCGGGGCGTACGCGGGCCAGGGCCGACCCCCGGTCGCTCAGCAGCACCAGGCCGGTGTGGCACGGCAGGTCGGCCGCCTCGGCGAGCAGGGTGACGCCGACGTCGTAGAGCTCGTCGAGCACGCCGGACTCGACCTCCAGCTCGACCATCCCCGACCACCCGCTGTCGGAGTCGTGGACGCGCTCGGCGCGGTACTCCTGCGCGTCCAGACCGACCGCCGAGGCCTTCACCCGCAACGGGAGGTCCTTGCTGACCAGCGTCACCGTGCGTCCCTCGTCGGCGAGGTTCTTCGCCACGGCGAGGATGCGGGTGTCGTTGTCCCCGAGACGGAAGCCCGAGGGCAGCGCGGAGGGATCGGTGTGGTTGAGCTCCACGTGCAACGTGCCACCGGCGTCGCCGATCGGCACAGGTGCGTCGAGCCGCCCATGGGCCACGCGCAGCTCGTCGAGGGCACGCAGCGCCGTGCGTGCGAAGTAGCCGAGCTCGGGATGGTGCCGCTTGCCCTCGAGCTCGGTGATCACGACGACCGGCAGCACGACCTCGTGCTCGTCGAACCGTCGCAGGGCCCCGGGGTCGGCGAGCAGGACGCTGGTGTCGACGACGTAGGTGCGGACGCCGGCGCGCGGCGACGGGGCGGGCTGAGCATTCGTTGCAGTCACTGCTACTCCCCTTCGGGCCGGCACGCGCATCCGCTGCCCCGGCCCGCCTACTCGTGCGCGGACCGGGCCGTGGTCTGTGAACCCGGATGCGGGCTCGTGGTGCTGCCGTGACGGATCACGAAGGGACCTCCCGGTGCGACCGGCTTCCCCACCGGTCACTGGTCCGACGGTAGGCAGACCGAGGCCCCGGTCCGCGGCGACACGCGCGTCCGCGGGGGTGGTTCACGGGCAGTTCACACGGCGGTCACGCGGAGGGCCGCGCCGGCGGTCAGGCGCCGAAGCGTCGGTCGCGCTCCGCGTACGTGCGCAACGCGCGCAGGAAGTCCACCTTGCGGAAGTCGGGCCAGTAGGCCTCGCAGAAGTAGAACTCGCTGGCCGCGGACTGCCACAGCAGGAACCCCCCGAGCCGCTGCTCCCCGGAGGTGCGGATCACCAGGTCGGGGTCGGGCTGCCCCTTCGTGTAGAGGTGCGCCGCGATGTGCTCGACGTCGAGCTGGTCGGCGAGCTCCTGCACCGACGTGCCGCGCTCGGCGTGCTCGCGGAGCAGGGAGCTGACGGCGTCGGCGATCTCCTGGCGTCCCCCGTACCCCACGGCGACGTTGACGATGATGCCGTCGGAGCCGGCGCTGGACGCGGCCGCGGTCTCCAGGCAGGTGCGGGTGCTCTCGGGCAGCAGGTCGAGCCGTCCGACGAGGTGGATGCGCCAGCGACCCGCGTCGGCCAGGGAGGAGACGACCTCCCCGATGATGCCCAGCAGCGGCTCGAGCTCGGCGGCGCTGCGCTTGAGGTTGTCGGTCGACAGCAGCCACAGGGTGACGACCTCGACGCCGACCTCCTCGCACCAGTCCAGCAGGGGCTCGATGTTGGCGGCGCCGGCGCGGTGCCCGTCGGCGGTGGACTCCCCCACCGCCTTCGCCCACCGGCGGTTGCCGTCGAGCATCACGCCGATGTGCCGGGGCACCCGCTCGTGGTCGAGCCGGTCGCTGAGCCGACGCTCGTACGCCGGCACGAGGACGCGGCGCACGCCGCGCTTGGCCACTCGCTTCCAGTCCGGCACCGAGGCAGGGTACCCCCGGGCGGTCGCCTAGTCTCGACACTGTGCGGGAGACGTCGGAGGGACCGAGAGAGGGTGTGCGCGACCGTGTCGCGGACGCTGTCAGCGACGCCCTCGACGAGGTCAAGCCGCACCTGCGCGGCTGGCTCCACCTCGCCACGGCCCCGTTGACCCTGGCCGCGGGGATCGTGCTCTTCGTCCTCTCACCGACCACGGCGACCCGGATCGGCTCGGCGATCTTCGTGCTGACCGCCCTGGTGCTCTTCACCGTCTCGGCCGTCTACCACCGGGGCACCTGGTCGCCTCGCACGTGGGGCGTCCTGCGGCGCTTCGACCACGCCAACATCTTCCTGCTCATCGCCGGCTCGTACACGCCGTTCACGCTGATCCTGCTCGACGGCGCGGCGCGCACGACCCTGCTGTCGATCGTGTGGGCGGGCGCGCTCGCCGGCGTGGCCTTCCGCGTCTTCTGGCCCCACGCCCCGCGCTGGCTCTACGTGCCGATCTACATCGCCCTGGGCTGGGCCGCGGTCTTCTTCCTGCCGGCGTTCCTCGCCGCCGACTCACCGGTCGTGCTGTGGCTGATCGTCGCCGGCGGCCTCTGCTACACCGTCGGCGGCATCGTCTACGGCCTCAAGAAGCCCGACCCGAGCCCGGCGTGGTTCGGCTTCCACGAGGTCTTCCACGCCCTGACGATCGCAGGCTTCGTCGTGCACTACGTCGGCGTCTCGATCGCGACCTACCAGCAGCGCTGAGGAGTCGACGATGACGTCCGCGCCCACCTTCCGTCGCTACGTCGCCATCGGCGACTCCTTCACCGAGGGCTGCGGTGACCACGACCCGACCCGCCCCAACGGCGTACGCGGCTGGGCCGACCGGGTGGCCGAGGAGCTCTCCGACCACGCCGACGCCCGGGGCGAGTCCTTCGCGTACGCCAACCTCGCCGTCCGCGGCCGCAAGCTCGACGCGGTGCTCGACCAGCAGCTCGGGGCCGCGCTCGCCCTGCAGCCGGACCTCGTCACCTGCTACGCCGGGGCCAACGACATCCTGCGGCCGCGCGTCGACGTCGCCGCACTCCTCGCCCGCTACGAGTCGGCCCTGCGCCGCGTCGTCGACGGCGGGGCGCACCTGGTGCTCTTCACCGCCGCCGACCCCGGGGACGCCGTCGTCTACCGCCCGGTGAGGCACCGCTTCGAGGCGTACGGGCAGCTCGTCCGCGAGACCGCCTCGCGCCTGGGCGACCGCGTGAGCGTCGTCGACTTCTGGGCGATGACCGACTACCGGGACTGGGGCTACTGGGACACCGACCGGATGCACATGGCCACGCCCGGCCACCAGCGCATGGCGGCGGAGGTGCTCGACGTGCTCGGCGTCGACCACGACCTGCCCAAGCCCCCACCGGCGCCCCTGCCGCAGCGCACGCTGACCGACCGGGTCCGCGAGGACGCCGCATGGGTGCGTCGCGACCTGCTGCCGTGGGTGGGACGACGGCTCACCGGCACCAGCTCGGGCGACTCCTGTCCCCCGCGCTGGCCCTCGCCCGTCGGGGCACCCGGGCCCGTCGGACCGTCCTCAGGACGCGGCTGAGGCCTCCCGCTGGTGCGGCAGCCAGACACGCACCTGGGTGCCCAGACCGCCGGGGCCGTCGTCGATGTCGACGCTGCCACCGTGTCCGTGGACGATGCGCGCCACGGTGCTCAGTCCGATCCCGAATCCCGCCACCGAGGCGTCACCGACCCGGGCGAACAGCTCGAAGACGTGCTCACGCTGCTCGACGGGGATGCCGACCCCCTGGTCGCTGACGACGAGCGTCGCGCCGTCGCGCCCGTGCTCGGCGCTGACGACGACCTCGGGCGGCACCCCGGGTCGGTTGAACTTCAGCCCGTTGCCCATGAGGTTGAGCAGCACGCTGTGCAGCTGCCCCGGGTCGGCGTGCACCTGTCCCAGCGGCTCGAGCCTGATCCGGCCGTTGCGCGCGCGCACCTGGCTGTCGAGGTCGTCGCGGGCCGCGGCGGCGACCTCGTCGGCGTCCACGACGCGGATCACCCCCTGCGCCGCGTGCAGCGACAGCACCCCGAGCACCAGTTCGTTGAGACGGGTCACGGCACCCTGTGCCTTGGAGAGCAGGAGGCCCGTGATGCTGTCGGGCGCGGCACCCACGGCGTCCTCGATGAGCTCGAGGCTCGCCGCGAGGGTGACCAGCGGTGAGCGGAGGTCGTGCGCGGCCTGGGCGACGAGGTCGTCGACATCGGCCCGCGCCGCGGCCGCGGCCTCGAGCCGAGTGGCGGCGTCACCGTCCTCCCCGTCTTCCGCGGCGACCCGCAGCCGTCGGTCGAGGATCTTGCCCGCGGCGTCGGCGAGGACGCGGACGGCCTCGCGCTCGACCGGGCTCGCGGTGCGCGGTGACATGTCGAAGACGCAGAACCTGCCGACCTCCTCGTCACGCACCACGACCGGGGCGGAGAAGTAGTAGCGGACGGCGGCCTCGCGGCCGTCGACGGCCGCCAGCGCGGCGGTGCGTGGGTCCTTCGAGGCGTCGGTGATCTCGACCAGGCCCCGTCCGGTGGCGAACTGGCAGAGCGCCTGCGGTGCGGGGTTGCCGAAGGGCGCGCCGCCGGAGACGACGTCGTAGCGGTAGACCTCCTCGTGCAGCACCGCGAGCGCCACGAGAGGCGCTCCGAGCTGGGAGGCGACCAGCTCGACGATCGCCTGCAGGTCCGAGGCGTCCGAGCCCGTGATCTGCGCCCTGACGGACGCGGTGAGGTCACTGCGCGCCACGATGGCGACAGGGGCTTCCCCGAGTGTCATGTGTCCAGACAAGCAGATCGCCGGCCGGTCGGGAAGCCTTGGTGGCGGACCGCAACGGTTGGGCACGACCGACCCCGGGAAGTGGTGTAACGGTCAACGACATCGACACCAGGAGCGTCCAGCGTGAGCACCACCATCTCCACCCTCACCGTCCCCGAGGCCGGCGCCGCCTTCGAGCGCGGCACCGTCGAGAGGCGCGACGTACGCCCCGACGACGTGCGCATCGACATCGCCTTTGCCGGCATCTGCCACTCCGACATCCACCAGGCCCGCGACGAGTGGGGCGGCGGCATCTTCCCCATGGTCCCCGGTCACGAGATCATCGGGAAGGTCGTCGAGGTCGGTGACCAGGTCACGGCTCACCAGGTCGGCGACACCGTCGGCGTGGGCTGCTTCGTCGACGCGTGCCTGGAGTGCGAGGCCTGCAAGGACGGGGAGGAGCAGTACTGCCTCCGGGGCGTCGTGCAGACCTACAGCGACAAGGGCAAGGACGGCGAGATCACCTACGGCGGCTACTCCCGCCAGGTCGTCGTACGCGACCACTTCGTCGTGAAGATCCCCGACGGTGTCGACCTCGCCGCCACCACTCCCCTGCTCTGCGCGGGCATCACCACCTACCACCCGCTCAAGGCGCTCGACGTCGGCAAGGGCACCAAGGTCGGCGTCATCGGCATGGGCGGACTCGGCCACGTGGCCGTCAAGATCGCGGCCGCCATGGGCGCGGAGGTGAGCGTCCTGTCGCGCACGTCCGACAAGAAGGAGGACGGGCTGTCCTTCGGGGCGACGAGCTACTACGCCACCGAGGAGGACGCCTCGGTCTTCAAGCAGCTGCGCGGCCACTTCGACGTGCTCATCAACACCGTCGGCTCGGCGATCGGCCTCGACCAGTACATGAACCTGCTCGGCCGCGGCGGTGTCATGCACAACCTCGGCGCACCCGAGGAGGACCTGTCGGTGCAGGCCTTCTCCCTGCTGCCGAACCGGCGCTCGCTGTCGGGCTCCATGGTCGGCGGCCTCCCGGAGACCCAGGAGATGCTCGACTTCTGCGCCGAGCACGGCATCACCGCCACGATCGAGCTGATCGACGCGGACAAGACCGACGAGTACTACGACAAGGTCGTCGACGGCACGGTGCGCTACCGGGCCGTGATCGACACCTCCACCTTCGGCGAGGCCCCGCCGAGCGCCTGAGGTCCCTCGACCTGACGTCCCGCGTACGATCGAGCGGACATCTTCCGGTGGGGTGGTGACCGCACCACCCCACCGCGCTCGTTTGCCAGCCGGAGGAGCGATGACGACTCGCCGCCCCGCGCCCGTCGACGCGATCGACCGGTCCAGCTCCCGTCCGCTGTGGTCCCAGGTGCAGACCGACATCGAGCGGCGGCTCCGCACCGGCGAGTTCACCGACGGCTTCCCCGGCGAGCTGGCCCTCGTCGAGCAGTACGCCGTCTCCCGGCACACCGTCCGACAGGCACTGCGGCAGCTGAGGGAGTCCGGCCTGCTCGACGCCGGCCGCGGTCGGCAGAGCCGCGTCGCGGACACCGCGGTCACGGCCGGCGGCGGCACGCTCTACAGCCTCTTCACCGCCGCCCGCGACTCCGGGCACACCCAGCGCAGCGTCGTCCGTCGGCTCGAGCCCCTCGCCGACGGCACCGTCGCCGCGCGGCTCGGCCTCGAGGAGTCGACCCCACTGGTGCACCTGGAGCGGCTGCGCCTGCTCGACGACCAGCCCTTCGCCCTGGACCGCGTCTGGCTGCCCGCCGCCGTGGCGACGCCGCTGCTCGGGGCGGACTTCGGGGACACCTCGCTCTACGACGAGCTCGAGCGGCGGTGCGGCGTCCGCCTGACCGGAGGCCGCGAGACCGTACGCGCCGTCGTCCCCACCCCCGCGGAGCAGATGCTCCTCGACCTGGACGGCCGCACCGCCGCGCTGGCCATCGACCGCCTCGGGGAGCTCCGGGGGCAGCCGCTGGAGTGGCGCCACACCCTCGTCCGCGGGGACCGCTTCAGCCTCGTGACCGACCACGTCGCCGCCGGGACCATGACGATGAGCCTCGACGGCCGCACCCGCCCCAGGAGGACCGCATGAACCAGCCCCACGACCCCGCCGACGTCGACGTACGCACGGCCCACTCCGCGGCCGAGGACGGCCTCACCCTGCTCGACGTGCGCGAGCAGCACGAGTGGGACGCAGGGCACGCGCCCGGTGCCGTGCACATGCCGGCGAGCCGCTTCGACGTCTCGCAGCTGCCCTCGGACCGGGTCCTGGTCATCTGCCGGTCCGGCAACCGCTCCGGACAGGTGGTGCAGGCCCTGACCCCGGTCGGCTTCGACGTGGTCAACGTGGCCGGCGGGATGCTCGCCTGGGCCGACGCCGGCCTGCCGATGGTCTCCTCCGGTCCTCACGAGGCCGATGCACCGACGGTGATGTGAGGATGCGTCGTCGCGCCACGGCGGCGGTCGCTCTCGCGGTCCTCGCGCTCCTCGCCGCGCTGACCGGCTGCTCGGCCTCCGAGCCTGTGGCCGGCACGGCAGGATTCGGGGAGCCGACACAGACCGTACGACTGGCCGCGGTCGGCGACATCGCCTGCGAGGCCGGCGCCCCCGTGACCGCGACGACGTGCCGGCACGAGGCGACCGCCGACCTGACGGACCGGTTGGACCCCGACGTCGTGCTCGGTCTCGGCGACCTGCAGTACCCCGACGCCACGACCGAGCAGTTCGAGGCGTCGTGGGAGGACTCCTGGGGGCGCTTCTCCGACCGCCTGCTCACGATCCCCGGCAACCACGAGTGGCGCAGCGACCTCGAGGGCTGGCGGGAGACCTTCGAGGAGGAGGTCCCGGCGGCCTACCGCCTCGGCGGCTGGGGGGTCTACCTCCTCGACGGCACGTGCGACCGAGCCGACTGCGACGCCCAGGCGACATGGCTCACCGAGCGCCTGGCCGAAGACCCCGGGCGGTGCCAGCTCGTCGCCTGGCACCACCCGCGGGTCTCCTCCCAGGGTGGCCCCGACGCGTCGGTGGAGCCGCTGTGGCAGGCCGCCGTCACCGGCGGCGCCGACGTGGCGCTGTGGGGCCACGACCACGTGTACGAGCGCTTCGCTCCGCTGGACGAGGACCTGCGTCCGTCCGAGGACGAGGGTCTCCGCGGCTTCGTCGTGGGCACCGGCGGCAAGTCCCTCTACGACTTCTCCGACACGGCGCAACCGGGGTCGCAGACACGCGTCGGCGACACCTTCGGCGTGCTCGAGGTGGACCTGGAGCCCGGGGCGTACGCGTGGCGCTTCGTCGACGTCGACGACCGGGAACGCGACAGCGGCTCCGACGTCTGCCGCTGACGCCGGGTCAGAGGACCCCGACGCCTTCGAGCACGAGGAGCACGCCGAAGAGGGCGAAGAGCACCGCGGCGCCGTAGCGCACGGCCTTCTCCGGCAGGTTGCGTCCCAGCAGCGCGCCGACCGCGATGGCCAGGGCGTCGGCGGCCACCATGCCGACGGTGGAGCCGATCCAGGTGCCGAGCCATCCCTCGCGCGTGGCCAGGGTGATCGTGGCGAGCATCGTCTTGTCGCCGAGCTCGGCGAGGAAGAACGCCGTGCCGACGGCGAGGATCGCGGCGCCCGTGGCCTGCTTGGCCTTGCTGGCCTCCTCCTCGGTGAGCTCGTCGCCGCGCAGGGTCCAGGCGGCGAAGCCCAGGAACGCGAGCCCGGCGAGCACGTTGATCACGCCCTGGTAGTCGGCGAACGCGGAGCCGACCAGGCCTCCGATCGCGACGGAGGCGAGGTGCACGATCGCGGTGGCCGCGGTGATGCCGATGAGCACGTCGCGGATGCGGTACCGGGTCGCGAAGGTCATCGCCATGAGCTGGGACTTGTCGCCGAGCTCGGCGAGGAAGATGACGCCGGTGCTGATCAGGAAGGCTTCCATGCGGGGATCCTCTCGAGGCCCGACCGCGACGACCTCCGGCTCAACCGGGGAGGACACCTCGGCCAGGCCAGTCTGTGTGGGGTCGACTGGTCGTCTGGCCGAGAGTCTCGTCCGCCTCCCCCGGCGGACCGGCGCTCGGATCAGCGCCAGGACCGGTGGTGGCCTGCCGTGCCGGGTCCGTGCGGCGCGTACGCCTCGGGACCAGTGTGTCGACACGACTGTCAGGGACTACTCCCTCTCGTCTGCCGCGACCGTAGCAGCCTCAGCCGGTGTTGCGCATGCCGGCCGCGATGCCGTTGATCGTCAGCAGCAGCGCACGCTCGAGGTCGGGGTCGTCCTCACCGTCCCGGTAGCGGCGCAGCAGCTGCACCTGCAGCAGGTGCAGCGGCGCGAGGTAGTTCTCGCGCACCTGCAGGGTCTGACGGAGCACCGGCTCGCGCTGCAGCAGCTGCTCGTCGCCGGTCACCGCGAGCACCTGCTCGAGCGTCGTCGCGAACTCCTCGCGGATGACCTCGAGCACGTGGTGGGTGTGCGCGGGAGCGAGGACGCGTACGTAGCGTTCGGCGATGTCGAGGTCGGTCTTGAACAGCGTCATGGCCACGTTGTCGAGGAACGTGCGGAACCACGGCCAGCCCTCGTACATCGCACGGAGCTCCTCGGCGGAGCCGTCGGCGGCCGCGGCGGCCAGCCCCGAGCCGACCCCGAACCAGCCGGGCATGATCTGGCGTGACTGGGTCCAACCGAACACCCACGGGATGGCTCGCAGGCCGTCGAGGCTGGTGTCCTGCCCGGGCCGGGAGGAGGGGCGGGAGCCGATGTGCAGGGCGCCGAGCATGTCGACCGGGGTGCAGGCGAGGAAGTACTCCGTCAGCTCCGGGATCGCCACGAGCTCGTCGTAGCGCTCCTGCGAGGCGCGCGAGACGTGGTCGGCCAGCGCGTCCCACCGCTCGCGCTGGTCGGGGCTGCGACGGTCCTCGCGGTGCAGCAGCGAGGCCTCCAGGGTGCCGGCGACGAGCAGCTCGAGGTTCTCCCGCGCCAGCACCGGCAGGGCGTACTTGTCGCTGATCACCTCGCCCTGCTCGGTCAGCTTCACCTCGCCGTCGACCGTGCCGTACGGCAGCGCCATGATCGCGTCGTACGTCGGGCCCCCGCCACGTCCCACGGAGCCGCCCCGACCGTGGAAGAACCGCAGCCGTACGCCGTGCTCGGCCGCGAGGTCCCGCGTGCGCCGCTGGGCGCGCTGGATCAGCCACTGCGAGGTCGCGATGCCGCCGGACTTGTTGGAGTCGGAGTAGCCGAGCATGACCTCCTGCACGTTGCCGCGCGCCGTCAGCAGGCGTCGGTAGGAGGGGTCGGAGAAGAGCCGGTCGAGGATCGGCACCGCCTTCTCCAGCTCCTCCACGGTCTCCAGCAGCGGCACGAACCCGATCCGGGCGGTGCCCGCGACCGGGTCGACGAGGCCGGCCTCGCGCGCCAGCACGACGGCTGCGAGCACGTCGTCGGCGTCGCGCGTCATCGACATGATGTAGCTCTCCACGATGCGCTCGCCGTAGCTGTCGAGCGCCTCGCGGACGACCTCGAAGACGGCGGCGGTGCGGGCGCCCTCCTCGTCCAGCGGCGGCGGCTGCGGCGAGAGCGGGCGACGCACCGTGAGCTCGGCGGTGAGCAGCGCGTAGCGGCCCTCGGCGTCGAGCTCGGCGTACGGCGTCTCGGTGCTGCCGGCCCGGTCGAGCAGCTGACCGACGGCGTGGTGGTGCTTCTCGGCGTGCTCGCGCACGTCGAGGGTGGCCAGGGTGAAACCGGCGGCCGCGACGGTGCGGACCAGGCGCAGCAGGTCCCCGTCGGCGACCAGGGGGCCCTGGTGCGTGTGCACGGAGGCGTGCAGGAGCAGCAGGTCCTCCAGCAGCTCGGTGTCGTCGCGGTAGTCACGCCCCGGCTCGTGAGCCGCGCGCGAGCGGACCCGGTCGGCGGTCAGCCGCAGGCGCACGTCGAGGCAGGTGAGGAAGAGCCGGTACGGCTCCTCGACGTTGAGGCGCCGGTAGCGCGGCTCGACCTCGGGCAATGACTCGAGCATCTCCTCGGTGCGGGCCCGCAGGTCGGTCGAGGCGTCGGAGATGCGCTCGCTGACCGAGAGGTCGCGGCGGAGCGTGTCGACCTTGCGGCGCAGGAGGCCCAGGCCGTGGGTGGCCTGCAGGGCGAGCACCTCGCGGGTCACCTCGGGGGTGACGTACGGATTGCCGTCACGGTCGCCACCCATCCACGACCCGAACCGCATCGGATGGGCGCTGCGCGGCAGCTCGACGTCGAGGGTGCGCAGGTGGTCGCCGAGCTCGTCGACGACGTCGAGCACGGCCGCGTCGAGCAGACCCTCGAGGTAGTAGACGCCGTTGCGCGCCTCGTCGAGGGGTTCGGGCTGCTGCACGCGCAGCTCGTCGGTCTGCCACAGCAGCTCGACGGCCCGCTGCAGCGCCCGGTCGCGGCGACGGTCGACGGGTCGGTCCAGGAGGGCGGCGACCTGGCGCAGCTTGTCGAGGGTGGTGCGCCGGGCCACCTCCGTGGGGTGCGCGGTGAAGACGGAGCGTACGGCGACCTGGCTGACCACGGCGGCGACGTCCTCGGTCGCCAGGCCGGCCTCGGCGATGCGACCCACCGCCCGGGCCAGCGGGGCCTGCCCGTCGGCGCGCTGCTGCAGCAGCGCACGTCCGCGGTGCGCCTGCTCGGTGACGTTCGCGAGGTGGAAGTAGCCGGTGAACGCACGCGCCAGCGTCGTCGCGGTCGCGACGTCGAGCTCCGGCAGGTCGAGCTCGTCGTCCTTCGCGGCGTTGCGGACACGCTCGACGAGGTCGAGCAGGTCCTCCCCGTGCGTACGCCGGATCGTCTCCCCCAGCATCGAGGTCACCAGCCGGATGTCACCTCGCAGCGCGGCGGCGACGTCCTCGGCGGCAGTGGCGTTCTCACCCGGGTCGGTGTCCATCCCGCGACGGTATCGCCGTGACGCTCGTCGCGTCCCTCGCGCCTCGCGCGTCGGTCTGTGGCTGCCGACCCGTCCCCGCCCGACCCGTGGGTCAGTCGGCGGACCCGCCCAGGGCCTCCTCGAGGGTGCGGGGCGGGTGACCGGTGAGCGCGCGGACGCCCGTGCCCACGCCGGCGACCTCGCCGGCGGCGATGGCCGTGTAGGTCGAGACCCAGCCCTCGACCTGCCACTCCGGGGCGCCCGACTCCCGGCGCCAGGCGTACGCGGCCTCCAGCGGCTCCTCGACGTAGGTGACGGTGTCACCGAGGGCGCTGAGTCGGGCCGCGACCTCCTCCAGCGAGAGCGCGGCGGGACCGCAGAGGTCGTAGCACTCGCCGACGTGGGACTCGTGGTCGACGAGCACCTCGACCGCGGCCTCGGCGACGTCCTCGATCGAGACGGCCGCGACGCACCCCTTGCCGGCCGGTCCCTTGAGCTCGCTGTCGACGACGAGGTCGGGGAGGATCTCGAGGTAGAAGTTGTTGCGCAGCACCGTGTGGCCGATGCCCGTGTCGATGAGGTGCTGCTCGGTGGCGTGGTGGGTGCGGCCGTAGGTGAACACGGCGTGCGGAGCCGCGCCGGCGAACGAGGTGTACACCAGGTGCCCCACCCCCGCGCGCACGGCGGCGTCGATGAACCCGCGGTGCACGTCCAGACGGTCCTCCGCCTCGTGGGCGCTGACCATGAGGACGACGTCGACCCCGGCGAGCGCCTCCTCGACCGCGTCCGTGTCCTCGAAGGACGCCACGGCCACCTCGGCACGCGGCAGGTCGGGCGCCCGGTCGGCGTCGCGCACGAGCAGACGCGTACGGAGGCCTCGCTCGCTGAGGAGGGACGCGACCCGGCCACCGAGCCGACCGGTCGCGCCGGTCACACCGATGAGGGGTCCGTCCTGCTGCTGGTCCGCCTGGTCAGTCACGGCATGACTCGTGCCCGATGTGTCGGGCCTCCACGCCCCTGCGGGTGTGTGACCTCAGTCGGTCTGGTCGGGCCCGACGAGCTCGGGACAGCTGCGGCGGTCGTGCCCGATCTGCCGGCAGTGGCCGCAGCGGCGTACGCGGGCCGCGGCCTGTGCCTGCTGCTGCGGCTCCGTCATGGGCGGGGGAGGTTCATCCGCTGAGGCCTCGAGGTCCGACGCGGGGGTCTCAGGGGCCTCAGGGGCCTCAGGGGTCCACTCGATCTCGAGCTCCGGTTCGGGCTCCGACTCCGGCTCGGGCTCGGGCTCGGGCTCGGGCACGGGGATCTCTCCGCGGGCGATGCCGAGGATGCGGTTCCACACGTCGTCGTCGGGGAGCGTGGCTCGCTGTGCGACATCGGTGGCCTCGTACGGCGCCTCGACCGGCTCGGCGGGCTCGGCGGGTTCGACCGGCTCGGCCTCCTCGACCGGCTCGCGGGGCGTGTCGTCCTCGACGATCTCGACGACGACCTCCTCCGCGTGCTCGCTGACGTCCCTAGCGTCCCGGGCGTCCTGAGCGTCCTGGGCGTCGTCGTCGATCTCGACCGTGAGGATCTCGTCCTGCTCCTGCTCCTGCTCCTGGTCGTACGGGGCTCCGGCGAGCTGATGCCGGGAGATCCACGGGTGCACGGGACCGTCGTCGCCGTCGTCCACGAAGCTCAGGTTGCCGATCGTGCGCTCGTCGTCCGAGGGTGCGCCGCGACCCAGCGGTCCGACCGCGGGCGTCGTACCGCCGGCACTGCCGACCCTGGCCCGCCGCAACAGCCACGCAGCGACGAGCACCACGGCGAGAATCGCCAGCACCAGCCAGATCACGCGCACTCCTGCCATCCGTCGTCCCCCGAGCACCGCGGTGGTGCAGGGCAGACGTTAGCGACCGGGCGACGCGGGGTGAAGCGACGACCGAGCGCGTGACGAGGTCGGTCGTCCGGGCGGCTGCTCAGCTGGCCTGCGCCTGCGGGCAGCGTCGGCGGTCGTGCCCAGGCTCGCGGCACACGCCGCAGCGTCGCACCTTCGCCGGCGCGCCGACGGTCGCGAGCACCGGAGCCGGCTCCCTCTCCTGGCGCTGGGCGGGTACGACGGACAGACGCGGTGCGGGCGTCGGCGCCTCGTCGGCGACGGGCTCGGGCGCGCCGGCCTCGGTGCGGCGCAGCATGCCGAGCACGCGTTCCCAGGTCTCGTCGTCCTCGCGCTGCTCGTCGACCGGACCCGCCGCCGGCTCGGCGACATCGTGGAGCTCGCCGTGCTCGATGGGCTCGAGGGGCTCGATCACGAGAGCCTCGACAGGTGCGGGCTCGGTCTCGGGCTCCGGCCGGATTTCGACCGGCTCGACGACGGCCGTCCTGGTGTCGGCCCGGTCGACGGCCACGGTCTCGGGAGCTTCGAGCGAAGCCGCCCGCAGGTGGGCGAAGACCCCGTCGAGGTGCCGGTCCACCAGCTGGTCGGGTGTCGTGCCCTCGGCCGGAACGACGTCGACGGCGGAGACCATGACGTCGTCACGCTCCAGGGACGCCTGCTCGGCGACGGGTGCCAGGACGCGGGACGGGACGGCCGCCCGTCGCTGCGCCGCGACACGGCGTACGGCCTGCCGACGGTGGGCACGACGCTGCGCGGCGGCTGCCCAGGCATCGACCCCGACGGCAGCCGGGTGGAGCGGCTGCGACCATCGCAGCAGCCCCACGGCCACCAGTACGGTCACGACTCCCAGCACGATCCACACGACAACGGCCCCCTCGCCCCTGGTTTCGACCGCGACCCACGCTCGCGATCAGCCTCGAATCGACCATAGGTCGGCTCACGGGCCTGCGGGCGGGAATGATGGTATTCATGCCGAACCGACCCGAGGACCAGGCCGAGCACGCCACCCGCGAGGAGCGCATCGGCCGCGGCCTCGCCACCTCCGCCCGTTGGACCGCCCACCTCCTGGTGCTGGCCGTCGGCTTCGTGGCGCTCGGACTGCTGGTCTCGGTGACCTGGAGCATCCTGCTGCCGGTGCTGCTGGCGATCCTGCTGTGCACGGTGCTGCACCCGCTCACCGCGTGGCTGCACGCCCGGGGCCTCCCCCACGCCGCGGCCGCCGGCATCGGCATCCTGACCGCACTGCTCGTGGTCGCCGGTTTCGTCGGCGTCATCGCGCCCACCGTCGCGCCCCAGGTGGCCGACCTCGCCGAGTCCTCCTCACGCGGACTCGACGATGTACGCAGCTACCTGCGTGACGGCCCGCTCAGCATCTCCGACGACCAGCTCTCCAGTGTGGTCACCCAGGCCCAGGACCGCCTCAGCGCCAGTGCCGACCAGATCGCGAACGGGCTGCTGGTGACCGCCGGCGCCGTCGTCGGGTTCCTCATCAACCTGGTGCTCACCCTGGTGCTCGCCTTCCTCTTCCTGAAGGACGGCCACCGGTTCCTCCCCTGGGTCGACCGCCTCGCGGGACGCACCGGCGGGGCCCACCTCACCGAGCTGCTGCGGCGGATCTGGGTGACGATCAGCGGCTTCATCCGCGCCCAGGCCCTCGTCGGGCTGCTCGACGCGATCCTGATCGGGGTGGGACTGCTGATCGTCGGGGTCCCCCTCGCGCTCCCCCTCGCCGTGCTCACCTTCGTCGCCGCCTTCGCCCCGATCATCGGCGCGGTCACCGTGGGAGCGCTCGCCGTGCTCGTCGCCCTGGTCAGCAACGGGGTGGTCGCCGCGATCATCGTGTTCGTCATCGTGCTGGTCGTGCAGCAGCTCGAGGGCAACGTCTTCCTGCCCTGGCTCCAGGGCCGCAGCCTCGGTCTGCACGCCGGGGTCGTGCTGCTGGCGATCGTGCTCGGCTCGACGCTGTTCGGGGTGATCGGCGCGTTCCTCAGCGTGCCCGTGGCGGCGACCGCGGCCGTGGTGCTGGGCTACCTCAGCGAGCTCGCCGACGGCCGCCGACCCGAGAGCGAACCCGCCGCCGCGACCGCAGCGGATGAGGAGACGGCCGAGGAATAGCGAGCGGCGCGTACGCCTTGTGCGGGTGTACGCGGCCGGAAGGCCGACCCGAGACCTCCGAGGAGCCCCCGTGGCCACCACCGACCTCACCTACACCGACTTCGAGCAGACCGTCACCGACAACGACATCGTGATGGTGGACTTCTGGGCGGAGTGGTGCGGCCCGTGCAAGCAGTTCGCGCCCACCTACGACAAGGCCTCCGAGCAGCACGGCGACGTCGTCTTCGGCAAGGTCGACACCGAGTCCGAGCAGCAGCTCGCGGCCGCGGCCAACATCTCCTCGATCCCGACCCTGATGGCGTTCCGCGAGGGCATCCTCGTCTTCAGCCAGGCCGGCGCCCTGCCGCCCGCGGCGCTGGAGCAGGTCATCACCGGCGTGAAGAACCTCGACATGGACGAGGTGCGGTCCCAGATCGAGTCCCAGCAGGCCGAGCAGGGCTGAGCAGGCCTGAGCAGGCCTGAGCACGCCCGTTCGGGGCATGAGGACGGCGTGGACGCCTCCGACTGGGACGAGCGGTACGCCGGCAGCGAGCTGGTCTGGTCAGCCGGGCCGAACCAGTTCGTCGCCGAGCACCTCGTCGACCTGCCCTGCGGCTCGGCCGTCGACCTCGCTGCCGGCGAGGCCCGCAACGCGGTGTGGCTGGCCGAGAAGGGCTGGTCGGTCCAGGCCGTGGACTTCTCGGGCAAGGGCCTGGACAAGGCCCGGTCGATCGCCGAGCAGCGCGGCGTGGCCGACCGCGTCGAACTCGTCGAGGCCGACGCCCGCACCTGGCGACCGGACGAGCCGGTCGACCTGGTGGTCGTCGCCTACCTGCAGCTCGCAGCCGGCCCGCGCGGCGAGGCGCTGCGCAATGCCCTGACGATGCTGCGCCCCGGGGGGACGCTGTTCGTCGTCGCGCACGACTCGAGCAACCTCGCCGACGGTCACGGCGGCCCGCAGGACCCCGCGGTGCTCTACACCGCCGAGGACGTGCTCGGCGACCTCGCCGACGCCGAGGCGCGTACGAAGGTCGAGACGGCCGGACGGGTCGGGCGCGAGGTGCGCACCGACGACGGTCACGCCACGGCGTACGACTGCCTGGTGCTGCTCACGCGCGCAGCCTGAGACTCAGTCCCGGCCCTCGCCGCCTGTGTCGCCGGGGTCGCCGGCTCGGTCGTGCGGCGTACGCCTCGCGCCGGGGAGGTCGTCGTAGGCCCCCTCCGCGTTCTTGCGGTTCACCCGCTTGAGCTGACGGTTCATCAGCACCACGAGCACCACGACGGCGGCGACGAGCAGGAGCAGCACGAGGAGGCCGAGGGTGCCCGCGTTGACGTCCGCGGGTTCCGGCACGGGGTCGAGGTTCTCCAGGCGTACGCCCGACACGGCGACGACCGTGCTCACGAGATCGGTCATGACGCCTTCTCCTCCTGCTCGCCGTGCTCGGCCGCGTGCTTCTCACGCGCCGCCAGAGCCTCACGCTCGGCGGGGTCCGCGGGGGGCGAGGGCCGTCGACCCACGGTGCCCGCCGGCGACCGGTCCACGCGCCCCGGGCTGACGTCGCCGTGCGCGGCGAGGAACTCCCGGACGCCCGCGAAGAGGTCGTCCTCCGGCAGGTCGGTGGCGACCTTCGACTCCACGAGCTCGTAGTCCTCCGTCGGCCAGGTGCGCGCCCGCAGGTCGGTCGGGCAGCTGAACCAGTGGCCGTCGGGGTCGATCTGCGTCGCGTGCGCGAGCAGGGCCTGCTCGGCCCGGTCGAAGTACTCCCCGCACGGCACCCGTGTGGTGATGCGGTCGTCGTGCGAGGGGTCGGGCTTCCACTGCTCGAGGCGCTCGGCCCACGGCGACTCGATGCCCGCCGAGGTCATGGCCTCGTGCAGCGCGAGCATGCGCTGCCTCGAGAACGAGTGGTGGTAGTAGAGCTTCGCCGGCTGCCACGGCTCACCCGCGTCGGGGAACGCGTCGGGGTCACCCGCTGCGTCCCAGGCGGCCATCGTCACCTGGTGGCAGCGGATGTGGTCGGGGTGCGGGTAGCCGCCGTTCTCGTCGTAGGTGGTGACCACGTGCGGCCGGAACGAGCGGATCAGCTGCACCAGGCGCTCGGTGGACTCCTCCAGCGGCACCGCCGCGAAGCACCCCTCGGGCAGCGGCGGCTTCGGGTCGCCCTCGGGCCAACCGGAGTCCACGAAGCCGAGCCAGTCCTGGCGTACGCCCAGGAGGTCGCGCGCCCGCTCCATCTCGGCGCGCCGGATGTTCGTCATGTCCGCGAGCACCTCGGGGCGGTCCATCGCGGGGTTGAGGATCGACCCGCGCTCGCCGCCGGTGCAGGTCGCGACGTGCACGTCGACGCCTTCGTCGACGTACTTGATCGTGCTGGCCGCACCCTTGCTCGACTCGTCGTCGGGGTGGGCGTGCACGTGCATCAGGCGGAGCAGGGACATGCTCTCCATCGTAGGCGCGTGACGAGGCACACCCGGCTCGGCCCGGGCCCGGTCACGGTGCGTTTGGGACACTGAGGACGTGACCACCATGGACCCCGGCCTGCGTGCCGAGCGCTACGGCGCCCCCCAGCCGGGGCGGCGACGGCTGCTCCTGGTGCTCGTCGGCCTCGGTGCGGCCGTGGGGCTGGGGTGGCTGGCGTGGGTCGCGGTCTTCCACGCGGTGCCGGAGGTGCGTTCGGAGCTCCGCTCGTACGAGATCCTCTCCCCCGACGAGGCGACCGCCAGCGTGCTGGTGGACCGCGCCGACGACGGCGTCGAGGCCACCTGCATCGTCCAGGCGTACGGCGAGGACCACTCGGCCGTCGGGCAGCGGGTCTTCACCCTGGGTCCCGGTGAGCCGGAGGACGCGACCTTCGACGTGGCGATCCGCACCGAGCGCCCCGCCGTGCAGGTCGTCGCCACCGGTTGCACCGCCCCGGGCCAGCCGCGCGCCCGCTGAGGGGTAGAAGACAGGTCGGTCGGATACGTGGCCGCCTACCGGGGCGGATTGCTACGGTGTCCCACCCGCCGTGAGTCCCGGGCCGTCGCGGACAGCCCACCGATCGGCACCGGTCGATGCGCGGCGACGTGCCGCTCCTACGCAGGAGCCGGCACCGACGACGGCGTGCGTGACAGGACGCACCACCCCGGCGGACGTACGCGTCAGCCGGCCCAGCGACGAAGGAGAACCGTCATGACCCAGCAGCAGGAGTCGACCATCTGGTTGACCCAGGACAGCCACGACAAGCTCGTCGCGGAGCTGGAGGACCTCAAGGGTCCGCGGCGCACCGAGATCGTCGAGCGCATCGCCGCCGCCCGCGACGAGGGCGACCTGAAGGAGAACGGCGGCTACCACGCCGCCCGCGAGGAGCAGGGCAAGCTCGAGGCCCGCATCGTGCAGGTCGAGGACATGCTGCGTCGCGCCCAGGTCGGCGAGACCCCCGACGACGACGGCACCGTGCGTGCCGGCATGAAGGTCACGATCCGCTTCGCCGGTGACGACGACACCGAGACCTTCCTCTTCGGCGCCCACGAGATGGCCGGGGAGTCCGACATCGACGTCTACAGCCCGCAGTCTGCGATGGGCGTCGCGATCGACGGGGCGACGAAGGGCGACACGGTCACCTACACCGCGCCCAACGGCAAGGAGCTCGCCGTCGAGATCGTCGACGCGACGCCGTACACCTCCTGATCAGCTGCTGAGCAGCACCCCGCGACCGGGCCGCCGTCACTGCGACGGCGGCCCGTCGTACGCCACGGTGTAGCCGCGCGAGCGCAACGCACCCAGCACCCGCTCGGCGTGGTCGAGCCCCCGGGTCTCGGCCTGGAGCCTGACCTCGACCTCGTCGATGCCGAGGCTGGAGCTGACGCGCTCGTGGTCGAGGTCGATGACGTTGACGGCCAACCGGGCGACCTCCTCGAGAAATCCCACGAGACCGCCGGGCACGTCGGCGATACGGGCGCGGAGGTAGACGTAGCGCCCGGCCGAGGCGAGGCCGTGGCGCAGCACCCGGGTCAGCAGCAGCGGGTCGATGTTGCCTCCCGAGAGCACCACCACCGCGGGGAACTCGACGTCGAGCTCGCCGTCGAGCAGCGCGGCGACGCCGACGGCGCCCGCGGGCTCGACCATCACCTTGCCGCGCTCGAGCAGCATCAGCAGCGCCGCCGACAGCGACTCCTCGCTCACGGTGACGATGCTGTCGACGCGACGGCTGATCGTGGCGAACGGGATGCGTCCCGGGCTGGCGATCGCGATGCCGTCGGCCATCGTGCTCATCTGCGCCAGGGGGACGGGGCGGCCTTCCTCCAGCGACAGCGGGTACGCCGCCGCACCCTTCGCCTGCACCCCGATCACCCGCGCCTGCGGCGCCCGGGCCTGGACAGCGGTGGCGATGCCGGCGAGCAGCCCTCCCCCACCGGTCGGCACGACCACGGTGCGTACGTCGGGGCACTGCTCGAGGATCTCCAGGCCGCAGGTGCCCTGACCGGAGACGATGTCGGCGTGGTCGTAGGGGTGGATCAGGGTCGCGCCGGACGCCTCCGCGTACGCCTCGGCCTCCTCGAGCGCCTCGGTGACCGTCGCGCCGGCGAACCGCACCTCGGCCCCGTAGCCGCGCGTCGCCTGCTCCTTGGGGATCGGCGCCCCCTCCGGCATGAAGATCACGGCCTTCACGCCCATCATGCGCGCGGCCAGGGCGACGCCCTGGGCGTGGTTGCCGGCGCTCGCGGCGACGACACCGGCGGCGCGGACCTCCGGATCCATGCGTGCGAGCCGGGTGTACGCCCCGCGAATCTTGAACGACCCGGTGCGCTGCAGGTTCTCGCACTTGAGCAGCACCCGCCCACCGACCTGGCGTGAGAGCCAGCCCGCCTCCTGCATCGGTGTCACCTCGGCGACGCCGTCGAGGAGGCGGCGCGCGTCGAGCACGTCGGCGATGTCGACCGCGGGCTCAGCGGCGATGCCGACTGCCGGCTCGGTGAGCTCCACGTCAGTCCGCCGCGTCCGCCAGGGGCCCCGAGGCGGGCAAGGGTTCGTCGGGCTCGCGGTGATGACCGAAGTCGACGATCACGGCGTTGAGCGCGGCCACCAGCGGCACCGCGAGCAGGGCCCCGATGATGCCGGCCAGCAGCACGCCGACGCCGATCGCGAGGATCACGCCGAGGGGGTGCACCGCGACGAACCGGCCCATCAGGAACGGCTGCAGCACGTGCGACTCGACCTGCTGCACGACCACGACGCCGGCGAGCATCAGCAGCGCGACCACCGGCCCCTGGGCGACCAGGGCGACGAGCACGGCCACGACCCCGGTGACGAAGGCGCCGATGACCGGCACGAACGCCCCGAGGAAGACCAGCACGCCGAGGGCCAGCACGAGCGGCACGTCGAGCAGGGCCGCGACGGCCATGATGCCGAGGGCGTCGACAGCGGCCACGATGACGGTGGCGCGGACGAACTGGGTCACCGAGTGCCATGCCACCCGCCCGGCACGGTCGACCCGTACGCGGCTGCCGCCGGGGAACAGGCGCACCAGCCAGGACCAGATGCGGCCGCCGTCGGCGAGGAAGAAGTAGGTGGCGAGCAGCAGGATGGCGGCGCTGGCGAGCAGGTGCCCGACGAGCAGGGTGAGGTCGGTGGCCCGGTCGAGCACGTCGGCGTCGGTCAGGGTGCGCTGCACCTCGGCGAGCGCGTCGCTGATCTGGGAGTCGGTGAGTCCCAGCGGGCCCGTGCGCAGCCAGACGTCGACCTCCCCGATGCCTGCGGCCACCTGGGCGGAGAGGTCGGAGAAGCCGTCGGCGATCTGCCTGCCGACGAAGGTCAGCATCAACGAGACGAGGCCCAGCCCGCCGACGACGGTCAGGAGCGCGGCGAGGGCCTTGGGCAGCTTCAGGCGGCGCATCAGCACCACGGCGGGGCTGAGCAGCGCTGCCAGCAGCAGGGCGATGAGGACGGGCACGGTGACGACGCGGAGCACCCAGATGCCCCAGAGTGTCAGCCCCGCGGCGACCGCGATCAGCAGCAGACGCCAGGCCCAGGCCGCGGCGGTGTCGAGCGCGATGGGCACCTCGGCGCGCCCCGTACGCGTCTGCCCGTCGACGATGGGCAGCGGCGAGTTCAGCTCGGCGCGACGCTCGCGTGCGGACTGCCATTGGGTCGCGACACGCTCGGCGAGCCTCTCGGCGAGCCGCTCGTCGGCGGCCTCGTCGGCTGCCTCGCGAGCGGCGGCACGTTCGGCCTCCAGCTCGGCCTCGCGCTCGGCGCGACGCTCCGCCCGGCGGGCCGCCACGACCGAGGGCCGGTCCGGCGGTCGCATGGCTCGGCGTACGCGCGCACGGAAGGAGTCCTCTGCCTGCTCGGACTCCTGGGTGGTCACCGTTCGAGCCTAACCCCCGGAGGCGCTCGCGGACGCGATCCAGGTTGGGCCGCGTTGGACGGCGAGGGAGGATGAGCCCATGTTCGGACTCGGCAAGAAGCTCACCCTCCCCACCAGCGACGACGCGCTGCCCGGCCGCCCGGAGCGCCCCTGGCGGCTGCCCCCCACCCACGCGGTGCTCGACGCGCCCCTGGTCACCGACGAGTTCCCCGAGGGTCTCGACGTCGCGGTGTTCGGCCTCGGCTGCTTCTGGGGCGCGGAGGAGATCTACTGGAAGACCCCCGGCGTCTGGTCGACCTCGGTCGGCTACGCCGGCGGCATCACCCCGCACCCGACGTACGAGGAGGTCTGCTCGGGCCGCACCGGGCACACCGAGGCCGTGCGCGTGGTCTTCGACCCGGCGATCGTGTCGTACGCGGACCTGGTGAAGACGTTCTTCGAGGTGCACGACCCCACCCAGGGGATGCGCCAGGGCAACGACATCGGCACGCAGTACCGCTCGGCGATCTACACCTTCTCCGACGCCCAGCTCGAGACGGCGAAGGAGCTCGCGGACACCTACGGCGCCGAGCTGCGCCGCCGCGACCTCGGCGACGTCACGACCGAGATCGCTCCGGCGGGCACGTACTTCTACGCCGAGGAGCCGCACCAGCAGTACCTGCACAAGGTGCCGTGGGGCTACCGCTGCCACGCGAGCACCGGGGTGCCGTTCCCGAAGACCGCCTGAGGCGTACGCCGGCATCAGCGCGGTGGATTGCAGTCACCCGGTGACCGCAATCCACCGAACTGTCCTTTGCGCATGACCCCGCCGGGTGAACCGCCAAGAATGGACCCTGCTGTCGCACCGGTCGAGGCGATCCTCGACGCGGTCGCCACGCCGGACATCGGCTCGACGGACGCGGGAGGCGGCGAGCCGCGCGGCGATGCGCTCGCGGTGTGCCCCTGCTTTGCATCCGACTATGCGCCGAGATGGCTCATCCGTGCAGCCGGCGAGAGCGGGATCGCGTGGCGGCGGCTGGCGGAGGTCGAAGCCTGGGAGCTCGATGAACGGACGAGAGTGCCAATCATCCATGGCGAACCCGACGATGTGCTGCGCTGGCTGCAAGGCGATGACATGCCGGAGTTGGCCACGGGAGACCTCCCGCCCGGCGATCTCGAGGTCTTCTATGAGATGCAGCGTCGCATCCACGCCGCTACCTGATCTACGCGTCTTCGCCGGTTCTCCAGCAGTACCTGCACAAGGTGCCGTGGGGCTACCGCTGCCACGCGAGCACCGGGGTGCCGTTCCCGAAGACCGCCTGAGGCGTACGCCGGCATCAGCGCGGTGGATTGCAGTCACCTGATGACCGCAATCCACCGCGTTGTCGATTCGGGGCTTGGTCGGCGTTCCCTCGCGGGGACTCCGTAGGGTCGAGACGTGCTCACGCGATGGGGTCGCACCCTCGACAGCGATGCCGCGCACCCCGAGCACCCGCGCCCCCAACTCGTCCGTCCCGACTGGCGCAGCCTGCACGGCGTCTGGGAGTGCGCGATCGCCCCGACCGGCGAGCGCCCCCACGTGTGGCAGCCGATCGTCGTGCCGTTCTCGCCGGAGTCGGAGCTCTCGGGCGTACGCCGCCAGCTGCAGCCCCACGAGACCCTGCACTACCGCCGCGAGTTCGACCTGCCGGCGGACTTCCCGGGCTCGCACCGCGTGGTGCTGCACCTGGATGCCGTCGACCAGCGTTGCCACGTACGCGTCAACGGGACACCCGTCGGCCGGGGCGAGTGCGGCTACCTGCCGGTCGACTGCGACATCACGCACGCCGTACGCCGCCACGGCAACACCCTCGAGGTGACCGTCACCGACCCCTCGGAGACCGGACAGGGCATGCGCGGCAAGCAGCGGCTCGAGCGCGGCGGCATCTGGTACACCGCGACCTCCGGCATCTGGCAGCCCGTCTGGATCGAGGCCGTGCCCGACCCCGCCATCCAGCACGTCGAGGCCACGACCGTGCGGGTGGACGACGGCTGGGGTCTCGACGTGCGCGTCGACCCCGACGGGAGCGCCCGGTCGACGACGCCGGTCCGTGTCGAGGTCCTCGCCGACAACACCGTCGTGGCCGAGGGGTCGGCGGTGCTGTCGGGACGCGTACGCATCCCGCTCCCCGACCCCCGCTGGTGGTCGCCGACCGACCCGTTCCTCTACGACCTGCGGGTCACCCTCGGCGAGGACCAGGTGACCTCGTACGCCGCCCTGCGCACCGTCGGCATCGACCGTGACGCGGCGGGCACACCCCGGCTGACGCTCAACGGCGAGCCGTTCCTCCACACCGGCGTGCTCGACCAGGGCTACTGGCCCGACGGTCTGCTGACCCCACCGAGCGACGCCGCGATGGTGGCCGACATCGAGACGGTGAAGCGACTGGGCTTCACCACGATCCGCAAGCACGTCACGGTGGAACCGCGCCGCTGGTACCACCACTGCGACCGCCTCGGGGTGCTCGTGTGGCAGGACCTCCCCAACGGCGGCGGCCCGTACGTCGGTCGAGCGATCGACGGACGCAACCGGGTGCCCGAGCGGCCGCGCCGGCTCCACGGTCGCGCCGACGCGCCCGGCCGCGCACGGTTCGAGGAGCACGCGGAGGAGATCGTCCGTCAGCTGCGATGTGTCCCCTCGATCGTGCTGTGGACGGTGTTCAACGAGGGCTGGGGCCAGTTCGACACCGTGCAGGTCGGTGCGCTCGTCTCCCGGGCCGATCCGACCCGACCCGTCGTGCACGCGAGCGGTTGGCACGACCGGGGCGGCGGCGACGTGGCGACCCACCACGAGTACCTGAGCGAGTGGCGGATGCCGGAGCGCGCCGAGGGCGACGACCGGGTCCACGCCCTCGGCGAGTACGGCGGCGTCGGCCTGCCGGTGCCCGGCCACACCTGGGGGGACGCACCCTGGGGGTACGCCGACGCCATCTCCTCGACGGACCTCACCGACCGACTCGTACGCATGCTCCGCGAGCAGGTGGCACCGAGCGTCCCGGCCGGTCTCTCGGCGGTGATCTGGACCCAGCTGACCGACGTCGAGGACGAGCACAACGGCCTGCTGACCTGGGACCGCGAGGTCCTCAAGGTCGACGAGGCCGCCGTACGCGACGCCCTGACCGCCGTCCACCGCGAGCTGTGACGCCGGTCCGGCCCCCGCATCGAGCCAATCGGTGGACAAGGACTGTCACAGGTCCAAGAATGCGGCAGTGGCCCGCTCCTTCCTGAAGATCAACGACTCCGCCTGGATCTTCGCCGACAGCCTGCGGACACCCATGCAGGTCGGCATGCTGGCGACCTTCGAGGTGCCGAAGGACCGGCCGCAGTTCGTCGCGGACCTGGTCGAGCGGTGGCGTGGGGTGCACGAGTTCAGCGCCCCCTTCAACTGGCAGCTGAAGATGCTGCCCGTGCCGGGGTGGACGACGCTCGAGGACGACGAGATCGATCTCGACTACCACCTGCGGCACTCCGCGCTCCCCCACCCGGGGTCGCAGCGCGAGCTCGGCGTGCTCGTCTCACGGCTCCACTCGATCAAGCTCGACCGCCGCTACCCCCTGTGGGAGGTGCACGTCATCGAGGGGCTGGAGGAGAACAAGTTCGCGCTCTACTCCAAGGCCCACCACTCCCAGGTCGACGGCGTCGGCGGCATCCGGCTGCTGAAGCGGATGCTCTCGGCGGACCCGGAGCGGCGCGAGATGCTGCCGCCCTGGGCCGTGGGCATGCACGGTCCCGACCAGTCCAGCCTCCCGGCCAAGCCCTCGCGCAGGGAGGCGGCGGTCGCGGTGGCGACGACGAACTCCGGACCCGCCTCCGCAGTCAAGCGTGTGGTCGGCGGGCTGCGCGACGGCCTGGGCGACACCGGCGAGGTGCTGGGTTCCCTGGCCAAGACCTACACCGAGTCCGCCACGGGCATCTCCGACCCCGGCCGTGCGGTGCCGTTCCAGGCGCCCCGCACGATCTTCAACGGCCGCATCCACACCCCGCGCCGCTTCGCGACGCAGCAGTACTCCATCGACCGGATGCAGGCCGTCGGGGAGCGTACGGACGGCAGCATCAACGACGTGTTCCTCGCCGTGGTGGGCGGGGCGCTGCGCCGCTACCTGATCGAGCAGGGAGAGCTGCCCGACGAGCCGTTGGTCGCGAACGTGCCGGTCTCGGTCCGCCCCGAAGGTGCGGCGAAGGCGGGCAACTCCATCACCTTCCTGTACGCCACCCTCGGCACCGACATCGAGGACCCGATCGAGCGCATCCGGGCGATCCGCGACTCCACCCGCATGGGCAAGCGGCGCCTGCCTTCGGTGGGAGGCGCGGCCATGGACGCGTACACGGCCGTGCTCATGGCGCCGTTCCTCGGCCAGGCCATCCTCGGGTTCGGCGGCCGGGGCACCCCCGCGGCGAACGTCGTCGTCTCGAACGTGCCCGGCATGGAGGAGGCGCGCTACTTCGACGGCGCGCGGCTGCAGGAGATCTATCCGGTCTCGCTGCTCTTCAACGGCCAGGCGCTCAACATCACCGCGGTCTCCTACGACGGCCTGTTCAACATCGGGTTCACGGGCTGCCGCGACTCCATCCCGAGCCTGCAGCGCATCGCGGTGTACGCCGGGGAGGAGCTCGCCGCGCTGGAGTCGGCGCTGGACGCACGCAAGAAGCGTCGGGGCCGCGCGAGCTGAACCGGTTCGTCACGCTGCACCGGTCTGTCACAAGATCGTCGCGGGCGGCGTGCGCGGCGCGGGCCTGGGTAGGTCGCAGCGATCCCGCGGGCACGGGTCCGCGGCCGCTCGAGGGAGTCCGTCGTGATCGAGTCCTATCCGATCCTCACCCTGCTGCCGCCGCTGCTGGCCATCGCCCTGGCGGTGACGACCCGCAAGGTGCTGCTGAGTCTCGGCCTCGGTGTCGTCTCGGCCGCGATCCTCGTCGCCGGCGGCAACCCGTGGGAGGCGCTGAAGCTCGGGGCCGAGACGTTCGCCGCCCAGGCGTGGACCGAGGCGGCGCTCAACACCTCGAAGGTCTTCATCGTCATCTTCACCTTCGCGCTGGGCCTCGTCGCCACCTTCATCATGATGGCCGGAGGGACGCGCGCCTTCGCCGACTGGGCACAGACCCGCATCAGCACCCGCAAGGGCGCGGCCATGCTGCCGGCGGGGCTGGGCGCCGCGATCTTCGTCGACGACTACTTCAACGCCCTCGCCGTCGGCCAGGTGAGCCGACCCGTCACCGACCGCTACCGCATCTCCCGCGCCAAGCTGACCTATCTCGTCGACTCCACCTCGGCGCCGGTGGCGGTGCTCGTGCCCTTCTCGGCCTGGGGTGCGTTCATCCTGGGTCTCTTCGCCCCGATCGTCGGCGAGTCCTCGCTGGAGGTCAGCGAGATCGGCGCGTTCCTGCAGGCCGCCGCGGCGAACTACTACGCGTGGGCGGCCCTGGCCCTGGTGGCCTTCACGGTCGCCTCCCGGCTCGACCTCGGCCCGATGCGTACGGAGGAGAGGCGGGCCCTCAGCGAGGGCGAGTGCTACGACAGCTCCGAGAAGATCCCCGGTGAGCTCTCGGCCGACCTGCCCACCCACGCGCCGGGGCAGAAGCGCGCCCTGCTGGTGCCGTTCGCCCTGCTGACGGCCGGTGTGCTCGGTGGCATCGTCTACACCGGGTACCGGGGCGCGGGCTCGTGGGACGTGGTCGACATCCTCGCCAACACGCTGGTCACCGAGGCGCTGCTGTACGGCGCCGGGCTCGGACTCGCCTCCGCCTTCTACTACTACTTCCGCTACACCGCGGAGAACCCGAAGTTCGGCGCCCACACCTTCGGTCGCGGTCTGAAGGAGGGCCTGGCGTCGATGTGGCCGGCCGTCTCCATCCTCGTGCTCGCGTGGGTGCTCGCCGCGCTCATCGAGACGCTCGGCACCGGTGACTACCTCGGCGGACTGATCGAGGGGTCGGCCATCAGCGCGAACTGGCTGGTGCCCGTCATCTTCCTCGTCGCCGGCGCGATGGCCTTCGCGACGGGCACCTCGTGGGGATCCTTCAGCCTGCTGCTGCCGATCGCCGGTGGCATCGTGAACTCGCTGGACGCCCCCGAGCTGCTGCTGCCCGCACTCGGCGCTGTGCTCGCGGGCGCCGTGGCCGGCGACCACGCCTCGCCGATCAGCGACACGACGATCCTCAGCTCCACCGGGGCGGGCTGCAACGTGATCACCCACGTCAACACCCAGCTGCCGTACGCGCTCAGTGCGGTCGCCGCCGCTCTCGTCGGCTACATCTCGCTCGCCCTGGTCGGCTCCACCACCCTGGGACTGCTGCTCACGCTGGCGACGGTGCTGGCGATCGGACTCGTGGCCCGCAACGTGCTGGAGCCGGTGGTGCCCGAGGAGCAGATGCCCGACTCCTACGCCCCGGTCGAGGAGACCGCCTCCGCCTGAGGTCCCGCTCTGCCGCGGAGCGAGCTGGAGGATCCGGTGCACCTGGTGCACCGGATCCTCCGACGCGCGCGTTCTCCACAGCCATGCCCGTCGTCGCAGGACATGGGGCCAGTTCTTCGCGATGCTCCATGGATGCATCCGCTCCACCGTGTCGCCGGCCTCCTCGACCAGCGGCACGGCGTGGTGTCACGACGGCAGCTGATGGCCGCCGGGGTCGAGCCCCACGAGATCGCGCGCCTGGTGCGCCGCCGTGAGGCCGTGCTCGCCGGACGGGGCGTGCTGGTGACGCACACAGGCCCGCTCTCCTGGCGTCAACGGGTCTGGACAGCGTTGTTGGCCATCTCCCCCGCCGCGGCCGACCATCACACGGCGGTGACTCTTGCCGCAGGTCGGGACATGGGGCCCCATGACCAGCTGCACCTTGCTCGACGAGTCGCGTCGAGTCGCCGCGCCTGACCGGGCTGTGGTCCATCGCCGTCGGGCCCTGGACGATCTCGTCTCCTGGAACACGTCCCCGCCACGGGTCCGCCTCGAGGAAGCCCTGCTCGACGTGGCCACTGGGCGCCGACGTCGGGTCGATGGCGTCGCTGACCTGACCGACGCCGTCGGAGCGAGGTTGACGACCGCCGCACGACTGGATGCCTCGCTCCGTGGTCGAGCGAGAGTCGCCGACCGGCTCTGGTGGTCCCGGGTGCTCGCCGATCTGGCCGGCGGCACGCACTCGGTGCTCGAGCACGGGTATCTGACACTGGTCGAGAGACCCCACGGCCTCCCTCGCGGGGTCCGTCAGGTGCGACGCGCGCACCACGAGTCGGTGACGTACTCGGACGTCGAGTACCCCACCTGGGGACTTCGCGTGGAGCTGGACGGCTTGTCGCACCACCGCAGCCGTCGGCAGCGCGATCGCGACCTCGACCGCGATGTGCTCGCGAGTCTGGCGGGCGACGCCTCGTTGCGGTTGGGCTGGGCCCACGTCGTCGAGCGTGGCTGTTGGACAGCCGGTGCCGTCGCACGGCTGCTCAGGTCGCGGGGCTGGACCGGCACGATCACGAGCTGCTCATCGACGTGCACGGTGGCGGGTCACCTGGCCGCGTGAGCCCGGCCAGGCGTACACGTCGGAGGATCCGGTGCACCTGGTGCACCGGATCCTCCGGTCCGAGGGCCGCCGGACGGCTCAGCTGTCCATCCAGCGCTCACCGACCGGCTCGGCGACCAGGGCGCCGCCGCCGAGCTCGGCGAGGAGGGCGTGCGTACGCTCCACCGCCCCGGGGTCGACGGCGAGGTCGAGGGTGACCGCGCCGGCGTACGCCACGTCGACGACGAGGACCCCTGCGGCGCGCAACGCGTTCTCCACCCGACCCGCCTCAGCGTGCGGGAGCTCGACGCGCAGCACCTCGCGGCGGGCTCTCGAGATGGTCCCGGCAGCTTCGACAGCCGCGCGGGCGGAGTCCGCGTACGCCCTCACGAGGCCACCGGCCCCCAGCAGCGTCCCCCCGAACCACCTCGTCACCACCACGACGACATCGGCGAGACCGCGCCCGGTGAGCACCTCCAGGATCGGCGCACCCGCCGTGCCGGACGGCTCCCCGTCGTCGTGCGCGCGCAGCACCTGGTGCGGGCCGGGCGGTCCGACGACGTACGCCGAGCAGTGGTGCCGGGCGTCGTGGTGCCGTATGCGCGCCGCCGCGACGACCGCCCGGGCGGCGTCCTCGTCCTTCACGCGCTCGACAAATGCCAGGAAGCGGGACCCCCGGTCGGTCACCTCCGCCTCGGCGCTGCGGGCCGGCACGGCGTACGCGCTCAGCCGCATGTCAACCCCATGTCAGCCCCACAGCCCCAGCACCTCTCCCCCGATACGCACCACGAAGACCGCGACCACGACGAGGAAGAAGCCGCGGACGAAGCCGGGCCCGCGTCCGATCGCGGTGCGTGCACCGAGATAGCCCCCGAGCACGTTGGCGGCGCCGATGACGAGCCCGACCTTCCACACCACTGCGCCCATGGGCACGAAGACCACGAGCGCGGCCAGGTTGGTGGCCCAGTTGGCGAGCTTCGCCGACGCGGACGCCTCGAGGAACGAGTAGCCGACCAGCCCGACGAGCCCGATGACGAGGAAGGATCCCGTCCCGGGGCCGAGCACCCCGTCGTAGAACCCGATGCCGAGACCGAGCGCGATCGCTGCGACGAGGTGCCCGCGCTGCCCCAGCCGGATCTCGGTGACCTGGCCGGCCGCCGGGCGCAGCACCGTCCACGCGCCGACCGCGATCAGCGCGACCAGCACGACGGGGGCGAACACGTCCTCGGTGATGAGCCGCGCCGTCACCGCCCCGGCGAGCGACCCGGCGAAGGCACAGACCATGAGCGGCACGAACGTACGCGGGTCGGGCCGCAGACGCCTCGCATACGTCGCCGCACTGACCGAGGTGCCGCAGATCGAGCCCAGCTTGTTGGTCGCCAGCACCTGCAGCGGCGTCGCGCCGGGCATGCCCAGCAGCAGGGCCGGCAGCTGCACGAGACCACCCCCGCCCACGACCGCGTCGATGAAGCCCGCGAGGAGCCCCGCGAGGGCCAGCAGCGCGAGGGTGCCGGGGTCGATCACCCCGCCGCGCCGGGGCGGCGTACGCGCACCTGGTCACCCTCGGCGACCTCACCCTCGCCCACGACCCGGGCGTTGATGCCGCGCAGCCGCAACGGCAGCAGGTCGGCGTCGCTGACCCAGAAGAGCGCCGGCTTGCCGAAGCGGTCCTTGAACTTCAGACAGCCCGTGTGGGGCTCGTCGGTCACCTCGAGCACGGCGGTGCCGAGCTCGAGCCGCGTCCCGACGGGCAGGTTGACGACCGAGAGGTCGAGGTCGACGTAGACCTGGTCACCGGCCGGGAGCCACTGCTCCGGGTCCTCCGAGCCGGACACGGCGGCGGCGACCCGCGAGCACATGACGTTCACCTGCATCAGGGGGTGCGGCGAGCGATCGGCGGTGCGCTTGCTCGGACGCTGCGACCAGGTGTCGCCGACGACGCCTTCGGCGGTGCTGAAGCGCGCCACAGCGAGCCGCTCACGAGCACCGACGTCGGGGCGACGGAGCAGGAGGTCGACCGTGCCGACGTCGCGCGGGGCGGAGCATACGGAGGCCAGCGCCGCGTCGAGATCCGCGGCGCCGGGGTGGCTGCGCTCCGGGTGCACGCTCATGGTCGGCATGGTGCCACGCCGAGCGGTCCGCCGTGCTTCCCGCGCACCTGGCAGGCTCGGGGCGTGCGCATCGTGTCCCTGCTGCCCTCGACCACCGAGATCCTCTTCGCCCTCGGCGCGGGTGAGGACGTCGTCGGAGTGACCTTCGAGTGCGACCACCCCGCGGAGGCGCGGACCCGGCGCATCGTGTCCACCTCCGCGATGCCCGAGGGGCTGGGGTCGACCGAGATCGACGCGTGGGTCTCCGCGGCGATGGCACGGGGCGAGGACCTCTACCACCTCGACGCCGGCGCCCTGGCCGACCTCGACGCCGACCTCGTCGTCACCCAGGACCTGTGCGCGGTGTGCGCGGTCGACACCTCCGTGGTCGACGAGGCCCTGGCCCACCTCGGCTGCACCGCCCAGGTGCTCACGATCGACCCCCACACGCTGGAGGAGGTCATCGGCTCGGTCGCTTGCCTGGGTGAGGCGACGGGCACCGCCGAGACCGGGGCCGTGATCGTCGCCGACCTGCGGGACCGGCTCGCCCGGGTCGACCTCGCCACTCGCGGCCTGCGTCGTCGCCGGGTGGCGGTGCTGGAGTGGACCGACCCGCCGTACGCCCCCGGTCACTGGGTGCCGGAGATGGTGGAGGCGGCGGGCGGACGCAATGTGCTCGGCACGGCCGGTGAGAAGTCGGTGCGCGTCCTGCCCGAGCAGGTGCTCGCCGCCGGGCCCGACGTCATCGTCTGCGCCCCCTGCGGCTTCGACCTCGACGCGGCGTCCTCGCTCGCCGAGCAGGTCGTGGCGCAGGGTTGGCTGCCCACCGAGGCGGAGGTGTGGGCGGTCGACGCCAACGCGGCGTACGCCCGGCCGGGCCCCCGTCTCGTCGACGGCATCGAGAGCCTCGCCGTGGCGCTGCACCCGGGTCTGGCCGGCACGCTGCCGGATCCCTCGCCGGCGCGTCGGATCCGCTGAGGCGCGCCATCCGCGCATACCACGTGATGCCGGACACGCGCGTGCGTTCGGGCAACATCACGGGCGTGTTGCGGAGGCCGCGAGGTGGTTTGTCGAGGGTTCGTCAGACGTAGATTCCATGTATGGACCGGGGTGTGTTCAACGCAGTGGCAGGGGTCGCCGTCAGGGGCGGCGCCGGCGTGCTGGCTGCCACGGCGTCCGCGACAGCCGTGCTCGCCGCCGAGGCGCAGCTGGCTCGCAAGGTCATCGGCAAGATCGACGACCCCGTACGCGACGCCTCGGGCTGGTACGGCCGCGGCCTCCCCGGTCCCTCGCTGCGCGTCGCGCTGATCGGTGACAGTCTCGCTGCGGGCTACGGCGTCACCGATGTCGTCGCCACGCCGGGCGCGGGCATCGCCACCGGCATCGCCGAGCGACTCGAGCGACGGGTGCACCTCAAGGTCTTCGCCGTCACCGGGGCCGAGACCAAGCACCTCGAGCCGCAGGTCGAGGCCGCCCGGGCGTTCGCACCCCACGTGGTCATCGTCATCGTCGGGGGCAACGACGTCACGCACATGACCTCCGCCTCCACCTCCGCGCACCGGCTGCGACACATTGTCCGGAGCCTGCGGGAGGTGGGCGCCGAGGTCGTCGTCGGCACGTGCCCCGACATGTCGGTGCTCAACTCCTTCGCCCGACCGCTGCGCGACGTGGCCGGTCTGCGCTCGCGACAGCTCGCCGAGACCCAGGCCCGCGTCACCGCCGAGGAGGGCGGCCGCTCGGTCTCCCTCGGCTCGCTGCTGGTCGACGAGTTCACCGCGAACCCGCAGCTCTTCGGACCCGACCGGTTCCACCCCTCCGCGGACGGCTACTCCGCGATGGTCTCGGTGCTCCTCCCCTCCGCGCTCGGCGCGCTGGGCCTGGAGGACGACGACGACCTGACCGCGCCCTACCGCGACGGCGAGGTCGAGATGCACCGGGCCGTCGAGGAGGCCGCACGGGTGGCCGGCACGGAGATCGACGGGTCGGGGCGCGGGTCGCGCTTCGCCGGCGGTCGCGTACGCCTGCGTCGCCGTCGTCGCGACACCGGCGGCACCACGGAGGCGCCGCGTACCACCGAGGACGGTCTGCACGAGAGCACCGTGCACGCCATCAGCGAGAACGTGCCCGGCTCCGACGTCGGCGCCGCGGCCGCCGAGTCCGCCCCCACCTGAGTCGCCTGAGGCGCACGAATCACCACGCCGGGGGGCTCCTGAACGCCCGCGTATGCGGGTGTCCGGGGGCTTGCGCGGGTCTGTACGCCCGCGCAGGCACGGGATTGCCCGCGTACGCGGGTGTTCGGGGGCCGGGGGGCGCGGGGGCGCAGGGCGAGGCACCGGATGGACGTGCGAGAGGCCCCCGACCATCGATCGGGGGCCTCTCGACTGCTCGGCGCTGCTCCGTTCAGAGGAGCAACTGCCTCACTCCTGGTTGAGGATCGCCAGGATGCGGAGCAGGTTGATGTAGATCCAGACCAGCGAGACGGTCAGGCCGAACGCGGCCCGCCAGCTCTCGACCTCGGGCAGCCCGGCGGCGATGCCGCGCTCGACGAAGTCGAAGTCGAGGATCAGCATGAAGACACCGAGGGCCAGACCGACGACGCTCATGAGGAGGCCGAGGGCACCGAAGCCGAAGAGTCCGGTGTCGACACCGAAGATGCTCAGCACCAGGCTCAGCACCGCCAGGCCCACGAAGCCGAACATCGCGCCGATGACCCACGACCGGAAGCGGTCGCCGACCTGGATGTTGAAGAGCTTGTACGCCGCGAGCGTGCCGATGGCGGCCGCGAAGGTGCCGAGCACCGCCGGCAGCACGACGCCCTGGGCGACAGTCGCGTCGATGACCTTGGAGAAGGCACCGACGAAGACGCCCTCGAGCACCGAGAACGCCAGCACGAGCGCCGGGCTGACCTTCTTCTTGAACGAGTTGACCAGCGACAGCACGAAGGCGCCGATCGAACCGACCGCGCTCAGCGTCACGGCGAGGGCGAGGCCGCGCTCGGCCTCCGGTGACGCCGGGTTGGTCGTGAGGTCACCGACGAACATCCACGTCAGCGCGGCGACGACGATGACGGTGCCGATGGTCGCGGCCGACTTCTGCACGACGGAGTCGATGGTCATGCGGCCGGAACCGGGCGGCTGCTGCGGGGCGTACTGCTCGTAGCCCGCCGGTGCGCCGTACCCGCCCTGGGTCTGGCCGGGGTTGCCGACGCTCCACGAGGAGGGCTGCGCGTACGAGGTGCCACCGCCGCGGCCGTTGAACCCCTCGGACCGCGAGAAGACGGGATTGCTGCTCTGCATGTCTCTCCTAGGCTTCGACGCACCACGCTGGTGCGGGGATGCTGACACTCAATGTAGCGACATCGCTGCCCGGATTCTTCCGTCCTGACCTGGCCGAAGACACTTCTGCCAGGCTTCACAGCAGGCTCTCAGGCTCGTTCGCGCCGCGCGCGGTGCCCCCGGTGGGACTCGAACCCACACTGCAAGGTTTTTAAGACCTCTGCCTCTGCCGTTGGGCTACGAGGGCGCACCAGCAGCGTAGGTGCCCGCTCAGGGCCTCAGGCGTCCTGACTGCGGTTCTTGATGAGGTGGATGCGGGTGAGGAGGTCCTCGAGCGCCTCCTCGAACTCCGTCGACGCGTGGTCCTCCCCCAACCCGCGGCGCAGTCGCATCACCGTGGGGAACTCCGCGATGCGCTCGTCGTCGGCCTCGTCGTCGTCGAGCACGTCCAACGGTCCGAGGTCAGCGCCCAGCGTCGCCGCCTCCAGCAGCAGGTTGCCGAGCAGGAAGCTGGTGAACGCCCGGTACGCCTCGACCGCCCCCGTGTCGCTGAACCCCTCCTGCTTCAACCCCGCCAGGAACACCTCGACCCAGTCCAGGCTCCGCAGCGGCGGACGCAACCAGGGCGCCTCGGGCGGCCGCGACGCGATGAGCGGGAACGCCGCGGGGTGTGCGATGGCGACGCGGCGTACGCCGTGCGCGAGGCGCTGCAGGAAGTCCTGCCAGCCGTTCTCGGGCCGGTCGAGCACGTCGTCGTCGGCGCGCATGTCGGTGAGCAGCCGCTCGACGACGGCGTCCAGCAGCTCCTCCTTGCCGGGCACGTAGCGGTAGAGCGACATCGCCTCGACGCCCAGTCGCGAGCCGAGGTTGCGCATCGTCAGTGTCGGCAGGCCGTCATCCTCGAGGTGGTCCAGCGCCGCCTCGACGATGCGGGGACGGCTCAGCGGCACCCGCTCGCTCGGCCGCTCGGCCCCGGCGACGACGGCGGCGTCGCCGTCCACGGACGGTCTCGCCGAGCTCGTCGCCCCGGCGCCGTCGGCACCCCCGGTCCCGGAGGGGTCGGGACGTTCGTCGTTGTCGCTCACTCGAAGCCTTCCCGGGCGGACCGACCGGTCGTCGGCCGGCCCGCCCCGGGACCGATGCCTCAGGCGCGGCGGCCGACCTTGTCCACCCTGCGGTGGAAAGCCATACCCGCCAGACCGCCCGCTAGTGCTCCCACGAGGCTGGTGGCGGCCACCAGCAGCAGCGCGATGATGCCGGCCAGACCCAGGTCACCGGGGGAGGCGGGCAGACGGGGGAAGCTGTTGAGCTGGCCGAGCACGTCGTACGCGTCACCCGCGACGGCGCCGAGCACCGCGACGACGACCGCGATCACGACAGCCCAGACCCAGACCGCGAAGCCCTGGCGTACGCCGTCGAAGCGCGCCATGCGACCCGCGACGTACCCGCCGGTGTAATAGGCCAGGAAGACGATGACGCCGAGCGCGATCGCTCCCGCCCAGCCGACCTGCTCGGCGCTGACCTGGTTCGACTGCGCGAGCTGCTGCGCCTCCTGGGCGGTGTCGCTGCCTGTCACCAGGGCGACACCGGCTCCGACGGCGGCGAGCAGCGCGGTGAGAAGTACCGCCATGCCGGTGGCGGTCAGCCACCCGAGCAGGGCGACGAAGGGCTTGACCCCGCCGAACTCCTCCTCCTGCGCGTCCTTCACCGACTGGCCCGCTGCGGGCTCCGTGGTCTTGCTCATGACTGCTCCTCTCGTGGCGGAAAATCCACCGTTGGTCACGGACTTATCGCGTAAGTCCCTGGGTATGGATGCCCGTGGAGCGAATGCTTCACACACTCTGGTTGCAGGCAACCGGAGTACATCCCTCACGAAGGAGACACACATGGGACTCGCTGACAAGGCCAAGAACACCGCCGAGGACCTCGCCGGCAAGGCCAAGGAGGCCGTCGGCAACGCGACCGGCAACGACGACCTGAAGGCCGAGGGCCAGAAGGACCAGGCCAAGTCCTCGGCGAAGGACGCCAAGGAGAACGTGAAGGACAAGCTGAGCTGATCGGCTCCGACACGAGACGCCGGGGGCGGCCGCCCAGGACAGGCCGCCTCCGGCGTCAGCGTTGCCGGGCGTCTCGAGCGGCCCCGAGCGGCGGCTAGGGTTCCCGCCGTGTCCGAGCTCCTGCCCTCCGGTGTCCCCGCGAGCGATCACCCGCTCGCCCCGTTCGTCGCCACTCTGCCCAAGGCCGAGCTCCACGTGCACCAGGTGGGCTCGGCGCCGCTGCGCGTCGTCGCGGAGCTGGCGTCACGCCACCCCGGCGTCGTGCCGGCCGCACCCGAGGCGCTGGCTGATTTCTACCGCTTCCGCGACTTCGCCCACTTCATCGAGGTCTACCTCGCGGTGGTCGACCTGGTGCGCACGCCGGAGGACGTACGCCTGCTGACCTACGAGGTCGCGCGTGAGATGGCCGCCCAGTCCATCGCGTACGCCGAGCTCACCCTCACCCCGTACACCGCGGTGCGCGCCGGGGTGCCCATCGAGGCCTTCACCGAAGCGGTGGAGGACGCGCGCGTCGCAGCCGAGGCCGACCTCGGCCTGACGCTGCGGTGGATCTACGACATCCCCGGCGAGTTCGGGGTGCCGGCCGCCGAGGCGACGGTGGCGTACGCCCTGGACCACGGTCCGCCGAGTCTCGTCGGCTTCGGCCTGGGAGGTCCGGAGGTCGGTGTGCCGCGACCGCAGTTCGCCGAGGTGTTCGCCCGCGCGCGGGCGGCCGGGCTGCACAGCGTCCCGCACGCCGGTGAGACGACAGGCCCGCAGACGGTCCGCGACGCCGTCGAGGTGCTGGGCGCCGAACGCATCGGGCACGGCATCGCGGCCGCCTCCGACCCCGCCCTGCTGGCCGACCTCGTCGAGCGGGGCATCCACCTCGAGGTGTGCCCCACCTCGAACCTCGCGACCGGGGCCGTGGACGACATGTCCGCCCACCCCCTCCCGGTGCTGGCCGACGCGGGCGTCGACGTCTCGGTCAACTCCGACGACCCGCCGATGTTCGGCACGAGCCTGGAGCGCGAGTACCTGGTGGCCGCCGACCTGCTCGGGCTCGACGCCGCCGGCCTGGCCGATCTCGCCGGTGCGGCCGTACGCGCCTCGTACGCTCCCCACGACGTACGCCGTGCGCTGCTCGCGGCGCAGGCGGAGCAGCTCGCGGCCTGGACTGCCGGGGCTGCCGGACCGGCCTGAGGGACACGGGCCGGCTCAGAGGTCGGCCAGCTCCCGGGCGCGCAGGAGCACGGCGTCGAGCATGGGCTCGGTGAGACGTCCGGTGAACGTGTTCTGCTGGCTGGGATGGAAGCTGCCGAGCAGGTGCAGGGTCTCTCCCCCGCGGGTCAGCACCGCCTCCGCGCCGTGGCCGAAGCGCGGCTTCGGCCGGGGCACGCTCCACCCGCCACCGCGCAGCACGCCGATCGCGGCGTCCCAGCCGAAGCCGCCGAGGCACACCACCACCCGGGTGGTGGCGGCCAGCAGGTCCACCTCGCGCTGCAGCCACGGCGCGCACGCGTCACGTTCCTGCGTGGTCGGCTTGTTCTCGGGAGGGGCGCACCGCACGGCGGCCACGACGCGCAGGTCGCGCAGCTGCAGCCCGTCGCCGGAGTGCCGCGCGTCGGGCTGGTTCGCGAAGCCGGTGCGGTGCATGGCGGCGTAGAGCCAGTCACCCGACCGGTCGCCGGTGAAGTTGCGGCCCGTGCGGTTGGCTCCGTGGGCGGCCGGGGCGAGGCCCACCACGAGCACGCGGGCTCGCGTGTCACCGAATCCGGGGACGGGCCTGCCCCAGTACGGCTCGTCCGCGTACGACGCCCGCTTGGCCACCGCGACGTCCTCGCGCCACGCCACGAGCCGCGGGCACGCACGGCAGACGCTGACCCGGGCGTCGAGCTCGTCGAGGTCCGGCGTGGCCGCGAGACGTCGTACGCCCGCCGCCGAGCGTGCTCGCTGGATGTCCGGCCTCGCGGGGTCTCCGGGCCACCCGGTGCCCGGCGCCACCGGGGAGGCGTACGCGACACCGGTCAGCGGGTGCGGCAGCGTGCCCGAGCCGTCCTCGCCCGACACCTCAGCCGCGGAGGCTGCGGACGGCCGAGACGACGCCTCGCACGGTGACGAAGGCGGCGCCCGCGATGCCGGCGCCCACGAGCGCCTTCTGCGGCGTGCCCATGCCCTCGCCCTGCGTGCCCGCGTGCGTCACCTTCTGGCCCTTCGGCGGCGCGGTGGGGTGCTCACGCTCGTACGGGTCCTCATCGGCGCTGTCCGCGGCCTCCTGGTCGGAGCCGTCGGCCTGGTCGACCTCCTCGGGCGCGTCGCTGTCGTCGGTGTGCTCGCCGTCGGCGGCCTTCGAGCTCTCGGTGTCAGCGGTCGAGGGCTGCGCGGTGTCGTCGCTCATGCCGGGGTCACTACCCCCGTCGTCGTCGGAGGTCACCTGATCGGCCACGTCCTGCTTGGTCTGCTCGACCCGGGAGACGACCTCACCGCCGGCCTCGACCTCGTCCTCCGCGCGCCGGGAGTCGGCGTCGCTGCCGGTGGTGACGAGCGCGCCGTCCTCGATGACTCCGTACGTCGCGGCGATCCGCCCGTCGGGGTCGGCCTGCTCGCGGATCGCGCGGCCGCGCTCGAGCAGGTCCTCGGCGTTCTTCTGCGACTTGACGATGCCCGTGGTGTCGCGGGCGGGCAGCCGCAGCTCCTCCTCGGCGGGGATGCCCGCCTGCAGCTCGCGGCCGCGCTCCAGCTCGGAGTCGAGCTCGGCGCCGAGCAGCAGCGCGAGGTTCGTGATCCACAGCCACAGCAGGGCGACGATGACACCGGCGAGGGTGCCGTACGTCTTGTCGTAGGAGCCGAAGTTCGCGACGTAGAAGGCGAAGAGGAGCGAGGCGACGATCCAGATCAGGATCGCCAGCGCGGCACCCACCGAGATCCAGCGGAACCTCGGCTGCTTGATGTTGGGCGTCGCGTAGTACAGCAGCGCGACGATGGCCACGACGATGACGAAGACGACGGGCCACTTCGCCACCGCCCAGACGAAGGTCGCGGTGCTGATCGTGGCGTTCTCCAGGCCGATGGCCTGGCCGACCTCACGGCCGATCGACTCCGCGAGCGGTCCGGAGACGATCAGCATGACCAGGACCAGTGCCGCCAGCAGCACCGCCACGAGGGTCACCAGGATCATCTGCGGCCGCAGCTTGTAGATGGGGCGCCCCTCGGACACCTCGTAGATGCGGTTCATCGCACGCGAGAACGCGTTGACGTACCCCGAGGCGGAGAAGAGCGCACCGAGCAGGCCGAACACGAGGCCGAACCCGGCGGCGCTGGTCTGTGTCATCGCGGTCAGCGCGTCCTCGGCGAGGGTCTCGACCCCGTCGCTGACCAGCGGGCGGAGGATGTTGAGGACGACCTCCACGGCCTGCCCCGACTGGCCGATGAGACCCAGGATCGAGGTCAGCGCGATCAGTCCGGGGAAGAGCGCCAGCACGGCGTAGTAGGTCAGCGACGCCGCGACGTCGGTGCACTGGTCTTCCTGGAACTCGGCGAGCGTCTTCTTGCCGATGTACCGCCAGGACTGCTTGGTCAGCTTCCGCGGCGAGCTCGGCTTGATGTCGGCGTCCGGCTCCGGCCCGGCCGCGGCGTCACGATGGTGCTCGGCGACGTACGTCGTGGTGCCCGGGCCCAGGTCGGCGCCGGTGTCGGGGCCGCTCACTCCTTCGCCCTCGCGGCGAAGCGCCACCACCACACGAGCAGTCCCACCATCCCGATCGCCGCGAAGGGCAGGACCAGCTCGGGGATGGGTCGACCCATGTCGTCGGTCAGCTTGTCGGTGATCGACGCGCTGCTGTCGGATGACTGGCTCATGGCTGCTCCTGGCGGTGGGGGGTGCCGGCGGATCCTCGTACGGGGCCCGCGTCGGTGCCCGTGGACTCCTCGGCCCTTGTCCGTCGCGCGTGTCGCGCAAACTTCACGGGCGTGGCGGGCCGACCAGCGACCAGGCGATCCCGTCGATGACGTCGGCGGCGGAGACGACGACCTCGGCGGTGGCGGCGCGGCGCGCGACTCGGTCGAGCACCAGCGCGCCCGCGGCGATCACGTCGGCGCGGCCGGGGTGCATCGCGCCGAGCTGCGTGCGCTGCGCCACGGTCTGGCCGAGCAGCTGCTCGGTGGTGCCCGCGACATCGTCGGCGGTGAGGCGTACGCCGTGCAGCGCGTCGTGGTCGTAGGTCTCCTGGCCCCGCGCGACCGCGGCGAGGGTGGTGACGGTGCCGGCCACACCCACCACGGTGCGGGCGCGGCGTACGTCGACCCCGGCGGCCACCGCCGCCTCGCCCAGGAGCTCGTCGAGCCAGTCGACCGCCTGCTCGACCTGGGCGGGGGTGGGCGGGTCGTCGCGCAGCACCCGCTCGGTCAGCCGCACCGACCCGACGTCGAGCGAGACGGCGTGCTGCACCTCGCCACCGGTGCCGAGCACCAGCTCCGTCGACCCGCCACCGATGTCGACGACCAGCACGGGGTCGGTGAGGTCGACACCCGCTCCGGCGAGCCCCCGCACGGCGCCCTCGAAGGACAGCGCTGCCTCCTCGGTGCCCTCGACGACCTCCGCCTCGACCCCGAGGATCTCGCGGACACCGTCGCGGAACTCCTCGCCGTTCGAGGCGTCACGTGCCGCCGACGTGGCGACGAAGCGCACCCGGTCGCACCCGTGCTCGCGCACCAGGCCGGCGATCTCGCGGACGGCGTCCAGCGTGCGCTCGAGCGCCTCGGGCGCGAGGCGCCCGGTCGCGTCGACGTCCTGGCCCAACCGCGTCATCCAGCCCTGCCGCAGCACCTCCTGGGGGGCGCGGGATGCCCGGGGGTCCCTCGACGGGTCCTCCGGCAGGTCGACGACGAGCAGCTTGACGGAGTTCGTGCCGCAGTCGACCGCACCGACGCGGACGCTCACGTCGGTTCCACCGCGCCGGACCTCAGCCCGGTCTCCGGGTCGACGCACGCGCCGGAGGCCCACCACTCCCCCAGCTCGGCGAGCACCTCGTCGCCGAGCGGGTTCACTCCCGGCCCCATGGCCAGGGACTGACCCGCCAGCACGTGGAGGCACTTCACGCGGTCGGGCATCCCCCCGGCGGAGATCCCGTCGATCTCCGGCACCTCGCCCAGTGCGCTCCGCGCCTCCAGGTAGGCCTCGTGGGCACGGGCGTACGCCGCGGCGAGCTCGGGATCCGAGGCGAGCCGCTCGGACATCTGCTTCATCAACCCCGACGCCTCCAGCGTGCCGATGCGGGCGGCGGCGCGGGGGCAGGTCAGGTAGAAGGTGGTCGGGAACGGGGTGCCGTCGGGCAGCCGCGGCTGCGTGGTGACCACGTCGGGGAGGCTGCAGGGGCAGCGGTGCCCGACCTGCGCGGAGCCGCGCGGCGTACGCCCCAGCTGCGCGGCGACCGCCCGCTCGTCGTCGGCGTCGAGTGGCACGGTCGTCTCAGTCGCTCTTCGCGCCCCGGGGCGGCGCGATGCGCTCGACCGGGTCCGGCACGAGCCCCGGGTTGCCCGCCTCACGGGTGGACTGCCACAGGTTCTGGAACCAGGCCGGTTCGGCCTCCTCCGCGCTCAGGGTGGGGTCGGTGAGCTGCGAGGACTGCTCCAGCGGCGTGCCGTCGCCCTCGATGACCTGGTAGCCGACCTCCCCGGGCATCACGAACCCGAACCTCTCGCGCGCCTGCTGGGCGACGTACGCCTCGTCGTGCCATCGCTGCCGCTCGCGCTTCAGCCCGCCGAGCTCGGCCCGGGCGGTGTCGATGCGGTCCTGCAGGTCGCCCAGCTGGGAGCGCTGCTCCAGGTAGGCCTTGGTCGAGGAGGCGTAGGAGACCAGCAGCACCAGCACGACCAGCACCAGCACGACGGCGCGACCCGTGAAGCGGGGACGCGATGCGGCCGCGCCGGCGGACGCGGACGACGCAACAGGCGACGAGCTGGTGGAGGAGGGCACGTCAGGCCTTGAACCTCGGGAAGGCGCCGGCGCCGGCGTAGCGCGCGGCGTCGTCGAGGAGGGACTCGATGCGCAGGAGCTGGTTGTACTTCGCGACCCGCTCGGACCGTGCCGGGGCACCGGTCTTGATCTGGCCGCAGTTCGTCGCGACGGCGAGGTCGGCGATCGTCGTGTCCTCGGTCTCGCCCGAGCGGTGGCTCATCATGCAACGGAACCCGTTGCGGTGCGCCAGCTCGACCGCCTCGAGGGTCTCGGTGAGAGAGCCGATCTGGTTCACCTTGACCAGCAGCGCGTTGCCCTGGCCGCCGTCGATGCCCCGCTGGAGCCGTTCGGTGTTGGTGACGAACAGGTCGTCGCCGACGAGCTGCACCCTGTCGCCGATGCGGTCGGTCAGGTCCTTCCAGCCGTCCCAGTCCTCCTCGTCGAGGGGGTCCTCGATGGAGACGATCGGGTACGCGTCGACCAGCTCGGCGTAGTAGTCGTTCATCTGCGAGGACGAGCGCTGCTGACCCTCGAAGGCGTAGGTGCCGTCGGAGCAGAACTCGGTCGCCGCGACGTCGAGAGCCAGAGCGATGTCGGTGCCGAGGCTCAGGCCGGCCGCCTCGACGGCCTCCGCGATCAGGTCGAGGGCGTCGCGGTTCGACGGCAGCGACGGCGCAAAGCCGCCCTCGTCGCCGAGGCCCGTGGAGAGGTCCTTCTTCTTCAGCACCGACTTCAGGGCGTGGTAGACCTCCGCGCCCTGCTGCAGCGCCTCGGAGAAGCTCGCCGCGCCGATGGGCGCGATCATGAACTCCTGCACGTCGACGCCGGAGTCCGCGTGGGCCCCGCCGTTGAGGATGTTCATCATCGGGACGGGCAGCACGCACGCGTTGGGCCCGCCGACGTAGCGGAAGATCGGCAGGCCGGCCGACTCGGCGGCGGCCCGGGCGACCGCGAGGGAGACACCGAGGATCGCGTTGGCGCCGAGCGTCGCCTTGTTGGGCGTCGCGTCGAGGTCGATCATCGCCTGGTCGATCAGACGCTGGTCGTCGGCGTCGAAGCCCAGTAGGGCCGGACCGATCTGGTCCTCGACGGCCGCGACGGCCTTCTCCACGCCCTTGCCGAGGTAGCGGTCCCCGCCGTCACGCAGCTCGACCGCCTCGAAGGCCCCGGTGGACGCGCCGGAGGGGACGGCGGCGCGACCCAGCGCGCCGTCGTCGAGGACGACCTCGACCTCGATCGTCGGGTTGCCCCGGGAGTCGAGGATCTCGCGGGCGGCGACGACGTCGATGGCGGCCAAGGGGAGCTCCTCGGGACGGGGGTGAGCAGGCGCGGTCCACCCTATCGACGCCGGAGGCCGGTTCCCCGACGGCTCGCCCGCGCCTGGTCTGCTCAGCGTCCGGCCGTGCGGCGACGGACGACCTCACGCAGCGCCTGCTCCGGGTCGGTGCCCTCGGCGTGCGCACGCTCGACCAGGCGCCACAGCTGCTCGCCGATCTCGTCGTCGTCATCGGTGGGCTCGGTCGGACCGTCGGCCGACCTCTCCAGACGCTCGACCGCCTTCAGCGCCGTGAGCAGCGCGGGGAGCGACGAGGGCACCCCCTCCATCAGCGACTCGCGGCGCTTCTCCGTGGCCTTGACCTGCTCCCAGCGCGCGTTCACCGCTGCCGCGTCGTCACGGTCGACGGGCGGCAGGCCGGTGCGGTCGTCTTCGCCGAAGACGTGCGGGTTGCGGCGCCTCAGCTTCGCGGTGATGCCTCGCGCGACGTCGGCGGCGCCGAAGGGCGTACGCCCCTGCGGTCCCTCCTCGGCGATCCGGGCATGGAAGACCACCTGGAGCAGCAGGTCGCCGAGCTCCTCGGCCACGTCGTCGGCGTCGCCGGTCTCGAGCGCGTCGACGACCTCGTACGCCTCCTCGACGAGGTAGCGCACGAGCGACTCGTGGGTCTGCGAGGCCTTCCAGGCGCACTCGCTCCGCAGGCGGTCCATCACCGCGACCAGCTCGGCGAAGGCCTCCCCCGCCTCGCCGGCCCCGTCAGCGGTCGGCCCGGTCACGGACCCGGTCAGGAGCAGACCTGCGTGGCCGGCAGCTCGCCGCCACCGTCGGCCGCGAGTGCGCCGTCGCTGACCGCGACCGAGAGCGAGGAGTCGCCCGGCACCAGCCGGCCGCTGTCCCACTCGCCGTAGCGGGGGTCCACCGAGACGTCCGGCGACTCGGCGGCCAGCCACTCCGAGTACGCCGCGCTGCCCGCCGCCAGTGCCGCGTCGGGATTCGCCTGCTCGGCCGGGTCGACCCGCTGCTCGCCGACGTTGACCAGCGTCTGCTGGGAGGCCAGC